>NZ_CP034951.1:1227538-1841307 GCF_004022485.1 Aequorivita sp. H23M31
GGACATATTGCCCGGGGAGGAACGTTGGATGTCATTGGAAAGGTCACAACGGAAATCAAGGAGATGACTGGAATCCGTCCAGTGGTGAACAGGAACGGTTCGCAGATTATTGGAAATATTATCTATATTGACAATTATGGGAATGCCATAAGCAATATAAGCAAAAAGCTTTTTGAACAGGTTGGACGTGGTAGGGATTTCATTATTGCGGCAAGGTCTATTAAAATTACTAAGATCAATGCAAATTATAGCGACGCCATTAATTTTGATCTTCCCGCGGATAGACGGGAGGAGGGTGGAAAAAAATTGGCTCTTTGGAATTCCTCAAATTATTTGGAATTGGCCATTTACAAGAGCAACCCCTCAACAGTGGGAGGAGCCTCAAGCCTAATTGGATTGGGTTTCCGTGATTCTTTTACGGTTAATTTTGTTTCCGATGCATTATAACGTGCCTCGGCTTCGCTTTTAGAACTTAGGTCGATAAACTCATTAACTTTGGCCCCATGCTTCGACTAGCGCACCATCCTTGTTCACACGTCTTTATTGAATTGTTGACGGCAGGGATCAACTTTAAATAGGAGATATGTTTACGCGAATTGTAAAAATGACATTTAGAAAGGAGGAGACGCCTACATTTCTAGCCAATTTTGATAAGGTTAAGGAAAAGATATGCAATTTTGATGGCTGTTGCTTTTTGGAACTGTATAGGGATAAAAATGATGATACAATCTTCTTTACCTATAGCCGTTGGAGAGATGTGGAAGCTTTGGAGAATTACAGAAAAAGTGACCTCTTTAGAGATGTGTGGAGTAAAACAAAGCCTTTGTTCCGCGAAGGAGCGGAAGCTTGGAGCGTGGATACACTAGTGAGTATCCCCTGAGTTTAAGTGATAAATTCGGAATAATGATGGCGCTTCCACAGGCTTAATTATAATCTCAAATTTTGAGCCTTTAACTTGAAACAAGAAATTAGAAACTGGAAAACCTAAAATGATACCAATTATAAAACGTGAAATTAATTCCTTTTTTTCCAGTACGATTGGGTATTTGGTCATTGCGGTGTTTTTGGTAATTAACGGGTTGTTTCTCTGGCTTTTTAACGGAAATTTCAATATTCTCGATTCGGGATTTGCAGATCTTTCTCCCTATTTTGAACTTGCACCTTGGGTTTTGCTTTTTCTGATTCCTGCTGTTTGCATGCGAGCATTCAGTGATGAAATGAAAATGGGAACAATGGAACTTCTTTTGACCAAGCCAATTTCTTTAAAGGAGATTGTACTGGGCAAATATTTTGGAGCTGTTATATTAATTATTATCGCACTTATTCCCACCTTACTTTACGTGTATACCATATCTGAATTAGGTAATCCGATTGGGAATTTGGATGTAGGAAGCACTGTTGGTTCTTATATCGGACTGCTTTTTTTGGTATTTGCATACACCTCCATCGGAATCTTTTCCTCTACACTCTCACAAAATCAGATTGTGGCATTTATCGTAGCGGTTTTTCTATGTTTTGCACTTTATTACGGATTTGAAGGTTTCAATTCTTCATCATTTAATATTTCACAATTAGGAATGAAAGCCCATTTTGATAGTGTAGCACGTGGAGTTTTAGATACTCGGGATTTATTGTATTTCCTAAGTATGACCGTGTTTTTTATAGGAATAACAATTTTTAAATTGAAGAAACAATAATGACAACTTCGATTAAAAAATCTATTCCCATCGCAATCTTAATAGGGGGTTTAATTCTTTTGAACTTTCTTGGAAGTCTCTTTTACAAACGCTTCGACCTTACCCAAGATAAACGTTTTACGCTTTCGGACGAAGCGAGGGAAATTGTGGACCAAGCAGATTCGCCAATCATTGTTGACGTATTTCTAAAAGGCAACTTCCCTCCTGAATTCAAAAGATTACAAAGCGAGACAAAGCAACTTTTGGACGAATTTGCTTCTTACAATTCCAATATAAAATTCGATTTCGTCAATCCTTCGGAAAAGGGTTCGGAACATTTTCAACAGCAATTTGAAAAATTCGGAATGACGCCTGCACAAATTTCGGTCATTGAAGGCGGTAAACAAAGTACAGAAATTGTTTATCCTTGGGCCCTTGCCCATCATAACGGAAAAACGGTTAAAATTCCTTTGTTGAAAAATCAATTAGGTGCTACCTCTGAAGAAAGAGTGAACAGTTCGCTTCAAAATCTACAATATGCATTTGCGGATGGATTTAAAAAGTTAGTTACCGAAAGATCCAAAAAAGTCGCTGTACTTAAGGGAAATGGAGAATATGATGACCGTTATATCGCGGATTTTTTCTCCACACTAAAGGAATATTATTTTATTGCCCCTTTTACATTAGACTCCGTTGCATCCAATCCCTCAAAGACGTTAAGAGCGCTGGAAGATTTTGATTTGATCATTGTAGCACAGCCCACAGAAGCATTTACCGACGCTGAAAAATACGTTGTGGATCAATATATTATGAATGGCGGAAATTCTCTGTGGCTTCTTGACGCTACCCAAACGCATCTGGATCCGGAAACTGGAAAAGCATTTGTTTTTGGAATGGATTTAAACCTCAATGACTTCTTTTTTAAATATGGTATCCGGATAAATCCCAATTTGGTAAAAGACGTATATTCTGCGCCCATTCTCTTGGCAAGTGGCGAGGATCGCGAATCGCAATTTGAAAAATATCCCTGGTTTTTTAGTCCGCTGAGCAGTAGCACCGCCGATCATCCCATAGTATCGAATATTGAAGCAGTAAAATTTGATTTTGCAAGTGCTATAGACACCCTTCCAAATGGGATAAAGAAAACAGTACTTCTTTCCACTTCCCCATTGTCAAAAATCGTAGGTCTTCCTTTCGAAATTGACTATGACAGGGAAATTCCCAATAATCTGAGAGTTGTAAATGAGGGTCCAAAACCGAATGAATATAATGCTGGCGAAATTCCTTTGGCAGTCCTGCTGGAAGGAAAATTCACTTCTGTTTTCAAAAATAGGATCAAACCCATAAAATTGCAAGATGGACTTACAAATGAAGATGATGGGAAGCCAACCAAAATGGTGGTTATAAGCGATGGTGACGTTATTAAAAATCAAATGCAGGGCAGCCGGCCACTGGAATTAGGTTATGATAAGGGGACCAATGCCTTTTATGGCAACAAGGAGTTTCTGCTGAACACGGTCAATTATCTTTTGGATGACAGCGGACTTATAAACATTAGAACGCGCCAAATTGCCGTTCCATTTTTGGATAATCAAAAAACCATGCAACAAAGAACACTCTGGCAAATGGTCAATCTACTGCTTCCTCTAGGATTTTTAGCGATTTTTGGAATGCTATTTATGTGGTTTAGAAAACGAAAATACACTAGGTAAATGTTGATAAGTTTGTTTTAACCAAAACATCATTTCAAATATATTTGTACCTCGACGTTGCTCGGTAACCTTTGTTTAGAGCTTTTGATTGACATTATAGTTCGACGTTGCTCGGTAACCTTTGTTTAGAGCTTTTGATTGACATTATAGTTCGACGTTGCTCGGTAACCTTTGTTTAGAGCTTTTGATTGACATTATAGTTCGACGTTGCTCGGTAACCTTTGTTTAGAGCTTTTGATTGACATTATAGTTCGACGTTGCTCGTTAACCTTTGTTTAGAGCTTTTGATTGACATTATAGTTCGACGTTGCTCGGTAACCTTTGTTTAGAGCTTTTGATTGACATTATAGTTCGACTTCGCTCGGTAAACTTTGTTTACAGCGTTTGATTGACATTATAGTTCGACTTCGCTCGGTAAACTTTGTTTACAGCGTTTGATTGACATTATAGTTCAACTTTGCTCGGTAACCTTTACTCCGCTAGGTAAACTTTGTTGGGAGCGTTTAATTGATAATTTGGGTCGACAAGCTCACCAAACTTGTGGTTCGACAGGTTCACCAACCTTGTTTGTGGTGAAACCATTCAACATAAGGGTTTATAAAGAAATTAGAAAGAATTAAAAAGCTTATTTTTCAAAAACAGTTACTTAAAATTCCGTTTAGAATTATTTCATAAAAATTACAGCTAATGAAATTTATCGTATCGAGTTCTTATTTATTAAAACACCTTCAAGTTTTGGGAGGTATTCTGAACAGTAGCAATACATTGCCTATTTTGGATAACTTTCTTTTCAATCTAGAGGAAAACAGTCTTAGCGTTTCTGCTTCCGACCTTGAAACGACTATTACCTCAAAGCTGGAAGTTGAAAGTAAAGAAAGCGGGAAGGTTTGCGTACCTGCAAGACTATTGCTGGAAACTTTAAAAACATTTCCGGAACAACCTCTTACATTTGTTGTAGAAGACAATAATACCATTGAAATAAGTTCCAACCACGGTAAGTATGCCCTGGCTTATGCCAATGCTGAAGAATTCCCAAATGTTGTTGAGCTAAAAGATCCATCTTCCACTAAAATACAGGCTGATGTTTTGGCAACCGCAATCAATAAAACAATTTTTGCTTCGGGAAATGATGATTTAAGACCGGTAATGAGCGGTGTGTTCTTCCAATTTTCCACGGAAAATCTGATTTTCGTTGCTACGGACGCGCACAAATTGGTGAAATATACACGGGAAGATCTTAGTGCATCACAGACTGCCGAGTTCATTATGCCCAAGAAACCTTTAAATCTTCTTAAGAATATCCTCGCAGGAAACGAAGAGGATGTTACCATTGAGTATAATGAGAGCAACGCCAAATTCATTTTTGACAATACCGAAATGGTATGTCGTCTGATTGATGGAAAATATCCTAATTACGAAGCCGTTATCCCGAAAGAAAATCCGAATAAACTGATAATGGAGAGAAACCAACTCCTAAACTCAGTTCGCCGTGTATCCATTTTCTCCAGCAAAACTACGCACCAAATCCGCCTTAAAATCGCTGGTGCCGAATTGAACATTTCTGCAGAGGACATCGATTTTAGCAACAAGGCCGAAGAGCGTCTTACTTGTGATTACCAAGGTGATGATATCCAAATCGGTTTTAACAGCCGTTTTCTTACCGAAATGCTGAACAACCTTAACAGTGACGAAATTTCTTTAGAAATGAGCTTTCCAAATCGCGCCGGAATTCTCACTCCAGTAGATGGCCTGGATGAAGGAGAAACAGTGACTATGCTGGTAATGCCGGTGATGCTGAATAACTAAGGCTAGAGACAGGTACTTGATGCCCGGATCAGGTATCTAAATGCTGGATTCTGGATGCTGGATAGTCGGATGCTGGATGCTGGATGCGGGATGAAAATAAACATCAAAAATTGAAGTCTGCTGTAGTGGTGGACTTTTTTTATTCCATTAATATAATTCGTTTTTGGATATAAAAAAACCGACCCATATTAGGCACGGGACGGCTTTTTATATAATATAGAGTTGGATTATTTCTAGCTATGCGAATCCACTTTTGCAGGAGTTGCTGCGGGATCTGGCAAGACTTTTCCTTTAATTTTTAGAACCACAGTCCCCTCACTTGCGTTTGAAGTTACCGTAACTGTTTTGGCAAAAGGGCCAACTCTATTGGTAGCATATTTTACCCCGATTTCTCCAGTTTCTCCTGGCATTATGGCGTGATCGGGTTTGGTAGGCACGGTGCAGCCACAGCTTCCTTTTACATTTGTAATTACTATGGGAGCATTTCCAACGTTCTTGAATTTGAAAGATCGAACGCCATCCGCATTATGTGGAATGGTTCCGTAATCTATTTCGGAAGATTCAAATTGAAAAATCCCTTTATTTTCCTTTACTGCATCTTGTGCAAATAAAGAAGCGCAAAAAAGAAAACTGGCAATAAAAAATAGATTGCGGAAAAAATGGGTTCCTGATAAGGTTTTTGTCATCATATCATTAGAGTTTAAAATGAGATTAAGAAAATTATAGATTACAAATTTCGGATTAAATTTTAAAAAATGAATGTATTTTGGAATTTAATTCATTTTTTTATGAATTAGCAACTGTTTCCTCTATTTGTACAAGCAACACCTCTTTTCTCAACTGATGGATCCATTCAAATTTCAAATATAATTATGTCCGAGCCCTATAGTATTTATTCTATGTACGCTTCGAAAGTCGCGGACGGAATAATCAATCCTAATGAAAGTATAAACGTTGAAACCCTTGCTACAGGAATGTATATACTTAAAACCCAAAAAGGAGCTGTAATGAAATTCGTAAAGGAATAATTTGAAATATAATCTTACAGCTATAAAAATCCGCTCTTTGCGGATTTTTTTCATTTTAATGAATTCCCAAACTAAATCTTACCTTTGCTCTCAATGACACACACAGATACCATAGTAGCGATGGCGACTCCCTCTGGGGCCGGGGCGATTGCGGTAATTCGGCTTTCCGGGCCAGAGGCTATTACTATTGCTTCTTCCCTATTTAAATCTAATTCTGGAAAAGATCTTTCCCGGCAGAAGTCGCATACTGTTCACTTGGGACATATTAAGGATGGAGAAAAAATTATTGATGAAGTTCTCGCTACTATTTTTAAAAACCCTTATAGCTATACGGGGGAAAATGTGGTCGAGATTTCCTGTCATGGCAGTCATTATATCCAACAGGAAATAATGCAATTATGCCTCCGAAAGGGTTGCCGAATGGCGCAAGCGGGAGAGTTTACACTAAGAGCCTTTCTAAACGGAAAAATGGATCTGAGCCAAGCGGAAGCGGTTGCGGACCTTATTGCCAGCGATAGTGCTGCCAGTCACCAATTGGCGATGCAGCAAATGCGGGGTGGATTTTCTTCAGAAATTCAAAAACTGCGGGAAGAGCTTTTGAATTTCGCTTCTCTCATAGAATTGGAACTCGACTTCGCTGAAGAAGATGTGGAATTCGCCAATCGGGAGGAATTCCAAAAGCTTATTTCCAAAATAACCCACGTACTAAAACGACTTATCGATTCTTTCGCACTTGGCAATGTTTTAAAAAATGGCATTCCCGTTGCGATTGTGGGGGAACCAAACGTTGGAAAATCTACGTTGTTGAATGCACTCTTAAATGAGGAACGTGCCATAGTAAGTGATATAGCCGGAACTACGAGAGATACCATTGAGGATGAAATAAGCATAGGCGGAATCGGATTCCGATTTATTGACACTGCCGGAATCCGCGATACTGAAGACGTTATTGAAGGGTTGGGCATTCGCAAAACTTTTGAGAAAATTGAGCAAGCGCAAGTAGTTATATACCTTTTTGATGCGGAGAAGTTTCAGGTTTCTGCCCTTCGACAAGCTCAGGGCGACAACAATGAATTTATGGTGGAAATTGAAACTATAAAGAATAAATATCCTTTAAAAAATTTAATAATTGTAGCTAATAAGGTTGACAATCTGTCGGAAGAGAAGATAAAAATACTCGAGGTCACCCTGAGCTCTGTCGAAGGGTCCCACGTTCTTTTATCGGCTAAAAGTGGAAAAGGTTTAAAGGAATTGGAAACCCGGCTATTGGATTTTGTCAATACCGGCGCACTTCGAAACAACGACACTATTGTTACCAATAGTCGCCACTACGATGCACTTTTAAAAGCTTTGGAAGAGATCATAAGAGTCCAGGAAGGGATTAATGATAACCTTAGCGGCGATCTCCTGGCCATTGATATTCGCCAAGCACTTTATCATCTCGGTGAAATAACCGGCCAAGTATCGAATGATGAATTACTGGGAAATATATTCGCAAATTTTTGCATCGGGAAGTAATTACATATCACTTGATATGCTAACCCCTTCTTTTTCTTGACTTTAAGAAGTTTTATCTTCCTTTTCTTGTTGCTAATTTGCCTATTATTGCTTATCTTTCGTTACTAATTTGTTGCTGACAGCAACAAATCTGTTGTTAGCAACAGATTTATTAGTGCGTGGCGAAATAATGTTACATACAAATACACTCTGATATTTTCAGATATATCCAGTGACAGATAAAGGCCCGAAAAGATTAAACAATGAGCAGCAACATCGAAATACTCAAAATTTGTCAAGATTGCGGAAATTCCTTTACCGCGCGAACTACGGTAACCAAATTCTGTAGTCACAAGTGCGCTTCCAGAAATTACAAGAAACGCAAGCGTGATGAAAAAATTCAGCAAGTGGCCCCGGTTAGTGTTCAACGAATGGAATACAATCAAGAGCAACTAAAGCATAAGGACTTCTTAAGTATCGATGAAACCTGCAAATTGTTAGGTACAAGCCGAATGACGATATACCGACAGATTAAGAGCGGGAATATTAAAGCAGGGAAGATTGGTAGACGTACCATTATTAAGAGAACGGAAATCGATAAACTTTTTCAATAATGAAGGTAACACTAAGAAAACGCAATCAAGGTGGTATGACCAGTCTATATCTGGATTATTACCACAAAGGAAAACGCAAAACCGAATACCTTAAACTCTATCTCGATCCTACGGCTAAAACCAAAGAACAGAAAGAAGTCAACAAAAAAACCCTTCAATTAGCTGAAACTATCCGAGCGCAAAGACAAATTGAAATCCAAAATGGTGTCTATGGTTTTCGCGATAATGAAAAACTAAAAGGCAGTTTCACCAACTATATTGAGCTTCTTACTGAAAAACGATTGGATAGTAAGGGAAATTATGGGAATTGGGATAGTATGCTAAAGCATCTAAAAACCTTTATTCCTATGGACGTTTCTTTTGCAGAAGTCAATAGGAAGTTTGTCCAGGACTTCAAACACTTTCTTGATAAGGAGTTAAAAACAAAAAGTAATCAACCATTATCTCAAAACTCCAAATATTCCTATTTCAATAAATTCAGAGCTGCATTAAAGCAAGCGGTTAAAGATGGTATTATTCCCACTAACCCGGCAGAAGGTGTTGATGGCTTTAAACAAGGAGAACCTCAACGAGAATTTTTAACGCTCCAAGAGCTTCAAGCTGTTGTTAAAGAAGAATGTGAAATCCCCCAAATGAAGACGGCATTCATATTTTCTTGTCTTACTGGATTGCGGTGGTCAGATATAAATAAGCTTCTATGGTCCGAAGTTCAGCACTCTAATGAAATGGGTTATTACATTCGCTTTCGACAAAAGAAAACCCAAGGGGTAGAAACCCTCCCTATCTCAGAGCAAGCCTTCGGCTTACTTGGTGAGCGTCAAGATAAGGACGAAAGAGTTTTCAAAGGATTAAAATATTCCGCTTGGCATAATCTAAAATTACAGCAATGGGTAATGAAAGCCGGTATATCTAAAACTATTACTTTTCATTGCGCCAGACATACGTATGCAACTTTACAGCTAACCGCAGGCACTGATATTTATACGGTTTCAAAACTTCTTGGTCACAGAGAGTTAAAAACCACCCAGATATATGCTAAAGTTATTGACGAAAAGAAGAAGGAAGCAGCAAACAAAATACAACTTGACTTATGAGTGTTCGTATAAAAGTATTAGATGAGATTTTAAACCACGGTTTACGTCCTTGGCTGGATCATAACAGCTTAGATGAAATATTCTATTCCAAATTCCATAGCTTAAAAGAATACAGGTCAAGACATCCTCTGCAATTTGAAATTAAATTTGAACGGCCATTTGACTATAAGACCAAGTATTACAATCTCTTAATCCGCAATGCCATCAAATCCCATTTTGATACCATTTATGAGGCTATGGATGAAGATAGAAACGAGAACCTCATTCATTATTACCTAAACGATATTTTAAACAAGCGTTTAAAAACTCATTTAAAAGACCTTGGAAAACTTTTGAAAGAAAAGGATTTTACACTTTCCTATATCGACCCAAAAAATACATCCTATCAATTAGATCAGGAACATAAAGCCAATACTTTTATAATGCAATTGCTCAAAATTGCACTTATGCAGCTATATCTGGAAGTACAGGAAACCTTTAAAGAATGGGTGAACGATGAGTTTATTGTAGAGGACTTTTATACGCAGCTTCTTAATGAACCTATTCCCGATAAGCTTCCCATCAAGAAAAATGAGATTATAGAAGTTGAGCCGGAACCATCTCTAAGGCCTAAGGCGAATTTAAAAGAAAAGCCTATTCAATTCTATTCTTTCTTTTACAAGCAGTACAACACCAACCCCGATAAGCTACAAGATCTATGGGTTAGCCTAAAGCATAATAACTTTATTCATCCAGACACACATCTTTCATCATTTAAAAAGATTTTTTCAGGGACAGAAATTAATACTCCTATTACTTGGACTGGTTTGCCAAGTGATTTGTACTATTTTATAAAACGTATTCATACTGATTTAAAGTTAGTAGAATACTTAAAACTAAAAATATGGGAAGTCACAGTAATCTGTTTCGTAGATGAAAACGGCCAACCGTTTCAACGAAATCAGTTCAGGTCATTAAAAAGACCAAATCTCACTGGTGACAAAATCGATAACATTGTAAACCTATTAAAATAGGTTACTCTGCACTTTACACTTCTTATTCTTTTTCTATTTTTCTTTAGCCCTTGTTTTATCTTAACAAGGGTTCTTTCCTTTGTTCTACCACTCTGCACTCTGCACTCTACACTGCACCTACTTCCTTCACCCCATAACAGCCCAATAGTCACCCTACTTTAGCCCTGTATTCGGAAATCGAATATGACTTTTGGCCAAAAGTCTTTTACTAATTCTTTAATCCAAAATAAAATGGAAGAGATATTAAAAAGGCTTGAAATTATAGAAAAGCACGTATTAGATCAGAACATCATTCTGAAAAATGTACTCAACTTCAATGAAGCTTGTAAGTACTTAGAACTATCACAATCCCACTTGTATAAACTTACAAGTGCCGGCACTATTCCACATTACAAACCTAATGGTAAGAAGCTGTATTTCAATCGTGCCGAATTAGAGGAGTGGCTATTGCGTAACCGCAATACCACCCAAGAGGAAATCGACAAGGAAGCAGCTAACTATCTAATCAAGAAAGGGAGGGTAAAGCTATGATAGAAATAATTGATTTGCTCCAGGCACTCTCCCAAGAGCTAAAGGACATTAAAGACCGTATCGATATCATCAGGGCAACGAGAGCAGAACGCCTAAAAGATACGTGGATTGACAACCAAGACGTAATGCAAACGCTCCACATAAGTCAGCGCACCTTGCAGACGCTTCGTTCAAATGGAACCATACCATACAGTAAAATTCGCGGAAAATTTTATTACAAGGTATCGGACATAGAAAAGCTGTTACAGGCAAATTATTATAACCCAAATTTCAAATGCGATGGAAATAAGTAAAGAAGCAATTCTAAACAAAACGCATTATGGGTTAAAAGTTTATGCCTACATCCTACGGCAGTATTATCCTAAATCAGTCCTTTCCCTAAAGGGAAGGGACTGCGGGATAACCCGTAACCCATTTAATGGCGGTAAGGATACATTACAAATAAATATTGTTGATAATGTTGCCCGGCACTATGACACTGAACTAACCGATTTTAAAGGAGATATTTTTGAGTTTGCATCCTATCATTTTAAAACCTTGAATGATGAGGATTTATTACTAAAATTAAATGAAGAGTTACATCTTCGTATTGGTCAAAAAAACAGCTTTTACAACCAGGAAGAACTCCAACCTACGGTTGAGTTTCCTGAAACCTTAACACAGGCTTCGCCCGTGTTCAGCTATTTTCAAAAACCTGTAACCAATATAATCCCAAATCGGCAAGCCTCTTTGGTTGAGGTGTTCCACCTCATTAGAGGAACTGATTTTGCAACGTGTACAAGTACTCTACGCAAAATTCAAGACGTTAAAAAAGCTCGGAAATACAAAGCCTCTAATTTCGATTATGTTACTTTTTCTGGTGAATTTTCTAAAAGGAATGATAAGAACCTTAGAAAACATTCAGGGCTCCTAACTATTGACTTTGACCATATTCCTGATATTTCCAATTTAAAAGAAAGTTTACTCCAGGATCAATATTTCGAAACTGAACTTCTTTTTACATCCCCTTCCGGGGATGGTTTAAAATGGATAATTCCTATTGAATTAATCAAAGTCAAACATCAAGAATATTTCAAGGCGGTTGCCAATTACATCCAGCAAACTTATAGCCTGGAAGTAGATGGCTCAGGCAAAGACATTTCAAGAGCGTGTTTTTTACCGCACGACCCCAATGCATTTATTAATCCAAAATACCTTTAGATAATGGAGAAACCCAAAACACACACTTATATATCCTTTTACATATATGTGTTTTGGGTTCACGAATACCTTAACTCAAAATTAAAAAAATATGAGTAAAATGACGTTTAATCCGTTGGAGTGGATGGAAAACCCAACCCAACAGCAGCAACATACAGAACAGAATTATCAACAACTTACAGACAACAATTCAGAAGTAGAAAATGTAATTCAAAACATAGAAGCCAATCAAATTGATATAGCACCCAATTACAATGATTGGATAAACATAGGCTTCGCCTTTGCAGATGAATTTGGAGAGTCTGGAAGAAGTTTATTCCAAAGAGTAAGTCAATTTTACACCGGCTACAATTCAAAAGAATGCGATAAGCAATTTGACAATTGCTTAAAATCAAAAGGCCAAGGAGTATCTCTTAAAACCTTTTTCTTTCTTGCCAAGCAAGCCGGAGTTTCTATTGCAACACAATCCAATGTCCAGTATAATACTAACAATAGCAATTACAAATCATCAAAAGCTCCCCCTGTTCAAGAACACCAGGAAGAAGATCCGATAAAGGAAGTTATGCCTACCTTTCCAAAATCCTTATATTCTGAACTTCCTGAATTCTTGCAGCAAGTGGTCGCAATAGCGACCTTCAATGAAGAGAGAGATATTTTGCTTTTAGGCTCCTTAGGTGCAATTAGTGCGTGTTTCCCGAAGCTGAACGGCATATATGATGGCAAAAAAGTATATCCCAATCTCTTTCTTTTTATAACCGCTCAAGCATCGGCCGGCAAAGGTCGGTTGGTACATTGTAGGCAATTGGTAAACCCTATCCATAAAGAGCTGCGTGAAGAAGCCAAATTGCACAAACAACATTTTGAGCTGGAAATGGCTGAATACAATGCGAACAAAGGTAAAGTTGAAGGAATAGAGAAGCCAGCTCGACCACCCGAGAAAATGCTCTTTATTCCCGCCAACAATAGTTCTACAGGAGCATATCAATTATTGGGCGATAGTGATGGAAAGGGATTGATTTTTGAAACCGAAGGTGATACATTGGCACACGCCTTTAAAAGCGATTACGGTAATTATAGTGATGGTTTCAGAAAAGCCTTTCATCACGAGACCATTTCCTATTATCGTAGAACCGACCGTGAATTTGTGGATATTGAAAGTCCTTGTTTGTCAACAGTACTTTCGGGAACACCAAAGCAAGTTTCAGCTCTCATTCCAAATGCTGAAAACGGCTTATTCAGCCGTTTTATATTCTACTTTATGAATATCAAACCAGAATGGAAAAATGTATTTGCAAGCACAACAGATAACGGTCTTGATGATTATTTTGAGAATTTAGGAAATCAGTTCTACGAACTGTATAAATTACTCAAAACTAATGGAGAATTTCAATTTCACTTAACCGCAGACCAACAAGAACAATTCAATACGTTTTTTAGTGAGATACAAGCCAAATACCTCAACCTTCAAGGGTTGGACTATATGGCTACCATCCGAAGATTAGGTTTGATTGCCTTTCGTTTCTGTATGCTCTTTACAGCTTTGAGAATTTTAGAAACTGGAGACACCACAAATAAGCTCATTTGTGAGGAAAGAGATTTTCAAGCTTCTTTAGTGATGATAAAGGTATTGATAAAACATTCAAGCAAAGTGTTCGGTGAACTCCCACAGGAAGAGACCAAACCATCGCGAATGAACCGTAAAGAAAAATTCCTCCACGGATTACCCAATCAATTCAATCGTCAGAAATACTTAGAAGTTGCCAAAAAGCTCAATATTCCTGCAAAAACAGCAGAGGGCTATATTACGAGCTTTATAAAATCAAACCTCATTCATCGCGAACAGCAGGATACCTATATAAATCTCTTCAGTGAGGAAAATAAGGATATTGAGGAACCTAAGGATAATTAGTCCTTGGTTTCCTCCATTTCCTTAAATTCCTGAATGTTAATAATTATGTAACCCTTTTCCTTTTCTTATTCTTTTATATCCTATATTTGGCATAAACTGTCAAGTACAAAAATGCCACAATGAAGACTTTTGCAAACAAAATCAAGGACTTACGTATCCAAAAGGAACTTTTGCTTCGGCAAGTTGCAGCAGCTATTGAGGTAGATACTTCTATGGTAAGCAAGTTTGAAAACGGTGAGCGTTTCCCAACAAGAGAACAAATCGAAAAGCTCGCCACTTTTTTCAAAGTGTCAGAAGAAGATTTTCTCGTGGACGCCTTTAGCGACAAACTCGTTTACGATTTTAGCGAAGAACCCCTGGCATTAGACATACTTAAGCAGACCGTAAAAAAAATAAAATCTAAAAATAAAAAATTACAGTAAACAACTATGAATATATTAAAACACGAATCGGACATATGGAAAACTGCCGATCTATTGATTGGAGCAGGCATAAAACAATCCGACTTCCCAAAGTTTATGATGCCATTTTTTGCCCTTGTAATGGTTGAAAGTAGGCTCATTCGCGAAGCCCACCGCTTGGAAAAAGAGGTGGGAAAAGAAAATATGGATGACTTTATAGAAATGTTCCGTTTGGAGGAGTTGGGCTATAATGAATTTGTTATCCGAAATGGGAAAACATTAAAAACCATCTGTAAGAACGATAAAACCTTTGACATTGATTTTCAAGCTTATTTAGAGGCTTTTGATGGAGAGACCAGAGGTTTATTAGGTGTCAATAAAGGTTCAGGCGAAGAAAAATTCCTCGATATCTCCGGAGTTGCCGGATTGTTGAAAAAGAAAGACATTCTTTTTGATACCGTTAAAGCTTGGAGTGAAATCGATTTGACTCCCTTCAACAACTCCGAAATAACCACTCTGGAAGAGCATATTAAAAGAAAGTGGGCAGATATTTCAGCCGAAACTGCGGGAGAACAGTATACCCCGGAAGATATTATTGATTTGATTACCGAAATCATCACCAGTAAAATTGAGGATAACAATAAATTCCTTACCATATATGACCCCACCTGTGGTGGGGCCAACCTACTTTTTGGCGTGGAAGACAAAATTCAAAAAAAATTCAATCGGCCTACTAAAACCCACGGTGATGAATGGAATGACGCTTTATATGCTTTAGCCAAAATAGAAAGCCGGTTTAGAAATGATAGCGAAATACACCATTGCAATACCTTGACGGCCATCAAACACATTGAAAAAAGATTTGACGTAGTCGTGGCCAATCCGCCCTATGGCGTGGACTGGAAAGGCTATCAGAAAGACATCAAAAACGATACAACCGAAAGATTCGTTGCCCTTCCCTCCATTTCAGACGGGCAATTCCTGCTTACCCAACACATCTTGCACCATTTAGCTGATGATGGCTTGTCTGTTGTAGTTCATAATGGTTCCACGCTCTTTAGTGGTGATGCCGGAAGTGGTGAGAGCCATATTCGAAAACACTTCTTTGACCAAGATTGGGTTGAAGCCATTGTACAAATGCCAACTGACGAATTTTTCAATACAGGCATTTATACCTATTTGTGGATTTTCAATAAAAATAAGCCAGCCGACAGAAAAGATAAAGTAATCCTCATAGACGGTAGCAACCATTGGGAGCAACTCAAAAAAAGTAAGGGAAAAAAGCGCCGACAAATGAATGAAACCCACAGGGCGCAAATTGTGAATGCGTTTACGGACTTTAAGGACAATGACTTCGCCAAAGTATTTGATAAATGGCATTTCTACTATAACAAACAGGCAATAATGCTCACCAATGTAGATGACCAAGGCAACGCAATCAAAATGCCAACGAAAACAAATCGTTCCGGCGAAACTGTAGAAGCAAAAAGCATAAAGATAGATTTCTCTACTGTAGCTAACCTAAATACTTTTGAGAAAGAAAAAATGAAGGCTATCAACAAAGCTGAAATTACCGATTTTAATAAGGAGAATTATAAAAACCTAAAGGAGTATTATGATGCCGAATACAAAGATTTTGTAGCCGGTTTTGATTATAAGGAAGAAGCATTTGTGGTAATCGACAAAAAAGGAAACAGCTATACCTATGATACTGATAAATCTACCATCATTAAAACCGATAAGAACCAAAAGACATCACAGTTGGGCAATGGCAAAATAAACATCAAAGCAGCGTATAAAAAAGCAACCAAAACCAAGGAAGCGGCTATTAGCATTACCGTGGAGCTCACCAAAGATTTAGAAAAAGATTACGAGATTATACCTTACAGTCCCGATAAAGACAATAACCAACAGACCATAGAAACTTTTATGGACCAATACGTTACCAGGCCTTTTGAGTATTTGGACAATGTCGTGGGGGTAGAATTGAATTTCAACAAGGAATTTTACAAACCAGAGGAGTTAAGGGATATAATCGAAATACAAGCTGATTTGGAACAATTAGAAAACGATTTGGAGCTGTTGGAAAAAGAACTGGCACTATGAAAAGATACCACACATACAAAGACAGCGGCATTGAATGGTTGGGCGAAATTCCTAAGCATTGGGAGGTAAGTCGAATTAAAGATATTTTCGACCAAATATCCTCTAATGGTTCCGAGCTTGAAGAGAATACATATGTTCCATTGGAAAACATAGAGTCATTTACAGGAAAATTATTAAAGAAAGTTTCAAATGACAATAACGAATCTACTAATCTTTTTAAAAGTGGAGATATACTTTTAAATAAATTAAGACCGTATTTAGGCAAAATATTATTGCCCGATTTTGATGGGGGTGTAAGCGGGGAAGTTGTTGTTTTAAGAAGTAATATACTCTTCAAAAATGACGTTGAGCCGAAATATTTTTTCTATAGATTCCTTTCCACAAAATTTATCTTTAAAATAAACTCTTTGTCAGATGGCGTAAAGATGCCAAGGACTAACCCAACTAAAATTCTGGGATTAGAAATGACAGTTCCCCCTTTCCCCGAACAAACCGCCATAGTCCAATATTTGGACACCAAAACCCAAGCCATAGACCAAAAAGTACGGCTATTGGAGAAGAAAATTGGCTGCTACAAAGAACTGCGCCAAAGCATAATCAATGATGCAGTAACCAAAGGCCTGGATAACAATGTGGCGCTGAAAGAGAGCGGTATCGATTGGATTGGTCAAATACCAGAGCATTGGGAGGTGGTAAGAGTAAAAGAATTATTTAAAATAAGCCGGGGCAGAGTAATTCCCAAAACTGAACTATTAGATGATGGTCAATTTCCTGTTTACAGTTCTCAAACTGAAAATGAAGGTATTCTTGGATATATCAACACTTTCGATTTTGAGACAGACTTAATTACCTGGACTACTGATGGTGTTAATGCAGGTACTGTTTTCAGGCGCAAAGGTAAATTCAGCTGTACAAACATTTGTGGTACCCTTATTCCTAAAAACAGTAAAAAAACCTCTTTAGATTATTTCGGATATGCTATTGCGGAAAGTACAAAGCACAACAAGCGTATCGACACAAATGGAGCAAAAATTATGAGTAATGAAATGGCCGTAATTCACATTATTGAACCACCTCACGAAGAACAAATCGCCATTGCCCAATATTTAGACCAAAAAACCCAGACCATTGACCTAATAACTGCCAACATCCAGAAGCAGATAACGGCTTTAAAAGAACTACGAAAAACCCTCATAAACGAAGTGGTTACCGGTAAAAAGCGTGTATATGAACCTATTGAAAACACTGCGGTATGAGATTTAAAAACATAAGAACTATTAAGTATTTGCTTAATTTCAACGATTGTTGTATATTTGCACCAACAGTACCTGTATTGCTACCCATAAGAACAGCTTGCAGGTCTTCTTTTCAGGAAAATTATTTAATTCAAGATAATACACCCTCCAGGCTTACTTCGGTAGCACACTTGGAGGGTTTTTTCTGTTTAAATATTTGGTAGTATGAGTAAACGCACCTATCAAAAACCACCAAAGACTTTTCAAGACCAATTAACACAACTTAAAGAGCGAAACCTGATTATTGATGATGATGAAAAGGCTTTGGCGTATTTGGCTAATATTAGCTATTACCGTTTAAGTGCCTATTTCTTACCATACCAACAAATAAAAGATAGGTTTAATGGCGGCACAACTTTTAAACAGATAATAGACACCTATTCTTTTGATAGAGAATTAAGGCTATTGGTTTTTGACGCTATCGCACGCATTGAAGTGGCTATCCGAACACAGTTTGTTTATTGTATGTCAACCTTCCATAATGATAGCCATTGGCAGGATAAAAAACATTTTTTCATAAAGCCTTATTATAATAAAATTGGAAATTTGATCGACCCCTATTCAGATTTTCAATCCATTATTTCAAGAGCAAAAACAGTAAGAAGTCCTGAGGTTTTTATAAAACACTATATAGAGCATTACGATAAACCCTCTAATCCCCCATCTTGGGTGTGCTTTGAATTGCTAACCATTGGTGAAATGTCCCACATATATAGAGGTCTGAAAAGTAAGGATGATAAAAGAAGAATAGCGGCAAATTTCAACTTACATTTTAATGTATTTACCTCTTGGTTACATTCGCTTACTTATGTCAGGAATATTTGTGCTCATCATTCACGATTTTGGAACAAAGATTTGGCAGTAGAACCTGCAAGGCTTTTAAAGCCTATAGGCCCCTGGGTAAGTGAGGAGTTTAATAATAATAATAAAAGAGCTTTCTATTTTTTATGCGTACTGAAATATTTCTTAAATCAAGTCAATCCAAATAACCACCTAAAGGAGAAGTTGGTACAACTGTTTGAGAAATACCCTGGGATCGAAATAAAATATTTAGGAATTCCCTCAGAAAACCAGGCTGATCTTTTGGATTGGCAAAATGAACCTCTTTGGAAAAACAATTAAAAAATGACAGAATTAGACTTACAAGATAAATACCTCATCAACTTTCTCTGCAAAAGAACAGATGGTTTACAATACAATGAAGCCAAGGCCAATACGGTATCGGCCAATTTCTTTGTAATAGAAGACTTGAAAAATTTTCTTTCACAGACAGATTTAAACAAGACCAACTATAAAAAACTTCTGCGCAAATTCCCTTCCGAAAAGGATTTGCTACAGGCATTTACAGAGTTTTTGGAGGAGCGCATCGGTTCTTCTATGAATATGGCCATATTTATCAATAGCAACCAAACCGTCAATTTTGAGGGAATAAAACTGCATTTGTTTTATCCCAGTGACTCAGTAACCCTCGGTGACAAACTGTTTCATCAGAATATATTTTCCGTAGTCCAAGAACTGCCATATACCTTTAAGCATAAGGACAAACAGTTATTTTCATTTAGACCAGACCTCACCTTTTTTATCAACGGTATTTATTTGGGTTATGGCGAATTAAAGAGCAACTACAACAATCAAAACGCACGAAATAATGGGCGTAAGAAAATAGCCAAAGACTATCTTTCCGCAGCACAGGAATATCTGCAAATAGCGAAGAACAATGACCTCAACCAATCTATAAGGAAGTCTTTTTTAAAGATATTTGAAAAAGCCATACACATCACGGCAACAGATATCAATGAAACATTTATCATTAGGAACATTGCCAACCAATTTGAAGAGATAAAGAATACTGTAAATGCAGGTAGCTATGATTTTGAAACCTATACCAAAAAAGTATTGAGCGATTTTAAAGTCTATCCAGTAAAGGGAGAGCACAATAAGAGCACTGGCCGTTTTGAGGAAGTATTTAAGGCTCTCTACGATAAAAGGATGATAGAAAAGGAGATATTGTACTACAATTTTATTGAGCGTGAATTAATCAAAAAGGAAAGAAGCCGCACCAAAGAATACAAGCATAATGATGGCCGATTGATTGCACCAAGACCCAAGCAGAAATTTGGTGCAGACAAGATTATAAGTAAAATTGATGAATTTTTAGAACACGAAAACGAACCTAATTACTTTTTAAACAAATTAGAAAATGAGTTAAGAGCTCGTGGACTGGGGGAAGAACAGATTAAAGAACTGGTACAGAAAAGAAGTAAATACCAGAATAACAAGACGGTATATTCTCTTTTATTGCAATATGCAGCAGGTTTTGGCAAGAGTAACATCATTGGCTGGACAGCATTACAGCTTAAGGACTTAAGAAAAAATGACGCTTATGTCTATGATAAAATAATGCTGGTGGTAGACAGGTTGCAGCTCCGCGACCAAATAGACAGTAAGATGCACAATATGAACCTTCAAAAAGGAATGTTTATAGAAGCTTCAGACAAAAAAAGCTTTATTAAAGCACTGACGAGTGACCGGCGTATCGTTATCGTAAACGTGCAAAAGTTTGCCACCATCCACGATATCTTAGATAAAGAAATCGTCGAAAAACTTTCCAAACTGAGAATAGCATTTTTGATAGACGAAATACATAGGAGCCAGAGCGGCATACAGCATTCCGAAATGGTGAGCATCTTTGATGAACTTCAGTCAAGTTTCGACAATAATAATGCTTACAAGAATCAAGCAACCAAAAAAAATCTAATAGTAGGGTTCACCGCCACTCCAAGCGATCACACCTTAGCAAGGTTCGGTGAGTTTAATAAATATGCGGAAGCCGAAAAAATCTGGGTCCCTTTCGACAGCTACACAATGAAAGAAGCCATAATGGATGGCTATATCCTCAACCCAATCAAAGGCATTGTGCCGGTGTCTGCCAAAATGTATTTTGAAATCCCGGATAATGTTTTAAAAGGTTTTGAAGATGATTACGGTTATGAAGCCATACCAGATAATACCGACACAGGCATAGATGACGATGGTAAAAAATATGCTATAAGAAAAAAGCGAATTTATGGCAATACCGACCGAATCAAAGCTATATCCAAATTTATTGCCCAACGTTTGGTCACAGCAGTCTATCCAAACATTCGAGGAACAGCCAAGGCTATGTTGGCAACTTCATCTATTCCAGCGGCAATAAAATATAAAGGCTTCATAGAAAAACAGTTTGAAAGCTTGGTCAAAGAGAAGAAGTACGAACGGTTTAAGGATGCTCCCATATACATCGTTTATTCAAACAGTCAAGAATATCCAAGCAGTAGCACCCTCAATGATGGATTAGGCGAAACCTCGGTACTACAAAATTTTAAGTTATCCAAAAACGGCTTAATCATAGTAGTAGACAAATTACAAACCGGCTTTGACGAACCTAAATTACATACGTTATTTTTAGATAAAGAAATAAGAGGAATTAATGCCATACAAACCATTTCGAGAGTCAACCGGACCACTAAACATAAAAATGATTGTAAAATAGTGGACTTCTCATATAAAAATGTGAATGTAAAAAATATCCGCAAAGCATTTGAACACTATAGCAATGTCGTCGTTTCAGATTTTGACCCATTGGGCGATGAAGCTAAACTGGGTGTTTTTTACGATGAATTAAAAGACCATTCCCTCTACGGCTCCCACTTCAAAAACTTCAAAGAATTTCAAAATGGTAACGGTGATACTTCTGTCATTCTTGATATGGTAGATGCCTTTGAAATTTATATTAAGGCAAATCCAAAAGAAGCAAAACACCTCAAAAAAACAATTGGTTCATACTTTAAAACGCTGAACCTTATAGAATTTGTAATTGAGTTAAATGCAAAGTTCAGTGATTCCATATTTCTTGAATTTTGGAGAAAATACAATACTATCTACAACCACATCAATAGACCAGATGACATTATAGATGACGTGGAAATATACTTTGATAACAGAATTGGGATAGTCACCCCAGGAGAAGAAGAAAAAGAAAAACCCAACAAACCAAAGAATCCTGATCCAACCGATCCCGATCAACCCAACAAATACAAATACAACATCCTAAAGGTTATTGAAAAAAGAAACCAGGAAGAAGAAGCCATTGCAGAACTTATAAAAGACTTTGAAGATAAAATTGAAGCATTTTTTGAGTATATCAAAGGAGATAAAATGGGCAAAAGACTGGTGGCAAAGATAGCAGATGATGGCTCAGCATTTACCCAAGAAGAAATCTATTCCGACTTCGAGAGATTATACCGAAAGTATATAATCATAAATCAAAATCTTGGCGATTTCTTCAAAAGTGAAACCAGAGATATACTCAACCAATTATGTGATGATTTTGAAAACACCTTAGGGAAAAAATACCCATTTGGTGAAGAAGGCCCCGCCACATTGTTAAGTGCGGCCGAACCTGACAAATCTAAATAAAAGAAATACTAACAGTTAATCCCCTATTTATGAACCCGTAATAAAACCCGTAAAAATGGCCAACCTCTGTTTCAACATCCTGACCTTCGACCATCCAAAGGAAGAATTAAGATTATATTTCACCAACAGGGAAGATATTAATCTCACTCGTATTTATCACACCTTAGTCCCCGATGAGGTCATTGAAAAGTTTGGTCAACAAGAACATTATTACACTTCTTTCGAAGAGGAAAGAGAAGGATTTTTTCCTGTCACCAAAGCAGTCAAACCAACTTATGAAAAGAAGCTTGATAAATTTGGGGAGGAATATTCCCAAAAGATCCCTAATACAGCTTTTTCTATTTCAATTTTAAAGCGCTATTATAATTCCCTAATCCATAAATATTTCGCCGATAATGGATTAATGGTCAAGCCTAATTTCATCCACGATACCGAAGTTTGGTTACCAAGTAAAAAAGGTGACAGTACTGGAAATTTCAATCTTTTCGACCGATATTGTTTAAAAGTACAGTTCAAAACAGTATCAAAGTTTCTGGAATTGCTGGTAACTTTTGAAGGTACATCTAAAGTCTATAAACAATCCATTGAGGAACTGCAAGAAAGTGTTCGTCCAGAAGCATTCAATTGGGTGCTTTTTGATGAAGGTTTATATAAGTTCAATGAATTACCAAGCAGTGGGAAAAGAGCTTACAACCAAGTATATCCTGTCTGGAACTTCGACATTAGAGACGCCTTGGGTGAACCTACAGAAGCGCCAGATAGAGGAAATAAGTACATAAAATTCAAAGAAGGTATTGATAGCTTTTACGATACTCATATTAACGTAGAGGAGTTCAAAAATCTTATACCGATTAATTCAAAAGGCTTTATTGCTGTTGAGGGGAAAAGAATAGGAAATGTAAAACCAAATAGCAATCAATTATTATTTGCAGAGAGTAATAAGGATAATGTGCCAATGAACGGAATGAAAAAATTCGGCCCTTATGACACTGGAACATCAACCAACATTCACTTCTTTTACATAGTTCACGAAAGCGACAAAAAAGCCGCCACAACTATTCATCATCACTTATTAGGAAAATCGTCTGGTTTTAGTGGCTTATCGAAGTTCATTAATATTCCATATTTCCCAAACAAAGACCTTGCAATTTATTACCAAAACAAGGACAATCCTTGGCCAGAAGTTTATGAACAAATTATCAATACATACTTTGACCCCGATATTAGATATTTCGCCATATATATAAGTCCAATAAGTAAAGAAACTACCGACAAGCAGCAAAAGCGAGTTTACTACAAGTTAAAAGAGCTATTACTCAAAAAAAAGATTTCCTCTCAAGTAATAGATGCCAAAAAACTGTCGAAAAATAGAAGTCCTCATTTTAGCCTTCCTAATATAGCTATCGCCATTCTCGCTAAATTAAATGGTACTCCTTGGCGCCTTGACAGCAATATTAAAAAAGAATTGGTAGTTGGGGTAGGTGCTTTTAAAAACACCGATTTCGATATTAAATATGTGGGCAGTGCATTCAGTTTTTCAAATAACGGAAAGTTTAACCGCTTCGAATGTTTCCAACAAAACCAAATAAAGGAATTGGCAGGTTCTATTTATAAAGCAGTTAAAGAATATGCGGTCCATAATCCCGAAATAAAACGTCTCGTAATCCATTTTTACAAAACAATGAGTCGTGACGAATTAGCACCAATCGAAGATGGTCTCAAAAGTATGGGCTTAGACATTCCCGTATTCATTGTATCCATTAATAAAACAGAATCATCAGACATTGTAGCTTTTGATATTGATTGGGATAATCTAATGCCATTAAGTGGTTCCTATATCAATATTGGTTATAATAAATTCTTGTTGTTCAATAATACCCGATACTATAAAAGCTTTTACAAGAAAAGTGAAGGTTTCCCATTTCCAATAAAATTAAAAATCGAATGTACTCAGCCCGAGTTAACAAAAGACATAAAAACAGTGAAAGAACTTATAGACCAGGTCTATCAATTCAGTAGAATGTATTGGAAATCAGTAAGCCAACAAAATCTTCCTGTTACAATAAAATACCCTGAAATGGTCGCAGAAATGCTTCCTCATTTCGATGGCAATGAAATCCCAGATTTTGGAAAAGATAAACTTTGGTTTTTGTAGAAATCTCAACTTAAATATGAATACATATCCAGTTTTAAATCAATGAAGAAAAATGAAAGGTATTATGGTGAGGTTTGGTTACCTGCAAACGAACAGGACAGAAAATTCGCAGTTTTAATACCCAAGGACGATGAAATTTTAATAGAAACTAACCTATATTCTTACGAAGGAGCTTATAAAGAACGTCAAATTTTTGGCTCATTTAATGGTTTAGGTTACGTAACTCTTATTGATTGTAAGACACGGCATTCAGCCACAGGCCTTATTAATTCTCGAATTTACAAAGCTACTTACTGTTTTATTGGCATTTCTCATTTTGTTAATCCATATAAACTAAAAATAAATCAATTCTATGTTGTAAATGAAGCAATTGTAAAATGGATTGACCACCGCTCCTTTTACGACTGGAATAAGAAGGAAATCGTATCTAAAGATTTCAAGACTGAATTTTACCTTCCTGATAATGGACTTAAGATTGTTATTGAACAATATTTGAATTATAGAGGTAGCGGCTATGAAATAAAAATCGAAAATAAGGGAAAAGTTTCTTTTCAAACTGAAAAACCTGTAGATATACTTGAAGCTATTAAATATTATGACCAATTTCAAAAAGTCCTACAACTCTTAAGAGGTGGGTCGGCACAATTTGAAAAATTCCTCTTTAAATGCCCCTCTTGTGATGATTGGCAAGAAGTCTATTATAATGATAAAAAATTGACTAAATCAAAGAACACATATGTTCATACCACCTATTCTGAGATTAAAGACGATTTAGAAAAAATTTTGAAAGGTGCTTATTCGCTCGAATCATTCCAATTTTGCTTAGATAAGCTGATGGAAAACTTCATTACCCGCGAGAGTAGCCATAATAAAAGATTTACCAATAGTATATCTGCATATGAAGCATTTATAAAGAATTACTCAAAGAATCCTCGTGCCAAATTACCCCAGGCAATAAATCAATATAAGTATATATTTATACTCATTAGCGATATGGGCAAAGATACTTGGCCCGAATTTCTGCAAAAAGTAATTCGGTCCAGAAATTACCATACCCATAGTAATTTAGGAAATAAGGACGTATTTACCGAATACGAACTGTTATACATTAGTCTTCTTTTTGACTTTGTAATCGGTTATTTATTGTTAGAAAAAATTGGGGTATCTGAATCCTTGCTTGAAAAATTTAAGCAACGCGGCAAAAGTGTTTACGTAGATATGCAATGGGTTAATTCAATTTTGTCATCCAATCCTTTATTAAATAAAAAGAAGTAAATATTAAAACCATTCCCCCACCGCACAGCCATTTGCTTTCAGTCGGTTCTTTTCGCTCGTTCGTGCCTCACTCTCTACAATCACCCACTTCCAGCAACGCGCAGCAAGCCTACGCCTTCAATCGGTTCCGTTGCTCTACACCTCAATCAGTCGCACCCTTGCTTTTCCCAACGCTCGCCCCAACGCAGGTAAAGCGGTGTTCGTCAGTCGTTCCGCTTTGTTCCGCAAAAACATATCTGCAAGGGTAAAATGAACTCCCTGCGGTCGCCCTTGCATATACCGTTCACTTACCAGTTGGTTTGCGCTCCAATGGGTGCTCACCAACTGCCGTTCACTTGTTTTGCTACACACGCTTCTCTTCTTCCTCACCCGGGGCTACTTCATCCCCCAAACCCTAATAAGGTGTTCGCTGCGCTCACAACATTTTTTATTGGGGGTCTGTCGCCCCTTGTTAATTTTGCTCGCCTGCGGGTCGCTTCGGGCTGATCGGGCTGTCACGATTTTTGCAATCCGCCATTTGCCTACAGTCGCTTCATTTCAGTCATTCGTGCCTCATTCCTTTCATTCAGCCACTTTCAGCAACCCTCGCAAGAGTGGCTCATCCTCTTCACTTCGCAAGCCTTTATCCCTTCATTACGCAATGCCAAATCTGTACCTTCAATTTTACCTCTGAACCCTGAATAACAGTCCTCTTTAAAAAACATTAATTAGGTAAAGGCATTGCTCCATTTCGGCAACGGCATCGCTCCGTTTCGTTTCTTCGCCACCCTTGCCTTTTCCAACGCCGAAGCTAAAAATCGCGCCAGCCCTGCGGTAAACCGTAGGCGTCTGCCGCCCTCATTCTTCGGGCTTCTGCAGCCACCACCCTTGCTCCGCTCGCAGGCGGCTCGCATTATAGTTCCAGCAATTCATTCCGTTACTCTCCATTCCTTGCTTCCACTATAGCTACGCTTGTTTACCTGCGTTTTCGCGCGAATACATATTACAATTTTTAGTGCTTTAGATTATTATGAAAGAGCTATTTGAGGATTTTTACTACCTACCTTTTCCTAAAGACGAAGAAAGTGTTTGGAAAACAGACACCCATAGTCCTTTATGGGTGAAAATTTTAATTATATCACTCATTGGCTTTATGTGTTTTATGCTTGCGGTTGCATCTTGAATACATCTAATTTACATCCTTCAATTCACCATCCCGTTCTAATTCCAAAACAATAAATAACTCAAACATAGAGCAAAGGTACAGGCGTGCGGATGCGAGAGCTGCAAGGGTTCGCTTCGCCTGTTTGGTAAAAAAATCTCCACCCTGCGGGTAGTATTTTTTTACCACAGCCCTTGCATCAATCGCACCGATCCTGTGAAGTGGCACTATGTTTAATTTAATTATTTCATCTATGTATAAGTCACTTTTTTCAGTCCGTTGTGGCAGCCGGTGGTTGTTGGCGGGCGTTCGGTTGTCAGGTCGTCCATTCTTTGTGGGCGTTGTTCGTTGTGGTGTTGTAGATTATACCATCCGCCTCTTTTGGTTAGAGGTTACGTTGTCAGAGCTCCCTTTTTAGGAGGCTCTTTTTTTTAATCCTTTTGAATTAAAATTGAAATAATAAATAAAAGAGAAAAGCGAATATAGGCGGGTACGCACGAGCCCTCCGCATCAACGGATTGTAAAGGTCATGCCCTTCGGGTTTTGATGAAAATCTCCACCCTCCGGGTAGTATTTTCACCAAAAACCTTGACAACCCTTCCCAACCCGCCTAAATAAAAGCTTTCTCTTTTATTTTTTTCTCTTTTTTCTTTTCTCTTTTAAAAATAATTAAAGGGAATAGGAAGTAATTAAAAAGCCGAATCCGAAATATGAGAAGGATTACAAAAGCAAAAAAGAGCAATGTAAAGCAACGATTTCCGAAGTTAAAAAAGAGCCTAATTGTTGAATTAACTTTGAATGAACGGGACAAAGCCGAATCAAGTCCGTGCCAAGTCCGAATGATTGTTTAACTAAATAAAATTTAAAAAAGATGGCTATTATTAATCAAGGTATTCTCGGCGGTGTATCCGGTCAAATTGGGAATGTAATCGGTGGAACCTGGAAGGGTATCGATTACCTACGAATCAAACCTTCCAGCGTAGCGAACCCCAAAACTGAAGGGCAATTAGACCAAAGGTCCAAATTTGCAACCGTGCTTCGTTTTCTTCAACCAATGTCTGATTTCCTGCGAATAGGTTTTAAACTGTACGCTATAAAAATGACAGAATTCAACGCTGCAATGTCGTACAATTTATTTAATGGAGTGGTTGGTGCTTATCCCAACTACAACATTGACTACCCGAACGCATTGGTAAGTCGTGGTAATTTAAAAGGAGTGGCCAACGGAACGGCTACCTCTACAACTCCAGCACAGATTGATATTTCTTGGGATAACAACTCAAGTAGTGGAAATGCTCTTGCCACAGATAAATCTTTAATCTTAGTCCTTAATCCGGACAAGAAAGAAAGTATTTATACCACAAGTGGACCTGATAGAACAGCAGGATCTGAAACCTTGAACTTACCAGCTGAATATACTGGAGACGTGGTTGAGGTATACCTTGGATTTGTTTCTGCAGATGGCACCAAAGTTTCCAATAGTACCCATTTAGGTTCTGTAACAGTTGCGTAAAAGCGATTGACGTTTTCCCCGAAAACCGTCCTATTATTAGGGCGGTTTTTTTGTTTAAAAACTTTCCATCTTTCCTATCTTTAGCCCTTAATTAGTTATAAATCAGCCTTTTTTGTTGCTAAATGGTTTCTATTAGGCTGTAATCAGTTGATTATCAATATGACTTCACATATTGCATCGGGAAGTAAAGATTATTCCACAGCGGTAAGATATTGTTTTTTATTTTGCTGAAAACTTTGTCTACCTGAGCGGTGAAGTTTACCTACGATGCAACTAATGAATAGGAATTTCGAAGACGATTAGAATATCAAAAAAACTGTTAAAACCTTCCTAACAAAAAAAATATATTTGGGCCTCGATAAGATATTACGGATGTGTAACTTATAGTTTCACAGATCTCTAGTTGCCATCCATTTTGAGAAAAATAAAAGGATGGACAATGGCAAAGATGAAGGATCTTATTGATAGAGAGGGTGATATATTGCAGATTTTGGCCGAATGTAGGAATGCTAAGCATTATAAATATCAGGCGGGTGAGATGGAATTTAAAGCACTTTGGTTACCTAAAACCTTCAACTACCCTTCCGGCTTGGATCATGGTAGTCTAAAGTCGAAACCTCTATGTTATAACCAAGGATAATTTTGAATAGCAAAGCACTTCGTCCAGATAGCAATCGGGAGCGCTCAGTGTGACGGAGGATGGATTTACATTTATTTCTCAATCAAAGCAGCTGCATCTGAATCCAATACATATTCCACTTGTGGAAAGTTTTGCAGGAATGACGCGGGTAGGTCTTCGGATATAGAAGTGTTCAGAGCCTTGTGGATAATCTCGGATTTTCGGGCTCCGAGGGCGACTAATAGAATTTTTTTGGCTTGACAAATTGTATCGATTCCTACACTTATGGCTTGACGGGGAACGTTATCTAAGCTTCCAAAGCTAGTTTCAGCATCGCGCCGGGTAAGTTCGTGCAACTCTACTAAACGTGTAATTGAATCAAACCTGGAACCTGGCTCATTAAACCCAATATGTCCATTGCGGCCAATTCCCAATAATTGAAGATCGAGTCCGCCGTAACTTCTAATTTTGGCTTCGTAATCTTTACAGTAATCGTCCACCTCTTCTAACGAGCAATCGGTATGGGGAATGTGAATATTCTGCGGAGCAATATCGATTTGCCCAAACAGATAGTTATGCATAAAATAGGTGTAGCTCTGGTCGTTATTAGGGCAAATAGGATAATATTCATCCAGATTAAAGGTAATAACGTTCTGAAAACTCAGGCTTTCGTTTTTATGCAATCGGACCAATTCCTTGTAAATACTTATGGGAGTAATTCCTGTAGCCAGTCCTAACACGGCCTGCTTGCCCGCATTTTGTCGATCCTTAATAATGTCGGCAATTTTGTGCGCCGCGTAAACAGAGGCCTGTTCTGCATCAGCACATAAAGTAAGGCTCTTAATCCTAGAACGGGTATTTAAACTTATGGGCATAGATAGAACGAAGCTCCTTTATGATTGATAATTACTGGTTATTTACAAAAAAAATATTCGAAAACGAATTTTCTAATTTAAGGTTTATATTTTAACACAAAGGGATTGGAGATTTACAAATGTAGCAATTTAAGGGAATATACAAGTTACACAAATTGAATCCTTTTACCTTTTTTCAAAGAATGAACAAACAGATTCTTCCCTCAACCTAAGTGTTCATTATATTTGCCGAATTATTCATTTAACTTTTTCAGTTTATGGTTTCTATAAAGAATTTGTTGTTCACATTATTTTCTATTCTTGGGCTTCTAATTTGCTCAGCTCAGGATTGTCAACTAGTGGAAACCGATAAGTTTGTCCATGAAAGAACAATTATCCCCGGAACCACTATGGGACAAAAATTGGAAAGTCTTCTGTTTTGGTCGCAGGATGAAAAGGAAAGTCGGTTTCCGGCGATGCAATATATTTTTCCAAGTATTCAGGTTTCTAAAAGCTCTCAACCATTTCCTCTAAAACAAGGTGGAAGTATTAGCCCTCAGTGGAAAGATAGGACTACATTGACTTCCTATATGGATTCGAACCGTATAAAAGGTATTATCGTTCTTCAGGATGGAAATATAAAACTTGAAAAATATGCGGATGGCATCGATGAAAAAACCCTTTGGACATCATTTTCAATGGCGAAATCAGTTTCATCTATGTTATTGGGCGTGGCTTTAAAGGAGGGAGATATTAAAAATATGGATGATCGTTTAGAAAGATATATTCCCGAATTCCTGGGGCATGATTATGGCAAGGTAACCGTTAGGCAACTACTGACCATGACTTCAGGAATTGCTTGGAACGAGGATTATGAAGATCCAAATTCAGATGTTGCACAGATGTACCAACAGCCTTGCGTAAATCGAGAAGACCATATTTTGACCTATATGAAGCCTCTCAAATTTGTTTATGAACCTGGAACTCACTGGAATTACAGTACAGGGGAAACGGATTTAGTGGGAATTTTGATTCAGAAAGCGACTGGTAAAAGTCTGTCCGAATATCTTTCGGAAAAAATATGGCAGCCATTCGGAATGGAACATTGTGCCTATTGGCTTGCAGATGAATGCAGTAATTTGAATATTGGAGGAAGTGGGCTCTCGGCCAGTTTAAGAGATTATTCCCGATTAGGTTTGCTCATGTTGAATAGAGATGTGCAGGATGAAAAAAATATATTTTCAAAAGAATGGTTGGACGACGCTACTTCTCTGCTATATCCAGTAAATGACCAAGGAGATGGCTATGGGTATTTATGGTGGCGCTTTAAGGACGGAAATTATGCGGCAGTTGGTATTTTCGGACAGATGATTTATGTTAATCCAGACAAAAATTTGGTGATTGCCCAAATTGCAGCTTGGCCCCACGCGGGCTCCAAAGAACTGGGCCACGGACGACAAGCGTTTATTAACGCAGTATTAAATGCACTTGATTAGTTATTAATTTTTCCGAAGTATTAAAAGCTAATAGAAGCCAGGTTAAGGGATTACTCTCCTTTTACAAATATCTTGTTGAATTTTGTCTTCATCTCCATATTTCCGAGCAATACTATTTCTGCGTTTTTAGGAAGAACAGTACCAGCGGATAACAAGGTAGTTACTTCGTCATTTTCCTTTAGGGCAATAACAGAAAGTCCGGTTTTGGCACCGATTCCGGATTCGCCGAGATTTTTTTTCTGCAACGAAAGCGGAACTGGCGTAATAAATAGGTTTATTCCTTCTCCGAGGATAGTAAGTTCCTGACCCTTGGAAATTGATAACACAGCCTCGGAGCCTAAGGTGGCATAGCTCAACACAAAATTTGCTCCGGCTCTATGGATAATTTCAATATTGCGGGCTTCGGAAATACGGCTCACTATTCTTACTTCCTTGTTCAGTTTCCGACAATAGGATGCCAAGTGAATATTCATAGCATCATCGTGGGTAGAAAGCAATACGGAAGGAGCTTCCATAATGCCGGCTTCCTTCAGAAGTTCATAATCGGAGGCTTTTCCAACGAAAACATCATTACAATATTTCTTGACCTTTTTGCACAACTCTGGGTTCTGGTCAATTAAATTCACCAAAACGCCCTGTTTATACAAAGACTCCGCTGCGGCCCCACCTACCCTTCCACCACCAATAATGAGCACTGGATGCGGATTGAAAAGAGATTCAAGAAAAATCTCATCAATACTATTGAGCTGTTGTTGGTTTCCGATTATTACCAACACGCTATCGTGGGATAATTCCTCATTTCCCGTAATGGGTTTCAACCTTCCCCTATCCCATATACCAACAATACTTACTCCATATTTTTGTCGTAATTCCGTTTCCTTAATAGTTTTAGAAACGAGCGAGGTATGCTGCACAGGCAATTCGGCAATCAATAAATCTTCATACTGGCCTATAGGATGGGAAGTGGCGTGCTGCGCATTAACTCGGTTGGCCAGTTGTTCCCCCAACCACTTTTTCACCGGCAGAACGTGGTCAGCTCCACTCAATTGCTGTACATCTATGGACTCCTCGTTAAACACCAGTGCTACAATGGTGATATGGGGAGCAAGGTTTCGGATAATGAGGATAATTTTTGTATTGACAATATCATCGCGATTGACGAAAACCATTTTGGCATCTTTTACATTAGCGCGCATAAAAGTTTCCTCCATATCCAGTTCACCCAGAATTACCGGTACTTCATTGTAATAATGGGTAAGTGCTTTTACAGGATCTTTTTCGATTACATAATAAGGTGTGTTTTCTTGCTTTAAACGCTCACAAAAATCTCGCGCAATACTGTCATACGAGCATATCAAGATGTGATCTTTTGTGTCGGCAGGAACACTTCTTGGTACTTTATTCTTCTTTTTGGATTCCAAAAGAGGCACATAAAAATGCCTTATAAATGCGAAAGGCAGAAATATAAGCAACATAAAAATCCCCGTAAGCAATACGACTATGCTAAAAAGCCTACCGATATCCGATTGAAAAGTAATATCACCAAACCCTAAAGTGCTCATAACAGTAAGAGTCCAATATAATCCGGTAATCCAAGAGTGGTTCTGACCCTCCATGTTCATGATGACATGGAAGAGAATGGAGAAAAACACGACGACGACTCCTAAAAAGAGTAGATATTTAAAAAGAACCTTGGAATTTCTTTTAAAATCATTGTCGCTTAAATAATAAGCCAACTGACTGCTGACGAATTTCATAGGATTATTTTTTTTATTAAAGTCGGGATGTAAAATTAGAGTTTAGCGCCTAGTTTCCAGTTTCTTGTTTGGTCTTGGTTCTTGGGCCTTGGGTCTGGGATCTTGTTTCTATTTTCTAGTTTTTACAACTTTTTTTGCCGGAGATTCAAATATCAAGATAAATATTGGCAAAACTTCTGCTGTATAAAAAAACATCTCTAAAATGCAGAGATGTTTTTATTAATTAGACTCGGAATCTCAATTTTCCTGTTCGGCCATTTCCGCGGTTTCGAGAATGTTGAATTTTTCCAATTGTTCTTCTTCTCCGGTAAAATATGGGAACACGTCCACTATTGGAGATTCGGTAATTGAGGGAATTGTATAATCTCCCATTGTTTCCGCCATTGCAAGGGTGGTATTCTCAAATGCTTCCTTTACATCATTGGCCTGGACCAGCAAATAAATATTGGTTTTCTTTTCCTTTCCACTCTCTTCATCTAAGGCGATCAGGGAAACTTTGGATTTAAACCATCGATCTGAATTTTCAAAGGGGTGGACCTCGGAAAAATTGGCCACCTTAATATTCATTATTCTAAAATCCTCTTCCGTAAAATTTTTCATTTCCTCTGTAATTCTGGATTCGGCTTCGGTGTAGGATACGGCATCCAATAAATAAGTATCCGTGGTAACCTTTTGCTCTCCAGATTCATGTGTTTTTCTGTATTTCACCTTACATTCATACCAAGTTACGCTCATAGCTTTCAATTTTTTTAGAGTTCAAAAATAGGATTTAAAATCTAAAATATCTGTATTGTTAGATAAAGTCTTAAGACCGTTGTACTACTAGACATAAGATGTAAGACCTGATTGCTAAAAATCTGAAAACCAAGTTTATCTATCTTTCATTTTTGCTTTTTTTGAAATTACTTTCTCGTTTTAGCAAGGTAAAACACTTCAATATTGCTCCAATACCCTATTCTTATTTTTAATATCGATATTTATAAAAGCTTTATCGGAAAAGATGGTTTTGAAAATAAGAATAGATTTTCACAGTTTTGAATATTCCAGAAACCAAATAAAGCCCAAACCAAAATTTATAGAATTTATATGAATTCTAAAGAGATTTTTTTCTACCTTAATAGCACAAACCATTTAAAATAAACCTATTATGAAAACGAAGAAAAAAATTCTCACAATTTTCTCTATTATCGGATTTTTAATTCTGGCGGTATCTCTTTCCGCATTTAATGTGACCCCTAATCTGGATGAAGGGTATATGCCACAACCAAAATGGAAAAACCTTAAAGTATTGCCACAGGATATTACAAAAGATAGCTTGGATAATCTTATGAAGGGATATACCGTGGCGCTTGGAGTAAAATGTAATTATTGTCATATGCCGAGCAAAACAGACCCTACCAAATTGGACTTTGCGGATGACGGCAAAATTGAAAAGGAAATTGCCCGCGGAATGATCACAATGGCAGATGATATCAACGAGAAATATTTCAAGCCTTATTTCCCGGACCCAAAACCTGATCAGGTGTATGTAGTGGCTTGTATTATGTGCCATAGAGGAGCCCCTAATCCCGAAAAATATCTGTCACAAATGCACATGGCCTATAAAACCTATAATCCGGATAGAGACAATCGGAAAGAAAAAGAAATGGAAGAAAGACAAAAGCAATAGCTTTTTTACATTTATAAGAACGAAGAACCGTACCTCGGCTCCGCTCGGTACACGTACCTCGGATCCGCTCGGTAACCTTACTTCGACTTAGGCTTAAATCAAAATGTCCAATATTCAAAATCGTTATGATGTTTTGATTTTAGGTTGCGTTTTTCAGGTATTTCATTCTTTTCCAAAATAGTGGAAATATCATCCAACAAACTTTTGGTCTGGGCAAAATAACCATGACCTAACAGATCGGTATCAATGTCACTGGCATCTATGGTTTCAATACCTTTTGCACATACTATATCCGCTCCGCCATCCCCTACCCGACGCAAATTTTTGCGAAATGAGCGCGATGCCCTTAGAGCATTATCCTTTTCTGAAACGTAAAGTGTTATTTGTCCGTTTGAGCTACCCGCAAGCTTAGGAGCAATGTCTTTGCAGAAAATTTGTGCATCAATATCGGGCGCGGCTAAAATTATTTGGGTAAACTGAAAATCCTCAAAATTATTCTCGCGTTGTAATTCCACCAACGCCGCAGTCAATGCCCGGTTACCCATACTATGGGCTATTAAATGCAGTTTTTTCGCTCCTGTTTTCTCGCGGACATCCTTTAAAAATTGAATCATGTCCGATTGGCTGTAAACTACATTATCCTCATCGCTAAAATATCCCTCAAGACTTGCCCGAGAGGGCCAGCTAAAGAGTATTGGAGCACCTCCGAATTTTACATCGTGGGCAATCTGAGCTGTGCGCATGGCCGCTTCGTCAAAAGCCACATTGTATCCGTGAATAAATATAAAGGCATCATTTTCATCCGAATTTGCAATGGTTTGCTGAAGCAGCGGAAAAAACTCATCCTTTTGCAAAATTTCGCGATCTATTATCATAACATGTTTATCCGGATTTTCCCGAAACTCCAATTTCCACCATTTAGGTCTTGGTATTTCTCCCATTTCCTTGTTCTTGGGGATATTGACCAAAACGGTTCCATAATGAATGCTATCCCGCTCCACTCCGAATTTCACCTTGCCCTCATCCCAGATGGTATTCCGGTTAGTTCCAAAGAAGATTAATACTTCGAAGTTGCCAGTTACGTCAGGGATATTCTTTTTTTCAAACCCTCGAGTTTCCCGTGGTGGCCTAACCATTTCCCGTTCAGGAATTACCATAGCCGGAGAAGTTTTTTCAATAGCATTTGGGCTTGGAACTGTTTCTTTATAAGGTTTGTTTACAAAAATTACTAGTTTCGATTCGGCGGTATTATCTTTTTTTACATTTAGCGAATAGCTACCAATGCTTTCGTTTTCTTCTATTCTCCACAATTCTAAGGTCACGGTTTCATCAATTTGGGCGGCCACAATAATAGATACGATTAAATTTCTTCTGCCAAGAAGCCGGTATTCCATATCCCATTTTCCATTATTCCGTTTTATCCATAGGGAAGGGTCAATCTTGCTATTATCGATGGTGATTTTTACATTTTCTAAGTCGATACATGTCAGTTGAAAAATCAGTTGGGTTTCCATAATTTTTGTGGTTAAGGTTATACACTAAAGCGTTAATATTGAATCAATCCACCGCTCCCAAATAGAAGAAGTTTCCCCAGTCCCGATACTCAGGATGCTTGGTTCTGGTATAATTTTGTGCCACTTGAAAGGACTCTTTTTTGCTTTTTCCTTCTGTAATAGCGGTATAAAAGCTGACAAAAAAAGTTTCGCAACTCATAGTTTCAGCTTCCCATAAAGTACCTATAATGGTTGAAACACCTGCCTTTATAAATGCCGCAGGTAATCCTTGTAGATTATCCATAACATCAAATCTACCCAAGGCAGTTTCACACGCGCTCAAGGTTAAAAGATCTACGTTTTGGGCATCCAAGTCCATCAGTTCCCAGGCGGAAATACTGCCATCCTGGGATTCTGAAGGAACAAAGAACAACTTCTGAAAGGCAGGAGCACTTACATTGTGCAAACCGTGGGAACATAAATGTATGCGTTTGGAGATTTTACAAGCTTCCCTGAAATTGTTTTCTGTCGCATTTCCTTCTATATCCGTAAGAGCTTTAAAGTGAAATAATCCTGCAATTTGATTTGCTTCCGCTATCGCATTTACAAGTGGCGGAATGTCAAATGAAGAAGGTTGGGCATAACCCAGGCCGAAGGAAGCCATTTCAATAAGCCCAGTATTGGATGCGGTTTTTCTGTCAACAGTTAATAACCGAAGATTGGGCAATGTGGTTACGAGCCATTCATCAGAAAGCAAACCATTTTTATAAGGCAACAAATGAAACGGGTAGTAATGGTAGGCTCCGTGCGGCTGAATTATAAGATGTGTTTTTCCGGCAAGGCGGAATTCCTCCAGATAGGGCAAAATTGGTTCTAGCAACATTTCAGAATCATGGGCAAGCAGTTGCAATCCCTCCTCTGTGCAGACATTATATCCATAAGGATCATTTTTAATTTCCCTCCTCACATCCGGCACGCTAAAGGAAAGCACAGCGGTATTTGTCAAAATTCCTTCACTGGATATTTCCAAATCACCGCTCGGAAAATTGGGATCTACACCGTAAATAGCGCGTGAGTCTTCCTTCGTAATAAGCAGAATAAAATTTGCAGCATTCCCTTGAGCATCTCCTCCCATAAACTGAATATAAAGCACTGTTTCAGAACCTATAGAATTTTGAATATCCGTTATTGAAAGAATTGGATAATTAGCGTTCTGGATATTCCGTATTTCTTCCAGTTTCAAAAACCTATCAAACTCAATTTGCAGATTATTCAAGTTAGCTTGAAGATTGTTGCCTTCTTGCTTTTCCTGTTCCCCAAGATATGCGGAAAGAAGCATTTCATCATCAATAACCGATTCCTGCCTTGTATCTGGAGAAGCTAACTGCCGCTCCATATCATAAATATTTTGAAGAAGACCAACGACATACTCATTGGGGTCGGGCATTTCGCCAGGAAGATTTAAACCCGCCCCAAAAACAAATCCTTTGGCGTGCTGTAATAAAATTAAAAATGCCGTAAGGTTTATGGGTTGGTAATTCATGTAGATGCGAAGTATCCCTTTGTATAACTGAAGTATCAAATAATCCAAAACACTACTTCGGAAAGCAGAGATACCAAAAACATTACCTACAAGCTTTGAGAGAATTGCATTTGCGCTGTCCAGATCCAAATCGGGAATTAGGTCCAAGAGTCTTATCAAATCATCTTTGACACGAAAATGATCCTCGATCGCAACATCAATTTTAAGTGCCTCAAGGTATTCGTTTACATTGCCGGAAAAATTATTTTGTTCAAGAAAATCGCAAGCCGCATTGGTGTGGCTGCGACTTAAATTTCGCATATTTTCCTCAAAGGGATTTTTGAATTCTTTATTCTGTTCATTTCTTTTAGAGGTAGCGCTGACTTGTTTTAACAAGAAAAGAGCTCTATTATAGAGGGGACCCTGCTGTTGTTTCCACCACTGGTCCATCGTGGGCCAATATTTTGAATCTAAAAGTTCTGGATATTGAATGATGGCCTGGGCGACAGATTGTTGGTCAAATTCTTCTTCATTAATGATGCTATCTAGTATGGTCGTTATCATTTAGAAGTATAATAAACACATATAATCAAATATCTATTTCAGAAATATATTTACCCACCTTATCATCAAGTTTTGCTGCAACATCATTCCGATATTTTGAGAATATATCTACATTTAAGGTAGCCCGTCTGTTGATATATTCCAATTTTGTTTTATCACGTTCAAATTCAAAAAATAGAATCTGTTTTATTTTGTTGGATGAGGAAAGGAGAAATGTACCCACTTCCATCATTATTGAACTGTTCTCCTCCACTGCGGTAGCCAATTGAAAACAGCCTTTTTGAACATCGTTCGTATTGGTTTCGAAAGCAATAAGTTTTTTGCTTTCTTTAGAAGTTTTTAGCGCGTTCAGAGTTTTAGTGATAATATTGAGATAGCTATTGCCAAAAGCGGATACCAATATATCGATTACCACATTCTCTACTTTTACAATACTCCCTTTGGCCTCATAAGTATTTACATCGGCACTTTCAACAACCCAACCTAATTTAGAAAGAACGTCAATATATTCTTGATACCATTTTAAGGTATCCCCACTTCCATTCTTATATTTTTTATTTGCTGCCATCTGGGCAAGCAGGGTACAATTAAGAACATCCTTTTGGTATTGTGGACTTACGCCTGCCACAAAAGAAACAATTGTCTTATCGGCGACAAAAGATTGTTCTGAATTTGCTAAATCCATTGCTTTGTTAAATTTGCCGCGGGTAACTCGAGGCGCAGGATAGGCGGCAATGGGATCCTGCAACTCAAGGGACTGAATAAATCGTTTGGTATCCATAAAATCGGAGGTATTTGATGAAGTAATGAATGTACGAAAATCTATTTGGCTTTTAATATTTTTCTTAAAAAATTTAAAGCCCAACTCTTTACCGTTAAGTAAGTTATGTGAAGTTATCTTCATTTTCAGACACTAAACTTTTCAAAAATCCAAAATTCCACACCCATTTCTGTGGAATTGGAAATTCAAACCTTTAGTTTTGCTCCTTATTGATTAAGTAATTGTAAAACAAAACAGTATGAATCAAGTAACAGGAAATGAAACCGTAAAACTTCACTACACAGGAAAATTGAGTGACGGACAAGTGTTCGACAGTTCAATAGAGCGTGACCCCTTGGAAGTAAAACTAGGAGAAGGACGTTTAATTCCCGGTTTTGAAAAAGGATTGGTGGATATGAAAGTGAACGAAAAGAAAACAATTAATATTCCAAAGGAAGAAGCTTACGGCGATGTCCAGAAAGAGTTGTTCCAAAAAATACCCAATGAAAATCTACCGCCCGAAATTAAACCTGAGGTTGGGATGGGTCTGGTTTCTAAAAATCCCGACGGTTCCGAGCATCAATTGCGGATTGCAGATGTAAAGGACGGATTTATTATAGTGGATGCCAATCATCCTTTGGCAGGACAGGATCTAACTTTTGATCTGGAATTATTAGAAATTAAATAAATTCATTCAGACAAATAGAAAAGGGCTGTCCAATCGACAGTCTTTTTTTTTAGTGTTCACAATAAAAAAAGACCTTTTGGTTTTGTTTTATTGACAAAGGAACCGACCTTTGCGCCATCAATTTTTCACTACATAAAATGAAAAACCTAAAGTACCTTTTTTTTCTTTTGCTTCTCTTAGTTCTCGAGCCTATGTTTGCCCAGTTTACAGTAGATGCGCAAATACGACCACGATTTGAATATCGGCATGGGTACAAATCACCTTTTCCGGATAATGCAGATCCTGCCACTTTTGTATCTCAGCGAACACGATTAAATTTTGGATACCAGAGTGAGCTTTTACATTTTTATTTGAGCGCCCAAGATGTGCGCGTCTGGGGAGAGGTATCTGGGTCCACACCCATAAACAATGATGGAATCACTGTACATGAAGCTTGGGGTGAAATTTTATTTTCACCACAGCTCTTCTTAAAAATTGGGAGACAAGAAATCGCATATGATGATGAACGGATGATGGGATCTTCAGACTGGGGACAACAAGCACGGAGTCACGACGTTGCGCTTTTAAAACTCCGACCCTCCCTTTCCTTTAAAGTGCATTTAGGAGTAGCTTACAACCAGGATAAAGAGGCTTTGACAGGAAATCTGTTAACCGATAACAATTATAAATCTTTTCAATACTTATGGTTCCATAAGGACTGGGAAAAATGGAACACTAGTTTCCTGTTTCTTAATAATGGTCTGCAATATATAGACGAACTTGATCCTTCACAAAATTCCACTCGTTATAGTCAAACCGCAGGGTTTCACATAGGCTCACAATTATCCAAAATCAATCTTAGCTCAAATTTATATTATCAGTTTGGAAAAGATTTGGCAAACAATAATATCAATGCCTATCTATTTTCGGTTCAAGGAAATTATGCTGCCTCAGAAAAGATAAAACTAGGACTTGGCGGAGAAATCCTTAGTGGAAATGATTATGGCACACCAAAAGATGGGAAAAACCATTCCTTCAATCCAATTTATGGTACCAATCATAAATTTAATGGTTTAATGGATTATTTTTATGCAGGAAATCACACAGACAATGTGGGCTTAATCGATATATTTGGAAGTGCAAATTATTCTTTTAACAGTAAATCTGGTATTATCTTAAATTTTCATAAATTTTTTGCCGCTTCCGAAATTGATTCCGATATTTCCAAGGATTTGGGTTTCGAAATAGATTTAGTAACTTCGTATTCTTTAAATAAATTCGTGGGAATAAAGGCCGGATACTCCCGATTTTTCACATCCGAAGGAACTGAAATTATAAAAAATAATTATGATGGAAACAGGAACGATTGGGCCTGGATAATGATAAGTATTAATCCCGTTCTTTTTAAATGGCAGGCTGCCGAATCTACAAACAACCTTTAATCACAATAAACCACATCTACAAAAAATCAACCTATGGATTTAATTTCTAAGAGAATTACACTAAAAAATGTGTTGATAGCAATTGGAGCGACCGCTATTTTAAGCTCCTGCGTTAATACACAATCTGACAAAACCTATGAGAACGCGGCAGACATTCCAGTAAACCAAGAAATGATCGCCGAACTTACTGCCCCTCCTTTTGTTCCCCAGCCAGTTGGTAACAGGTTAGCCAAAAAACTTATCGTTGATATGGAAATCCAGGAACTGGAGCTTGAGATGATGAACGGTGTAAGTTACCTCTATTGGACATTTGATGGTACGGTACCCGGAAGTTTTATCAGAACCCGTGTTGGCGATGAGATTGAATTCCACCTAAAAAACCATCCCGATAATAAACTCGCCCATAACATTGATCTTCATGCCGTAAACGGGCCTGGAGGCGGTGCTGAATCCTCTTTGGTGGCGCCAGGACACGAAACCGTTTTCTCCTTTAAGACATTAAATCCTGGAATATATGTGTACCACTGTGCTACAGCCCCTGTAGGGATGCACATTGCAAACGGAATGTATGGGCTTATCTTGGTAGAGCCCGAAGGTGGTCTGCCTCCTGTAGATAAGGAATTCTACATTATGCAAGGAGATTTCTACACCAAGGGACAGTACGGTGAGCCAGGGCTACAACCTTTCGATATGCAAAAAGCCATTAAGGAAGATGCTGATTATGTAGTTTTCAACGGTCACGTTGGAGCATTATTGGGTGATAAAGCGTTACAGGTAGAAGTCGGCGAAACTATTCGTCTTTTTGTTGGTAACGCTGGACCAAACTTAGTTTCGTCTTTCCACCTTATCGGTGAAATCTTTGATAAGGTTCACGTGGAAGGCGGAAGCTTGATAAATGAAAATGTTCAGACAACACTTATTCCAGCCGGAGGTGCAGTAATGATTGACCTTAAAGTTGATGGTCCCGGAGATTATATTCTAGTTGACCACAGCGTGTTTAGAGCTTTTAACAAAGGAGCTTTAGGTGTAATTGCTGCAACAGGACCAAAAAACGACCGTGTGTTTAAAGGGAAGATCCAAGAAGGTATTTACCAACCAGAGGGAGGTATTATCCAGAAAATGCCAGGAAGTGGCACTGCGGAATCTACTGAGCCTGTAGCGGCACTTAGCAAAGCTGAGAAACTGGAAAAAGGTGAGCATATTTATGCCCGTACTTGTGTAGCTTGTCACCAAGGTGCTGGCCAGGGTGTTCCTGATGTTTTCCCTCCACTTGCTAAATCTGATTACTTAAACGCAGATATTGACCGAGCAATTGATATTATCCTGCACGGTAAGAGCGGTGAGATAACCGTAAACGGAAAAAAATACAACAACGTAATGCCATCCCAATCTTTGGATGATGCACAAACAGCCAGTGTGCTAACCTATATTTATAACAATTGGGGCAATAACGGTACTGAGGTAACTGAGGATATGGTTAAGAAAGTCCGTTTAAAACAGTAAATTTTGTCTATTAAAAATATTTTAATCTTAAGTTTTATTTGGGCCGTGGCATTTTCTGCTTCGGCCCAAAATATTGATATGGCTACCATATCCAAAGGAAGTTATACTCCGCTCTACGGTAGGGATTCGTCCCAGGTTAAGGTAGAGGCTTTCCTTTTGGATGTTTATCCCGTATCCGTCTCAGAATACATCCAATTTTTAAAGGAAAATCCGAAATGGCAAAAATCACAGGTAAAAGGAATTTTTGCGGATAAAAACTATTTGAATGGTTGGGAAGGAGATTTAAAACCCAATCCAAAAACCAAAGAAGATGAACCTATAACTTCCGTTTCTTGGTTTGCAGCAAAAGAATATTGTAAATGCAAGGGAAAACGCCTTCCCACTCTTGATGAATGGGAATATGTGGCGATGGCAGATAGCAAAAGAATCGATGCACGTACTACTGAAAGTTACAATCAGTATATTTTGGATTGGTACGAAAAACCCAAGGGTAAACATGAAACTATAGGAAGTACGTTTAAAAATTATTGGGGGGTGTATGATATGCACGGTCTGGTGTGGGAATGGACCCAAGATTTCAATTCCGTGATGATCGCTTCCGAATCGAGAACGGGAGGTAACGATAACAACCTATTTTGTAGTGCAGCCGCAGTTGGAGCAACAGATTTAATGAACTACGCCGCCTTTATGCGATATGCTTTTAGAAGTAGCTTAAAAGGGAATTATTCGGTGAATAATTTGGGGTTTCGCTGTGCGAAGGATTTGGATAGTATTGAAAAGTGAGTGGTGAGAAATGAGTATTTAGAATTGATTTTTAAGAATTGAGGATATGTGTTTAGTACTTTCAGATTACTTTAGCTTTCAATCAATTATGTTCTTTAACAATTGTGTGGAAATTACGAGAATTCTGCATGAACGAATGGATTTAAGAAAAAGGATGTCTGAATGAAAATACGCAAAAGTCGTAATAGGTAGTTGTCAAGGTCGTTCATTTTAGAAAATTCCTGCCGGAATTTTTAATTTGTCGTAGAAGATAAATGCCAAACAACGCTACTAATCTTTATCGAAACCGTTTCTAAGTATTTAAAAAAATAAAAAATGAATTATATAAAATATTTTTTCCTGGTATTGGTGATAGGAATGTCTTCCTGTAAAAACAATTCGGAAGATAAAAATGAATTCGCTACAGATATAGAGAACATTGAAATTGATAATGAAATTTCAGATATGTCCGTTTTTAATCTTCCCTCTCATTGGACTACACAAGATGGGAATGATATTGAATTGAAAGATCTTCAGGGGAAAGTATTGGTAATGGTTATGATCTACACTTCTTGTAAAGCTGCGTGTCCACGATTGGTTGCAGATATGAGAAATATTGAAAAGCAGATTCCAGAAAATAAAAAGAATGATGTTCAATATGTTTTTGTAAGCATTGATCCTGAAACGGATACACCGGAGCGACTTAAAGAATTTGCGAAGGAAAATAAGATGGACGATGATAAATGGTTATTCCTTCGTGGATCAGAAGAGGATACACGCGAGTTTGCCGCGGTATTGGCAGTAAGTTATAAGGAAATTTCGCCCATCGATTTCTCGCATTCCAATATCATTAGTGTCTTTAACCAAAAAGGGGAATTGGCTCACCAGCAAGAAGGCCTGGGCGTTGACAATGTGGAAACGGTACAAGCCATTAAGGATTTGGCGAACTAATACAACGTACGAAAACGAGACTAAATTTTCTACGTCTAAAATCACTAATCCTTGAGAGTAAAATAGAATCTTCAAATAAATTAGATTCTATTTACCTTAATAAACGTCAATTCATCCTTTCAGGATTATCATTGTTCTTTTTCCTGTTGTGTACCATCTTTCTACGCTTCTTGCTCTTAGCAACGAAGTAGATTATAATCGCGATGGCTCCAAGTCCTATAAGGATTGAAACAACAGTTACTACGATTCCTCCGGTATAATCAAAAAGCGGAATATTATTTGGGATTGCCATAAAATGAGAGTTTAAAAGGTTTCCTCATCAGTAGAGGTCATTTTGTCGCTGTCTTTCTTCTTTCCACCGAAAATAAAGCTCAATACAATAACGGTAAGCACAATGCAGACCAGGGCAAAAATAATGATTAGGGTAGTTCCCATTCCCCAATCTGCAAGTGGTATTGCTAAGTTTGTCATAATCTAAAGGTTTTATTGATTAAAAATATTATTGTTGCTAATAGGCTGACAGTCTATTTCCGCATTTACAGTTTTAGAGACCGGCGTAGGCGAAACATACGGAATCCCAAGTCCAAGCCCTCTTAATATAAAAAGGCAAGCAATTACAACTACAAATACTGGAATTGCCTTTCTTATTCGCTTGCGCACTTGTACGTTTAAAAAATTTCCAAGATATACAGCTGAGGTCATTAGAGGAATTGTCCCCAAACCAAAGACTGCCATATACAGACTACCGTGCAGCGCATTACCTGATGCAATTGCACCAAATATAGCCATATAGACCAATCCACAAGGGAGGAATCCATTTAAAAACCCTATCGTCAAAAAAGTGTCAGGGGTTTTCTTTTTCAATTCTTTTCCCAAAGCGGTTTTCACTTTTGAAATCAACTTAAAAACAGGTCTTGAGAAATTGTATTTATTGAACGTTTTCTGGGGAATCAACACTACGACCAACATCAATATGCCAATACCAATGGAAAGTTGTTGCTGCATTCCAAAAAGGTTGAGACTGGTACCGACCAATCCAAATGTCAATCCCAAAATGCTATACGAAAAAATTCTTCCAAAGTGATAAAGAAAGATCTGCCCTACTTTTTTAAAATTGTTGGAACGATTAACCGGCAATAAAAAAGCAATGGGACCGCACATCCCGACGCAGTGGAAACTTCCCAGGAGGCCAAATAAGAGTGCGGTGATTAACATAATGAGTATTTAATAATGAGTATTTAATAATGAATAATTAATATTGAACAATTTTCAATATTCAATATTCAATGTTCAATGTTCAATGTTCAATGTTCAATTTCAATGTTCAATGTTCAATGTTCAATGTTCAATTTCAATTTTCAATCTTTAACGATTAATGAACAATTTTAATGTTAATAAAGAATTTCCTCGTTATACAGATAGTCTTTGCCTTTATATTTCCAATTTACTTTGGTTATCCACTTTCCTCCTACCATTCTTTCATCAGGAATCAATAATACTGGACTTGATAGTTGGATGGGCAATTCAAAATCCAATTTTTTGCTAGACGGCCTGTACATTACTACCGTCCCAGAAATTTCAGAAACATTCAGTTCCTCTGGGAAGGTAATTTCCCAGCCCTCATCCGTTCTTTTTGAACTGAGATTATGTTCGAGGTGGCTGCTGTTTTCTAAAGCATCCAATTCCTTTTGGTAGACCAATTCCTTTTGGTAGTAATCTTCGGTCACTAAATCGTAATCATATTTTTTATTGGTCATAATCTGCACCACAAAAAACATGATGAAACCAATAAACAGAACCATACCAATCACTAAACCTGTACCCCAATTAATTTTCATAGTTATGCCCGCTCAGGCGGGTATCTTTTAATTTATGTTCACTATTTTCTATATCCCTACGGGGTTGGCTGCGGCGAAATACTTCGCCAAGCTCAGCACACCGCCTAGCAGGAAAGTTGTCATGCAGTCATTCAGAACGATGAAAGCTGTAACCCGCAACCTGCAACCTACTTATAACTTCTCGGACCAATAAAACTGGCACTAGTAGTTTCTATCAATTGGTCTCCACTATACACTTCAATAACCGCTCGGTTTTTATCACCACTCAGGGCCGAAGCGTTTATCTCTATAAACAACGTCCCTTCGGTCAAACCTTGGGCAGGAACAATAATCTCGCCCTGCTTTACTGTATGGATTGTTCCCTTAGGTGATTTTAGCTTAAAATGAATATCGCCCTTTTCATTAGAGGTTTTATTTAAAAGCTTGTAGGTATAAACATTACTTATAATATTGTTTTCCTTGTGCTCATAAAGCTGTCCTGGAAGTCGGAGCACATTCGCCTCAACATCGCTCCGTAAGAACAGTAATCCTATTAGCACCCCAACCAAAATCACTAATACTGCGGTATATCCTTTTAATCTTGGTGTAAACTTAAACGGTGCTTTTTTCTCAATGTTCTCTTCACTGGCGTACCGGATAAGACCTCGTGGTAGATTCACCGCATCCATCATATCATCGCATGCATCAATGCAAGCAGTACAATTTATACATTCCAGTTGCGTTCCATTCCGAATGTCTATACCCGTAGGGCAAACATTTACACACTGAAAGCAATCTATACAGTCACCTTTTCCAGAAGCTTCTCTGTCTTCATTCTTTCTGAACTTCGCTCTTCCTTTTTCCTTTTCCCCACGTTTGTGATCGTACGCCACAACTATGGATTTATTATCTAGCATTACACTTTGCAGCCTTCCATAAGGACAGGCGATAATACAAACCTGCTCCCGGAACCAGGAAAAGATAAAGTAAAAAATCCCCGTAAAAATGAAAAGTGAAAAAAGAGTACTAAGATGATCCGCTGGACCATCCATTATATATCGCAACAGTCTGTCGCTCCCAATAAGATAAGCCAGAAATATATTGGCGGTCAAAAAGGAAATAAATAAGAAAATGGTCCATTTTAAACCTCGCTTTCTTATTTTCTCGGCATTCCAGGATTGTTTGTCCAATCTAATCTGCGCTCCCCTGTCTCCGTCAATCCAATATTCAATCCTTCGGAAAACCATTTCCATAAAAATGGTCTGCGGACAGATCCATCCGCAGAAAATCCGACCAAAGGCAGCTGTAAAAAATATAATAAACACCACTCCCGTAATCATCATGATTACAAAAATGTAAAAATCCTGGGGCCAGAAAGGATAACCAAAAATATTGAAGCGTCGTTCCAGAACGTTGAACAGCAAAAATTGATTGCCGTTTATTTTGACGAACGGTGCTATAAAGAAAAACGCCAGCAGTATATAGCTCACATATTTTCTATATTCATATAGTTTCCCAGAAGGTTTTTTAGGAAATATCCATTTTCTTTTTCCTTCCTCATTGATAGTCCCTATACTATCCCTAAACGCTTCGTTTTCTGGAGTGTCCAAAATTGTACTGTTTTGTTGATTCTGCTAAAACCAGTTATTTTCCTAGAATACTCTAAGTTGTTTTGTATTAATTTTCAGCAGTCCAAAGGTCTCCTTCGGGAGCTTTTGGATCTGCCGGAGTTGTACCACCCAAACTGATTACATAACTTGCAACCTGGGCTATTTCTAAAGGTTTTAAATCCGATTTCCAAGGAATCATTCCCTTTCCAGGACGACCACCTTCACTAATAGTGTGGTAAACATCTTTAATTCCACCACCTAAAATCCAATATTCATCAGTTAGGTTAGGACCAATTCCTCCTCCTCCGTCATCTTTATGGCAGGCGACACAGTTTTCCCCAAAAATTACTTTTCCGGCAGCAAGATCTTTTGAATCTGTCAATAGCTCAACGGTATTGGCGTCAATCAAATCCTTATTGTTTTTCTTATATTCCTCGAAATCTGCTTTTGCTTGCGCCAATTCAATTTGATATTCTTCGATTTGAGTTGTGCCATCAAATACGTGGTAGCGCAATAAATAGATTACTGCAAACACGATTGAAGCATAGAACATATAAACCCACCAAGGCGGTAGATTGTTATCAAGCTCGCGGATTCCGTCGTAATTATGGTCCAAAACAATTTCCTGTTCCTTTTCAATTGGTTTGCTTCCAAGAGATTTTTTATACATTCTTTCGAACCAACCATATAGGGCATCCTTTCTTTTCTCTTCTGCAAGCAGGTATTTTTCCTGTGATGCAGGAGTAAGACCGGCAAAAAGAACCCTTTGCAATGCCGCAATGACAACCTCCAATACAATAGCCAGGAACAAGATCAAGGCTAGGATACCCCAAATAATAGGATATTTTACAATGGCCATTTGATCTCCAGCATCAATAAAGAATTCAAATATAAAGAAGGCGAAAACCATATAAATGGCCACCCTAATATATGCTACAGTGTTTTTCATAATTCTTCTTCGTTTAGGTTGTTGTTTTCAAGTGGGATATTGCTCACTTCACGAATATGCTCTTTTTTTGCTGTAATAACCCAATAAAACAGTCCGACAAAAAAGATGAAAAATATAAGAAGCGAGATCATTGGATAAATCTGAACGTTATCGATGTTTTCTAAATTTCCTTTTACAAATTTTAGCATACCTAGTCGTTTTGAGCTGATGCGTTATCAGCATTTTCCATTTTTATATCTGTACCTAGACGTTGCAAATAAGCAATCAGGGCAACGATTTCGCGATCTTTCATCTCTACAAACTCTTCGTTGTTCTCTGCTGCATATTTCTTATCGGCTTCATAGGAAGTTACAAAATCAGGATCGCTGTAAAGATTCTTCTCGATTTTGGCTCCTTGCTCGTCCATTAACTGCTGAGCGTTGGCAATTTCTTCATCAGAATACGGTACCCCCAAGGTAACCAATGCATTCATTTTACGCTCAGTCATACTTTTATCCAATCTGTCCGTAACCAACCACTTGTAGGAAGGCATAATAGATCCCGAAGATGTACTCTGTGGATCGTACATATGGTTTAAGTGCCAGTTATCTGAATACTTTCCTCCAATTCTGTGAAGATCTGGTCCGGTACGTTTACTTCCCCATAAAAATGGATGGTCATATACGTATTCTCCAGATTTGGAATATTCTCCATATCTTAATACCTCGCTTCGGAAAGGTCTGATCATTTGAGAGTGACAGGACACACAACCTTCCCGGATGTAAATATCGCGACCCTCCAATTCCAATGGCGTATAAGGTTTCACACTTGCAATTCTAGGTACATAATCATCTACCATCAAAGAAGGAATGATCTGAACTGCACCTCCAATTAAAATGGCGATTGTTGCATAAATAGTAAGTTTAATAGGACGTCTTTCCAGCCAAGAGTGGTAGCCTTCACCGGCAGTCTGTAATTTGGTTACAGGTACAAGTGGGGCAGCTTCTGCAAGTTCATCTGTTACTGCACTACCTTTTTTGGCAGTCATAATAATATTATAGATGGCGATACAAGCTCCCAAAATATACATTGATCCACCAATAGCACGCATCCAGTACATCGGAGTAATCTGAATCACGGTTTCAAGGAAGTTTGGATATTTTAATGAGCCATCAGCATCAAATTGGTTCCACATAGACGACTGCATAAATCCAGCAACGTACATTGGGAGGGCATACATAATAATCCCCAGCGTCCCAACCCAGAAGTGTGCATTGGCGAGCTTTACGGAGAATAATTTTGTTTTGAAAAGTCTGGGCACCAACCAATAGATCATACCAAAGGTCAAAAATCCATTCCAGGCAAGTGCCCCTACGTGAACGTGGGCAATAATCCAGTCGCTAAAGTGGGCAATAGCGTTTACGTTTTTTAAGGAAAGCATCGGGCCTTCAAAAGTTGCCATACCGTAGCCGGTAATTGCAACAACCATAAACTTCAACACCGGGTCTACGCGAACTTTATCCCAAGCTCCACGAAGTGTTAAGAGTCCGTTTATCATCCCTCCCCAAGATGGAGCAAGAAGCATTACGGAAAAGGCTACTCCCAGGTTCTGTGCCCACTCAGGAAGTGCGGTATATAACAAGTGGTGAGGACCAGCCCAGATATAAATAAAAATGAGTGACCAGAAGTGAACAATAGAAAGTCGGTATGAATAAACCGGTCTATTAGCTGCTTTTGGAACAAAGTAATACATCAGTCCCAAGAAAGGTGTAGTAAGGAAGAACGCTACCGCGTTATGCCCGTACCACCATTGCACTAAGGCATCCTGTACCCCGGAATAAGCTGAATAACTTTTAAGCGCACTAACCGGAATAGCCATACTATTTACAATATGCAAAACGGCAACGGTTACCCAAGTTCCAAGGTAGAACCAAAGGGCAACATATAAGTGACGTTGGCGTCTTTTTACCATTGTCATTATTAGGTTGATACCGAAAGCTACCCAAATAATTGCAATGGCAATATCTATTGGCCATTCCAATTCGGCATACTCTTTTGTTGAGGTATAACCAAGGGGAAGCGTGATGGCGGCGGCAACAATTATGGCCTGCCATCCCCAGAAGTTAAGGTTGCTAAGTGCATCACTCCACATTCTTGCTTTAAGCAGACGCTGTGACGAATAATACACCCCAGCAAATATGGCATTCCCAACAAAGGCAAAAATTACCGCGTTGGTGTGCAATGGACGTAAACGACCAAAGCTAAGCCATGAAATACCTTCGGTCATATTGGGGAACAAAAACATAAAGGCCAAAAGCAAGCCCACGGACATCCCTATAAGACCCCAGAATAAGGTTGCATAGATGAACTTCTTGACAATCTGGTTGTCATAATAAAATTGCTCTGTTTGCATAATAATTGGTTGATTTATTTCTTTTTTAAGTTTTCGGTTTTTTCGGAATTGTGATTTTCTTTTGGTGATTTCTCTTTTACAAGCTCATCCTCAAATAACATGCGCACGGAAGGCGTATAGGTATCGTCATACTGGCCACTCTTTACCGAATAGATAAAAGCGACAAAAAATATGACGGCCACCAAAATACTGATTGCCAGCAACATGTAAATTATGTTCATTTCTGAAAATTATGGTTCAAAAATATCTTTGAATTTCGCGATAGGCTATGACAAAAATCAATTTTTCTTATTTAGATTCATTCTTAGTTTCTTTCCCGCATTTTGAGACGCAATGGTAGTAAAAACTACTATACTGATCGAACTTAACGGCATCAAGATCGCAGCGACTACTGGTTTTAAATGACCAGTTACCGCAAAGCTTAAGCCTATAAGATTATAAAAAAGTGAAAATAAAAATGCCCAATTTATAATCTGGGTAGCTCTCTTTCCCGCAGTTATATAGGCAGCAAAGGCTTTAAAGCGTGAGGCGTCCAAAATTCCGTCGCAAGCTGGGGAAAAGACATTGGTGTTTTCAGAAATAGCAATTCCCACATCACTTTGTTTTAGGGCTCCCGCATCATTAAGTCCATCGCCAACCATCATCACCGTTTTTCCCTCTTTTTGAAGATTCTTGATAAAGTTGAGTTTATCCTCCGGTTTTTGGCCAAAATGCATCTCTGTTCCCACTGGAAGCAATTGTTCCAAACGAGATCTTTCTCCGTCATTATCACCCGAAAGAACTACCAATTTTTTCTTTGCAGCTAAGCTCTCAAAAGTAGCTGAAATTCCATCGCGGTATTCACTATTGAAAATATAACAGCCCTTATAATCTTGGTCTGTACTGATATGGACAGAGGTTCTGTTTTTTTGCTCTGCAATAAATGAATCTTCAGGAGTATTTTCATCTTGATGATTTACAAAATCGTAAGCTCCAATTTTAATGGATTTCTGTTCATATTTTGCGGACATCCCCTTCCCTACTTCTTCTTCAAATTCATCTGGAGTGAGGATGTTGTTCTTTTCCAAAATTCCATATAAAGCTCTGCTTAAAGGATGGTTGGACGCTCGTAGGGTACCGGTAAGTAGGTTTCGCTCCTCTTCAGTAAGTTCGATACCTTCGTAGGTAATAAAATTTTTCTCGTTGGTAGTAAGCGTTCCAGTTTTGTCAAAAACAATGGTATCGATTTTCGCCATTTGCTCAATAACGGAAGCCTCTTTTAAGTATAACTTCTCACGGCCAAATATTCTCAGGAAGTTTCCTAAGGTAAAAGGTGCCGCAAGGGCAATAGCACAGGGGCAAGCAACTATAAGTACCGCTGTAAACACGTTGAAGGCTTTGGATGGATCTACTACCATCCAGAACAAAGTGGAGAGGAAGGCAATAGTTAGAATACTGATGGTAAATCGTTTGCTGATGCCATCGGTAAGCGATTCAAAAATTCCTTGATGGTTTTTGCTAAACACGTCGTTGCTCCAAAGCTGGGTAAGGTAGCTTTGTGAAACAGGTTTTAGGGCTTCTACTTCAAGTATTCCCGCTTGCTGTTTTCCTCCGGCAAAAAGTTTATCGCCACTTTTCTTCGCAATAGGTTCGGCTTCACCGGTTACAAAACTGTAATCAATCAATGCATTTCCTTTTATGAGAATAGCATCGACAGGAAGAATTTCGTTATTTCGAACCAATAACCTGTCCCCTGTTTTTACGGTATAAACCTCGGCTTGTTCCTCTGTAATCTTTCCGAAGGAATCTTTTACCAATCGTGTAACGGCAATGGGGAAATATGATTTATAATCTCTTTCAAAGGAGAGATAGGAATATGTTTTCTGCTGAAAAAATTTCCCAAGTAATAGGAAAAATAGAAGTCCGGCAAGGCTGTCAAAAAAACCGGTACCCCAATCCATTACGATATCCAGGGTACTTCGTATAAAAAGAACCGCAACACCTAAAGCAATTGGAACATCTATATTCAGTATGCGTGAACGCAATCCTTTGTATGCAGAAATAAAATAACCGCTTGCAGAATAAAATACCACTGGCAGGGAAAAAGCAAACATCAACCATCTGAAAAATGGCTTGAATTGATCCAACCAGAAATCGGAATCTTCAAAATATTCCGGAAGCGTGAGGAACATAATGTTTCCAAAAGCGAATCCTGCAATAGCAAGTTTATAGATAAGACTTCGGTCAACGGATTTTTTCTTCTTATCGGAATCTTCAAGGGAAATATAGGGCTCATATCCAATTCTTGTCAATAAAACAACGAGAGACTTTAAGGAACTTTCGGTTGTTTTAACGTCCGAAGATTCCATCGTTGAATTTGAAAATGTGATACGAACCGTTTTTTCGGGAAAATTAACTTGAGAGGATTTGACGTTCGGAATAAGTTTATCCAAATTTTCGAGCACCCAAATACAGCTACTACAGTGAATGGATGGTATAAGGAAAGAGACTATCTGGGTATTTCCATCATTGAATTCCAAGAGTTTTTCAACTATGGCTTCATTGTCCAGAAAATCATATTTACCAGCTACTTCATTTGGAGAAATTCCGGGAGTGGATTGCAGATCGTAATAATACCCAAGTTCATTGGCGTGCAAAATTTCATATACCATTTTGCAGCCTTGGCAACAAAATGATTTTTCCTCGTGCTTAATCTCAACATCAAGGCACGAATCTCCACAGTGGAAACAATTTGCCATCCCTAAAATTTTTGCTTTTTACCCGCGGCAAAGATGGCACAATTAAAGAAGATTTGAAATGATAATTATCAGAATGATAATGAAGCAGGATTTTGAAAATAATCCTATCCTAAAAAAAACTTGTAGAAACATTTAGGTACCGTAAATTCAACGAAGTTTTTTTGCATTGCCCAACCACTTCGCCTTCGCTCAGGGCGGGCTTCAACTAGAAAGTCTAGAGAAAATGCTTAGAACAAGATTTCATTGAAAATATTAATTGCCGAGATTTTTCAATGGCCAAACTTTCGTATCGCGAATATTAGCAAAAAATAGTATGCCAATGGCAACAGGAAAAAGACAACTTAGCACAGCTAGAAAAATGTAATATTCTGCAAAAAATGGTAGTCCTATCCAAAAGGCTGTTGCTTTATAAAAAATAAGGATTTCCGTAGTGGCAAAAGCTATTAAAAATAGCCATACAAAACTTTTGGACAGCTTTAATAATTTGAAGTATTTTAAAAATGCAATTAAGGTAGTGATGATAATACCAAGAAAGACCAAATGCAAGTAACCGATCACGAAATCCTTGAGACGATATGCCAAATTTGCCATGTACGGATGCGCGGAAATAAGTTGCATTAAAAGTTTTACTCCCATTAAAACAAAGGCGATTTTTAAAAACAGCCAAGAGTATTGTCCAAATTCCCTTTTAATTATTGGGAAACCTGGTTTAATAATCCCATAAAGATCGGAGAATGCCAGCATCTGGACTACAGCACCGATTCCTCCTAAAACGTAGAATATTTTTGGAGGTTGAAACCAGAGTGCAGAAAGAAAGAACGTTGCAATCCCGCCAAAATTAAAGAGATATAGAAATGATTTTAGATTCTGCGGATTAAACTGAACCCCCTTCTCCTCAAAAAAGAAAAACAAAATTCCTAAAAGACCAAGAATAAACCAGGCGTTGTATTGAAAATGAAGATAGAAATAAATTGATGTTTTATACCATATGGAAGTTGGACCCAAAGTGGACATCACCCCCCCAATTGCCCAGGGTCCTATGCTAGAAAACACCAGATACCACAACGCAATTTTAATCAGTCGCCACGAAAAACGGGTTTTGAAATGTTCTGGCACATATTTCATTGCAAACCAAGCGAACCAATAGGAAGCAAAAAGGAATAAAGTAGAAAAGATGATTGAGAACAGAGCGTATCCTTGAATGGGAAAGGTAATTATCATTCCCAAGATACTTATGTTGGTAACGTAAAATATGCGACTATAAAGTTTGGGTTTATCTGCGGATTGGAGGAAGATCCTATAGATCAAAGTGGTTAGTCCAAGATAGACCCAACCCAGGAGGGCTGTATGGGAATGGGCGTGAAGCAAAAACTTATGATTGATGGGAAGTGGCGTTACTACATAAAATCGAAGAAGAATTCCCATTAAGGACACTATCAAAAAATAGAATAGCGCAATTACAATATGCTTCTTAAGATTTATCACCCGGCAAAATTAAAAAAACAGTCCGGATGTGCACGCTAAAAAGCATACTTCCTCCGGACTGCTAAAAACCAATCAAAATGTAAATAAAAAAATCTTTATAAAATATAATCGGGAGTTAAAATTAATTGGATTGTAAGGTCTTTTCAAGCTTTAATGCTTTTGGAAAAAGGATATTATTTTCCAAATGAATATGCTGGTGAAGATCTTGCTCAAATTCGTCCAATTTAGCAAAGAATGCTCGGTAAGTATTGCAAGCTCCTTGTGGTGGTGTAAAACCATTGCTCAATTCGGAAATACGTTTTAGGTAATTTCCTGCTTCTTCGTGCTCCTCTTCCATCATATGGATTGGGTTTTCAACGGACCCGAAATGAGTTGAGGGTACTTCTGTACCTTCGGCTTCTGCCTTAACTAACTTTTTAATGAATGGAAAAAGGATCAATTCCTCTTTACGTTGGTGACCTGCCATTGCCTGAACCAATTTAATAACCAATTCCTCAATTTCAGCCAATTCGGTATAATGACCTCCATGAACGTGATTTACTCTTTTTGCGTACTGCAATAAAAGGGGACTGTTTTCCTCCACATAATGGTGGTGCACATTTACAATATGGTCTGCCAGGAAATCCAATTTCCAGCTATTGTAATCAAGAGCTCTATCGGGAGTAGAATTCAAATTTTGTAATTCACCTATTAAAACAGAAGGATCGATTTTAGCCTTTTCGCAAGCGCGTTTAATACTTATTCCTCCACCACAGCAAAAATCAATTCCGTGTTTTTTAAATATATGTGCTGCTTTTATGTTTTCTGTAACCACGTCGGCTACCGTTCTTTCTTCTAGTGTACTCATCTTTCCTCGATTTTTGAATGAAACTTTGTTTTAAATACGACGCAAATGTCCGATTTAGTAGAATAAACTTATATGATTTAAATCATATTATGACATTTTTATCAGAAATTGTTTTAAAAATTTTTTTCAGTCTTTCAACTGCTTAATTATGATTATTTTACTCGTCCCAAAAAGGATCGGAATATTCTTTTACCTGCTCGGTCTCTTCATGGATTTCCTCCACTTTTCTCAGTTGTTCTTCGGTAGCTACTTTCTGGATTTCGTTGAAGAGTATTCGTTCCTCAAATCTAATATGGGCATCCAGTTCCTCCTCTAGTCTATGGAGCGTTCTTTCAGGATCCGTTGTATCCAAAAAAAGACGCTTTATTCGTCTGTGCTCTTTTAGGGCCCGCTCCACCAATTCATTTCCTGGTTCCATAATGGGAAACAGGTATTTTTCTTCATCGCTAAAATGTGGTTTTATCTCGTTCTTGTAAAACCAGGTAGCAAACTTCATCATTCTCTGGGGATCTATATTTTTGTTGAACCCTTTTCGAATTTTCCAACTAAAGAGCAATCCAAAATGATGCTGTCGGCTAAGTGGTTGTAAGGCTGTATGCCGTTTTATAGGTTTTTTCTTCGTATCCATATTTTATGAATTTTCAATAAATCTAATTCGTTTACCCCCACAATCAGGGCAACGTTCTACTATTCTCTTTTTATTTTTGAAACCATCCACATGTTCTACCATAAATTTACCAACCTTTACATTTTTGTCAATATGGTTTTTTACATCTATCTGTTTATCATGACGCACAATACGGGTTTGTGAGCCAAACTCATTATAACCCCAACAGAACGGACAATTGGCTACATCTTTGGGATTTTCAACAGGCCCATCTCCCTTCTTATTCTTTGAAAAATTTCCAAATAAACGTTTTAAAAATCCCATATCTATTCCGTTTTCATTAGAATCTCCATCACTCCGGCGCTTTCGGATTTAAGGGACGAATGGTCATCTCGCTTATCAACATATTGTCTGGAGTTTTAAGAACGTGAAGCACCGTTTCCGCCAGATTTTTGGGCTGCAACATATTGTGGTGGGCATCGATTCCAGAGCTCTTAAAAAATCCAGTATCGATAGAGCCTGGGTTCAAACAGCTTACTTTAATATCGAATTCTCGCAGCTCCTTAAAAAGTGATTCGCTAAAACCGCTAATTCCATATTTGGTCGCTGAATACGCTGCACCTTCAGCTCTGGTCGTAATTCCTAAAATAGATCCTATATTGATAATATGGGTAAATCCTTTTTTTGGCTTCATCAACTTCACTACTTCAGAAGTGATATTGTACATACCATTAAGATTGGTATTTACCATATTGTACCAATCTTCGGATGGCATTTCATCAATTTTTCCAAAGGAGCCGACTCCGGCGTTATTTACTAAAATATCTGGAGAATGGCTTTCAGAAAAAGTATTCCCGATCCATTTCTTAATTGGTTCAGATTGGGTTATATCTAGTTTTACGGGGATGAATTGCTCTCCCAAATCATTTTGGAGGGAATGTAAAGAATCAAAATTTCGTCCCAGACCATAAACCGTGGCACCTTCCTGAATTAAAGTTTCGGAAATTGCCGATCCCAGGCCACTACTGGCACCTGTAACTATGGCAATTTTCGATTTAATTTTCATAACTGAAACTGTTTTCTGCTATTTGGGCTTATAATTTCCCACTTCATTTCTGAAACTGATTGCCAAGCGGTTCCATCCATTGATGGCAACAATGGCCATCGTAAGTGCTATCATCATTTTATCATCAAAGTGCTTATTTACTTTTTCATATAATGAATCACTAACCTCATTTTCAGAAATTAGGGTCAAGGCTTCTGTCCATTCTAGAGCGGCCCGCTCCTTTTCAGAATAAAAAGGAGTTTCTCTCCAAGCGCTCAATCCATAAAGACGCTGTTCGGTTTCCCCTTGGCTCCTCGCATCCTTAGTGTGCATATCTATACAATAAGCACAGCCATTTATCTGTGAAGCGCGGGTTTTTACCAGTTCGAATATTGTCATATCCAAACCTGAACCGGCCACATATTTTTCCATCTCCAAAAGACCTTTCAGGCTTTCGGGAGCTATTTTGGAGTAACTTAATCTTTCCTTATTCATGATTTCTACATTTCAGAAAGTTCTTCAAGTTTTAATGCTTGTGCTTTTCCATTTCCTCGACAGCCAAGGAAGCATGGGCATAAGCGGCACCAGCACGCATTTCGGCAGCCACCCAGATGGCTTCCATTATTTCTTCTTCCGAAGCGCCTTTTCGCATAGCCTGAGGGGTGTGGGCACGAATACAATAGGGACATTGGGTAACGTGGGCTACTGCGACGGCAATTAGCTGCTTTGTTTTTTCATCCAATGCACCAGCCTGAAAAACCGTTTTACTGAAATTTCTCCAAGCTTCAATATTTTGAGGTGCAAGAGAAGCCTTTTTCTCTATCATTTCGCGCGTTGTCTTTGGGAACATATCTGAATTATCCATACTATTTATTTTTTAAAATTAATCTTCATGAACCTGTCCAACTTGGAATAATGGGTGCTTATTTTACGTCCTTTAAATAATGTATTTTCTATTATAAAGCAGATAGGATCACTTTTATTTAAAATTAAAGGTTATTCTGACCAATGTCAAGTTAAAGTCCTTAATCTTCGAACTCAATAGCAGAAGAAGTTTCCATAACGGCGATAGCGTGAAAATCTGAAACCACCTTTAAACTATGGGATACCATTTTTGGAATAATAAAAGTTCCTCCCTGGGAAAGTTTGTGTTGGCCATCTGGCATTACCAATAAGGATTCGCCACTTAGTACCACTATTACTGCTTCCTTGGTGCTGTGATGCAGGGGCATTATCATTCCAGCTTTTGCTGTAATATTCAATGTTTTGAAATGCTCTCCGCTTTGGAGCAAAGTCATTTCGGGTTTATCTGAGTTTTCCATATTCCTTTTTTATTTAAACTAAACCCTTTATTGCAATCAGAAAAAGGATTTATATAAATCTTGACGGAAGTACATTACAACGTAATATAGACCGTAGGCTATAATGATTATGAGCAACGCCCATATCCATGAAGGTATCGCTTTTGGGTTTTCCGAACCTCTTATAATAAACTTATCCTTTGTTTCACTTCCGTAAGCGTTTATGATAATTGGTGTTTGTGTGTCTATTACCTCATTATCCTTTAAGCCCAAGACAGAGATCTCTGGACCGTTTCGCACTACAAAAGGAATGATTTTTATTCCCTCGACCATACTGGAGGACTTCGCTACTATTTTTAAAGTATGTTTTCCATCGGGAATTTTTGTGGTGTCCAATACAAATTTTACCGGTGGAGAGAATTCGCCAAAAGGTTCAACCTCGTCATCAAGGAAAACCTTTATTACTCTTGTATCTTCAATGTTTTCAGAATCCTTCATCTTTTACTATATTTTTAATGTGCTCTGGATTATTTTCTCCGGGTTTAAATAGATATTTGACACTCATCACTAGCGTAAATATGACTATCATAACCGCAACTCCAATGATAATTGAATCCAATAAACGATTGGAATTTTGTAAGTTTCCAGTTGTGCTTGCCGGTTCCGTTTCACATAATAATTGCGCCATAGCTGTATTTGGGAAAAAAAATACCAACAATACTATAAATGGAATTAATCTAGAGCTAAACCGATAAATTGGGTTAGTCCATTTTTCCAAAAAATTATTGTTTTTAAATTTATCAATCTTCATATTCAGAAACTTATCTATTTTTAAGGAGAGAGTCCCTAACTTTTTTAACAGCCTCCACTTCTACGGGAGAACCGGTATTACCCCAACTGGTGCGTTCGTGGGTCATAATTGCAGCTATTTCCGCATCGGTAAGTTGATCCCCAAAGGGTGGCATTGGTCCGTAACCCTCTTTTTCGTGATATCCCATCAGGATAATACTGATCATTTTTGAAGGATCCTCATTATTTACAATATCGCTTCCCGCCAAGGGTGGGAAAGCTCCAGCTACGCCTTTTCCCGTGCTCTGGTGACAAGCAGCACAGGTGCTCATAAACAATTTTTCGCCATCTAGACTTGAAGAAGGGGCACTTGGTTCGCCTACAATCTTTTTATCAGTTTCTTTCACTTTTTTCAAGGGAATAAATTTCACCTCAACGCCTTTTGGCAGTTCAGGTTGTTTTAGAAATTGCATATAGGCTACCAAATCCTGCGCTTTTTGGGTAGCAACGATTTTCACTCCGGGTTTATTAAAAAATTCTTTCGATACTGGGACCACCACATCGGCATCGGTGATTTTCGCACTGTCCTTTTCCGTAAACAACCATTTAAAAGCTGGCATAATTGACTCCTCAACTACGATCCGTGGATTATAAAAATGAAGGTAATGCCAAGCTGCTCCAGGTTGTCTGTTGCCAATATCTGTAAGGTCTGGACCGGTACGCTCACTTCCCAAAACAGAAGGAGTTGCTCTCCAAATGTCCATTCGTTGCTTATTATAATAATAATCCTCAGGAACGGAAGGTCTTTTTCCCCACATATTGTCCATTTCAATATTTCTGACCTGTTGCGTATGGCAAGCAACGCAGCCTTCAGCAATATAAACTCGTTGGCCCTCCAGTTCCTGTGCAGTCATCTTGGGCTGATTGGGAAGAGGTTCATAGTCTTGCATTTGAAAAGCGGGAATCACTGCAATCCCGATACTCAATAATAAAAACACGCTAAACGCTGTAATTACAAGTGCTTTATGATCTGTATTAAAGTCAAGCATAATTTAAATTTTACTAAAGGTTTATTGATTCTCCTTTTACGGTTTCTATATTCGCGGGTTCGGGCCTTATCATTTTGTCTTTCTTCACCATATAATAAAAATTATAGGCAAAGACCAAGTGCGAGATAAACATAAGGGTACCCCCAACGGCACGCCATACCCAAAATGGTTTCATCAGTATTACGGATTCTAGGAAAGGGTGACCGTCAATCCAGCTTAATCCTCTTAGGGTTCCTCCAACCATTAAGGACATCATATATGCGAATAGCCCTATAAATGCAAACCAAAAATGGGTACCTACCAACAACTGTGGGGGCTCTTTTCCTGTTAACTTCGGAAGGATGGTATAAATACACGCCCATAATATGAAGCAGATTATACCGTACATCGTCATATGCGAGTGGGCTACGTTAAAGTCGTTAAAGTGCCAAACCATATTCGTAAAGCGGAAAGCTTGTAAACTACCCTGCATAGAACCAACGAAGTAAAAAACTATTCCCACTAAAAAAAAGGGCAATACATAACTTCTGGAAATATGACTGAACCTTCCTTTCATTGTCATTAAAAAATTTGTGGTACCGGCAACAACTGGTATGACCATTCCCACACTAAAAACAATCGCCGTAGTCTGAAGCCACCAAGGCAACGGACTAAAGATAAAATGGTGTGTACCGATCATGGTATAGAACAGCATTTGCGTCCAAAAGGCCAAAACTCCTAGAGAGTAAGAATAAATGGGTTTATTTAGGGTCGCAGGAAGATAGTAATATATTAATCCGAGTGTAAAAGTCATAAACCACATCCCTACTCCCATGTGCATATAGTATCCTTGGGCAACCGTTTCGCCCATACCATCTTGATAGAATGGCAAATAAGCAATAATGGACAAAACAATGGTCCATAATAAGGAAGCCATCATAAACCAGTTTGCGATATAGATTTCCGAAATTTTTCTGGTGGCAACTGTTTTGTAGAAATTATGAAAGGTAATGATCAGGGCAATCATAAACAGAATCATAATTGGCCAGATGTACTCTCTATATTCTCCCCCACCATTGTTGACTCCGCTTATAAGAGCGATGTTTCCGAAGAGAACGGTAAGGTTTATTAATACCCAAGCAATGCGGGCATTTCGATAGCTAAAAATTTTATTATTTGAGGTCCTTGCAACTACAAAATACCCCAAGCCAATCATGGCGAGAGAAGCCCAACCCCAGAAAACAGTATTGGTATGGACTGGTCGCAACCTTCCAAAGGATAGTCCAGCGGCACCATCCAGGTCAGGCCATACAAACTTCAAACCCAAATACTCACCTACCAAGGTCCCGAACACCAACCAGAAAACCGATGCGGCCAAATAGTAGATGACGATGTTTTTCAGCTCTTTTGGAGTTTCAATACTTATAGGAGTTTTCTTTTTTTCCGCGAAAAAAGAATTGTGTGGATCTTTCTGAACTCTTTGTACAAGTCCTTTGGTGTCCTTGGCTTTGTTTTCGCTTCCAAGCTCATTCCCTTTCAGCTTATAGGAAAGGGCATTTTTTCTTTGCTCCAAAACCTCGTCGATTTCATCGCTGTCAAGTTTCCAGAGCTCTTCATTGAATTCTAGTTTTGATAGATGAATCTTTTTGCTTTTTAAACGGTTCAGGTAGTCGTTAAGCTTGACAAAAAGGATGAAGAATGATATGAGCAGAACTATTAGCAATAAAATGAATGTACCTATTACACCGGGACTGAACATCCAGTCTTCGCTATTATTTGCGGCCCCCTGAGCGAAACTAGCCACAGGTGTAAATACCAAAAGAAGATAAAATAAAAGTTTACTTTTTTTCATAGATTTAATTTATGACCATTTTGTCAGAATTTAGAAAAAATATTTTAACGTTTCAGGCAAGTTCCATCAAACTCAAGCCCATTTGCCAACTCCTCAAGACTTGTGTTTTCAAGCATGACCTTAAGATCACTTCGAATTCCCACAAATTTATGGTGCATGGGACAAGGCTGACGAGCGTCGCAGGATTCAAATCCCAAGGCGCATCCCTGATATATTGAGACTCCATCAATAGCAGAAACGATATCGCTTAATTTGATTTTCTGTGCTTTGCCCTTCGCAATTTCAAATCCGCCGGTGGGACCCTTCAAGGAATCGAGGATATTCTCCTTAGCCAACTTGTGCAGGATTTTCGCGGTGAATGCTTCAGGTGAACTTATATTATGTGCGATGTCCTTAAGGCTGGTGCGAATACCCATGGCCGATTGCGAGGCAATATAAACCGATGCTTTTATTCCGTATTGACACGCTTTGGAAAACATACCTCAAATAGTTTCCGCAAAGATATACAAAAACCTATTTCTGACAAGGATGTCAGGATTAAAAATTTTAAATTGAAATATAATATTGTGGGATATAATAATAGTCTGATTTCTGAAAGATCAAGAGAATATAGAGGTCTTCCTACAGAGGATCAAGGGGACTCGGTTTTTCTCTATATTAAAGAGCTAAAGTCCTGTCCACATCCCGAAAAAACATCGTCAATCAACGGACATCATTAAACTAACGTCCTATTAAATGGAAATCTTGCTTTAGTGTCCTAATTATACTTTCAGATAAGTTTCACCTTCGTTCAGATCCATGGCGAGACCGATAACCGTAGTATTCTCACACATATCCTTCAGTCCTCCACGAATATCCATAAATTGGTCATGAACAGGACAGGGATGGCTTGAGGAGCACTCCGCAAGACCGAGACAGCAACCATCAAATATGGAATAGCCATCAATTGCGGCGACAATATCTATAAGTTTAAGTTCGGAATCCTTTTTGAGATAGAAGCCTCCATTGGGTCCTTTTTTGGATAAAATAATTCCTGCTCTTGCCAACTGTTGGCAAATCTTAGCAGTAAATGGAACAGGTGAATCGACGGCTTTAGAGATTTCAGCAATATTGGGCCTTAAGTCCTTTTGAGATTCTTTTGCAATAAACAGTACAGCTCTAATACCGTATTCACAAGCTTTTGAGAACATAAATCTTCATTTTCTTCAAATGTAAACAATATCGCCTTTCGATTGGAAGAAAAGTCTCACTTTTTAAGGGTATTAAGTTCATAAGCCAAGAGTCTCTCCATTTATCTAAAATGGTGATAATATAAAAAAAAGAGACCCGTTTCCAGGTCTCTTTTCAATTAATTAATATTTGCTTATTACTCTTTTATAACCTTGAAGGTCGAAACAGAATCTGCCACAGTAGCCTTTAGAACGTAGGTTCCAGTTGCCAAGGTTGACATATCAATCACAACACTAAGATTTTTAGGTTCTACTATCATCACAGCTTGTCCTAAAAGATTATAGACTGTTATACTGTCTATAGCAATAGCAGCAGTTATAGTCAATTGCTCCTTCACTGGGTTAGGGTAATAAGTTACTTGTGCGTAATCATTATCCGTGATTCCTAAAGCCGTAGTAACAACATTTGTTGCTCCACTTCTGGTCATATTACCATGTCCACAATTAGATGTTACATACACATCATATGAAGTCTCTGCCTCAAGCCCTGTAACTGTAGCTGAAGTTAATCCAGCTTCAACAGTTTGACTCACTAAGGGAGTATTTATTTCCGGGTTTTGACCTTGGAAGTAAACATCTATCACGTAACCTTCTGTTGCTGTCGCGGAGGCTGTCCAGGACAGAGAGAACGAAGTATCTGAAATGTTGGTGATTTGTATATCCGTTACTGGATCACAGTCACCTGCAAATCGGATGTGGATATCATCTACAAAGAGATAAAATTGGTCTACCGGTGAGTAGGCGTTGAATCCGAAATAGTAAACACCATCTTCCGGAACGGTAAAGACAAGTTCCTCAAAATTAGGAGTACCACCAGTTATATCGGTATAATTTGCCAACACATTTATCATCGCTGAAGATTCTGGTGCAGTACCAAATGCAACTTTCATTTTCTCGTGGAATGCGTTCCCATTATTACCATACTTATATTCTATTTGATAATCGACTCCTGCCTCTAGATTTAAACCTTGCGTATAGAACCAAGTATAGGCACTACCAATCGAGCTCCACTTATAACGAAGCGCTCTGCCGGTGAAACCGTTATTGTTTACGTTGGCCACTTCCCAAGAATTACCATTGGACAAATTCTCAACGCTTGTACAGATAGGCACATTTGGAGGGCTAGTTTCCTCAAATCCTAGGTAATAAGGAGGATCCAAAGCAATGCATTCGGTGACAAAGTATCCTGGGCCAACCCATATACTAACATCATCTACCCCGCAAAAACTTCTAACGTAGAATTCGTATTCGGTACTTGCAGTTAAACCAGTAATGGTAGCTTCAGGCAATGGACCATCATGGTGTATCATTGTTCCTTCCACTTCTGGATCGAAACCAGGAGCACCATAAATAATATCCCATTCTGATTCAGTTCCCCAAGGGGTCCAACTAATGTTTGCCGAAGTCTCTGTAACACTCACAACAGCCACACCTCTTGGAGGCATACAGCTAGGTGCGTCAATAATATTAAGGGTATAATCTTCAGCTTCTCCATTTGTTGTGGAACCACAAGGACTCGGATTTGTGGGAGTGTATTGAGCTACAATTCTAATTCTATATTGTCCATTTGGAGTACCCATAGGCACAGTTACAGTTCCCGATGCATTAGAGACATAAGTTCCAGAAGAATATACCTTCTCCGATTCTTCAAACTCCATGTTATTATTGTAATCTATCCACATATTAACTCCATAGGTATAGTTTGAACCTGCAAATGAGGCATTGAAATCAAACTCTCCACCAGGGAATGAGGTTACAACCATATTAGTGAAATTACCATAACCATTAGGAGACTGACCAGAATTGAGGTTCGTAATATTTTGAACTCCTTCTGTCGTTTCAAAATTATTTATATAATAAGAAGTTGAAGTAGATGAATATTGGCAATAGCCAGTAAAGAAATACTTCTTATTTGATAGAATACTTTCATCACCTGGTCCACAGATTGCACGCACGTAAAAGTCATAGCCAGTGTCGCTTACCAATCCTGTAAGAGTGGCTTCAGGGATATTGTTTACAACTATTGTAGTACCTTGGGTAAGTGGATCAAAACCAGCTAATCCGTATATCACATTCCATTCAGTTTCAGTTGAACCTGGTGTCCAAGAAATTTCCGCGGTTGTTTCTCCTACTACACCAACAGCCAAATCAATAGGCTTAGGACAAGATGGAATAGTCTGCACCATAAAATCATCCAACCAGTAATACCAAATATTTGACGCAGAGTTATGCCTAAAAGCTATATGGTTGTTTCCACCTGATAGAGTGACATTGTTCAAGTTAAACTCATACTCGGTATAATCATTATTAGGAGGGTTTATAGTTGCTACCAGCTCAAAAGTACTAGTATCGAGTGGGTTACTCATTACACCTACATCGATAGTGCCCGAACTAGTACCTTCTCTTCTTAGCATAAAGTTAACCTGAAGGTTTTGAATATCCTCTACAAACGGAGGCGATATTGCGTAAGTAGGTACACCTGTTGCCGATTGGAATTTCAAACTATTAGGCGCACTGGTTGAATTCCCTGACACAATTGATGGCCATACAGTGCCACTTGTGTAAGTTATTCTTTCCCAACATGGGGGGAAAGCATTAGAACCCGTTCCATACGTATCAAAATTTTCTAAATATGGAAGAGAGGCTATTGCATCACAAGCTGTTCTAAAGTCTTTCGGGCCCGCCCATATACTCAAATCGTCTGTACCGCAAACAGCTTGAACATAAAATTCATAGCCTGAACTTGGATTTAAGTTGGTAATTTGATAAGATGCTGTGCTAGATGTAGCGTTACCTACCTCTCCGGCACCTCCTACTGTAAACCCAGGGGTCCCCCAAGAGATATTCCATTCAGTTTCAGAAGAACCTGGGGTCCAGGAAATATTTGCGCTTGTAGTTTCTACTGAATCCACCATCAAATCGATAGGCTTAGGACAACTAGGAATTTCCTGAACCATAAAATCATCCAACCAATAATACCAAATACTTGAAGTAGAGTTGTGTCTAAGAGCTATATAATTGTTCCCTCCAGAAAGTGTAACATTATTCAAGTTAAACTCGTATTCGGTATAATCATTATTAGGAGGGTCTATAATTGCCACCAGCTCAAAAGTACTGGTGTCAAATGGATTGCTCATAACCCCTAGTTCCATAGTACCAGAATTAGTACCTTCTCTTTTTAACATAAAGCTTACCTGAAGGTTTTGAATATCCTCTTCAAACGGAGGAGAAATAGCATAAGTAGGAACACCTGTTGCAGATTGGAATTTCAGACTGTTAGGCGTGCTAGTTGCATTTCCTGATACAATTGATGGCCATACAGTGCCACTTGTGTAGGTTATTCTTTCCCAACATGGAGGGAAAGCATTAGAACCCGTTCCATAGGTATCAAAATTTTCTAAGTATGGAAGAGTTGTAATAGCAACACATGATGTCCTGAAGTTGATTGGACCGGATAGAGAGCTCTCTTCCGTACCACAAACAGTACGTACGTAGAAATCATAAGCGGTGTTACCAGTCAAGCCAGTAAGAGTAGTCTCAGGGTCAGTGTCTACCATAACTGTAGTTCCATCTGTGATGGGATTAAAACCTGTAGGTCCGTAAATAACCTTCCATTCTGTGGCGGGACCATTTGGAGCCCAGCTTAGTTCTGCTGTGGTATCCGTAACATTCACTACTGTAAGAGCACCTGGACGCAAACAACCGTTTGCTTCTTCCACGCTGATATCATCCAAAGAAATATACCAAGGACTAGAATTAATTTTACCCTTTATCCCAATATAATATATACCTGAAGTGGTAGGAGTGAAAAAATCAGAAATCTCTTGATAATTCCCGTCTACTATTGGAGTTGACGGAATAATTGGATTGGTCATAGCCGCTGGGCTATCGGATAATCCGTAGGAAGCCATCACGCTGGCATTAGATCCGTTAGTTCCGTCTTGTCTGGCATAAAACCTCAATTCGTAAGGAGTACCACCTGTTAGGCTAAGAGGATAAAAAATCCAATCTTCGTTACCATATCTTAGGTAAATATTCCAACTTCCACTGCGTGGGCCGCGGTTATAAGAGGTTTCGCTGTTGTTTGTGATCCAAACATCACTTCCTGTAACCGAACTTTGTGACCAACATCCCGCAAGAGGTTGTGAATTTGTAAATCCAGATTCAAAGCCTTCTGTCCAAGGAGGGCTCGCTATGCCGCAAGAAGTATTGTATGCTACAGGACCAACCAAACCACTATATTCATCAACTCCACAGATAGCTCTTACATAAAAATCGTAAGCGGTATTCTCGCTCAGGCCGGTAATGGTAACTCCAGGAATTCCGTCATCATCGAGTAAAGTTGTTCCTTCAATAAGAGGATTAAATCCGGCTGTTCCATAAATCACTTCCCATTGGGTAGCAATACCATTTTCGGTCCAAGTTAAATCGGCTGTAGTATCAGTCCCTCCAGTGATGGTAAGACCAGTAGGTCTTGGACAAGATTCCTGTAGCCCGCCCAATATCACGTTATTAATAAAGTTAGTTCTAGCACTTGCAGTTGGTGGAGAAGCGGGATCTGGATTGGTAGTATCACTACGATAATAAATACTTCTACCTGCTCCCATTGCTCCTGTTTTACCGAAATAATTTGAACAATCATTTCCAGGCTGATTCTCATCCACAGCAACCACTAAATTATCGACATTATTATAGGGAAATGCATTATTAAATGTTATAACCATTTGATTTCCAGCCGCCGGATAGGTAACCGTACCCGTGTAAACTTGGGTCAGGTTGGCAAGAGGCACCCAATCGTCGTTGTTGGAAAATTCGGTCTTGGTGGTGTGACCAAGATAAACTGTCCAACCAGCACTGCTACTGTTATTTGTTGATGTGGTTCTGTCGTAATAAAAAGAGATAGAGGTAATATCTCCCCCAGTAGTATTGATATCGGTTTTGAGTAATAGCTGTTGACTATATGAGTAATTGTAACAACTGCTAATGGGCATGGCATTGGTGGTGCCGCTTTGGGTTCCCACAATTACCTGGGCGAAATTCGTCCAAGAACATAGAAATCCAAATAGAATTAGTAAAGTAATTTTTCTCATGTGAAGGGTTTTTATTAATAATAAAGTTTAGAAACACGCCCCGAAAAACAATCTTTTCTTTTAACTTCTACACTAAATATGAATTTTAAAAAAATTCTCTCCTATTGAGAACTAGGATATTAATAGGAAGTTAAAATTTTCAATTGAATTATGCGGACCGTGAAAGTAAACATTTATTTCAAATTAACAAAAATTAACATGATGGATTTTATCGGACCGGTAAAAGATTAACAACAAATAAAATATTTATTTTCCATGATGAACTTGTGCAATTTGCTTAACAAGTGATTAGCTATAATAAAACAAACTTCAAATTAAACGCTAATATCTAGAGGGAATTCGCTTTTATGTTAAGATAACGAACAATGCAGAAATACAAAATTCATCCTTCCTTATTTCGAGCTAGGTAACACAAATTATACTTTATATTAAACAACTTTCATTAGAAACTCTTCTCGTTATATAATGTACAATAGTTGTAAGGAAAATAAATTCAACAACTCCTGTTTGCTAGTTAAATAAAGGTAAAATCGTCTTATTAAGTTGGTTCTGCTCTATGCTTTGGTTATATTTGGGAAAACTTAAAAAAAATAAACATGGGTTATTTAAATTTAGACAAAAAGAAAACCGCCGCAACCGCAAAACAACTAAACATATTATTGGCGGACTACCACTTATATTATCAAAAAGTCCGCAATTTCCATTGGAATGTTGTGGGACATAATTTTTTTGATTTACATATTAAATTCGAGGAAATGTACGAGGATGCCAAGACGAAAATCGATGAGATTGCCGAACGAATTTTGACCCTGCGCTATCAACCAACCAGTAATTTTTCAGATTATCTGAAAATGAGCAGTATTAAGGAAGATTCTGAGAATACCAAGGACATGGAAATGGTTAAAAAACTTCTGGAAGACCACGGAAAACTTTTAAAACAAATGCGTGAGGTTGTGGACACAGCAGAGAAAGCAGAAGATGAAGGAACTATAGATATGATTGGTGGCTATATAGGACACATCGAAAAAATTAGTTGGATGCTCGACGCCTGGTCTATGAAAGCAACGGATAACCATCCAGAGGCTTAGTACTCTGAATAATAATATTGAATCCATTTTATATTGAATTTTCCCAATTTAAAATGGGTTTTTTATTTACGGATTTCCGAAGTTTTATATTACATGCTCTTTTGAAATATTTATGTTGGAATTTATTATAATCTAAATGAATAATTGTTAAAACCTCCATACTAATTTAATTATCTGTTAATAAATGATATTATTGCACTTATTAACAGTTTGAATAAAGTGTGAGAAAGATGATGATAAAATTTCTGTTTGGGGCATCCCTTTTATTGACCTGCTTCACTCTTATTTCCCAAAATGAGAAAGTGGACAAGGCATTCGACAGCGTGTTTTATCACATTGCAGTACAAGTAATTTCTGAAAATCCCCATAGGGCAATGCTCATGGCGGATTCACTTTACATATATTCTACCAGCGAGAAACAACGGTATAAATCCCTAATGCTCAAAGCTGATATTCTCGATAAACAGGAGAAACGTGGTGAAGCGATAGTTTTGGCCCGAAAAGCCCTAAAATTAGCGGAGAATGAAAAAGATTATAATTTTCAATCCCGAATCTACGGATTTCTGTCTACGCAATATCGTAGTATCGGTTTTTACGATGAAGGAAAAAGTGCCATTCAAAAGGGAATTGAATTAAGCCAAAATATTGAGAACAAGGTGCAGGTCGTAAAATATACGGCTATGGCAAATGAGGAATTGGCCGATTATGCGATGGAAGAAGGTGATTTTCATTCTGCCATTGATTATATTAAGTTGGCAATGATGGGATACGAGCAGGAGGAAAATCCCCAGTTCAAAAATTTTCTCCTGGCAAACTCCAACGCAATTCTCGCCCGGGCAAATATGGGCTTGAATAATTCTGAAAAAGCCTTGAAGCATTTTGCCCTTGCCGACGGATTCATTAATGCTGCTGAATCAGGTTCATCTCTATGGGCCGCACTTATATATCAAGGATATGCCCAAGCTCTTCTGGAAACTAAAAACCCGGATAGCGCAAAAGCTTATCTCGATAAAGCTTTGATAATTTCAGAAAATGGGAATCACGGTAATTTAAAACAAAAAGTTTATGAAACCTTTGCCGAATATTACAACACTACAAAACAAGGTGATAGTTTCACAAAATATAATAGTGAGTATTTAGCAATACAGAGAAAAAATACTGCCAAACATAAATTATTGGTTAATGATGCTTACAACGTCCTCAACGAAACACCCGATTCCAAAACCAATAAAAATATTTTATATATTGGGATAGGCTTATCTGTTTTAATAATTGGAGGATTTATACTTTTTATTAAAAGAAAATCCCATTTTAAGAATTCTGAAAATGAATTTAAAGAAAACGGTACAAGGCCCGAACTATCCTTACCATCCAGAACGGAAGAAGTTATTCTCTCTAACCTAGAAAAATTTGAAGCTTCTAATGATTTTCTTGAGAAAGATATGTCTTTTTCTAAACTTGCCGGAATTTTAAATACCAATCATAAATACTTACGATATATTCTGAAAAAATATAAAAGTAAGGATTACAATAATTACATAAATGAGTTGCGTATTAATTACATATTACAAAAATTAAAAACTGACTCCGAATATTTAAACTATAAGATCAGTTATCTCGCAAATGAGAGCGGATTTTCCTCACACAGTAAATTTTCTGCTGAATTTAGAAGTATGGTAGGTTGTTCGCCATCAGATTATATAGATAAACTCGGTAATGGATCTAAAGAACAACTTTCTGAAGATTATATTTCTAGAAACTAATTGTTTCCCTGCTACATTAATTTTCCCCTACCTATCTGTATAAAATTTTGAAATTTATCGAGCTTAATCGGAATTTTCAAAAATTTATTTCTTCTAAAGTTAAATGGGTTTCGCCCTTTTAAAACTTTCTCCATAAATCATCGGGGCACCAAAAAAACTACCCTATATTTTCTTTTAAACTCCTGTTTTCCATACTACACTTACAGTCAATCAATTACAGCATGTCTGAATTGTGGAATTCGGACATCCTGACAATATAATCCCCCTTCCCTTCAGAGCTATCTTTGCAACACACGAAGCTTTAAGTTAATTTAAAGTTAAAAAATTATCACATAACAAGATCTAGGGAGACAGGTTATTCTTCCTTGGATTTTTTTATCTGACGATCTCAACAGAACCAATTTTTACCATTAATTATGAAAAAACTATTACTACTATTTGTTCTAATCACGGGTAATTTTCTTTTTGCACAAGTTGGAATTGGCACGGATATGCCAAATCCATCAACACAATTGGAAATAAAATCCTCTAACCGAGGTATTCTTATTCCACAGGTTCCGTTGACCAGCGTAACCGATCGGACAACAATTACTGCGGGTAACTTGGAAAGCCTTTTGGTATATAATATCAACACAAGCGCGACGCTTTCCCCAGGCTATTATTATTGGTACCAAGAAAAATGGAACAGGCTTTTAACTGAAACCGATCTCCCAGATTATATAGTTTTTTGGGATATCACAAACAATCAATTCACCTATATAGATGAAAATGGTGACATTCAGATAATTAACATATCCGATCTGGAAACTCTTACCTATTTGGGATTAAACGCAGATGGGCATACTCTTGAATATACGGATGAAGATGGCGTTATATCAACAATCGATCTGGCAACAGTGATCAGGAATTTTGAAACCCTCACTTCCATTATTGATAATGGAGATGGAACCTTTTCTTATACTGACGAAGATGGGAATATTACAACTATTGATATGTCCACTCTTGAGACCCTCACTTATTTAGCGTTAAACCCTGATGGAAAGACATTGGAATATACCGATGAGGATGGAGTAGTGACAAGTATAGATCTGGAATTAATTATAAAGAACTATGAGACACTTACCACTATTGTCGATAACGGTGACGGAACCTTTACCTATACCGATGAACAGGGAAATACAACAACTATTAGTATTTCGAACCTTGAAACCCTGACCTATTTAGCTATAAACCCAGATGGAAAAACGTTGGAATATACCGATGAGAATGGGGTAGTAACATCAATTAATCTGGAAACGATTATCCAGAACTTTCAAACAGTAACAACTTTAATTGACAATGCCAACGGAACTTATACCTATACTTCCGAGGATGGAACAGTAACAATCATAGACGTTCCAGCTTCCGTGGTAGCCAATTTTGAGACCATCGTAAACGATGGTCCGGTTACCATCAACGGTACTACCTATACTACAATTGAAGAGTACATCATCAGCTTGGCCAACGCCAGCGTAAACCTGGACGGCGGTGATATGATCACCGTAACCGGTACAGGAACCGTTGCGGATCCGTATGTGGTATCCGTGACCGCGGGTGCTCCTGATTCCATGCTGATCACCAATGCAGCGGGTGACCTGGAATGGGCAACCATTGCCTCTATCGTTCAGGACAACGAGACCGTTACTACATTAATTGACAATGCCAACGGAACTTATACCTATACTTCCGAGGATGGAACTGTAACCATTATAGACGTTCCCGCTTCCGTGGTAGCCAATTTTGAGACCATCGTAAACGACGGTCCGGTTACCATCAACGGAACTAACTATACTACAATTGAAGAGTACATCATCAGCTTGGCAAATGCCAGCGTAAACCTGGACGGTGGTGATATGATCACCGTGACCGGAACAGGAACAGCTGCGGATCCGTATATCGTTTCTGTAGAAGCAGGCGCACCGGATTCTATGTTGATCACCAATGCTTCAGGAGATCTGGAATGGGCAACCATTGCCTCTATCGTTCAGGCGAACGAGACCCTTACTACATTAATTGATAATGCCAACGGAACTTATACTTACACCAGCGAGGATGGAACTGTAACCATTATAGATGTTCCCGCATCGGTTGTATCAAACTTTGAGACCATCGTAAACGACGGCCCGGTTACCATCAACGGAACTACCTATACCACGATAGAAGAGTACATCATCAGCTTGGCAAACGCCAGCGTAAACCTGGACGGTGGCGATATGATCACCGTAACCGGTACAGGAACCGCTGCAGACCCATATATCGTTTCTGTACAAGCAGGTGCTCCTGATTCCATGCTGATCACCAATGCAGCGGGAGATTTGGAATGGGCAACCATTGCCTCTATCGTTCAGGCGAACGAGACCATTACTACATTAATTGACAATGCCAACGGAACTTATACCTATACTTCTGAGGATGGAACGGTAACCATTATAGACGTTCCAGCTTCCGTGGTGGCAAACTTTGAGACCATCGTAAACGACGGTCCGGTTACCATCAACGGGAATACCTATACTACAATTGAAGAGTACATCATCAGCCTTGCCAACGCCAGCGTAAACCTGGATGGCGGCGATATGATCACCGTAACCGGTACAGGAACAGCTGCGGATCCGTATGTGGTATCCGTGACTGCGGGTGCTCCTGATTCTATGCTGATCACCAATGCAGCGGGAGATCTGGAATGGGCAACCATTGCCTCTATCGTTCAGGACAACGAGACCGTTACTACATTAATTGACAATGCCAACGGAACTTATACCTATACTTCTGAGGACGGAACGGTAACCATTATCGACGTTCCAGCTTCCGTGGTAGCCAATTTTGAGACCATCGTAAACGACGGTCCGGTTACCATCAACGGAACTACCTATACTACAATTGAAGAGTACATCATCAGTCTGGCAAATGCCAGCGTAAACCTGGACGGCGGTGATATGATCACCGTGACCGGTACAGGAACAGTTGCGGATCCATATATCGTTTCTGTACAGGCAGGTGCACCGGATTCTATGTTGATCACCAATGCAGCGGGAGATCTGGAATGGGCAACCATTGCCTCTATCGTTCAGGCGAACGAGACCATTACTACATTAATTGACAATTCCAACGGAACTTATACCTATACTTCCGAGGACGGAACGGTAACCATTATAGACGTTCCAGCTTCCGTGGTGGCAAACTTTGAGACCATCGTAAACGACGGTCCGGTTACCATCAACGGAACTACCTATACCACAATTGAAGAGTACATCATCAGCTTGGCAAACGCCAGCGTAAACCTGAACGGCGGTGATATGATCACCGTGACCGGAACAGGAACAGTTGCGGATCCATATATCGTTTCTGTACAGGCAGGTGCACCGGATTCTATGTTGATCACCAATGCAGCGGGAGATCTGGAGTGGGCAACCATTGCCTCTATCGTTCAGGACAACGAGACCGTTACTACATTAATTGACAATGCTAACGGAACTTATACTTACACCAGCGAGGACGGAACGGTAACCATTATAGACGTTCCCGCTTCCGTGGTGGCAAACTTTGAGACCATCGTAAACGACGGTCCGGTTACCATCAACGGAACTACCTATACCACGATAGAAGAGTACATCATCAGCTTGGCAAACGCCAGCGTGAACCTGGACGGCGGCGATATGATCACCGTGACCGGTACAGGAACCGCTGCGGATCCATATATCGTTTCTGTACAAGCAGGCGCACCGGATTCCATGCTGATCACCAATGCAGCGGGTGACCTGGAGTGGGCAACCATTGCCTCTATCGTTCAGGACAACGAGACCGTTACTACATTAATTGACAATGCCAACGGAACTTATACCTATACTTCCGAGGACGGAACAGTAACCATTATAGACGTTCCCGCTTCCGTGGTGGCAAACTTTGAGACTATCGTAAACGATGGTCCGGTTACCATCAACGGAACTACCTATACCACGATAGAAGAGTACATCATCAGCTTGGCAAATGCCAGCGTAAACCTGGACGGCGGTGATATGATCACCGTGACCGGTACAGGAACAGTTGCGGATCCGTATATCGTTTCTGTACAGGCAGGTGCACCGGATTCCATGCTGATCACCAATGCAGCGGGAGATCTGGAATGGGCAACCATTGCCTCTATCGTTCAGGACAACGAGACCGTTACTACATTAATTGACAATGCCAACGGAACTTATACTTACACCAGCGAGGATGGAACGGTAACCATTATAGACGTTCCAGCTTCCGTAGTGGCAAACTTTGAGACCATCGTAAACGACGGTCCGGTTACCATCAACGGGAATACCTATACTACAATTGAAGAGTACATCATCAGCCTTGCCAACGCCAGCGTAAACCTGGATGGCGGCGATATGATCACCGTAACCGGTACAGGAACAGCTGCGGATCCGTATGTGGTATCCGTGACTGCGGGTGCTCCTGATTCTATGCTGATCACCAATGCAGCGGGAGATCTGGAATGGGCAACCATTGCCTCTATCGTTCAGGCGAACGAGACCGTTACTACATTAATTGACAATGCTAACGGAACTTATACCTATACTTCCGAGGACGGAACGGTAACCATTATAGACGTTCCCGCTTCCGTGGTGGCAAACTTTGAGACTATCGTAAACGATGGTCCGGTTACCATCAACGGGAATACCTATACTACAATTGAAGAGTACATCATCAGCCTTGCCAACGCCAGCGTGAACCTGGACGGTGGCGATATGATCACCGTAACCGGTACAGGAACTGCTGCGGATCCGTATATCGTTTCTGTACAGGCAGGCGCACCGGATTCCATGCTGATCACCAATGCAGCGGGTGACCTGGAGTGGGCAACCATTGCCTCTATCGTTCAGGACAACGAGACCGTTACTACATTAATTGACAATGCTAACGGAACTTATACCTATACTTCCGAGGACGGAACGGTAACCATTATAGACGTTCCCGCTTCCGTGGTGGCAAACTTTGAGACTATCGTAAACGATGGTCCGGTTACCATCAACGGAACTACCTATACCACGATAGAAGAGTACATCATCAGCTTGGCCAACGCCAGCGTGAACTTGGACGGTGGCGACATGATCACCGTGACCGGAACAGGAACAGCTGCAGACCCATATATCGTGTCTGTACAAGCAGGTGCACCGGATTCTATGCTGATCACCAATGCTTCAGGAGATCTGGAATGGGCAACCATTGCCTCTATCGTTCAGGACAACGAGACCGTTACTACATTAATTGACAATGCCAACGGAACTTATACCTATACTTCTGAGGACGGAACGGTAACCATTATAGACGTTCCAGCTTCCGTGGTGGCAAACTTTGAGACCATCGTAAACGATGGTCCGGTTACCATCAACGGAACTACCTATACTACAATTGAAGAGTACATCATCAGTCTGGCAAATGCCAGCGTAAACCTGGATGGCGGCGATATGATCACCGTAACCGGTACAGGAACCGCTGCGGATCCATATATCGTTTCTGTACAAGCAGGCGCACCGGATTCTATGCTGATCACCAATGCAGCGGGAGATCTGGAATGGGCAACCATCTCTTCAGTCATCGTAGCTAATGAGACTGTAACGATCTTGGTAGATAACGGTGACGGCACCTTTACCTATACTAATGAGGCCGGAGCAGTTGTTACTTTCGACGCCACTAGAGCGAATATTACCGACAATGGAAACGGAACTTATACTGTAATCGGAGCAGATGGAAATCCCGTAATAATTGATATACCTGCTGACATTATCAACAACTTTGAGAATATAGTATACGGCGGTCCAGTAACAGTAGGAGGAAATATCTACAATAACATCGAGGAGTACTTTACTTATCTTGTAGAGCAGAATCAAGCTCTAACCGCCATAATTGACAACGGAGATGGCACCTTTACTTATACCGATGAAGATGGAAATAGTGTAACCTTCGACGCCAATACCACTACAATGATAAACAATGGCGATGGTACTTATATATTTACCAATGCCAATGGCGATTCTATTACTGTAGACGTTATTGGAGATGTAGTAAACAATATTCAAAATAACGGTGCTATATACGATGAAATTATGAATCTGATCAATGCTGGCTCAGATTCATTAATTGACAACGGAAATGGTACCTACACCCACACGGCTGTGGACGGAACTGTTGTGGTAATCGATGCGAACACTACTTCGGTAACCGTACTTGATGGAGTTTATACATTTACGGATGCTGCTGGAAACGTGATCACTACGATCGACACCAATGCGGATGCCATTGCTTTTGACAATACTGTTTCTGGACTTACCGCTTCCGATGTTCAGGCTGCCATTGATGAACTTGCCAATAACCTGGCTAACACTTCTGATGAGCTGGTTGATAACGGAAATGGAACCTACACCCACACGGCTGTGGACGGAACGGTTGTGGTAATCGATGCGAACACTACTTCGGTAACCGTACTTGATGGAGTTTATACCTTTACGGATGCTGCTGGGAACGTGATCACTACGATCGACACCAATGCGGATGCCATTGCTTTTGACAATACTGCTTCTGGACTTACAGCTTCCGATGTTCAGGCTGCCATTGATGAGCTTGCCAATAACCTTGCTAACACTTCCGATGAGCTGGTTGACAACGGAAATGGAACCTACACCCACACGGCTGTGGACGGAACTGTTGTGATCATTGATGGGAACACTACTTCGGTAACCGTACTTGATGGAGTTTATACCTTTACTGATGCTGCTGGGAACATTATCACTACGATCGATACCAATGCGGATGCGATTGCTTTTGACAACACTGTTTCTGGCCTTACCGCTTCTGATGTTCAGGCTGCCATCGACGAGCTTGCCAATAACCTGGCAAACACTTCTGATGAGCTGGTTGACAACGGAAATGGAACCTACACCCACACTGCGGTTGACGGAACTGTTGTGGTAATCGATGCGAACACTACTTCGGTAACCGTACTTGATGGAGTTTATACCTTTACGGATGCTGCTGGAAACGTGATCACTACGATCGATACCAATGCGGATGCGATTGCTTTTGACAACACTGTTTCTGGCCTTACCGCTTCCGATGTTCAGGCTGCCATCGACGAGCTTGCCAATAACCTTGCTAACACTTCCGATGAGCTGGTTGATAACGGAAATGGTACCTACACCCACACTGCGGTTGACGGAACGGTTGTGGTAATCGATGCGAACACTACTTCGGTAACCGTACTGGATGGAGTTTATACCTTTACGGATGCTGCTGGAAACGTTATCACTACGATCGATACCAATGCGGATGCGATTGCTTTTGACAACACTGTTTCTGGCCTTACCGCTTCCGATGTTCAGGCTGCCATCGACGAGCTTGCCAATAACCTTGCTAACACTTCCGATGAGCTGGTTGATAACGGAAATGGTACCTACACCCACACTGCGGTTGACGGAACAGTTGTGATCATTGATGCGAATACTACTTCGGTAACTGTTTTGGATGGAGTTTATACCTTTACGGATGCTGCTGGAAACGTGATCACTACGATCGATACCAATGCGGATGCCATTGCTTTTGACAATACTGCTTCTGGCCTTACCGCTTCCGATGTTCAGGCTGCCATCGACGAGCTTGCCAATAACCTGGCAAATACTTCTGATGAGCTGGTTGACAACGGAGATGGTACCTACACCCACACGGCGGTGGACGGAACTGTTGTGATCATTGATGCGAACACTACTTCGGTAACTGTTTTGGATGGAGTTTATACCTTTACGGATGCAGCTGGAAACGTTATCACTACGATCGATACCAATGCGGATGCGATTGCTTTTGACAATACTGTTTCTGGCCTTACCGCTTCCGATGTTCAGGCTGCCATCGACGAGCTTGCCAATAACCTGGCAAATACTTCTGATGAGCTGGTTGACAACGGAAATGGAACCTACACACACACGGCTGTGGACGGAACTGTTGTGGTAATCGATGCGAACACTACTTCGGTAACCGTACTTGATGGAGTTTATACCTTTACGGATGCTGCTGGGAACGTTATCACTACGATCGATACCAATGCGGATGCGATTGCTTTTGACAATACTGTTTCTGGCCTTACCGCTTCCGACGTTCAGGCTGCCATCGACGAGCTTGCCAATAACCTGGCAAACACTTCTGATGAGCTTGTTGACAACGGTGACGGAACCTACACGCACACGGCGGTTGACGGAACGGTTGTGGTAATCGATGCGAACACTACTTCGGTAACCGTACTTGATGGAGTTTATACCTTTACGGATGCAGCTGGGAACGTTATCACTACGATCGATACCAATGCGGATGCCATTGCTTTTGACAATACTGTTTCTGGCCTTACCGCTTCCGACGTTCAGGCTGCCATCGACGAGCTTGCCAACAATCTGGCAAACACTTCTGATGAGCTGGTTGACAACGGAAATGGAACCTACACCCACACTGCGGTTGACGGAACTGTCGTAATCATTGATGCGAACACTACTTCGGTAACCGTACTTGATGGAGTTTATACCTTTACGGATGCTGCTGGGAACGTTATCACTACGATCGATACCAATGCGGATGCCATTGCTTTTGACAATACTGTTTCTGGACTTACCGCTTCTGATGTTCAGGCTGCCATCGACGAGCTTGCCAATAATCTGGCAAACACTTCTGATGAGCTGGTTGATAACGGAAATGGAACCTACACCCACACGGCTGTGGACGGAACTGTTGTGGTAATCGATGCGAACACTACTTCGGTAACCGTACTTGATGGAGTTTATACCTTTACGGATGCAGCTGGGAACGTAATCACTACGATCGACACCAATGCGGATGCCATTGCTTTTGACAATACTGCTTCTGGCCTTACCGCTTCCGATGTTCAGGCTGCCATCGACGAGCTTGCCAATAACCTGGCAAATACTTCTGATGAGCTGGTTGATAACGGAAATGGAACCTACACCCACACTGCGGTTGACGGAACTGTTGTGGTAATCGATGCGAACACTACTTCGGTAACCGTACTTGATGGAGTTTATACCTTTACGGATGCTGCTGGAAACGTTATCACTACGATCGATACCAATGCGGATGCGATTGCTTTTGACAATACTGCTTCTGGCCTTACCGCTTCCGATGTTCAGGCTGCCATCGACGAGCTTGCCAATAACCTGGCTAACACTTCAGATGAGCTGGTTGACAACGGAAATGGAACCTACACCCACACGGCTGTGGACGGAACTGTTGTGGTAATCGATGCGAACACTACTTCGGTAACCGTACTTGATGGAGTTTATACATTTACTGATGCTGCTGGAAACGTTATCACTACGATCGACACCAATGCGGATGCGATTGCTTTTGACAACACTGTTTCTGGCCTTACCGCTTCCGATGTTCAGGCTGCCATCGACGAGCTTGCCAATAACCTTGCTAACACTTCCGATGAGCTGGTTGATAACGGAAATGGTACCTACACCCACACTGCGGTTGACGGAACTGTCGTAATCATTGATGCGAACACTACTTCGGTAACCGTACTTGATGGAGTTTATACATTTACTGATGCTGCTGGAAACGTTATCACTACGATCGACACCAATGCGGATGCGATTGCTTTTGACAACACTGCTTCTGGCCTTACCGCTTCAGACGTTCAGGCTGCCATCGATGAGCTTGCCAATAACCTGGCAAATACTTCTGATGAACTTGTTGACAACGGAAATGGAACCTACACCCACACGGCTGTGGACGGAACTGTTGTGGTAATCGATGCGAACACTACTTCGGTAACCGTACTTGATGGAGTTTATACCTTTACGGATGCTGCTGGGAACGTTATCACTACGATCGATACCAATGCCGATGCGATTGCCTTTGACAATTCAACGAATGGTTTTACAGCCACCAATGTTCAAGGGGCAATTGAAGAAATCTCAAACACGATAACTTTAAACAAGGGAGATTTAACTGTGGATGGTGGCTTAGAATTCATTGGGGTTACCGATGGACTTAATAAGCTTCTGGCCGATGCAGGAATTCAAATTGCCGATGGTGGTATCACAACAGATAAAATCTCTGATGGCGCAGTTACTAACGAAAAAGTTGGTGATGACGCAATCACATCAGATAAGATTTTAGATGGGACCATCTTGCCTGAAGACATTGCAACTGCTGATCCAGATCAAGTACTTACCACAGATATAAATGGTAATCCAGTTTGGGTGGATCAATCTGAAGTTGGAGAAATAGTAGACGCTACCAATGGTCTCAATAAGGATGGTTTGGATATTAAATTAGGAGGTACCTTGATCGAACCGACAACTATTACTACCGATGCAACTAATACCCTTGCTATAGCAGGTTTAGAGGCAGGAACAGTTGAAGATCGTTTAGTGGTTGTTGAAACGGACGGTACACTAAGAGCGATAAAAGCAGCAATGCCTAAGTTCTTCTATATGCCTGCAATTATTTTTGATACCTCGGTGAACGGCACCTTTACCCGAAACCTTCACTCAGAATATCAGGCGCAGTTTACAGGAACAGGAAATCCGACTTTAGTGAGTAGTTCAGGGGCAACCAATGCAATCCCTACCCTACCCGCAAATGAGTTAGAATACCATATTACATATTATGATACAACTGTATTTGCCAATTTATCTATTGATGCAAATGGATTGTTGACTTATGACATCATAGGAAATGCAACGGAAGCATCATATATGACTATCGTTTTTGTAGTGAAATAATAGGTAAGTGAAATGCTGTTGGGATTTTCATCCCAACAGCATAACTTATCTAGTTTATTCTAAAAAAACTTAAGAATGCAATTACAATGAAAACGACATTAAATATTAAAATATTAAAATTTCTACCTTCCTTGCTCCTACTTTGCATTTCCTTGTTTAGTGTGAGTGCTTGGGCAGACGGTTCCAAAGATTTGTATCCTTTAGGAAAGACAGGTCTTCGGGGACATCTAAGAGCGAACACCGGCACCAACGAATATTGGCCATTTGCAAATAATGGGATCCATTATGTCTATGCCGAAGTCGGGGAAATTCTTACTCTTGCTTCAAGTGCGCAGAGGTCATCAGGAAATCAACGAATTCGTCTTTACGCACCTGATGGAACGATGCTAATAGATGATCTGTCTGGAGGTAACATTCCAAATCGGGCAGCGGAACTTGCAGGACCACTTTTGTTTAATGAACCGGCTGGAGGAAATAAATATTTACCGATTTATCATCCGGTAAGCATCCCGGGAATTTACCGAATAGAATTTCTAGCTCGCGGCACCAGCAATCCTACAAATCAATATGACGCAAATGCCAATTGGGTTCAACCTAATACAGCAGCAATTATGGCGTGGGATATATCGGTAATCAATTCGACAAATACTGGTTTTATTCAAGGCCGAGTCTATACTAATGTCCTTAATCTCTCCAATGGAAATCAAGACGTAGTTAATAAGGGTTTTGATGGAATAGTATATGTATTAACTAAGGATGGATATACCTACCGAGTAAACAATAATGGAAACAATGGAATTTGGTTCACATTTTATGTAAACAATAATGGATTCGTAAACGGTTCTACTCAAGAACCACTATATAAGAGTTTGAACAAATCGCAGAATTTTGGGAACCAAGCACATAACCCTAATAGCGCCGACACTCAGAGACATATTACCCATAAAATGTTTTATACCCTCCCCTCAACCGACCTGCCTACCATGGCTTCTGGAGCTGTGCCAGGTGGCAACACTTGGTTAAAGAATGAAGTAATAGAGCCAGATGTTTCCGGAGTTGAAATTTATGGGGTGGACGGAACTCTGGGCCAAGTTGGAAATAAAGGTGGATATATAAAATTCTTGGCCGGAGCCCAAGGACAATATAAAATTACCATTGAGAGCAATGAATCACCCGCAAGATTTGAAACTCGCATACTTTCTGGTTCATCCTCCGCGGGTCAAAACAGCGTTCTTTGGGATGGAAAGGATGGTAATGGCAATCCGCTGCCTATTGGAGATGCACCATCGAGAGTAACTGTCCAATTGCAGGGTGCAGAAGTACATTTTCCATTTATCGACATGGAGTACAATAAAAACGGTACAATAGTGGAATTGTTAGACCACGTAGAATTAACAAATAATGGAAACCAGCTTCCAATATCAGATATCGTTTATTGGGATGACTCGGATATCACTTATGGTAATAATGGAAGTATTCCAAATCCTATTAATAATAGCCATCTGGCAGGAAGTTCAGGAATCAGTAGTAATAGTAACGGACATATTTGGGGCATTGGCGGAACAGGCACGTCAGGTCAGTTCGGAGATGCAAAAGCTATAGACACCTGGACTTTCATCAAAGGCCAGGAGGAGACAGTCGAAACTACTGTGGTAGTTAAAATTGCAGATTTGGAAATTCCTTCAATTACGCCAAATATATCAAATTTAACAGCCATTGGAACGGATGTGACTTTTGTTATCAAAGTAAAAAACAATGGTCCAAGTGATGTTGAGGCAGCACCTTTCAGTTTTATTGTACCAGAAGGATTCGATCCCAGCACTTTTTCCTTTAATGCTATAAATGGATGCGGATCAGAGAATACAAGTCTAACATTTAATCCTGTTACCCGCACCTATTCCTCTACTCTAAATTTACCAAACGGTTGTGAGGCGGAGTACGATGTCACAATGACTGTAAATTCTGATATCACGGTTAACGACTACGAATTTACGGCCACCATCATGCGGCCTAATGACGTAACAGATCCGGACGCTACAAACCCCGATCCAGAGATCCCTCCAACCGATCCATTTTTTGAGTGTGAGAATAACGGTCTGGGTGGAGTTTGTAATAATATAAAGACAATATCTCTTCCGTACAGTCAAGTAATAGCTTTGCAAAAACAAGGAGTATTCAATGATGAAAACGGAGATGGTATCTCGCAACCTGGAGAAACCATTACTTACACCCTCACCGTAATTAATACTGGAGTTATTGATATTTATGATGTTGTTCTCCAGGATCCGATGCTCGGAGGAGTAATTGCAGCAGCTCCTTCAGGAGACACAAACAGCGATGGAATTCTGAATATTGGAGAGACTTGGATCTATACCGTACAATATAATGTTACGCAAAACGACATAAACAATAAAGGTGTTTTTAACCTTGCCTCCGTTAGCGGTAAAAATGAACTGAATTACGATTTGCTCCCGGTAACGTCGTTAGATCCCAATCCATTGGATCCCAATAACATTAATTATGATCCTAGCAGGCCCGATCATACATTCGTGCCTCTTATATCCGAATTGATTTGTACAGAGGCTGTGGATGGCCAGGCTTTTAAATGGTCTTATGCTAATAGCCCGGATCCTACGATTTCAGAAACAATGATTCAGCCAGGTGCCAATGGCGGATTTCAGCTGGATATTTTTGAACTGGACAACTCTTTCAATATGAATATAAATGGAATTCTGTTGGCTTCCCAAGAAATAGAATTTCAGGCATCCACAGGACTCATACAAAACATTCGCTTTAAGGATGGAACGATTTGGGAACAAGGTGGCATACAGGATATTTGGAGATTAAGAGGAGCACCCGGCAAACCTATAGTTAGAGTTATTATCGCTCCTAATGGCAAAGTAAGTATGTATGGCAGCAAGCGCAGTCATACCAGTTCTAATTATTTTTTAGAGCCTTTGGAACTTTTTAGAGGCAACTCCTTCAATACGATCAATTGGAACCCCGCTTCTACCAATACAATTATTGTAACGCAAAATGTGGTTGGAAAAACCTTGATGGATGGTTATGGCACAGGACGTAATATTATTCCCTGTGAAACTTACACCTTAGAAAAGGACGGCATATTCAATGACCAAAACAACGATGGCATAGCCCAACCCGGTGAAACGATTACCTATACCCTCACAGTTACAAATTTAGGCGATATCGACATTTATGACCTTCAAGTGAACGATCCAATGCTCGGTGGAATAATTAATGCTACGCCGAGTGGAGATACTAACGGCGATGGAATCCTGAATACTTATGAAGTTTGGACATATAGCGTTGAATATCCAGTAACCCAAACCGATATCGACAACAAAGGTGTTTTTAACTTGGCAACCGTATCGGGAAATAATGTATTGGAGGAAACATTGGATCCAGAAACATCCGTAGATCCTACCCCATTGGATCCGAACGACCCTATGTATGATCCTTCAAGGCCGGAACACACTTTCGTACCTCTTAAAGGTCGAAGTTTACTGATTACCAATCCAAATATTTATCAAAGAGTAAAAAGCAATTAATGATGAAAAAATCTTTATTAAATATTAGCGCGATTATACTCTTCACCTTCAACGTGATGGGTCAGACCACCAATGAAGGGATGCTATATATTAGCGAAAACACCCAATTTTCCACGGTTGAAACCTTGGACAACCTTGAAACCGGTGAATTCTATAATGACGGAGAAGCCTTTATTTATAGCCATTTCAATAATGACGGAATTTTGGATTTCTATCAGGAAACAGGAACCACACGTTTTATAGGAAGTGCGGATCAAATATTAAGCGGAGTAAATACCAGTTATCTACAAAACGTCTATTTTAGAAACCGAAGTAGAACTGTGCCTTTCCTATTAACAGGGTTAATTGACATAAATGGAATAGCAGATTTTAATGAGGGAGTGGTTGACAACCGAAATTTTGGGGGAGCAATAACCTTTCGGGAAAACGCAAACCATATTAACACTTCAGACCGTAGCCACGTGGATGGTGGAGTGAACAAATTTGGAAATACGGGGTTTATTTTTCCTATCGGGCATAAAAAATATTATCGTTTCGGAGGAATTTCAGCTCCGACTGATTCCCAGGCTAATTTTAAGGGAACATTCTATAATGAAAATTCCGATGAGCTCTATTCCCACACCCTAAGAGCTGGCGCAATAGATAAAATTGACCCTAAAGAATATTGGACCATTGAAGAGAAAACCACCACTAACGAAGATGTGCTTATCACCCTATCTTGGAGAGATGTTACTACTCCAAACCTTTTTATTCAAGCGGCAGATCGAGATATCCTAACCATTGTGCGATGGGATGAACCAACAAATATGTGGGTAAATGAAGGTGGAGCAATCGATCACGATAACCAAACAGTTACTACAGCCGTAAGTGGATACGGAGTTTTCACCTTCGGCATACTTAAGGAAGAAGCTATCTCTCCTGGCGGTCTGACTGTCTATAACGGGGTTACACCCAATGATGACGGTATCAACGATTACTTTTTTATCGATATTCCAAATGACGGATCGGTTCGTGATTTACACGTCATGATTTTCAATCGTTGGGGAGTAAAAGTATATGAAAGTGATAACTATGGAGTTGGCAACAATTTATTTTATGGTTATTCTGAAGGTCGATCCACAATTAAAGGCAACAAACAACTTCCCACAGGAACCTATTATTATATCCTAGATTATCAATATGGGGATCCTGTTCAAAACAATCGGCATAAGCAAGCTGGGTTTTTATATTTAAGTGGAAACTAATAAGACAACAACATTCCTTATGACAATCAAATTACCAAAAATATCAGTTTTCATAGTGCTCGCACTTTTGTTGGCAACGGTTCACCAAACCCGCGCTCAGCAAGATTCGCAGTATACCCAATATATGTATAACACCATGAGCATGAACCCCGGTTATTCAGGAAGCCGTGGCTCTCTGAGCATGCTCGCTCTTTATAGAAACCAATGGGTAGGATTGGACGGAGCACCAAAGACACTTAATTTTGGGATGCATTCCCCAATAGGTGTCCAGGGTGTGGGTTTGGGTTTAGGATTTACGAGCGATAAATTGGGTCCTTCTTCCGAAAGTATAGTAACAATGGATTTTTCTTACACTATTGATTTTGCTCAAGACGTAAAGTTAGCCTTTGGGGTAAAAGGTGGATTATCACTTTTCGATCTGGATCCTAATAAACTTACCATTTACAATCCAAATGATTATGACTTAACCAAAAAGAATTATGGATCTCCTGTTGTTGGTGCTGGATTCTATCTATATTCAGAAAAATGGTATATGGGACTTTCAACACCCAACTTTCTGGAAACGGAATATTATAACGACATTCAAGTTTCAACGGCAACAGAAAAAACGCATATCTATTTAATAGGAGGTTACGTTTTTCAGATCAATCCTGATTTTAAACTGAAACCGGCCTTTTTAACCAAAGCTGTCATCGGGGCTCCGCTATCGGTGGATATTTCTGCCAATGCCTTGCTGTATGAAACCGTAACCTTCGGATTGGCATATAGATGGAGCGCTGCGGTTACTGGAATGGCAGGATTTCAGGTTAACGAAAATATCATGATAGGCTATGCCTACGATTATGAAACTACTGAACTTAGCCGTTATAACAGCGGATCGCACGAGATTTTTATTCGGTTTGAACTTGGAACAAGATTAAAAGGCAAAGTGAATCCACGATTCTTCTAAAAAAACTTACCTAACCGAATTTTGAAGTTAGGATTATTATAAAATGAAATAATCAGATGAAAAACCATATACTATCTTTTTTAATTATCTTTCTCTTTGGTATTTTTCCATCTTCTGCCCAGGAAAAAAAAACTGTTGCAAGCCGATGAAAATTATCAGCATTTAGAGTATATAGATGCCCAAAAGGTCTATTTGACAGTCGCGGAAAAAGGATTTGAATCTGAAGAACTTTTTACCAAACTTGGGAACACTTTTTATTTTAATGCCCAATATGACGAAGCTGCAAAGTGGTACGGTCGCATTTTTGACCTTGGTGAAGAGCCCAAGAATAATATTGTATTACTGCGTTATTCCCAAGCATTACAGGCTATTGGGCAAGACGAATTAGCTGGACAATTTTACGATTCCTATCTTACAAAAACAGGAACTGAGAAATCCTCAAAAAGAGCCATAGATTATCTGGAATTAATTGAGCAGAATTCCGGCAGATACGACATTAAAGTATTGGAAAAAATCTATGATGAGAATAAAATCTCCTTCGGAAAAACAATCCTTGGAAACAATCTGGTTTATGCTTCTACGCAAACCACCCAGACTTTTGAAAATAAGCGAAGTGCTTGGGATGGCTTAAGTTTTCTTTCCCTATACGAAGTGGAGATTAATCAAGAAAATGAAGTTGTAGGGAAACCTTCTAAACTGAAAGGGATTCTAAAAAGTGATTATCATGACTCCTCCCCTGTTTTTACGGCCGATGGTAACACCATATATTTTACAAGAAGTAATATTACCAGTGCTAGAAAGAACGATCGAAATTTAAAAATTTACCGTTCAAAAAAAGTTGATGGGAAATGGAGTAAGGCTGAAGAACTAAACTTCAACAGTGATCTTTATTCATCTGCGCATCCCGCTCTCAACGCAGATGAAACAAAACTGTATTTCTCTTCGGACAGACCTGGAGGATTTGGAGAATCCGATTTGTACGTTGCGCAAATAACTCCGGAAGGGTTAATTGGGGCGCCGGAAAATCTAGGTCCAAAAGTAAATACTTCGGGAAAAGAAACATTCCCCTTTGTTACCGATAAAAATGAACTGTACTTCTCATCCGACGGACATTTTGGTCTGGGAGGAATGGATGTTTTCTATATTAAAATGAATGATAAGGAGTTTGGCAATTTATTGAATGTGGGAGCGCCTGTAAACTCTTATGCAGATGATTTTGCTTTTGGAATAGATGAAAGAACAAAACGAGGATTTATAAGTTCAAACCGTACCGATTCCACAGGTGTTTTCGTTTACGATAATATTTATTCATTTATTGAAAAAACACCCATCGTAGATTTATACTTCGCGAATATTGAGGGGTATGTTACCGATAAGCAGACCGGGAAGCCTATAGAAAATGCCACCATTACCTTTAAAGACCCCGACAACAACCTTTACATTACACTTCAAACCGATATTAACGGCTATTATTCTACGGAGACCAATAAGTTCTTAGTTTACAGTATAAGAGCAGAAAAAGAGGATTATGATACCGATGAAAAAATTTCAGAATCAAATTTGGAACATCAGCGTATAGACTTCCAATTACAGAAAAACAAAGAACCCATTATTCCCGGAACCGATCTTGCCAAAGTCCTTAATATTCCAATTATCCACTTTGATTTCGACAAATCGAATATCCGTCCTGACGCTCAAATAGAGATAGAGAAAGTACTTGCAGTCCTTAATGAATATCCAAAGATGCGTTTGGCAATACGATCGCACACAGATAGTAGAGGAAGTGATTCCTATAATCAAGCTCTCTCGGAGCGACGGGCTAAATCCACACTTGAGTATTTAGTAAATAAAGGAGTAAACAGGTCAAGGCTCACAGCTACTGGTCTGGGTGAGTCCGAACTGGTCAACAGATGTAGCGATGGCGTGCCATGTTCAGAGCAAGAACATCAACAGAATAGACGATCCGAATTTATAGTTTTAGATTAAAGCCGTAAGATAAACCTATAATTACTCCTCAATAGTTTGATTAACCTCAGCTCTAACTTTACGAAAGAAAGGGCAGTGAACAAGAAGCAAAGCCGAAGTTAAATCTTCGGCTTTATTGTTTTTAACGGATTAAGTCAGAATATCCTAGAAATCAAATCCCAATCCAAAAGTTATACGGGGACCTTCGGTAGAGCTGAACCAATTGAAGTTGGCATTAAGGCCTCCAGATCCATTAAACCATACTCCTCCCCCATAGGAATTGTGCCATTTGTCGCTGCTTTCGTTTTTAAGCCATACTCTTCCCAAATCTACTCCTCCATAAATTCCCATTTGAAGCGGGTAAAGACCAATCTTAATATTGGGTAAGGTATAGCGCAAATCTGCATTTCCTACCAAAAATGATTTCCCTGTAAACCTCTGGTTCCGGTATCCTCTTAATCCCGTATTACCTCCAAGTTGCGACGCTTGAAAAAACTGGTACTTGTTTCCTAGAATGACTTCATACTGAATATTAGTTTTAAGCACAAGCTTTTTACTTTTTACAAGAGAGTTATAAAATCCCACACGTGATTTAATAAAACCAAAAACATCTTCCGTTTTTTCAAAATTGTCCGTAACCCCCAAATTTAAGTCAAACATCATTCCGATTGTAGGGTTTAGAATATTATCATAACTTCTATAATTATAGATGCCCTCAATTGTACCGTAAATGGTTGTTTCTCCTTTATCAAAAACATCCACCTGACTAATAAAATCTAATGGAGAATCCTTTACTTCGTATGTATCAAATTTTGCTCTCAGTTTGAAAAAACTTCCAAAATTACTATTGCGGAGCAAGGCTACGTTTCCGGAAATATTCTGAACTGCTACTCGATTGTAATCGTAGCCTTTTTCATCTTGTTTGTTTAAAGTTTCATTTCCGTAACCAAAAAAGTTCATTTTATTGTTGGGGCTGGTATATCGACCTCCGAAACTTAGGTTCAAATCGTTTTTTATGTTTGCAAATTCCCCTTCATAGGAAATATCGAAGCTCTGCGTATCGGTGAAGTAAGCAAAATCCACAGCATGTTTTTGTGAAAAAGGATTCCGCTGAAAATTATCCACTCTGTATTCATAATGAAGGGCTGCCCGAAAACCATCATCAGGATTATAACCGATAGCAGAAACCAAACCCTGGCTCCTATCCAATTGTTTTCGGTAATCGTAGGTGTTTAGATTATAGACATTTGTAAAACGGAAATTACCGCCATTTTTTTCTATAATTGTGTCACTCCTTTTTTCGTAATCATAAATTTTTACGCGACTACCATTTTCCAGTTTATAGACATCATTACCCAGACCTCCTATTAAGCGCACAAAGATGGGATTCTCGGGTTTTCCTTTCACTACAAATTTGTCGCTACCACCCAACCCATAAACCCAGAGTTCTTTGGTATCCTTGTGCAAAAAGGTGCGGTCGATAAGCGTGTCGGATTTTTTTCCATTTATGGTGGTAAAACTTCGCACATTCGTTTTTCCTTCCGGCAATCGGGTAATCTCGAATAAGTCTTCGTAATCCGTACCTACTATGGTTTGTTGAACAGCAAAATAAGTATAATACCTATCGGCAATATCTTCTAAGTTTGCTCTGCGTTCCTTTAATTTCTGTTTAATATCCTCCAAGGCTTCATCCTGAACTTCGATTGGCACATTGCTAAAAGCCTTATCGATCACCTCATCTGTTAAACTGTCCTGAATCATTTTAGCCAAAAACTTCCACTGTCTTCTGCCAGAATTTCTGATAAGTGCCCTATCCAGAATAATACCTTCTTTGTTGAACCATTGAAGATCTTTTAAGTCCTTCCCATATACGTGATACTGCTTGGTTCCACTGAAAAGGGATTGGGTAATATCGAGAATATTGCCCTCAAAACTAGAAAAAGCATTGTCCCTATTTGTAGGAATGGGAACGAAGACATTTTTTTTATATCGATTATAATATTTAGCCCAGTGCCAATGCTCGGTTTCACGATCCCAATCCCCAATCAACATATCGAAAAGACGGGATTTAATATAATTTTCCTCATCGACATAAACATCTCCGGTTTTGCGCATTTTGATCAGAATATCATCCGTTGTCTCTACGTCATCTGGATATTCAAATAGTTCCTCGTCTTTACTCTTTTCCGAAGGAGCCACGGAAATATAGTAAAGCCCATTTCCAAAATTCTCATTATAAATTCCTAGATTTTTCTGTTTTGGAACATAAAATAATTGCGGTGAAGTTGAGAAGATGCCGATAGCTTTAGCTAAGTCTGGTATAGCCATCTGCGCGTACGGATGGGTAGCTGTATAAAAGTTTATATCCTGGCCTCGCAGCGTTGCAGTTTCAACTTCGCCTTTTTTCGATGGCTTTGGATTATCTTCAGAATCAATCTTACGCGAAATGCTGAGTGCATTTTTTGCCATGGCCCGCATTCTATATTTGTTTCCTTTTTTGTCCGTTAACAAGAGAGCATTATAATCCTTTCCATTCGCCACACGGGACACCTTTAATCCGCCATACAATGTATCCAACAGGGCAACTTTTGCAGTTACAGGTTGAGAATAAGCATCTTTATATTTGGCTCCCCATATCGTTTTAAAAAACAATGCTTCTCTAATACTGTCCTGCCGATAAATGGGAACGGTATATTCCAGGGGATAATTTTCAGGATACTCCGTAGTCTCATTCTTTTTGGGTTGTGGAATTACCTCTTTTTGAAAAATAAGTTCGGGCTGCATATTTTTTCCCGCAACAAAATAACGAACCCACGAAGAACCATCCTTAAAAACATCAAGTACGGCAAAGCCCTGCTCGCCTGTACTAAAATACCCATCGTCTCCCGTGGCAGCATACGATTCTTTCGATCCGGCACCAGAAACGATCTGATGGAATCCATCCTTTTCAATATACTGCAGATTATGATCGTGGCCAGAAACAAATACCAGTCTTTTGTTCTTCCTTGCCATTTCCTGCAAACGGTTCATAAAATCGTTATAAAGCTCATTATACCTATCCTGCACAGATACGCCACCTTGCGATCTAATCTGAACCACGAGAGAGGCTAAAACGGGCATTGGTATCTTCTTTTGAAAAGGATACAAATGCTTTTCAAAAGCAAAATAACCACCGTGGTTCCCGTTGCTGTACATAGGATGGTGCATAGCAAAAACCACAGTTTTATTTTGATTTTTTTCTAATTCCAGTTTTAATGTCAACAGAAATTTTTCACGGGTTTTGATGTCGCAATTTTCATTGATGGTTGGATGCTTGTTCCAATCCTCGAGCATCCATTGGGTATCTACAATAATCAATTGGATATTTTCTGAAATATCGATACTTTCCATACCGCAACCATTGCTAGGTTTAAAAACATCCGGACTTGAAAAAACTTTTTTAATGTAATTTTCTTCACGGGCTACTCCAGCTACTCCGCCGTTATACCATTCGTGATTGCCAGGAATAAAAATGGTATGGCCCTTATAATTCTTTACTGCCTTATATTGGGCGTTTATCATATTTTCAGATTGTCCCCTACGTGGACTATCCTCTGGATCCATTCCTGCGGGATATATATTATCACCTAGGAAAATAGTATAATTGTCGGCTACCTCCTCTTTTTTAAGATAATTTTGAAAAGTCGCCAGGGAATTGCTCATACCGCCCATGGGCGAAAGCCCGGCATCTCCCACCAAATAAAATGTTTTCTCAACTTCTTTGTGGGAAGGATATGTTGGGTTTTCCCAGTTTTCCTTAAACTGCGGCGAAAAAGTTGCACAGGAGGAAATAAGAAAAAGCGTGAAAAGAAATAAATAAAATTTTTTAAGAATCATTGTTCTGTTTTCTGCAACCAAACCAAAGAACCCTTTAAATTATATCCTCTGGTATTTGGTAGTCCCGGTTCCTAAAAATATGGAAAAGAAATTGATAGTCCTTCTAGCCGTCCCTGATATTAAGAAGAATTTCAACAATTTAAAAAGATTTTTCTATCACATGGAGACTTTCAATCCCAGTGTAAATCTTATCCCTTCCTCCCCAGCAAAAAGATTTAAGGTAGCACTTAAAAGGTCGGCAGTGTTTATCCACAAGCCACCGCCATAGGAACTGTGCCAAACATTGGAAGTATCGTTTGGAACCCATACCCTTCCTATGTCATATCCTCCAAAAACTCCAATTTGTATTGGGGTCAGCGCTGTGCGGAATTGATTAAAGCTATACCGAATATCGGCACTTCCCACCGCTGCTGTTTGTCCACTAAATCGTTCCTTTCTATAGGCGCGCAAACCGCTGTCGCTACCCAGTTTGGCAGCTTGGAAAAACTCATAATTATCCCCAATATTAAACTGCGCACGCATATCTGTTTTTAAGACAACTTTTCTATCCCTTGTAATTGCCCCATAAAAGACCAACTGCGGGTTTACATATCCGTACACTCGATCACTATCCTGAATGTTTTGGGTACCACCCACTTCCAAGTTGAAATTCATCCCACGCGTAGGGTTCACTTTGTTATCATAGCTTTCATATTGATAACTCCCTTCTACAGTACCATAATAATGGGTTTTGTCCAGTTCAATGGGCGAGGGCGAATAATCTGTAATAAATCTGTCCGGTGTACTTTCTATTTTAACTCCATAGAATTTTGTTCTGAATTGAAAAATACTTCCATAAGGCGAATCTTTTTTAATTCCCACGGAAACTCCATAACCGCCAATACGGACGCGGTTATAATCCTTACCGGCATCAAATTCATAATCTGGATTAATCGTCTCATTGCCAAAACCAAAGAAGTTTTCCGAGAAGTTGGGATTTTGGAAATAACCGCCGGCAAGAAAATTCCATTTGCCAAAAACATTGGCGAATTCACCTTCGTAATTAATATCAAAACTTTCGGTTCCAAAATAATAGCCGGCTGCAAACCTGTGTTGTTGTGAAAAGGGATTCCGTTGAAAACCATGCACAGTAAATACATCTGTAAGACCTATCTTAACACCATCGTCGGGATTATAGCCAGCCGCAGGAAGCAACAAATTCACGGTCTGTATTTGCTTTTTATAATCGTAAGTGTTAAAATCGTAATTATCAGTTAGCCGAAAAGCAGCCCCTCCTCGATTTTCGATTGTGTTTTTTCTGCTTTTTTGATCATATACTTTAATCTTTCTGCCGTTGGCAATTTTGTAAACATCGTTATTCTGACCGCCAATAATTTTTATGGATATTGGATTGCTCCCGTTTCCCTTCACTTCAAAAACGTCGTCATCATCTAACCCATAGATCCAAATTTCGTTAGTTTCATCCGCACTATATGTTCTATCCAGCATCAAATCTGCTTTTGCTCCTTTCTTAATTCGGTAAGTCTTAATATTTGTTTTTCCATCGGGGAGACGGGTAATCTCAAAATAATCGTCCTTATTGGTACCGACAACCGTTTGTAGCTTCGCTAGATAATCATAATATTCCTGGGCGATTCTTACAATATTATCCCTTCGTCCTTTCAGTTTCTCCTTAATTTCGGAAGCTGTTTCGTCCTGAACCTCTTTGGGAAGATCTTCGAAGGCTTTATCTATAACTTGATCTGTAACATTATTATTAAGAAATTCCGCTTGCGCCAGCCATTCATCTTTACCATAACTTTGGATTAAGGCACGATCCAGTTTTATACCAGCCGCGTTAAACCATTTGGTATGCTTTAGTTCTGCACCATATACCTGAAACTGTCTAGAGGTATTGAAAAGTGTTCGGACTACATCTAGCAAACCTCCATCAAAATTGGAATATACTTGGTCGCGGTCGCGAGGTATGGGCTCAAAAGTAACGGAGCCGTCTTTGTTGTCGTGTTGAGTAAACCGCCATTGGTCGTTATGCCTATCCCAATCCCCAATCAACATATCAAAAATCCTAGCTCGGATATAAGCTTTTTCATTTAATGCATATTTCTCATCCCTTTGCAATTTTTCCAGCAGATCATCGGTGCTCTCAACATTATCAGGATAATCGAATAGGGGGCCGTCAAATTTTTTGTCAGGCCGTTCTACAATCATATAAAGTTCGTCGCCATAACTTTTATTGAATTTACCCAATGCCTTTTGCTTGGGCACATAGAAAAGTTTAGGATTAGTGTGCAAAACCTCAGCAGCATCGGAAAGTTTAGGAATAGTAAATGCCCCATAAGGATGCGCCGCTGTATAGAAATCTAGGATCAGATCTTCCGGAATGGTATTTTTAAATTCATTTTCAACAATTTTATCCTTGATTATCACATTTTGAAGAAACTGAACTGCACTTTTTTTCATTCCCCGCATATTGTAGGTCCTTCCATCCTTATCCTCGAGTCGCAATGAACGCGTTTGATGGCCTCCTCCCGCTCTTACAACTTTTAAACCACCATATAACGTATCCAAAAGGACTGTTTTAGCGGTTACCTCTGTTCCATAAACATTTCGGTAGTGCTCTCCCCAAATAGTCTTGTAAAATCCAGTTTTTTCAACTAAACTATCTTCATAGATCTTCGCTTTTACGGTTTTCGGAAAATTATTGTGAAGCGTATTAAAGTCATAATCCTTACTCGGCGAAAAAATTTCGTGCTGATACAGTAATTGGGAATTGCCATCTTTTTCTGACTTAAAAAATCGAACTTCGGTAGCACTATTTTTATCGATATCCAATCTGGCAAATCCTTCCCCACCATAGGAAAACTTTCCATATTGCCCTAGAGTGGCAGCAGTTGAACCAGAGCCCGATCCCGAAACAATCTGTTTTACATTTCCATTCTCTATATATTGAAGAGATTGATCCAGACCTGAAACAAAAACCAATCGCTCCAAGTCTTTGGTCAATACCCGAACTCTATCTATCAATTCGTTATAGCGCTCGTTATAACGGTCCTGTTTGGAAATGGCACCCAGACTCTTAATTGGTTTAATAAGCGTACTAAAAACATCCTTATGGATTAAGGGATATTTCCCACCGTGTTGCCCATAAGTGAGCAATGGATGGTACATTGTAAATATGATGGTTTTGTTGGCGTTCTTTTTTAATTCACTTTCAATTTCGGTGAAAAATTTATCCCGGGTTTTAATCTCGCATTTTCTATTCATTTCAGGATAATTATCCCAATCTTCCAAAAACCATTGGGTATCCACTAAAAGTAAATAGATATCTTCTGAAACATCAATTCCTTCCAACGGACAACCATTGTTTGGTTGAAGAACTCCTTCGCCATCAAATTTATCTTTTAAAAAATCCTCTTCCAATTCCAAACCATCTACCCCGCCCTGCCATTCCATATTTCCTGGAACAACTAAGATCTTTCCTTTAAAATCCTTTAATGCAGAAAGCTGGGATTGCATAGAGTTAGTGGCCTTTTTAGTAAGCTCATCCTTTTTAGGCTGCATTCCTTTTGGATAAAAACTATTACCTAGAAAAACCACATAACTATCTTCGGAATTGTTCTCTGCCAAATAATTGCTCAGAGATTGCATAGAATTAGAAGCCTTATCAGAACCGTTTCCAGCATTTCCAATGAAGTAGAAGGTTTTAGCAATATCCTTAGAAATCGATTTACCCTCTGTTTGGCTTGGAGAATTTTTGTATTTCGGATTATAGGATGCGCAGGCTAAAAGTGACACCGAGGCCACAAAAGTTATAAAGATGTTAATTCTATTCATATAGAGTACCTCGGTTTTATTTTTTATTACTTTGGAGTATAAATTTATCGTGCATGGAAAACCTAGTTCAAGAAACTGATGATTACATCTTAAAACTCTTTTCAGAAAAGCTTCCGGGCAATTTTGTTTACCACAATTATACCCACTCCAAGCGTGTTTATAAAAGTATAAATGAAATCATTGAACATTCACAAATTGGTGTTAAAGATGCACTTATCCTACGTTTAGCAGCTTTGTTGCACGACACGGGATACATAGTTTCCTGCGAAAACCATGAAGCTGAGAGCGCGAAAATAGCACGCGAATTTTTGGAATCCAAGAACGTAGAAAAAGATGTTATCGAGGGTGTAGAAAAATGTATTCTAGCCACGGAATTTAAACACACTGATCCTGAAAACGAGCTTGAGAAGATAATACGCGATGCAGATTCGTCACATTTTGGAAAAGATTATTTTGAAGAAGCCAGCGAATTTTTGAGATTGGAATTAACATTACAAGATCGTCATAAATATACTGCTGAAGAATGGCGAGAAGAAAACATTAAAATGTTAACGGAGAAGCACCAGTATTATACCGCTTACGCCCTTAAGAACTGGCAGCCCGTGAAGGAGGAAAACTTGGCCGAATTGTTATCCAAACGTAAAAAAACAAAAGAAAAACATCACCGCGATGATGAAAAAGCACGGTTAAAGGCCAAATATAAAAACGATAGTCCCGAACGGGGAATCCAGACTTTTTATCGGGTGGCTCTTAGAAACCACATTAAACTTAGCGATATAGCCGATACAAAAGCAAACATCATGCTTTCTGTAAATGCCATAATAATTTCTTTGGTACTATCTAATCTTATATCCAAACTAGATAATAACAACTATTTGATTATTCCAACCGCTATTTTTATTTTGTTCAGCGCAACTACTATGATATTGGCAGTAATCGCGACACGTCCCAACATTACCCGGGGAGAGTTCACTAAAGAAGACGTTGCCAATAAAGCTGTAAACCTTACGTTCTTCGGAAACTTTCATAAAATGGAATTGTCAGAGTTTGAATGGGCCGTGGAGGAATTATTAAAAGATAGAGGTTATGTATATAAATCGTTGACAAAAGATTTATATTTCCTGGGTCAAGTATTGGATAGAAAGTACCGAATTTTACGTATTACCTACACGATTTTTGTGGCAGGAACGATTATTTCGCTTATTGCATTTGCTGCATTCTTCTATATGGAAATGTAAGCAGTCAGCCCATTCCGCTCGATCGGTAACTATATTTTTTTAATTCCTCTAAAGAGGTTGTATTTCTCCGCTTTAAGGGATGGGGACCAAAAACAAAACACCTCCCGCCCGAAACTGATCTGGTTTGGCTTAATTCAATTTAAAACACTTGATCAAAATTCTTCCCTTTTAGGGGCCGGGGGAAAAACAGAATCCACCTCACCCCAAAGGCCGGAAGTCAAAAAAATAAAATAAAGCCATTGGCATTATAGAATTCTTCTAATCGTGAATTTCCGAAATTAAATCTTCATAGGTATAATATTCCTTTTTCTGCTTATTGTTCTTGGAATATAGAAAACTAACCCTAATAGCTTTCAATCCGGTAACACCCTGCAAATCTTCCAGTTCTACTGTTTCCACATCATCATCCAATAATTGTTGTGCTTGTAGAAAGCGAATATAGGTCTTGTATTCTTCCTCATCTTCAGCTTGTGAATATACAATTGCTAATTTTCCAGGTTTTGTAATGCGCTCATCGGTGTTTTTTATGTGGGCTTTATCCACACGTTTTTTCACAACTTCGTATCTGGCATTATAGGTACCATCTACGTCAAAGCGTTTTTCGTCCATTCTAAAGCGCAAGGATAACGAGCCATTAAAAGCCAGGATCATGGAAGCCACTTCAAGAGGAACGGGCAGTTGGTCTTTAAAACGGGAATAGGTATTTTCCATTTCACAGATTACCTGCAGCTGCCACAACTTTAAATTTTTCAGATAGATAGTATCAAATACTTTTTCTTTAGTGATAGAGGCGCCAATATAGAGGTTGTGCTCCACGCCATCGGTTTTGAATCTTTCAAAGTAATGCGGAAACATCATTTGGGCGTGTTGTTGTTTTTTATCCAAAACACCCGCAAGCACCTTGTTAACCTGCATTACAGATTCGTCATAATCCTTTCGGTGTTTATAGACCAGACCCGTATTTGGATCAATAAGTCCGTTGTATTCTTCAACAAGTTTTTTGTATTCCTCATTGGTACGGCTAAGGTGATTAAAAAACGGAATTATTTCAGAATTAAGAAAATTTATTATTCTTCGTTCCGTATCAACTTGGAGGTTCTCAACAATTTCCTCCATAAAACCCGAGATCATAAAATTCATCTGTTCAAAAATAGGCAGCGCCTCAGAATTGTTCAATTTCTGGATTACGTTGGCCGCATATTTCAATTGTTCAATCAAATCTTGTTTAGTTGCCTCATTTCGTGCCTCAGAAGATCCTTTAATATCAACCTGTCCATAAAGGGGATGCACATCCTGAAACACGATTTCCCTAAAAATGGCAGGATTGCCTTCTGATATAGATTCTAAATATCTACGCGCCTCCTTTCTAAACTTCCAATGAACGCTATTATGAATAGAGGTACATTCTTCTTGAACAATAAGTTCCAGTTCATTCTCTAAGTTGGTCTTCGCACTTACTACAGATCCCACCAAAAACGGCATAATATCCAGAAGTCTGTTTGCATTTATTGTATTAAGTTCATTTTTCTTCGACGAAACAAGTTCCAAAACTCCAAGGATTCTATCATCCGAAACAATGGCAGCAAAAACGGCACTTTTTTTACCTTGATCCAGAAGCTTTTTATAGAGAATATTATTCGGATACAGCTTATGGTAACGTTCGGCATCAGTAACAACGTAGAACTCCCTTTGTTTAAAAAGAGTGTAATACGAAGAATTGCACAAAGCCTCTTTACTGATAACAGATTTATTACCTCCTAAAAGAAAACTATTGATTTCACTGAACAAAACCCGTTCAAAAGATTCCGTTTCCTCATTGTAATCCGCAAATCCAATCTGAAGATCGGGCAGATTGAAAATAGATCTAAAAATTCTCGTGAAGTCGGTATTTTTAAAATCCTTATTGATCTCCAGATTCAATAAATCGGTTTTAAAATCTGAAATAGAGGTATCCACGGTAATATCGATAAGTGTAGCAACTAAGAAACCGTTAAATGTATAGCCTTGGGGAGGAAATTTTTCCTTCCAAACCGCGATTTCGTCAAAACTTTCTAGAAGCTCGTTGAAATCCTCTTCTTTGAGCTCGGGAGCATCAGGACTCTTTTCTACTTCTACAAATTGGGTGTTATAAAGCACCCTAAAATTGCGCACCAGATCATTGTTCATCGGAATATTGCAGTGAAAGTCCCGTTGAAAGCCTAAATCCTTTCCATAGTAATGTGAGGCAATGAGACTACAACCCAAGATGTAATATAGATCGTGGTCCAAATTGATAAGATCTGGATAGAAATTTTTTCCGGCATTTTGGGCAAGTTCCTTATAACCTGCCGAGCTCTTAATAATTATATCCCGAAAGGGAACAGTAGCGAACTTAATTTCATTGTCGTCAAAAACGGTAGGAAATAAAGGTTGCATCAGGGCATCAACCTGGTCTGAATATTCGTGTAGCTTTTCAGCATTGGATACCCCTTTGGAAAGCGCTGGATATTTGTCCGAAAGGGAAAGCATATCCTTTGTCCACTTATTGGAAGGATCCAAATTAAGTTGCTTGCGATAAGCCTCGAAAACTTTTCCAAAGCCTATTTTTATTTTCATCGGGAAATCCCGTGTGTCCAATTTTTTATCCATAGCTTAAAACACTAAATGTACATGTTCTCACCGCAAAAAATGTTAAGAATTATCCAAATAAAAGATGTAGGGCCTATCTTCTTCGAATATTCGAGTATTTTTGCCGAAATTAAATAACCTATATTATGAGACAGATTTTTGCATTGTTCCTTACATTGACCTTAACTTTAATGTCCTGTCAAAAGGATAAAAATACTTATACTTTGGAAGGGGATGCCGTCGGATTTGCAGATGGATCCGAAATATTGGTTTATACCTTTGAGGATAGACAGGCCAAAATAATCGATACTCTAATTATAGAGAATGGTAAATTCTCAGGAACTTATCCAAATGACAACGGCCTTTCCCTTAATTTCTTACGTTCTACAGATGTTAACGGAACGGTAATATATTTCCCTGGCAATGAGGATTTAAAAGCGGTTTTCTATAAGGATAGCGTACAGGCATCAAGGGTCACGGGAGGTAAGCAAAACAAGGCTTACAGTGATTTCGTATCCAAAATAAACGAGTTCAACGAGAAGAAGAAGAATAATATGGACGCCTTCCGAAAGGCTCAGGAAGAAAATGATGCTGCTGCGATTGCCAAAGTTCAGAGTGACAATTTGAATCTTACCGGAGAGGAGACAAAATTTAAGAAGGATTTTTTAGCAAATCACGATAAATCTCTTTTCTCCCTAATGCTAATTGCCGAAATGGTTGGCAGAGGGGAAATGACTTCAACTGAAGCGAATACTTTTATTTCAGATTTAAGTCCTGACTTAGCTGCAACTGACATAGCTAAAGAATTGAAAATGCAGTTAGAAAAAATGGGCAAAGCCGAGGTAGGAACAAAAGCTCCCGAATTTAGCGCCCCTACTCCCGATGGAAAGGAATTGGCTCTTGCAGATGCTTTAGGAAAATATACAATCATTGACTTTTGGGCATCTTGGTGCAAACCTTGCCGTATAGAAAACCCGAATGTGGTAAAAGTGTACAACAAATATCATGACAAAGGTTTGAACATTATAAGTGTTTCCTTGGATAAAGCTGACCAAAAAGACAAATGGTTACAAGCAATTAAAGATGATAAAATGGATTGGTACCACGTTTCGAATCTTGAATTTTGGAACGACCCTATTGCCCAGCAATACAGCGTACGTTCAATTCCAGCCACTTTCCTTTTAGATGAAAATGGTGTGATAATAGACAAAAACCTTAGAGGAGATGCTCTCGAGGCCAAAATTGGCAGTTTGCTTGGAGGAGAGTAGTTTAGTGATCAGTAGTCAGTAGTTGGCAGCCGTTAGAAAAGTTGCAGTTTACAGTTGCAGTAGGCACTATATTAACTCATAACTTCGAAATTAGGTAAAAGTCTATAGCTGCAATATTGCTCATTAGATATTTTTCATTATACTTTGCTCCGCAAAACGATATAACTAATAAAAAAACTGGAAGAAGAACGCTTTAGTTCATTTTCCAGTTTTTTATTATGGAATTTCTAAACGGAATCTAAGTATTACAAACACGTTTTCCGGATCAGACCTTGTTCATTAGCAAAGTATTTTTGGCTCTTGGCTCTCGGCTCTTACTAAACTCCACATTTCGAAATCTTGGCCGAAGCAAGCGGTTAAACCCTTCTTCTATCAATTCAATAAAAAACTTACATTGACGGTAGTTCTAATTTCCATTTCTCCAAGTGAAATTGTCTGTCCATCCCCAGCTGAAGTTGATTCCATCGCCGTCATTTTATACATTGGACGCGGATCGGGAGAGTTCCTGAATTCACTAATGGAAACAGCTTTCCCAACATTTTGATTGAGTACCGAAGCATATTCCTTGGCTTTCATCAATGCATTTTCCACTGCTTTTTTTCTAGCTTGGCTCTCCAATGATTCCTTTTGCGAGGAAGAAAAATCTATTCCATCAATTCGGTTAATGCCTGTTTCCAATAATCCATTAACCACTTGTTCATACTTACCCATATCCCGTAATTTCACAGAAAGCGATTGGTTTGCAGCGAACGTGTAGGTCTTCGTATTATAATCATAGTTTTTGGTCAGGTTCATATATTCAGTTCGCACATCCTTGTCCGCAATTTTCATCTGTTTTAAAAACTTCAACACCTCACTTACGATAGCATCATTTTGCTTTTTCAAAATTTGCGTATTTTCTCCAGTATTTTCCACCCGAATGTTGATGGTTACTTCATCAGGAACCACTTTCACTATCCCTTCACCCATAACATCAATTGTGGGAGGTACGTTATTCTGTGCCATCATTACGGTAGTTGTAATTGCTAAAATTAAAAAAGTTTTTAGAGTCTTCATTTTTTTTAAATTTATTTAGGGTTGTTAGTCGGTGGTCGATAGTTGGTAAAATTCTAGTTATAAAGGGATACTTACCTAAGCACTAAATATCTCAGGGATTCCGGTCTCACAGTTTTCCAGCTTTGTGCATTATAAACAAAATTATTAATGGTACTGCCAAGAGAATAACAATCCAAAGGCTTGATTGAAAAAGAATGGGTGCAAAGAGCAAGGTTAATACATATCCACCAACGGCGCCACCAATGTGGGCATCGTGACCAATATTTCCAACTCTGTTTTTCATTCCATAAATAGAATACAACAAATATGCCATTCCAAAAAGCCAAGCGGGAATTGGAATCGGGATAAAGAAAATAAAGAGTGACATATCTGGGTAAAATAAAATAGCACTGTAAAGAATTCCCATCACCGCCCCACTTGCACCAATGGCACTATAATGCGGTTCATCTTTATGAAAATAGAATGCAAGCAGGTTTCCAGCCAACAAACTCGCCACATAAATTATTACAAAATACATAACGCCAACTTGATCTATGACTACATCGGCAAAAAAATAGAGGGTAAGCATATTGAATAGCAAGTGTGAAAAGTCTGCATGTAAAAAAGCAGAGCTAAACATTCTAATCTGCTCTCCTCTACGGATACCGGCAACATTGAATTTATATTTTTCAAAAAACGATAAATCGTTAAACCCCTTCATCGAAATAATGACGTTGGCGGCGATAATAATGATTACGGCTATATGTGGGATTTGCATTTTTTTTAGAAAATTTAAAGATCAAATGCGAAGTTAGAAATAAGAAATTATAAATAAGTGATTTTTGAAATTTTGGTCTGATAAATCCTTATTCGAATTGATTGACCTTAAAATAAATTACAACAAAAGAATTTCGGAGCTCAGAATTTTTTCTGAAATAAATTAAAACCCGAAGACCTCAGAAATGGAGGGTTAAAAATCATTTTCTGAAATTTTTCATTGCTCCTTATAAAACGAAGAGATGATATGCTAGTTTCAATTTCGCAGTTGGCATTCCCCTTTTCGGAAGATAAATTTGAGTAGTTTTGCCGAATCTATTTCTATGCAAAAACTGCTCTATTTATTGGTCTATCCATTTCTGTGGCTCCTTTCTAAGTTGCCCATGCAGATATTGTATATCAAATCGGATGTACTGTTTTTTCTAATGTATCACGTATTTGGATATCGCAGAAAGGTAGTAAATGAGAACCTCGCTTTGGTTTTCCCAGAAAAGACGGAAAAAGAAAGAAACGAAATTGCAAAAGAATTTTTTAAACATCTCTGCGATATAATTGTTGAAACGCTAAAAGCATTTACTATTTCCGAAAAGGAAATTCGAAATCGTTTCGTGGTTACCAATGCGGAAATTCTCGACAACTATTACCAAAACAATCGCAGCATCCTTCTTATGGCAGGCCATTACGGCAACTGGGAATGGAGTGGCATCTTAAACAAACTAATACCTCATCAAGCCCACGCCGTTTTTAAAACGCTTGCAAACCAATACTTTAATTCTCTGGTTAAAAAAACAAGGGAACATTTTGGAGCAACGTTGGTCACAAATAAAAAAATAGTGAGCGTGCTGTATAGAAAGTGGAAAAAAGGCGAAAAGACCTTGACCTATATTCTTTCTGACCAAACCCCAAAAATGGGCCATTTTAAATACCATGATACCTTTTTGGGTGTAGATGTACCAATGTTCACTGGGACGGAGGAATTGGCAAAAAAACTTGATTTTACCGTTGTGTATTTGAAAGTTGAAAAATCGAAACGGGGATATTATAAGGCTACATTAATCCCGATGACAGATAATCCCAAGGAATACCCCGATTATCAAATAACACGAATGTTTTTTGATCTATTAGAAAATCAAATTCGGGAAAAGCCGGAGTTTTATCTATGGTCGCATAAACGCTGGAAGCATAGAGATAAGGTTTAATTCTGAATTCAGAATTCAGAATTTAGAATTTAGAATTATGGAAGAAGGACCAAGGGTTTAGGCCCGGAAAACTTATCGGTTTAGAATCTTACATTACTGGCAGTGTTCCTTTCGGACAATTTAACTGTAAGGCTCTAACATATTGAAAGCTAAAATCTCTCATTTAATATTCATTAATGAACATCTGAATATTATTGACCTCCCATAATCCATGAATGCATATTCTCAATGTTGGTAAGTTTAAGCCAAACGGAATCCCGAATTTCTTGGTTAAGACGGATAGGATTAAAAGTGGGAAGAAAGTTGAAATCTAGGACTTTCAAGAGATTCTCATTTTAAACCGGAAAAAACTGTTTCATTTCCTGAATTCTGTTAATTTAAAAATCCATTCTGTTTAAGGACGAATTAAGAATTTTACTTTTAATACTAAAATTATTCTTAGTGAGGAACTATATTATAGATATTCACTTTCTCTTCTTTTTCCATTATCAATATTTATAAAGTGTTGTGGAACCCAACTTAAACAGTATCGATAAAACTTTTTTCTGTTCTATTAAAAATTATTAATCCCACTAGGAACACAACAACACTCACAACCAGCGTGTAGAAAAAGCCCCACCAACTAAAGCTACCTGTACTCAACATCATATATCGGAACCCCTCGATAATTTGTGTTAGTGGATTATAAGCCACAAAGTCCGCGACCCAAGTTGGAAGTTTTTCCCGAGCTTCCGATAGAGGATAAGGCACCGAAGAAACGTACATCAATAAGGAAACAGCAAAACCCACCAGCACATTCAAGTCACGATATTTAGTAGTCATCGAGCTTACGATCATCCCTAATCCCAATCCCAAGAGGGCCATCATAAGAACATAAACAGGGAAAAGAAATAAATGGAGATTGGGACCCAATTCAAAGCCTCGAAATAAAAAATAAAAATAAAAAACTATAAAGATCAGCAGTTGTATGCCGAATTTCATGAGGTTTGAAATGGTTATAGACATTGGCATGATTACCCTTGGAAAATATACTTTCCCAAAAATACCAGCATTAGTCCTAAAAGTGTCGGATGTTCCTGTAAAACACGCAGTAAAATAATTCCAGGCAGTGATTCCTGCCAGGTTAAATAAAAAAGGAGGAATGCTTCCGGTACTGATACTTCCTAAATTATTAAAAACTAAAGTGAATATTATGGAAGTAAAAAGAGGTTGTATGAAAAACCATAGAGGCCCAAGAATAGTCTGTTTATAGACCGTGGTAATATCTCTCTTTACGAAAAGGACTAGTAAATCACGATAGCGCCAAACTTCTGGAAGGTTCAGGTCTAATACTTTTTTTTTTGAAGAAATTTCGTATAGCCAGGTATCGTCTTGATCGGTGACCAATGTGGGTTAAGTTTTAGATGAGGCTAATATAGGAAAATTTGAAGTAAAGGGCAGCAGAGATTATAGGTCACTTATCAATAATCGAGAATTGGTTATAGTAACCTAAAGTGATTGTTTTTTACATTCAGAATAAGCCGAGTTCAACTATGAAATGATCGCTTTGGGAAAGGATAAAAGACATAAGAATTGACTCGTGATAAAAATTTAAGAAGCGTAGTAAAGGATTAATTATCCTTGCAAAAAATAAATATTCAATTACCACGCTGGTTACACGACTACTTTACGGGTTTTCAGTGGGATTATAGGAATATGATTTTTCTTTTGGTTGTCCGTATAATTCTGGCACCAGGTATTTTCCTCTTTTTTCTCCCTTATCCACTTCGACATTTCGCTTTTCTGGATTTTGTTGAAAATAGGGATCATTTCGTTCAGCGGTTAATGTCCAAGATATTTTTTTGCCAGGCACGCCTCCTGCAATAACAAAGGATCCTCCTTCAATTTCCTTTTCTATATGAAGATTGGGCATAGCGGCTCCAATCGGGGTAAGTTGATAGGATGCATTTTTATTAATAGCTTCATAGTAATCGGGCAAAGTTACGGTTACGCTCCCAGTAGAACCAAAGGTATCAGTACCCCTATATACATTGAGAACTTCATTGGATTCCATACAAAAATGTTTTAATATTTTATTGGCCGGATCACGAGGATCATCAATGGCAAAATTCTTGCTACCACCAGCGGAAAAGTCCCCCGTTACATGAAAGTCCCCCGTTACATGTAGGTTTCCACCAACCACTAAGTCATTAGTTACATCAATATTCCCACTGGCTTTAATTTTCATTCTTTCAACTCCAGCTGTAGAAAAACCAAGAATATTTGTTCCACCTCTAAACATTCCAATACCTGTGTTATCCGCCCATGAATAGAAAGGAAATGATGCTGTTCCATCCTTGGTGGCATGCACTTGTTCCGCATTTGGAATTCGAAATTTCTCGACTCCATTAGTGGCAAAAGCCAATGCATTGGCACTTCGTTGAAACATTCCCGTACCAGGATTATTTATAAAGGAGTAGATAGGATAAATTTCATCCCCATCGTTAGTGGCCCTCATTCTCCCTCCGCTACTTGCGGTTCCCGCGGTTATCTCGAAACGAGAATCATTAGATGTAATAAACGATATTGCACGGTTATCTAATGTTCCCATACGTTGTATTCCAGTGCCTACATTTCCGCCCAACTTCACGTCCTTCTCTCCATCAATACCAACCCAACGTCCTAAATGACTCCAATAAACGAAACCCGGTCCGGTAGTGGTATTTTTATTATACACCAACATACTTTCTATTGGGTTAGGTATGGGTTGGTTACTCGATAAATCTGGAATATCGACCCGAGGTATGAGAATTCCCTTATTTTGCACTCCAGAAGAACGGATGTCCAGCAATGAGGATGAATTAGGGTTGGTATTTCCTATCCCAACTTGGGCAAAGGTGTTTAAGAAAAATAAGAAAAATAGGCCCCAAAGTAAAAGTCTCCTCGACTCGAATAGATGTACTCTTTTCATAACTGAAATAGATTTTTAATTAAACAAAATCCCATCAAGCGTTAGGGGAGGAATCCCAATGGAAATGCTTTCTTTTTGAGGAGTTCAATAAAAATCAAGGTGTAATACCTTTGTTATAAATTAACAATCCTGAGGAGTTATTTAGGATACCGAAAGATAATAAATTAAAACTATAAAAAAAGAAAATCTCATATTATTCAACACAATTTTAAAATATTCTCTACTATAAGGTTAAATACCTATAAACAAAGTGATTATCAATGCTCAAAATTGAGATTCTTTAGTATTGAATATTAGAATTTAGAAAAGGAGGATATTTTTGGTCGATGACTCGATGAGTCGATGAGTTGTTGAGTTAATATGTTGAGAGTAGAGGAGTTTAGAAATTTAACTGTGAATAAGGTTAGAACCTATATTCGATAAGTTTGGGAGCTTAAAGTTTAAAGCGAATAAATTGGGTACAAACTCTTATCCCAAACTTTTGGATGGAGTTGAAGGGAGGGAAGTTGAAGATTTGAGGAAATTAGATTACTAAATCCATAAATCAGATTTTAAGCTTTTGAGCATTATAGAGAGAAACAGGGGGTTTCTATGCGGAAATTTTTGACTACCTATAAAGCAGAAAAACTTGACCAATCCCTAAGTACTATCGGTTATTTGCTTTTTTCAAGTAATTGATTGAGAAGCAACTCCAATTTCGCAATTCTGGCCTCTTGGGAATTAATTATATATTGTTGTTCTTGAATTGCCTCGGTTAGAATTGGGATTAGACCATCATAATCAACCATATAATAGCCTGACACAGATTCACTTTTCTAAAAAGCGTCCATTTTCACCTTGGGATCAGGGATAGTCTTGGAAACTACCAGATCAGGAAAAATCTCCTTTAACTCCTGCGCCAAAAACCCAAAAGATCTTTTATTTGGGTCAAAGTTCATTCCGGGAAATTCCGCAGCTCTCCAGTTATATGACTTGGGATTTAACTTCATTACCTTTTCGAGTATTTTAGCATCTTCCTGCAAAGAAAGAATATTGGTTTTCCATCTTTCATCAGAATGAATAAAATAGCCATTGGACACTACCCCACCTGAAAAATACCCAGCAAAACCTCCCGAGGCGTTAGTGGTCCGACCGTAAACTCCATAATATCCAGTTGCAACCGTCCCTGTTCCAAACGAAGAATTCGGATTAAAAAATTCGGCGGCAGCCCACTGAGAATCGGGAACGGTTATTTGAGAGATAAATGCGGGAGCAGCATTGGAATCAAATGCAACATGCAATCGGGTTAAAGGGTTGATACCTATCCCTACATTGCCAGAATTGGTTATTCTCATTCTCTCGGCTCCTGAGGTTGAAAATCCCAGCGAATTGGAACTTATCCGAAAGATTCCCATATTCTTGCCATTGGTTCCGGCCCAAGAATAGGTAGGCTGTAGCGCATCTCCATCATTATAACTTCTTAACCTTCCGTTGTTCGTGAAATCGAAACGAGCTGAATTTTTTGTACGAACCTGAAATGAAACATCATCCGTCGTACCGATAAAGTGATTATCAGGATCAGTTCCCTCGTTTCCAGTAAGCTTCCACCTACCATTTGGAATAGAATCATCTTCAAGACGCATCCATTTTGCGCCATTATGATAATAAAAACCTGGTGTAACCCGATTTTCTCCAGTACCCGAAGTAGCAGTATTATAAACAGTCATCCCCGCCTGAACAGGCGGCACCAGAGGTGCAGGGTTATTTGTAGCTAATAGCCCAAGTCTGGGCAATAGTAAACCTCCAGATCTATTTGAGGCATCGATATCCAAAATCGCGTTTTCATTCGGGCTCGTAGTTCCAATTCCTACTTGTGAACTGCCATTAAATGACCAAACAAAAAGAAAAACAGGACATAGGATTTTATTGACATTAAAACGATAAATCATTGTTTGTGAGGAGTTAATTCTTACGTTTCTCAATAATAAGTTTTTTATTCTCTCCCCGAGAAATTTTAACATCAAAAATTTTCCTTATACACATAGATAAATTTCTCATTCTAATAATTAAAATAACCAAAGAGTGTTGATAGATTTTAATCTAGAATAGTAATACTTCGATGACAACGGTTCCTAGAAGAAGACGGATTAGAATATAAACTTCCAAAATCCTGACCACCCACTCGCCATTGCAGTTGAATTGAAATTGCTTCCCCAGGAGTTACTTCAACAGGAAACATAACCAATCTTGAATTCCAAGCCGTTTGGGTAATAGAACTATAATCCACATCCGAAGCGAGGCTGGTAAATGCTGTAATGGGCGTAGAAACTGACCCGATAGTTTTTACCAACTGAAAATCCGCATACCCATGAGAGGCCTTATTCGCAGCTGTTAATGGGTCCATATAGCCGGCGATACTTACATTAATGTAAATTCTAGATTTTTTAGGAATCAGGCTTATAACCATTTCATCCATATCTATAAAATTATTGGAATCATTACTTATATCGGTGTTCCCGATTGATGAATAAATTCTGTTTTTAAAGCTAGCATCTGAAGATGCCACGGTAATCCATCGCTGTATCGACTTTATATATTGTAAGGTTACGCTATTATAAATCCCTTTTAAAATAAGATTTCCATTACTGGTACATAATATACCACTAGGTCCTCCAGCGGAATTATGTACTATTTTCATTTTATGTGGAGTAGTATTTACCAAAGTTATAATTTGACCATCCACCTCCGTCAAAGGGTGTATGCCATTTATGCTAAAGTCAGTGGTTGGTCCAGAAATATTGTAAAGAGAAAGATCGGCGGCAACGATATTATTTTCTCCATCGACAAGCGTTAAAAATCCGGCCTTTAGGGAAATATTCCCGTTAATATCCAACATAGTTTGAGGATCCTCGGTGTTGATTCCTACTTGCCCCCATAGAGAATTTAGTTGAAATAAGTACAGGATGGCGAAGACATAAATGGATAAGGGCATTCTGAGCATACTCACAAGGTTTTAATCAAATATGGTTAAACTTCGATGGCTTCTTTCGGCTTCGGAGGTAACGTTATTTCTTAAAACATCCGCTTGACCATCTGAACTGTCCCTCGACCACTGAATTTTAATTGTTGTCTCTTCACCGGGAATGACTTCAACAGGGTACATTACAAAACTTGAATTCCATGCCGTATCCAAATTATAAACCGTTACGGAATTGACACATGCCTTCCAACCTGGGCGGGTATTTGAAACATCAGACCGAAATACAAAGGTCAATTCTCCACCCGGTGCAGAAGATGTAAAAATTTTCTCTTCTGCCGAATAAGCTTCCGTTCCCGTCCATGCGCCATTCGGACAATTTGTTCTTCCATAAGTGGAACCAGAAGAAATTACCGGCGCCGAGGTATTTGATCCATCATAGACCATGAGACCATCCCAGCCCTGCTCCGTATTAAATGATAAAAATTCTACAGAAACTTTTTCGCCGGCGTTGGTGGGCAAAAAATTGTAGGTGATATTTTCATAATTTTGATATTGTCCGTTTTCTCCTCCACTATCGTAAAATATTTCCCTACAGTCCAAGGGAACTGGAATAATAGAATTAACGCAAGCCATCCATCCCGAACGTTGAATATAACCATCAGATCGGAACTCAAAGTATAATTGACCACCAGGAACGGTGGAAGTAAAAGATTTTCCTGCCGCTGAATAGGATCCAGTACCAGACCACGCACCATCAGGGCAAGTTGGTCTACCAGATGTAGAACCAGAAGAAATGATGGGAGAAGAAGCATTAGGACCATCATATATCATTAAACCATCCCATCCTTCCTCTGTATCGAAGCCCATAAACCTAACCGTCACTTTTTCTCCCGGATTTGTAGGAGAATAGAGTTTGGTAAAAATATCATTATTGGGATATTGACCCGCGGCACCTCCCCTATCATAAAACATCTCCCTACACGGATTGGGCGGTTCAGTCCCGGAGGTTACACAGGCTTCCCACCCAAAGTAGGTTAAGGATGAGTCGGATAAAAATCTGAAAGTGAGAGCGCCGCTACTGTGGGTGGAGGTAAAGACCCTTCCAGCGGGCGAAAAAGCGCCAGTTCCGGTCCAAGCTCCTGCAGGCCTGGGATGATATGATTCTGGTATAAAACCAGACGAAATAATTGGTGAGGAGGTCGTAGGCCCATCATATATCATAAGACCGTCCCATCCATTTTCTACATTGAATGTTATAAATTCTACGGAAATTCTTTCACCTGGATTGGAAGGAAGAAAGCTGTGGGTATCATCCTCATTATGGCCGTAGTTACTTGTAGGCCCCCCGGAATCATAAAACATTTCTCTGCAATCATAGGGTGTAGAGGAAGAAGTTGTTTCTACAGGAATATAGCCACGATCTGAGGCCAGGGTGGTGGCTCCTGCCATAGTAACTCCATTCTTTACCAACTCAAAATTGGCATAGGCCTGCGCATTCATGGCATCTCCCTTGTCCATGGTGCCACTTGCACTAAAATTTACAAATATCGTCTCATGCTTTGGAGTAAAAACAATTTCCATATCTGCCATATCCTCTGCAGTGGAGGAATTTGTAGAAATGTCGGAAACTCCTACCTTACTGTTAACATTTTTTCCATACCCCCCAACATCCGTAGAGCCGTTTACAATCCATCGCTGCAATAGAATGTTATATTGTAAGGTAACCACGGTATTTTCTCCTTCCAATTCAAGATCTTCCCCGTTGGGACAAAATATCCTTCGTTGCAACTCTCCTGCAGAACCCGAATCGTGAACAATCGTCATTTTGTAGGAAGTTGTATTATCCAAGGTTAGCATTTGGCCATCACTTGCAGAGACACCAATGGGAGTATTAAAAGATTGAATATTAAAATTATTTGTTGGGCCGGTTATTCGGTAAATCGAAAAGACAGTTGGGCCCAAATCGATGTCTTCGTTATCATTATTAGCCAATACTAAAGCCGGTCCCTCTCTTAAAGAGATTGCTCCACTGACGTCGAGCGAACTTTTGGGATCTGTATTACCTATTCCTACTTGTGCAAGGCCGCTAAAAGAAAAGACAAGAAAAAAAAGGCCACCATAAAAAGTAAACCCACGGGAGAAGTAGTTTTTTTCCATTTTAATTGAGGAATTAATAAATAAAACTAGCGTGGGGATATACCAATATTAAAACAATTTAAAATCTATTCCTAATTATTTATAATAAAGGTACCAAAATTTCCCAAGTTTGTACAGCATTCATAAATATGAGCAATTTCTAGTGCATTATCTGTTTGCAAAAACCTTGTGGTGGCTGGGATTTTTGATTGACGATTGACGATTTACGATGTACGATGTACGATGTACGATTTACGAATAATCATTAACGATTGAAGTTACGAGTTACGATTTTACGATAGACGATGTACGATTTGAATATCGATTGAACAACTATAAATGGGTGAACCTAGGCTTGTGGAATTTGGTTGTACCTGTTTCGTGAGTCATGAGTTGTGGTTCCTGAAGTCCTGGTTCTTGGTTCCTGATTGGTGATCGGTCATCGGTGTTCGAGTATAAGTGATCGGTTATCAGTGATCGGAAGTTGGCAAAGCGTGGCATGAGATGCTTGCTTTCTGTGTTTCCGTTGAATTTGTTTTTTTAATGGGTTTAAATGGACTATCCGTGGACTATCTATTGACTGTCTATGGACTATCTATGGACTATCTTTGGACTATTTTTGGACTATCTTTGGAGTTGGCAAGACACAAGACTTTAGTTCCCAATGAAAATGGGACAGGCTCTAGTATGATTGTTAAAGAATAAAATCAATCTATTTTGATTTAAGATTAAGTATCTGATGCGTTTAAATAGTATTTAAATAGCTTACAAAAAGCATTTTATATAACACATAAATTTATCAACTAAATTGAAGACCCGCACTCAATTCAAATCAAAAACAACTAAATGCTTTGGAAAACCTTTATATAGTAATTTACATAAAAATAAAGAATTTTTAACGCATCATAATTAATTAAGGATTTTCGATTGATTTATCACCAAAGGAATATATTTTAGCTAAACAAATATATTGACAAAAGCCAATGTAGCATTTGGCTTCGTTAATTTAGCTTTTGAGCTTAAAGATGATAATTAATTTGAAAATGATCTATTCAGTAGTATTTATGGGATATGCACTGTGGGCAGAATAATCTACAATTCCAAAGTAATCGAAAATATCCTGAATTCTTTTTAAATAATCATTGTCAAAATAATTGAGGAAAGATTCTAATTGAATAGATGGGTTGCTGTTATAGTTCTTTTGAGAATCCGTTTTGCTCGGTTTTTTAAAATTGATCTTTTTAAAATCTTCGGGTGAAAACGGTAAATTAAGATTTTTAAGAATCATGGAGAATTCCTCTTCAGGATTTAAGACCAAATTCTCATAATAAACCATAATCCAATTATCTCTTTTTGGATGGTTAATGACGTCTTTATTATCTATACACCACAGAGCAATCTGTCTTTCTAAGGGGGAAGTTAAGGAATTAATATAGGATTGATTTTCTATATATCGCTCATTATTGAAACAATCTGGAGCAATATACATGGTGGGTTCGGCATATGGCGCTGACAGTGCATCACGTTCAAATCTATGGAAATTCTGCAATTGGGAGGAGCATGTGGTTATTGGATGTCTTAATAATAAAATAGGCTTGTGCTGCAATGGGAGATTGGCGGTAACCCACGGCAACAGTCCGTTGGCTCTAACAAATTTAGTTATAACATATTTGCTTGAAAATATTTCATTAAATGCGATAAATCGAGCAGTCCAATTAGTGAAGGTTTTCATGGTTAAAAGATCATGAAAAAAATCTTTCAAAGCTTGGGAATCATTAGCGGGTTCAATAAAAACTCTTGACCCAAAATTATAATGTTTCGGAACTACACCTTTATTTGGATGTAGCGGTTCCCAATTAATAACGGAGTTGGGCATTTTTCCGAATACTTCCATTAGCCATGTGCTTCCGCTGCGTGGATCGCTAGTTATAATTATAGCATCATTAAAGGAATAATTTTTTGTGGAAAGAGGCAGTTGAATAAATATATGCCTAAATTTTCTTTTTATTGTAGTAATATCCATTCACTAAGGGTTTACATTATAAGGGCAGACATTTCGATCCAAACAAAATTTTCGGTTGGAATTTTATAATTTTGACTTTAAGTTAATCTTGAATAAAGCTACTGCCGTAAAAAAATCACAGTGGATTTTAAACTAAACCAGTAAATTTAAACCATAATCTCATAGAGTAATCCGAAGAACAGCAAAGTCCCCCACCCTGAAATCCGTCCTGAGATCAAAATTAATAAATTTTAACAAATGGCACATTAAATAAATTAAAAGACCCAAGTAATGAATATTGGGATTTCAGCAAAAATAGAGAAAAATAGAGAACATCTTGAAAAGCGGAGGAATAAAACCATGGAGTCATTAAGGCTTAGTACTTAAGGTGTTTAATTGAAATTAAAAGATAAGGCCTTCACTCGGTTCCGCCGGAGATCACGTACTTTATCCAACTTGGATTCAAAGTACCGCCACGAACCCGCCTGCCGGCGGGCAGGTTGCACTAACCAGCCTGTTGGCCGGCAGGTAGACATGAATTATTTCTTTCTTAAAAATGAAGACGCCAATAGAGTCCTTTAATTTCACTAACCCTGGCGGCAGGCAAGTGGCACCGGCCTGTCTATTGTGCCTTGGCCGGCAGGCTTCGGCCTGCATGAGTGGACTTTAATCCATAACGGTTTAGGAGAATATGCAACTTACCTATTATAAGTTTCCTATAAATGCATTTAGATGAGAGGCACTTCAAAATGCAATTATTTCAATAAAGAGTATCATTCCGAAGAATAAACCAATACTTCTACATCCCGATTAGAGGGCTTTAATAAATAATGCCAGGAATAAAGGTTGCAACCCCATCCATCCGCTGGTGCGCAATCGCGCGGGACCGGGGGTGAAAAACGGATAAACTATTTTTTCCCATACCGAAAAATGATGGCTATAACCTGCAAGGGAAGGAAGAAATGGGAGAATGCTTTATTAAATAATTTACAATCTCTGCCGTAAAAATAATCGCACCTCTTTTTTGTAGATGGGTCTCGTCGTAAAAATAAGCCTCATCCTTATATACGGGGTCGGAACGATCATAGATATAAAAGAAGACCTCATCATCGGATAAAAACCTAATTCGGCGTTCAAAAGATTTGCCATGTCTTTCAAAATTTGGGGGGAAAACTATGAGCAAATTTATTTTATTCTCAACGCAAATTTTTTGAAATTTAATAAAAGCCTCGAGCTTCGAAGCTGATTCACCGGAAACATCATAACTTACGTCCTTACCGTAATCGAAATTGACATCATTCTGTTGAAATGACAATGGCATAGACTTATTCTTTCCCAGAGAATCTAATTTACTGAATTTTCTTCTTCTTAAATCAAAATTCTTTTTGTTGATTCTTGCTAAAACAAAAATCTTAGACAGAAAAGTTTTCTCTCCTCTATCTATTAATTCATTGTTAATATAATTATATTTTGACAATGGATATAGTCTATCATATCGAAAGCTTATGTGATTTGTAGGCAACAATTCATAAGGGTCGTCAACCACGAGTATAACATTTTTAGGAGAAGTATTAAACTTAGTGATTGATCTTAATAAAAATTCATGGAATTCAATATCTGAGCCGGGGTATGATAGGTTATAAGACGAAATATTTAGAGAATCTTCTATTTGGGAGGCAATTATATTTCTAGCTCCTCGGGAAGAACCGATTATAATTAAATCTTTATTTACTTCTCCATTTATTACTTTTTCCAGGCGGTTGTCTACTTCCAGTTTCGGAGAGATAATAAGAAAAATGTAAAGTAATTTTTCCAAAATGAAAAAGGCTATTCCGAAAGTCAGACATAAATATAAAAATCTTCTCATGATCTAAAATTGAAAATAAATAAATTCTTGTTCTCTTCCACTAAATATGAACATTAAGGCGATGAGGGCAAAATAAAAACCCCATCTATAGGGTCTATTCCATTTGACAGCAATCTTGCTTATTCCGAATTCTTCATCGCGGCCCAACCATTCTATACAAAAAAACAGAGCCACAAGAAAAAGCGTTACCAAAGCATAAGTAATATCTGGAAAATTTGGAATTGAAAAAAAAGAAGCGGAAAGGATCTTTTTGATAATAGAAAAAGCATGCCTTAAATCATTCGCCCTAAAAAATATCCAGGCAAAAACAGTTAGGCCAAACGTTACCAAAATGGATAAAAATTCTCTTAGGTCTGGAAATAATCTTCCTTCCGCAACCGCGTCTAGATTTTTACGGTTATTGTTTGTCAATAAGAGTGGCAAAAAATACATTGCATTTAAAGCCCCCCAGACGACAAATGTCCAATTTGCACCATGCCAAAATCCACTTACAATAAAAATAATAAAGGTATTTCTTACTTTCATCCAAGTTCCTCCCCGGCTTCCTCCTAAAGGGATATAAAGATAATCTCGAAACCAAGTAGAAAGCGAAATATGCCATCGGCGCCAAAATTCTGCGATATCTCTGGAAAAATATGGAAAATGGAAGTTTCGCCTTAGGTCAAAACCAAATAATCTAGAAGTACCAATTGCTATATCGGAGTAACCAGAGAAATCACAATAAATTTGAAAGGTAAAAAACAAAGCTCCGAGGGCCAATGTACTTCCAGAATAATCACCAGAATTATTAAAGATTTGATTTGCGTATTCCGCGCAATTGTCCGCAATTACAATTTTCTTAAACAATCCCCAAAGGATTTGCCGCATCCCATCCACAGCTTTTGCAAAATCAAAACGACGCTTTCTATAAAATTGGGGCAACAAGTGGGTTGCTCTTTCAATTGGACCTGCCACCAATTGGGGAAAAAAACTGACGAAAGCAGAGAAGGCAATAAAGTCGGTTGTGGGTTCTAATTTTCTTCTATATACATCTATGGAGTAGCTCAAGGTTTGAAATGTATAAAAACTTATTCCTACGGGAAGAATGATGTTTAGAGAGTTGGCCTTGATTTCCATCCCAAAGAAGGTAAAAGCCGTAATAAAGTTATCCAGAAAGAAGTTATAATATTTAAAGAAGCCCAGAAAACCTAAGTTGACTACGATACTGGACCAAAGTAAGATCTTTCGATTAATCTGCTTTTGTTCCGTCTTTAGTTTTCGGCCAATCAGATAGTCCACCAAGGTGCTGAAGAGAATCAAGGCCAGAAAACGCCAATCCCACCAGCCATAAAAAACATAACTGGCTATAACAATTAAAGAGTTCTGAAGTTTAAGTTTTTTATTTGTGACAAACCAATAAAGCAGAAACACTGTAGGTAAAAAGATCGCAAAGTCAATAGAATTAAATAGCATGTATACAGTTTATCGCCCGAGGAATCAAGGGGCAAAAAGGAGATAACGTTTTTCCAACTCACATATTGAAAAATTGTATTTTTTAGGCTGTTAAACATTCTATAATATTATACTAAAGGCATATCCAAAGAAAGACACAGGGGATAAGGTTTGCATCAACATCTCTTTAGGAAAATAAATCTTTCTCCAATTCGCACATTTTGTGGTCAGCAAAAAATACTTCGGGAGCCGTGCTCAAGTTGAGGTCTTACCTATTATTCCATAAGGGGCAACCTTGCCAATTGCTTAAACACATCGTAGTCGCAAGACAGCTCAAGAGGATGATCCTCTATTAGTGAAAGAGATCAGCCCAAGTTTTTTATTTTTCTTAAAAGGTCCGGTTTTTTTCTAACCATAGGCTCTATATCAACATCCCGTAAAAATAAATAATCATGATCATAGCCATTGAACTTTTCAATAAGTTCGGTTTGACCTTTAATATATTTTACGGAATCTTCAATTAAATCAAAACCTACCTGTGCCATCACACCTGTATACGCCATATGACGAATATTGATTTCGGTTACTTTCAGTCTTCCTTTATCATCTTCCTTTAAATCAAAACTATAAACCGCGTGTGGAGGCACTTGTAGCTTATCGGCAATAACAGACATTACTTCTTCGCAAAAATCCAATAGTTCCTGTTCATTGATGAACTTGCCGTAAGAAGTATTACCTGTCACTTTCGATGGGGCGATATCGGCCATTACATAATTAACACAGTGCAAACCGGCATTTTTAATACATTCTCCGTTTATATATAGCATCTCGTTTGCCAAATGTCTTCCCGTTAAAAATTCACTTACGGTGAATTTCTCAACATTTTTATGTATAAAAAGCCAAGCCTCCAGTTCATGCCTGCTATGGATTTTTAAAGAACCCAAGCCTCCAGAACCAACTGCCGCCCTTATCCAGCATGGATATCCTATTTCAGCTTCCACTTGCTCATAATTGGGTGCAGATGGGGTTATTTCTACAGTGATTGGGATAAAATCGGTATCCTTGAGAAGCGCTGCCATATTTGCCTTATCCATTAAGCTCTTGGTGTACTCAACCGGTGGAATAAATGTAGGGCAGATGTATTCATTGTGCTCCTTAAAATATTCTCCCCACTTTAACACTTCAAGTTCGGGTTGGATAAAAGCGTAGTCTACCTGTTCATCGGCGATAATTTTTTTCATTATTGACCAATAGTTTTCGCTATCTGCCCTTGGAACAAGATATTTCTTATCCAAAAGACCATCCAAATGAAAGCCGATGGCTCTTTCATTGATGTCGGTGCCAATAAGTATAGCATCCGGATAAAGTTGTCGTAATCTTAAAGCTATTGACCTGGGGGTTGGTCCACCTATTCCTGTTATTAAAATTTTATCCATTTACTATTTCATTAAATGTTTCTAAAAGAATTTGATCAGAATTTTCCATATACCTCTTATCGATATCCTCAAAAGTGTCGTTCTTGAAAAAACGAATGGGTAGTTGGGCTATAATTTTACCTTTGTCCATATGCATATCGATAAAATGAGTGGTAATACCAGAATAGGCAACCCCATATTCCATCGCTTGCTGAATAGCCTTATGTCCTTTAAAGGCAGGTAAGAGAGAAGGATGAATATTGATAATTCTATCCGCATATTGCTTCAAAAGATCGTGTTTTATAAGATAGCTAAAAGCCAGTAAAAAGATGTAATCTATTTTGTTTTCAGTCATTACATCCAATAGTTTTTGCTCAAAAGCTTCTCTGGTTTTAAAGTCTTCTTTATTTACACGTACGGTTTTGATACCCAAATTATCTGCATATTCGGCTGCACCCGAAGGAAGATTTTGATATACCACCACCTCGATATTCACATTGTCCGGCAATTTTTTTTCCTCCCACAATTTTAAAACACGTATGGCCGACCTACCATAGTTAGTGGAGAGGATAGCAAAGTTTATTTTATTTTGAATCATTTACCAACGATTTTTTATATTTATCAAAATCAATCATTTTTGAAGCCGCATTTACCTCATTTTCCTTGGCGCTAATCACCTTGTACACCGTTTTAAGGAGAATTTGGAGATCGAACAACAAGCTCGCATTTTCAGCATATTGCACATCCAATTTCAGCCGTTTATCCCAGAAAAGTTGGTTTCGACCAGCTACCTGGGCCAAGCCGGTAATGCCAGGCCTAACGAGAAATCTCTTTTTTTCAATCTCGTCAAAATAGGGAAAATACCTCACGGGCAGAGGTCGGGGCCCTATAAAGGACATTTCTCCCCTAATTACATTTACTAACTGTGGAAGCTCATCTAGAGAAGATTTTCGAACCAATCGGCCCAAGGATGTCAAACGATCTGCGTTGGGAAGTAGATTGCCTTGGTCATCCTTTTTATCATTCATAGTTTTAAACTTGATGACGTTGAAAGATTTGCCGCCTTTTCCATTTCTTGCTTGGAAGAAAAAAGGACTTCCCTTAAAATCCCATGCCAGGATAATTATGAGGAGGATGATTATGGGAGAGAATATGATTAAAACCAGAAGGGCAACGACAAAATCCAGAAAGGGTTTTATAAATAGAAGATAAAGTTTTCTCATTAATAATATTTTTCCAGTTTTGATTTTAAACCTTTTTCTATTGGCAATTGCCAGACTAGTTTGCACCAATCGTGATTACCTTCAATCAGCACAGGCTTTTCATTGGTAATGCCTATGTCCCAACCTACGGATTTATTGTACTCGGACATCATTTCAGCTGCTTTTGTTGTCAAATCAATAACCTCCTGCCAATGAGGTAGTTCGTAACCAATAAATTTTATTCCACTTACAGGATGATGGGATACTGGTTTTTTGGTAATATCACTATATACCCCGTCAGTATTCACTTTTCCGGAATCCAAATCTATTCCCACCACGATATTTCCTGCGGCCAAATTATCTACTATTGAATTAACAGAAACCCGCAGTCGTGAATCGACGACATATGCATTTCCATTTTCATCAATTTGTGTAATGACCCTTATGGTATTAAGAGCGCTGGAGGAAAGCTTATTTAAGGAATCATGCTGGTCCACAAAATCCTCGGCTAAGTGATTACCTGTGCTTTCCATCCGATTTATCAGATCTTGATTGGATATTTTATTCAAATCCAGTATTTCCAAACCTTTTCCACATCCTCCCGCAATCTCTTTAATTACTACCTTCTGCGCCTTGTTTTTAAAAACCTCTATACTTTTCTGCTTGTTCTTCAATTCCTCTAAAGTAGCAAAGGCTCTTCCCGTAAGATCGCCATAGAATTTGAAAAAATGGACTTTATCCTCCAATACCTCTCTTTTACTCCTTGGATTCATTTTCAATTGGTATTCATACATAAAACCTGACCCGGCCCATTCCGCTCTTTCCCGAGCACTTTTTTCGAAGAAACGAAATTGAAAATACTCCAGAAGGGAAATATTGTATTTATAAACACAATTAATGGCATCCATCCACAAGCTCATTTTCCCTCGACCGGTTAATTTTGAAGTATGGGTCAGGAACTTATTCAGAAGTCCCCAATTCATTTTTTTGAAATAATACCCAAGATAAAGTGTTCGGTCAATGGCTTTCATAGATGATTTTTGATGGTCAATATAAAACTACTTCTTACAGCAAACTAATAAGCCCGCCTACAATTATATTAATTTATTCAGGTTACTGATTTAGCCCCAATATTTTTGTCAAATTTAGCTATAAAGATTTGCTTCGAGGTATATGAATGTAAAATTATCTCCTCTTCTTTTCCGCCAATGAAAAGGTAAGTTCTAACATTAGCACCTTCAAAATTCCCTACTCTCTTTTAAATTTTAAAGTTTTAATAAACCTATAAAAGTATTTCCGATTGAACTAGGATTTTTTTTTTATAAAATAGACTCTGCCATTTCATCACCATTCATAAACTCCACATCCGGCCATCTCTCAACTATTTTCTTCAACAGATAACTCAATTGTCCCAAGCCATTATCTCTGTATGTTTTGTCAAGTTGACCCACAAAATTTACCCGATGCGAACTTATCAACGCCGGCGCGCCCCATCGAAAAGCGCTCTCAATATTTTTTAGGCATTCGTTGGCAACTCTATTATCATCTTTGCCTTCAGGTTCAAACTGACAATTGCGAACAATATATTTTTGACCTTCAATATTTTTCTTTCCATTATATAGAAATTTTTTTCTGAATAGGCCTTCCCCAATGGATAGGAAAAATATCTTTGAACATGAATATATTTTATTCCACACTCTGCAAGAATTGGTTCTAATGCCGGACTATAAATTCCAGCTCCAGGGGTAAACTGTTTAGATCTAAAACCGAATAAACCTTCAAACAATTTTGTTCCAAATTTCACATCTTCTGCAAGTTTTTTGTTTTCCTCTGAAGCTTCTATAAAAAATGTTGTTGTAGGTTGTTTAATCTCCATCTCCTCAGGAAAATGCGGAATAGCAACAGATTCATGCTTAAATGCCAAATGAACGGATTTAATACCTCCCTGTAAAGCGTCCATAAACCTTTTTACATTTATATGTTCCGTTCCATGGTAGGCGGGATAGAAAATATTTTCATCTATTCCCTGCTTCCATAAGTCATACACACCGTCATAAGCAGGTCCATATCTTTGCAGGGTTCGGGTAAAGGGCTCCCTATAATATTCCTTAAAACCTGAAGCCTCGATTTTTTCGAAATCGGGGTTGGCCGCAATGGCCAAAGGGGTAAAGCAGGCATGATTTCCTTGTGAATCTTTTACAGAGGTAAGGACATCAAAAAGTTTATGGAAATCTTCCTTGTCTGCAAGTGTATCATATTGCGAGAATCGGGTTTCATCCATAGGAATTCCCGCAGATTTTAAATTATTATAGGCAGATTTATCCTTAATTCTAACACTCCCATAATCATCTACATAAAAGACAACAATCTTTCTTTTTGTTTTTTTTCCAGGAAGGTTCTTTAAATTTCTAATAATCAAATCTTTCATATTTAAATGAGCTCTACCAGATATTATTGACCGTTATAAAAAAATGGACAAAGAAGGCACCAATTTCTTAAGCGGTTTCGGGGTACTTCCTATCCAGTACCTGGATAAACTGTTTGCCATTTACCCCCGCCTTATTCAGGATGTACTCGATATATCCTTCGCCAAAATCCAAGCTGTCCTCCAGCTTATCTTTTGCCTCTTCCTTGGATATTTGTCCATCCCTAATTAGGTAACTTAAATCTACGTGCGTATCATTATAGCCCAGGGTACGGTAGAAAAGGTATTGCCGAAGGGTATCGGCCTCACAACCAAATCGAGAGGAATTTATTTTTCCTTCTGGGAGTTTCCAATTGAGTTCATTGAACAAAATCTCTTCAAGTTCATCTTCCACCCAGTGAACATAATCATAAAATGGATAAACAATAGTAAGGTCATTTTCCTCGATTAGCTTTTGTTTCCATTTATTTACTGTAAATTCTTTATACTGCAACTTTAGGCAAAAGAGATTGGAAACCAAGGCAGGGTTCAGAAGCACTTGTTTACCATAGCCCATTATCCAATCCATCTTCCCTTGCCTACCGGGACTTTTGGATAGCTTGATAAGTTCGCTTTTATACCTTTCCTCCTCCTGAATGGGAGTACGGCCCCCAAAAATAAGATGGACTCCTTCCTTAACAGCAGTTTCTTCCACCAAGGTTTCATAACCAATACGCTCGCCAACATTAATTACCGCTAATGATTCGGGAACGGGACGCCTAATCCAAGCTTTCAGGTGATGCGGAAGGCATTTTTTCAAGTTGTCGTGTTTGATTGTACGTAGATCAACATCAAGGATACGGCAGGTATTCTCCATGTTTTCATAAACGATTTCTGGAATAAACAAATCATCAGAAAATACAGCTAGAGGACGAAGTTTAAGTTTTTTCACGACATACCATAATAAATACGTACTATCTCTACCACCTGAATAACCAACTACGCAATCATATTTTTTCGATTGATTGCGTTTCAGTGGTTCCTGAACCAATTCCAACAACTTTTCAGGCCCTAAGAATTCAGTCTTTGAAAAATTGCGGCAATGCTGGCATATTCCTTTATCATCTATTTCTATGTTAAGATAATCCGTTGGGAGTAGGCACTTTTTACAGGTTTTTTTCATTGAAGTCATTGGTGTAGTGTTTAAGTTGTTGGTTGTAAATCATTACGATTAACGGCATCTACTATAATATTCGTATTGGATGAGGTGAATTTTTTAGCCGTCGCCCTTGATTGCTCCCGATAAAAAAGCTGCATTTCTTTGTCCGCACTTAGCATGTCTATAAAATCCGTGATTTCTTGAATTTCTCCAGATTCAAAAACTCTTCCCACATCATAGTTCTCAACCAATGTTGCGAGATCAGATTTTTTACTGGTAATGGCGAGAATCGGATTTCCCACGGCCATATTATTGAAAATTTTACTGGGAATAGAACGATTAGCCTCTGATCCTGCTAGACTAACAACCGCTATGTCTGCAGAAGTTAACGAAAAAGGCAGCACATTTGGTTCTTGCCACGGCAAAAATAAACAATTATTTAAGCGATACTCTTCTTTCTTTTTGATTAAATCCTTCTTTCTCAATCCTTCTCCAACGATTAAAAAAAGGATATTTTTATTCTTTGTTCTATTGGCAACTTCTAAAAGTGGTTCCACCCCACTTGATAAACCTAGATTACCAGAATACATTACGACAAATTTGTCTTCCAAATGGTGATCTTTTATAAAAGAATTATTCTCCCTAAGTACAGGCTTAAAATCAGAATAGGTAGTCCAAAGAGGCATAACTATAACTTGCTGGCCTATGGTATATTGCTGCAATATTTTTGCCATCCCATCTGTAATGGTAAAAACGCCCTTAGCGTCACTGAGTACTTTTGTTATAATCCTTTCCCACAAAATTCTCAAGGGCTTCACTTTTTTTACAAAACCAATGTCGAGAACCCGTTGAAGGTCCAAATCAAACACCAATTGATAATAACCGTTTGAACAAAAAAGCGGAAGCAAAGGAGCGAGGGGTGGATTACCCACGATAAAAAGTTCCTCCTTTCGGTATTTAAAAATCACTTTATACCAAATTTGGAAAAAACTATAAACCCAAGTAAAGATTCTATTAAAAACAGTGTCTTTTCGATATTTGACTATTTTATCTATTCTTACCTTTTCATTTAGAGGGTTTTTAACCTCCACAAGTCTACCCGTTATTAATACACATTCGTATCCTCTATCTACAAATGTATTAATCAAATCAATCATTAGATATGCTACATCCTGATTGATAAACACCATTTTCTTCATTTATTTTCCCTTTTCAAATAACTTCCTTTCTTTCTGAAAATTATTCCGCTTGGTTCAATATTTTATGACCATTGGCAAGAAGGATGAGATCCTTCTTAAAAATTGCGATATCCGAAAGCACCATTTCCTGTACCAATTCCGGAAGATTATATTTTGGCTTCCAGTTTAATTGTTTCTGCGCCTTTGAGGAATCGCCAATCAACAAATCAACCTCCGTAGGCCTAAAGTAGCGTGGATCCACAGCAACCACATCCTTTCCTATTACACAGCCAACATCCACAGCTTTAACCCCCGTTCGAGATTCGAAAAACTGCTCATCGATGGAGTCTATATATCCCATTTCTTCAAGCCCTTCACCTTCAAAACGCAACTGGATTCCCGTTTCGAGAAATGCCATCCTTATAAAATCCCTGACCTTGGTTGTAATCCCAGTTGCAATTACATAATCCTCTGGTTCCTCTTGTTGTAGGATTTTCCACATAGCTTCCACATAGTCCTTGGCATGGCCCCAATCCCTTTTGGCATCCAAATTTCCCATATAAAATTTGTCCTGCAGTCCTAAAACAATTTTGGAAACTGCTCTGGTAATTTTTCGGGTTACAAAGGTTTCTCCTCTCAAAGGGGATTCGTGATTAAATAATATTCCATTGCAGGCAAACATATTATAAGCCTCTCTATAGTTTACTGTGATCCAGTAAGCATAAATTTTTGCAACTGCATAGGGAGAACGTGGATAGAAAGGTGTAGTTTCGGACTGGGGAACTGCCTGTACCAACCCGTATAGTTCGGAGGTAGAAGCTTGGTAAATTTTGGTCTTTTTTTCCAGGCCCAATAATCGAACAGCCTCCAATATTCTAAGAGTTCCGATTCCATCGGCATTGGCGGTATATTCCGGCGTTTCAAAGCTAACCTGAACGTGGCTCATGGCTGCGAGATTATAAATCTCATCAGGTTGTGTTTCCTGAATTATTCGGGTAAGGTTCATCGAGTCTGTCAAATCGCCATAGTGAAGTTTTAATCTAATGTCCTCTTGATGCGGATCTTGATATAAATGATCAATTCTGTCCGTATTGAAAAGAGAGGCTCTTCTTTTTATTCCGTGGACCATATAGCCTTTTTCCAATAATAATTCCGCTAAATATGCGCCATCTTGACCCGTTATTCCCGTAATTAATGCAACTTTCATAATTTATATTTTTTAACTTCTTTATAATCGTCCTTAAATTTTGACTTTTCTATATTCTGTTTGGTGTTCCCTAAACCAATTATAGGTATTTTTAATACCCATTGTTAACCCAACGGAGCTTTCCCAACCGGCTTCTTTCATCCTCGAAACATCGAGCAACTTTCTGGGAGTGCCATCCGGTTTATCCGAATCCCAAACGATTCGACCTTGGTGGCCTACAATCTCTTGAATGGTTTCAGCCAATTCCAATATGGAGATATCCTTCCCTGTACCGATATTATAAAGATTTTCTTTTAAATCATTTTCAAGAGAAAATTTAACTGCATCTGCCAAATCATCGACAAAAAGAAATTCTCTTTTGGGAGTTCCCGATCCCCATAATTTTACAGGAGCATTATTATTTAATTTTGCTTCGTGAAATTTTCGTATCATTGCTGGTAGCACATGAGAGGTTTCCAGATCAAAATTATCATGAAAGCCATATAAATTTGTCGGCATCAAACTTATAAATTTTTTTCCATATTGCTTTTGTATTGCTTCACAAGCCTTTACTCCGGCAATTTTGGCTATGGCGTACCACTCGTTGGTGGGCTCCAAAGGTCCAGTAAGAAGGTACTCCTCCTTTAAGGGTTGTGGCGCCATTTTAGGATAGATACATGAACTTCCCAAGAAAACAAACTTTTGCACCTCACTATTTACCGCAGCATCGATAAGATTATTTTGAATCTGCAGATTTTGCATCAAAAATGTATAGGGGTTATCATTATTTGCCAAAATACCACCCACACGAGCTGCGGCATCAATAACGATCTCCGGATTTTCTTGTTCAAAAAATGAATTCACGGCTTCTTGATTTCTTAAATCCAGGTCTTTACTGTTCTTTCCCAACAGGTTGTTATATCCACTTTTCTCCAAGGCACGCCATATAGCCGAACCCACCATACCGCGATGTCCGGCTATATATATTTTACTTTCTTTTGTCATATTCACTTATCTCTTTGCATATTTTTAAATATTTCTCAGCTCTGGTCCTTGCGGAATCAAACTGATGCAATTGTTTTAATCCCTTTTGAACCAATGTTTCTGCCAGGTCCCTTTCATTTATCAAGCGGAGAATAGCGTCCGCCGCCGCATTAGCATCTTTGGCTTTATAATACAAAGCCGCCTCTCCACAAATGGATTTTGCAAAACCTAAATCAGTTGTTATAATCGGCTTTTCCATAATCATAGCTTCAGGATAAGAAGCGGAAAAACATTCGGCCAAGGTAGGCAAAAACATAAAATCACATTCCTTATATAAAGAAGGACATTTCTCGGGGTTCAGAGGGCCCACATTGGTTATTCCCGAAGCACCCCCTAATATTTTATGAAAATCCTCTTCCTTCAAAGTTACTACAAAACGAATATTATTAAATCCTTTATTCTTTAAATGCCCTATAATTTCTGGAATTATTTCAAGATTTTTATGAGGATAGTAAGAACTAACCGTCAATAGTCGTAGCTCTCCTTCCTTGCGTTCTGGCAAAAGATTGGGAAAAACGTCCTTCCTTTTATAGAAATTACTGTATGTATTCGTTACGGTATAAACTTTATTGGTTTTAAAAGCTTTCTTTACCCTTTCTCTTACATCATCGGTTTGAGTAACAAACGCAGCGGCTTCTCTCTTAAAAAAATAGTAATGCAGTCTCTTCTTTAGATAAAGTTTCAACTTTTTCTTAAGACTTAATTCTTTTAAATATGGGGACTCAGGATAAATATACAAGGGTAAATTGAAACCAATAATTTGCGGGGACAAACTTTTGAAATAGGAAGGCCCAGAGGTGGCAATTATTACGTCAGGCTTTATCTCTTTTTCCTGAGCCAAGAGTATTCTGTGAATTTTTTTTGTTGAGGAAAGGCTAATGACACCGAAATCAAAATAGGTAAATGTAAAGTTACTCGGAAAGTCACTTTCTATAAGCGACTTTTTTATACCTGGTCCTGCCCAAACATGATATTCATGTTCTGGAAAATGGATACATTCATAAATAAAAGAAAGGGCAACCTGAACCGACCCCCCGAAACGTTGAGTAGCGGTATTTATAACTATTTTCAAATTATTATTGAGTTATTTGTTCAAGATAAATTGATAAAACTTATCTGCAATCTCTTCGGCGGCAAATTTAGCGATTTTTTGTCTTGCATTTTCACCCATCGCAATCCTTTTATCTTTATCCAGCATCAAGATTTTTAATTTCTCTTTAAATTGCCCTTCATCAAATAAGGGAATTAGATAGCCTTCCGTCCCATTCTCAATCATATCTGATGGTCCCGCTTCACAGTCATACGCAATTACTGGAAGGCCAGCCGACATTGCTTCCCCAACAACATTTGGGAACCCTTCGGAGCTGGAGGTGAATGCAAAAATTTTACTGTTTGAATAATATCTGTTTACATCTTTTTGAGTTCCTACCAGTTCAATTTTATGCTCCAATCCCATTTTTTTTACAAGAGACCGATATTCTTCAATAAGATTCATTCTTTCATCATTGCCACCCACTATAACCAATTTCCAATTAGGAACATCGCAGTCAGAAAAAATTCTAATCAACTGGTCAATATGTTTTTTCCTGATCAATCTTCCCACTGTCAAAACAATATTTTCCTTAAGAGACTCAGGTTGCCATTCAACTTCTTGAATGGGATTGCCTATGATTTGTATGTTTTTATTCCATCCTTTTTTCATGGCCACCTCCCTTGCTCGCTCTGTTTGAGCGATGATTCCCGAAGCGTTAGGGTATAGTTTGTTCCTTAAAAAATTCTGTACCTCTCCAAGGTTTTTGTTTGGTCTACTTCTGTCTGAAATAAAGACAGGCGTGTTGAGATTATAGAGTGACATTAGAACCAAATTGTTCCAATATTCACCGAAACTTAGAACTGTATTGGGATCGATCTCCTTAACAGTCTTTCTAATAAAACGAATTGTTTTCAGGGTTGTGATTGTCCTTTGGCGCGAATTAAAGGGAAAACTTGGACTGTACACTTTTATCCCACTATTTAGTTGAAAGTCTATTTGACGGGTTTTGCCTATTAAAATAAGGCTAACCTCCACATTCTCTTTGGTGCTAAAATGATTTATTAAAAGAGCCATTACCCGTTCCATCCCTCCGAGGGAGAGAGAGTGGATAATACAGGTAATTTTAATCATATAATTCATCAAAAATTAATAATACTATTTGTCAATTTGAATTGTTGGCCTCTTCTATGCTATTATAGAACTTCAAGTCCTTTCCCAATTTTAAGGACATTGCATTTCTAAATATTTTGTTTTTAAAATATGTCGATTCCTCTTTATGGACAGATTTATTGGTATGTGGAAATTTTGAAAAATCGAAGTTTAGGCCACAAGAAATGAGAATGGTTTCTAAATCCTCCGAGAGGTTCTCGAAAATTCCAATCTTATCAACAATCAGATTTCCCTTTTCCCCTACAAAATAAATCCGATTAGCTCGATAGGGATAAATCAGGGCCCAAGGTTTAAAGGGCATAATCTGGGTGAATTTTATTTGAAGTTTTTGAATCAGAGGCCTATCTCTGTCAACATTTTTCCAAGGTTTTGCTCCTTTTTTTAAAAAAAAGTAACTTGACACCACCCTAGAATATGGATTACGCACAAAACCTATTACAGTATAATCGTCATAGTGTTTTCCTAACACGGCCTTTATTTCCAATGCGGTGCTATGCCCTTTAAACTTATATTGCTTGCCGTCTATTTCGACGCCATTTTTAGTGGCGGTCTCGTCGCTATCCATCAAAAATTTCTCGACGGAAGTTGTGCCTGTTTTGTCAACAGCCACATAAATGTATTTATGAACTTTAGAAATAACCATATGGATTAAATTTTACTTATAGAAAGAATATAAATTGTAAATTGCTTTTTAGAGATTTTTTAGAGAAAAGACTTATAAATTTTCTCCGCATTTTTATATGCCGGAATTTTATGCAACTTTTCTTTTAAAGTTCTTTTAAGTCTTTCTTTTCAGGATTTGGCTTTGAAGATCCAAAAGTTTCGGTTGCGCCCCTATAAGAATTAATTGCTTTTTCCATTTGGGCCGAACCAATTTCCAGCTCATTTTGATATACTTTATTATTTATGTCAGCAATAAATTGCTTGGGATTTCTAACTAAATCCCGGAATTCTATAATTTCCAGTTTGTTCTTTTTTTGTTGAACATATTTATAATATTCCACATATTGGTTTGTTAGTTTTTTTAAAAGTTTCGTATTAATTTCTTTTGGGATGGGCTTACGCTTAAAGGAATACCATTTTAGATAATAGGAGGTAATTGCCTCTTCAGGTTCTCGTATTAAAATGAATGCCGGAATATTTTTTCTTAATGAAACCTTTATAGGGGCAATGGCATGAAAATGATGAATAAACACATCTTTTCCAAAAATATTCTTTACTAGGCTGGTTGCAAAAGTATTTCCCGACCTAGGATAGCCGTCGAGCGAAAATTTCGTTTTTTGACTAAAGTAATCGATTTTAAGACCCCTATTTTTTCTAACAAGGTGGTACCAGATATAAAATAAAAAAGGGCTTGATTCTATTATTTTCCTCATTATAATTCTAATTAATTTTTAATATCTATTCTATCTGATTAAGCCCAAAATGGAAATATCCTATCAAATAAGGAAGCTACTCTCAGTTGTTTTTTGGTAAGACGGTCATAATTTAATCCTAGGTTTTTGTCCACCACTATATCTTTTTTCAACCGCAATGCATTTCCAGCTAACATATGCTCCGCAAAAAATTTCTGATTCAATGTTGAAATGTCCATTTTGGGATGAATTTCTCCAATCGATTGAACATTTACTATGAATTTAGTGTATTTGAGTCTAATGGAAGGCACTCCTAAAGTGAAAATCTCGGTTATCAGATTAATATAAAACCAATCCAATAAAGTTTTCGAGGTGCGCCGTACTGGCGAGTCAGCTTCTCGGCCCATCCTTAAATCCTTTTTAGATGACTTTTTTGCAGAGTTCAAAACACCTTTGGCATTTCGACATAGATGAATAACTTTTAGTTTGGCAAATTTATTGAGCATCGCAATACGTTGTGGATATTTAGAGGAATCTACTATTACGCTTTTTCCAGTAACCTTTTTGATGGCTTCAAATAATAAATGGGTAGCTTCACAATAATTCTTAAAATCGCGAGAAGGATTTAGTTTATAGAACAACACGATTGGAGTAGCCTTATTTCGCTCGAAGTTTTGGATTAACCTTCTATATTCCTCCAAAGTGATGGGAGATTTCTCCGACCAATTCTTCATCACTTTTGACCAGACCTCACACTCGCCTATCAACTGCCCGCAAGAACAATATTCTTCAAATATGGAATTTCGGGTAATCTTGGTGAGTTCTCCGGCACTAAAGATATCTGTGCTTGCGCCCAAAATAATATCCAAAAGGGTAGAACCCGAGTGGCCATTACCAGCTATATAAATTACCGAAATATTTTTTATCTTCATTTTGGAATTTAGCGATTCGTTATTTTACATGTTCGACTGTCAGGCAGACAAATTCATTCGGGCGGGCGGTCAGAGATTTGTTAATTATTAACCCTAAATAAGGTTTTAAATATGTTTAATTATTCGTTTGATATCCACTTTCCCTATCTCTTTGGCGGGAACCCCACCTAATACCATGCCTTCGTTAAAAAAGGTTTTCTCCACGGCAGCGTTCGCTGCAATGGCACAATTATTAGGAATCAATATTTCTCCATAGATTTTTGCTCCTGGTCCAATGTACACATTATCTCCAATAATTGGCGCCCCCTCCTTTCCACCTGAAGTCCCAATATTTACACAAGCGTGGATCCTGCAATTTTTCCCAATCCTGACTGCATCATTTATTATGATAGTACCGTAATGGAGGATAGCCAAACCTGGACCAAAAACATTTTCAGGAATTGAAAATCCCAATTCTAAAGATTTACTTTTAAACCTCCTCTTAATGATGATATAGCTTACTTTTCCAATAAAGGATTGTTTGCTTTTAACATTTTTATAATATTCAGATTTTCTCAATAAACGTTGAAATTTCCAAATTAAATCTATTTTCAAATATTCCTTTACGCCGTGAAAAAACGAATATTCAGGTTTGCCCAGAGCTATTCTGTCAGCATTCAAATAATATAAATAATCTTTTTTGGAATTAATCATTTTTATTAAAAACAAAACTTTACTTGCAGAGCATTATTTTCAATCCCATTTTTATCTAAGTTCAGACTACGGTAGATCCGTATTAATCTTTATAAAACCTATATTCTTTGCAATGATAAGAACTTTAATAATCTTAACGCCTAAAAAAATCATAGATTTCCGAATGTTAAAACTAAAAGCTAATCAAATATTTTGAATGTTTCAATAGGATTTTTAGAATCGATGAAGGATAGCAATATAGATGATTTTGGACTCCCCAATCTACTAAAAACCTCTTTAGTGTTCTTCATTCATAACATCGACTAATTCATCACTTGATAAAAATTCGACCTCTGGCCATTTTTTTATAATTTGATAGAGCAAATTTTTCAACATACTCAAGCTACGGATTCGGTTTTCTTTATCAATGCTTCCTACGTAATTCACCCGATGGCTGTTAATAATCGCTGGTTTGTGCCATAGAAAGGAGTTGCCGATATCCTTTAAGCATTCACCAACGTTATCCATTCTTTTGGGCATTTGTGAAGGTTCCAACATAGCATTACGAACGGTGTATCTTTGTTGGTATTCATTTCTCTTTCCGGTATAGATTACTTTTGTTATTAGGGAAGCATTTTCTTGAGGTATTTTCTGTTTCCTCATACCTTGAATTCCAATTACCCCACAATCGTGAAGACCCGAATTTAATTCTTCTGGATAGGTATAATTGCTAGGGATAAAAGTTTTGGACTTAAAACCAAAAATATCTTCAAACAATTGAAGTCCTTCCCGAATGTTTTCTCTGTAAAATTCCAACTGTTGAAGATCGTAACTTCCAAAAGCAGCTTGAATACTTATATTACTTTTTTCATAAAAAGTTTTAGGAATTCCCCAAAATCCCATCTGGAAAGCATCCAGAAGTGGTTTATTGCCCCTACTTAAATGGGCGAGCCAAGAGTGTACATGAACGTGTTCGCGGCCATGAAATTGAGGTTGTATTAGTTTTTCATCTATCCCCTGCTTCCAGAGTTTAAATACATTTTCATTCGGATAATATCGGTTTAAAGTCTCAGGAAATGGTTCATAAAAATATTCTGAATAATCTGATTTTCTAATCTCTTTGAAGATCGGGTTCGCCATAACCGTATTGAAAGTGAACTTGGGATGACGTCCATCCCTGCCCTTAAACATTCTCAATATTTCAAATAGCGCATTTAAGTCCTCCGTATTGGCCAAGGTGTCATATTTGCAATAAGGACTGGAATCGATATTATATCCCAAATTTTTATAGGCATCATAAACATCTTTGTTAGGCATTCTTATACTTCCCCAATCATCACTTTCAATAACTACTATTTTGCGACTAGTACGCCAACCCCACACATTTGTTATATTTCTGCTCAATATGGGTTTAATCTGGTGAATCATTTGGTTCTAAATATCATTAAATATTGTCAATTGGAGAAACACATAAATTCAATCATACCGACGGGCCAAATTCCATCTCTTTAGAGGCTTGTAATTAAGTATTGAGGATTTATTCATCTTAAAATAAAAATTTTTCATTCGCTAATTGGAAACACAAAGTTCATACTTGAAACAGACTGTTGTATTTTTCCATGACAATCTCGTCACTAAAAATCTTACTTCTTTCTATTGCATTGTTTCTAAGAACTTCTACAACGGCCGGCTCACTTATACACTTTGCCATCGCTTGGAAATATTGATTTTCATCTCGTTCGCACATAATTCCGAATTTTCCATTATCGATAAGCTCCCTACATCCTGGAACATTGGAAACAATTACCGCTTTTCCAAGAATTAAACTTTCACATAAAACAGTCGGCAAACCTTCAACTATAGACGACATTATAAATACATCTGCATTTTTTATCCACGGATATGGGTTCTTTTTAAAACCATGCAAGCTAACAAAGGCTTTTAGGTCTAAGTCGTTTATTAACTGCTCCAATTGATTTCTCAAGGCTCCATCTCCTAAAATATGGAGATGGAAATTATAACCTTTATTTTTCAATAGGGCGGAGGTTCTAATTAGCAAATCAAAACCCTTTACCGGATTTAGACTTCCCACTGCTACAAATTGAATGCAATTTCTTTTCATTTCCTCTGGAATCCCCTCCCTCGATTTCTGAACAATATCAGGCACATTGATAGGGTTATAAATTACCTCTACATCATATTGATCCCCAAACAATTCTATAAATTCTGATTTTGACTCCTTTGAAACACAAATAATCTTGTCCAACTTATCATAACGCTCACACATAGCAATTTTATATTTGCCCTTAATAAATTTGGATCTATTAGTATAAGACTTATAGCTACTATGCACTACTGCAATTTTTTTATTCAACTTTAATTGTTTCCCAAATAATAACTCGGTAAATATCGAATCCAGAAAAGAAATACCCACATCGTAAGTTCCTCTAAATTTGTATCCTAAGAGCCAAAATAAATTTATATTAGTCCTCCTAAAGATCAAAGAAAGTCCTTGGATAATATAAGGGTTAATATTTGCATGTTTTTTATTGACATTGGCAGGAATACTATCCCATAATTCCCCTTTTGCAATGACGGTCATTAAATCGATAGTGTACTCCTTAGAATCGAGGAGGTTAATTAAATTTATCAAAACCCTTTCGGCACCTCCACCCCACATGGCAGGCACAATAAAGAGTAATTTCTTTTTTTCCATATTGAAGAATATTAACTAAATCAAACGGTTTTTTGCGTTAATAAAAAATTAAAAACGGGAGATTCACTCGTTTCACAACTATATTATAGTAACCAAATAACGCCTTGAGGGAATTCCTGTTTTAAATACCAAGTAAGTGCTAAAGCCTGGGATTGGCATTCTTCGGAAACTATTATTAATTTAATTTGGTAACCGAAGCCAAAGGTACATTCAAGTCGACATAAAACCTCAATTTAATTACAAAGAATTAAATTTTTTGGTCCGATCCTTTCAAGTTTTTATAATTTTCGACAACCTTAAAAATGACCAATTATTTCTGGTCTGAAATTATTGATCCCAATATATCGGAACTCATAAATTCCACATCTGGCCAACGTTTGACAATTTCTTCTAAAAGTGTTTTTAACAATTTCAAATTTTCTCTACGATTAACTGGATGTAAGGATCCGATGTAATTTACACGGTGAGAGCTAATAATTGCCGGTTTCCTATAAGCGAAGGAAAGTTCTATCTCTTTGAGAGCATTCTTAACTGCATTATGTGGACCAAATTCAGTAGGTTCGAAATTACAATTTCTCACTAAAAAATATTGACCCAGTTTATTTCTTTGCCCTGTGTAATGGTATTTTTTTTTGAATTTAAAAGTTGCATTATCAACCGGTTCAATCTGCACGTAGGTTCCCTGAAGGTACCTTACTCCCTCTTCCTTTAAAAATTTTTCAAGAGATGAATGCCAAGTGTAGCAGGGAGCAATGAAGGATTGCGATTGAATTCCCCAAGTTTCTTTAAAAATTTGTTGAGCTTCTCTAATTAAATCGGGATAATTAAAAAAATCTCCAGTGAGAGTCTTATTTCCAAAAGCATCAAGATTAAAACGTCGGCCGCTAACTATCCCTCTTTTATGCACTGAATACATTTTTTGTTTAAAAGCATCAATGGTTACAGGATCTCCATGTTGTAAGCGCTGGAACCACAGTCGTAAATTTATATGTTCTCGGCCATGTAATTGAGGCTGGAAAATATTTTTTGAAATGCCCTCTTTGAACAAGGATAAGACATTTTGAGAGTCGGTTTGTCTTTCTAGGGTTTTAGTGAAAGGTTCATAGTAATATTTTTCAAAGTTTTCCTTTTTAATTTTTTCAAAATCTGGATTTGCAACTATATTATTAATAGTGAATTTGGCCGGATTATCTCGGCTATCTTTGACTGATAATAATACTTTTGATAAGCTCTCTATATCCTCGTCATTTTCAAGACGATCATTTAAATTGTATGGACATTCGTCAATTTTGTATCCATTTTTAATAAAGTTTTCTTGAGCTTCTTTTGAAGCCATTCGAATCATTCCCCAATCATCGCTTTCAAAAACAACTATTTTACGAGGCGATCGCCAACCTATTCCATTTACAAGATTTCGGCTAACAACAAATTTAATCTGTTCAATCATACTTTAGCTTATGGATGTTAAATTTATTGATGGTGATTATGTTGATTCAAAGTTGTATTCCTTTTTTCCGGGAAAATTCAAATTTTCTCTTAATATCCCATGACCAAAATGGCAAAAGTGTGTCTAAGATTGATGCGATTTTAAATTGTAAAGTTGAAAGACGCTTATAATGGAAACCTAGGCTTCCATCTATTTTAATATTTTTTTTCAATCTTAAAACATTTCCAGCCAACATATGGTCGGTGGACAACCCCTTGGTTATTATTGGCGTTCGTATTTTATTATGAAGACTACCTATATATTCCGGATCATTTAGATAAGCTTCATATCTTATTTTTCTGGAAATGACACCTATTTTAAAAATTTCGGTTATCAAATTAACAAAAAACCAATCAATAAGGGTCTTAGAAGTTCGTCTTGCGGGAAAATCGGTTTCGAAACCAGCTTCAATATCCATTTTGTAGGATTTCTTTGCAGAATTTAAAACCCCCTTGGCATTTCTACATAAATGGAGCACCTCTAGGTTGACAATCTTATCTAGGACAGCTATTCGTTGTGGCGTTTTGGAGGAATCGACAATAAAATTTTTCCCGGTAACTTCAACAATAGCTTCAAACAACATTCGCGTAGAAATACAATAATTATTAAAATCTTTTGAAGGCTTAATTTTCGAAACTAAAGTCGTTATCGTAGCTTTATTTCGTTCAAATTTTAAAGCTAGCCGTCTATATTCTTCTAAATTAATGGGGGAAGAAGCCAACCACACTTTTACAACTTTGGACCATACACTGCAATTTTTTATCAATTGTTGGCAAGAGCAGTATTCTTCGAATATAGTATTTCGGTAATGAATGTTAATTCGCCAGCACTGAAAAAATCTGAACTGGAACCAATAATAATATCCAAAAGAGTTGAACCCGAGTGACCGTTACCGGCAATATAGAGGACGGTAATATTTTTATTTTTCATGAGAGTAAAAAAATCTCCCACATAGGTACGATTTTTAAAAGAACTACACAAATTAACCAAATTTAAAATAAACCTTTCAGAGCTTCTCCTAATTAAGGTTAAAATCCCCCCTTCTCAATAGTTCTTATGGAATACTGATCCTCCGCAAAGATATTAAACTTTGTGTCCCATAGAATCGGCTTGTACTAATCCCGACCAATAAAATTCAAAAACTTGTAAACTTCATCGATAACGCACAATTTAAAGTCCCTTAATAATATCATTCAATGATATATTTTCACCAAAAGTAAAGATTGCTGTAATGGGGTTACCAATGATGGTCATCACACTAAGAGAATACCAGGAGGCCCGGAGGCCTACAATGATAAACAAGAGAAATAGTGGGGTTGTTATGTTTGCTAGATAATACAAATCTCTATTGATTTTATTATTTTGCAGGTGCAAAATTAAAAATGACAGTGTAAGTACATCAGCGACTTTAAGAAATCTATAGCCTGAAGGTATGGAGGAAAGAATATTTGCAAATCCATAAAATAACAAGGTAAAGCTCAGTAGTTTTAATAACTCCTTATTGGAATGAATTGATTTTCTAAAAGTCCAATAAAAAGCAAGTAAAAAAGCGGCTAGGGAATATCTTATACCGAAGCCAGCATACTTGACATACCAAACTTGATCCGCGCCAAATTGACCTTCCGTTCTCAATGTTTTCACTTTTGTTTCGAGTCTATAGCTTGCCGAGCGATCAGCGAAAGATTGAGGTGCATAGGTTTCTATAAGATTATTGAACTGTGATAAATTTATTGCGCTAATAAATAAAGTAATAATAAAAAAAATATAATACAATTTTACTTTATTTCCAAAGATTAGATAAATCAATAAAGGAAATAGCGCAATCAAGAAACTATAATGAATTACGAAGGGTATTATTAAACACCATACTAATCGTTTTTTCTTTCCTTCAAAGAGATAGGGCAATAATATAAAAATGAAAACATGGGCAGCTGTCCAGAATCGAAAACCGTTTAAACCCCATATGGGAATTGAAAGAAATAAACCGAAAATTAAAACTTTTGTAAACATCTTGGTTTTACCTTCCAATCTATCCAGAACGTACCACATGTTTCTAGAAAAGAAATAGCCATAGATGATACCATAAATTATAATTAAATAATAGCCATTCGCAGTAAAATACGACACCACATAAGCAAGAGAATTCCTAAGAATATCTACTTCCCCCGTTGCCTTATGGTACACCAAAAATCCCGAGAAAGTTAAATTAAGATTATGCAAAAGCGGTATATCATTAACATAACTATTAATATCACTATTCTGGTTCTCTACTCCAATTGCGAAAGTGAACCCATAGAAGATAGTGAACAACCACATAACATTTTTCGCTTCTGGTTTTCTAAAATTCTTCAAATAATAGAGCAGAGTAAAAAAAGGCTGTAAGAAAAAATATATTATATGAAATGATTTCCCGTGAGATTTCGCCATTTTAACTATTTACCAATTTTAAAAATTCCTTTGCCACATTTTCAATTCTATATTGTTCAGGATTATCGATTTTCAACCCATTTTCATAATTTCCATATAAAAACTCCTCTACAACTTGTTTATTAAAGCTTGATGAACTTACATTTAAAATTGGTCTCTGTGTTATTACATAGTCAATGATCTTGCTAGGAATTTGTTTAGTTCCTGCATTTTCAAAGTTAACAACAAATTCCAATTTGCTAAGTTTGTAAAGTAGTTCTTTTCTGGGTAAATATTCCTTTATTTCCATTCGTCCTTTTGATCGCTCAACATATGATTGGACCAATTCCACATTCTTGGTATAGAGATCAAATTTGTAGGGATGGGGATAATTTACCAAAAACTCGAAAAAATCCTTAGGATCCCTTCTTCCAGGAATCAATCCCCCCGCGTAAGCAAAATGTGGAATTTCATTTTTTCTATATAGAGCCAAGTTTATATCATTGAAATTAAATCCCTGTGGAATAATTTTAATTTTATCATGAAACTCAGGATAATAAGCCGGAATGGCAGATTCTACGGGGATCGATAGCAAATCGACCTTTCTACAAAACCATTTTTCTATGTATTTAAAATAAAACCACTTCTGAAAAGTATCATTCTCAACCCCCATAAATGGATCTCCACAATCTGCTACCCACGTCCTCGCGATATTATCTTTCTCCTTCCAGACGGCAGCGACGCCCCAATGAATGGGATGAGGCGTTGCTATAGAAATGAGTAAGTCATATTTTTCCTTATTTCTCTTCTTAATTTTCAATGCAGTTTTAGTGGAGAAAAAGAATTCCAAATTCGGATATTGAAATGCCATCAACAACCCTCTTCTTAACGCCCTTTTTATTAACAATCCCAACCCTTTACCAGAAAGATCAATTTCTTTCCATTTGGGTTGTCCCAGGTCTTGAATTTCTACATTAAATTCGCGCCCAAAAGCTAAATGCTCTGTACTTTGTGGAGTCAATACGGTAACAGCGTGGCCCTGCCGGGCAAACTCCTTAGCTAATTCAGTGGTTCTAAAAGAACGTGGAGAATTTATAGGATAGAAAAAACGAGAGATTATCAGTATGGATTTCAAACTTAATTTAGTTGTTAAATTTATTAGATTATTTTCTTGAATGGTGCTAAAAACTTATCCGGATCCACACCTCTCTTTTCTAAATATATGTTAAGATAGGTTAATATTAATGATTTTGTTTGGCGCCAAACACCATGAACGTTCTTTTTAACAGTAACAAAAATTTCCGATTCCACATTTTTTAGAAGCTCGGACCAGTTTGTGTCTGATTCATATCCAAAAGCAATAAGTGAACTGTCGATGGAATCAAATTCTTGAATTTGCTGTTTGATCCTGGGTAAATGATTTTTCCAATTTCCTATTCCTTTACTTTCTATGGGGCGCAATTTTTTTAGCGCTTTTAAAGAATCGTTAACTGGTTGTGCGAATAAATGGAATTCGGAAAAATTGTGCTTTTTAATCAGGAAAGGTGCATTTTCCATAATAAGCTCTTGGACCCTATCTGGATTTTGAGTAAAATCCTCATACTTAATCAACAAAACCCTTGGATTACCTTTCAATTTCTCAAAATCTTTAATAAAACTGAACCAATACTTTAGGTCACAATAATATTTATCCTCAATTTTTCCGTGATAGCTACAAACCATGTCTCTAGGATCCCTTATTAAACATATAACGAAAAGCTTAGGATCCCATTTTAGGACTTTCTCAAAATACTTAATATCTGAGGGATACTTTGTCAAAATAATATTGCATTTTCCAAAACTGGAATTGGAACGACATAGTGGCGCCTCATGATCACAATAGCCATCAATTTCGAAGCAGGTTTTCATTACCTCAGCTAATAGAGTAGTACCGGTCCGAGGTCCACTAGAGGTTATGTGAATTCTTCTCGCTCTTTCCTTCATTTCTTTTTTTTCTTTAATGATTTCAATTTTTGACCAATAATTAATTTCAAATCTCCTAGGGCTTTCAGTTTAAATAAATAAGCTAAAACTAAATAAAGAATTATTCCGGAAAATGATAAAACCGTTAGTTTTACTAGGGGATGGCTAAAGTCCAAATATCCCAAAAGATATACAAACATTCCCATTATAATCGTAATCAGAATTATAGGGAACATTATGGTCCATTGTTCCTTGAAAGTAAACGAGATATATTTATTACTATAATAAACATTGATGAAAAGCTGCAAAAATTCAGTAATCACAAAAGCCCAGGCCATTGCCACAACGGAAATATTCACGGTAATTAAAATTCCAAGGATGGTCAATCCATTTCTAAAAAAACCCTGGAATAGATAATCTTTGCCTTTTCCATAAACCTTTAAAACGTTTAAATTGATGCTATGAAGGTGACCAACATACCCTGAAATTCCTAAAATTTGTAAAAATACGATTGAAACTCTCCATTTCTCGCCCAACAATCCTATGATCAAAGGTTCGGCCGCGATTATCAAAATTGTTATTATTGGATATAGTGTAAAAGTATTTATTCGGATAATCCTTTGATACCCCAACTTTAATCTCTCCTTATCATCCTGTATCTGAGCTAACATAGGAAAAGTTACATTCATCACGGTATCGTTTAACACACTTGTCGCTGTATCTTTAAGCATATTGCCTTGATTAAAAAAACCTAAAGATGCGGGAGAAAAATATTTCCCAATAACCACCTGATTCAAATTTTTGGAAATACTATTTACAAAGCCCAGAAGCATCACATTGGAGCCAAAAGCAAATAATTTATGGAATGATTCCTTGGTTATAAATCCTCTAGGTATCCACGGATTAACAATGAAAAGCATAATGGAAGAAACCAAACTTCCCAAGAAAAATTTAATAGCCAAGGCAATAACACCATATCCGGAGTAGGCAAGAAATACAGATATGCCTATTACCGTGATACCACTGACCACTTCTATAAGACTTAAAAATTTGAATTTCAACTCTCGTTTTAAAACCGAGGCCTGGACTATGGTCAAACTCTTAAAAAGGAGATCCAATCCCATTAGCCTAGTTAACATAATAAGTTCCTGTCTTCCATAAAAAGATGCAATTAAAGGAGCTCCAAACCAAAGTAAAATGTATAAGCTAATACTAACTATAATGTTAAAATAAAAGACAGTAGACTTATCAGCCTCTGTAATTATTTTTTCTCTTATCAAAGCCAAACCCAACCCGCCTGTAATAAAAAAGCTTGAGACAGCAAAAATAATGTATAGCATAGCTACCAAACCGTAATCTTGAGGGGTAAGCAGCCTCGCAAGATAAACACCTCCTACGAAAACAATGATTTTATTTATAATCGAACTGGAGAACGAATAAACAAAACTGGAGAAACCTTTTTGAGTTAATGACAATTTCTGTTGATTAGCAGTTTATAGTAATTATTAAAAAATCGCAATTTCATTAAATTCACGTGACAACATGAGCATTCACAAATGGATTTCTTTAATTAGATATATCGATTTATAATTTCGAAGGAACGTTTGGATTTCCATTCAAAAATTGAAATTCTATTTTTACTTATTAAGGATATTGAAGAGTTTAAAAATTCATTACACCGCAATAATCCAAAACTACCTGACTTTCTGAAAACTTCAATTTCTTGAACTCATTATGCGCCACCAAAAGTGCAACGATATCTGCATTTGCCACTGCTTCCGTACAATCGGTAATCTTGAAAACTTGATGATCATCAATATTAGGCTCTACAATAAAATAAACCTCATCGTGGGATTCCTGCAAAACTTTTTGAACAATATACTTGGCAGGAGATTCCCGCAGGTCGTCAATATTTGGTTTAAACGCCAATCCCATCAAGGCAATGGCTGGCGGGCGACCTTGTTTTAATTGAAAGGCGTGACGAGCTTTTATAATCTGCTCTGCCACCCAAAAACTTTTATAATTGTTTATTTCCCGAGCCTTCCCTATTATCTGCGATTCCATCGGGAAGTCGGACGTAATAAAATATGGATCAACGGCTATACAGTGCCCTCCTACGCCACAACCGGGCTGCAGAATATTTACACGTGGGTGTTTATTGGCCAAGTGGATCAATTCCCAAACATTTATACCAGCCTTATCACATATAAGAGATAGTTCATTGGCAAAAGCTATCTGAACATCACGACTTGAATTTTCTGTAAGCTTGCACATTTCCGCAGTACGGGCGTTGGTAGCGTGTAATTGACCGTTTACAAATTGTTTATAAAAGGCAATAGCTTTTTCAGTGCTAGCTTCATCTACACCTCCAATAACTCTGTCATTGTGTACCAGCTCATACATTACATTCCCAGGTAGAACGCGCTCGGGACAATAAGCTAAATAAATCTTACCTTTTAATTCTGGCCGCTCTCTATAAATAAGTTCCATCATTTTTTCTGTAGTGCCTATGGGTGAAGTGGACTCTATAATATACAGATCTCCCTCTTTCAAAAATGGTAGGACGGCTTTTGTTGCAGATTCCACATAAGAAATATCGGGTTCATGATTTCCTTTAAAGGGAGTTGGTACTACGATTAGATAGGTATCTGCCGCAACTGGCGTGGTATCAGCTTTTAGTTTTCCTGCATTTACTGCCTTAGAAACAGCTTCCTCCAAATCCATCTCGATGATATGGATTTTTCCTTTATTAATTGTCTTTACTACTTCTGGATTCACATCAACCCCGTGAACTTGCAATCCCTTGGAGGCCATTAAGGCTGATGTTGGCAATCCTATATATCCTAAACCAATTGTTACTACGTCTGGATTCATTTTGAATGGTAATTGGTGATTTGTTAATTAGTGATTCGTTAATCTGGTGCTTCGAACACGAAAATTTCATTCCCGCGGGGCTCAGCCTGACAGATTTGTTAATTCTATAAAAAGCGCAAAGATATGTTTTTTTTTATGCTTTGCAGAAAGGAAAGATATTAGATTTGAGAGGTGAAATTTGAGACGTGAGAGCTGAGAGGAGTTATGAGTTATGAGTTATGAAAAAATAAAACATTATTGTGAATTTCTAAACATTTAATAAGTTCAAACAAGTTTAAATAATTATCTGCCATCTTTTAAGATTTTCTTGATTGAATTTTGAAATACTTGTTTATTATGTTTCGCGGTGAGTTTGACGAGCTGCTGCTGATTGAAAAGTGCATCCGGGTGTGATAAAGCTATGTTGTTGGATTCGAGGTCAGAAAAGAAGTCTTCAATTGTAAATACATGGAATTCGTTTTCTTTTAACCAACTGTACATTAGGTTTTTCTCATTTAAATAAATTTTGATGTTTTGTTTAAGTGCTTCTAATACATTTCCCATAGCCATTTGTCTATGTCCGTTCAATACAAAAGCATCTGCGGTTGTATATAATTCCTGAAACTTCTTCAAAGACATAAAGTTTTCCAGAATCTCAATTTCCTTTACTTGGCTGGCTTTCTTTTTAACAATATCTGAATATGCGCTCTTGGATCCATAATTGAACATGAGTAAAAATTTAAATCTATTTTCACTATTCCTTTCAATTATCCCCTCAATTATATCCAAATGATTATTATAAGGTCTACGGTTGTTACCTAAAATAATTAAATTGGTTATCGTCCTTTTGGAAGTATTTACTTCCAAATATGGAGGAATATTAGATTGAAGAAAAGGAGGCAAATCTTGCCAGATGGTTTTTAAAAACTTATGTTCTGGTTCTGCTAGACCTAGAAAAAAATCACTACGCTTAAAAATGGCTCTGTTAATTTCGTTTTTTGCATGGGAACGATATTTAATCACGGATAAATGACTCCTCAGCTGCCGTTTAAGTTTTAAATATAAATTTCTCTCTTCTTCAAGCCTCAGGATTTCAATTGTTTTCTCACTATGAACTTGTTCTGGAATTCGAGAGTACAATTCCGTCCCAAAAAACCTCCAGATTACAGTTATAGACTTGGGCAATCGGTTTGCAATATAGGCCTTGGGAAAATCTAAGCTGTACAATATTACTATATTCGCAGTCTTGCAAAGACTTATTATCTTCCGAAACCCTTTTAGGGAATAATCATAATATCTTATTGAGTCTTTATAAATACCGTCGTACTTTCCCTTATTCCCAACTAATATGAGGGTATTCTCAAATTCCTCCTCGTCACTACTTTCTACGCTATGAATAAATTTAAGGTCAGTGTGAATATGGATTATTGATGGTTTTGGCACAGTTGTTTAATATTTGAAGTATTGATGTTCATTATTCACTATCTTGGATAAAAGAAGTATGTACTTAATAAAAATCTAAGCTGCAAACCCCGGACATATCCATTTGACTATTCTGTGCTTCTAGTAATAAACCGCTGATCAGCTCGACTTCCTCTACCGATAAATCATAGTACAGAGGCAAACAGATTATCCTTTTACAAATAGAGTCAGTTACCTTAAGCCCTTGCGGTTCAAGATAAGGCAAAGAACTCGCTAAAGAGGGGTAAAAATATCGTTTTGTGTGAATTTCGTTTTTTTCCAGCTTTAGAATACATTTATGCATAAGCTGTTCTGTGTCAAAAACTAAGGGATAGAATGCGTAATTCAATGAGGCGTTTGTATTCCAAACAGGTTTAACCCCACCAAAATTCCGAAGTTGTTTATCGTAGGTTTCTGTCAACAACTTTCTCTTTTCAAAAATTCGGTCAATCCATTTCAAATTTGCCAGGCCCATTGCCGCGTGAAGTTCGGAGTTTTTCCCATTAATCCTCAGTCCGTCAAAGGCATCGTTACCATTAAAGCCAAAGTTTCGGATATAGGCCAGCTTTTTTAAGAGGTTCCCATCTTTGGTTATTACAAGGCCACCTTCGACAGCATGGTTATATTTGGTTGCATGTAAGCTACAAATACTTATATCTCCATATTCAAAAACGGATTTTCCATTGATCTCCACCCCAAAGGCGTGGGCACCGTCATAAATAACCTTTAGATTATTTTTCTTGGCGACAGCTTCAATGGCCTCCACATCACAAGGATTTCCGTAAATGTGGGTAGCAAGGATGCCGGTGGTTTCCGGTGTAATGGCGGCTTCTATCTGGGAGGGATCTATATTTAAGGAATGTTTGTCAATTTCGACAAAAACGGGTTTGCATCCTACCCAAACAATGCTGCTGGCAGTAGCCATAAATGAGTAAGGTGTAGTAATGATTTCTCCTTTCAGGTCCAAAGCTTTTATAGCCATTTGCAGGGCCACAGTTCCGCTGGTAACGAATAATAAGCGATCCACCTTTAAAAGAAGCTTTAGACCCTCTTCCAATTTCCCTGAGAGCGGACCCATATTGGTCAGCCAATTGCCCTCCCAAATTCCTTCCAGATATTTATTATATTCTTCCAGTGGAGGAAGAAAAGGCTTTATGATCGGTTTCATCGTCGATTCTTGATTAAGGATATTATATTTATGTATGCTTCGAACTTAAACAAATGCGATCCGACAATATATAAAAGCAATCCCATTAATGCTAAAACCAATATACGCAAAATATCATTAAAATTAACAAATAAACAAGAATCCAGAAACCAGGCAGCTACACCAATAATTGAAGCCAGAAATAGTGTCGGGGCTATATCATTTAATTGGTCGAACAGTTTATAGTTTATAAAGTTTCCTGAGTAATAAGAATTTATAACCAAGGCAAGGATTGAAGAGAGTAGCTGTCCCCATAAGAGAGCAATAATGCCATATCTTATACTAATAATTATCACGATAACTCCCAAAAATATTTTTATCGATTCCAGTTTGAGAAACAAATCGCTTCTTCCTTTTACATTTAAAATATTCAAATTATACGAATGCAGAGGATATAATATTCCCGAGATGCAAAGTATTTGAAAATAAGGAACTGCTGGAAGCCATTTTTCAGTAAACAGCAACCTAAACAATGGTTCGGCCACGACTATTAAATAAATCATTACAGGGCAAAGCACAAAGATTATAGATTGCATCATCATTTTATAGACTCTTTTCAGTCTTGGATTATCATCCTTTATTTCCGCAAACAAGGGATATGTAACTTTACTTAAAGCATTGGAAATGTTGGAAACGGGTAAATCCCTCATAGATGCCGCTCGGGTATAAAATCCTACTTGAGCTGGTGCAAAGAATTTTCCAATAACAATTTGATAGATATTAGAGTATAAAGTATATAAAACTCCCGAAATGCCTAACTTATAACTAAAACCAATATGGTATTTAAATCTTTCAACATTAAATTCCAAGGAAGGCATCCATTTACTTTTGATCCATATTTGTATAGTTCTAAGAACTGTTTGGAGTAAACTCATATAGACTAAAGCCCATACCCCAAATCCCATATAAGCCATTGTTACGCCTGCTAACCCACTTATAACCAGAGATGGCACAGTGACCATCATCTGAGTCTTAAAATCCATTTGTTTTGTCAATCTCGTAAACTGTACGGCGCCACAGGCATTAATAATTAAGGTAAGGGTATAAACCCTGATAATACTGACCAATTCTGGTTGGCTATAGAAATTTGCTACAAATCCTGCACTAAAAAAGAGTGTGATATAAAGAATAACACTTGCCCCCATATTAAAGAAAAAAACAGTGGAGTAATCAATCTGTGTAGGATTGGTTTGTCTAATTATAGACTGGGTAAGACCAGAATTTAACAACACTTGCGAGAGTGCCATAAAAACAGTGATCATCCCAATAAGCCCAAAATCGGCAGGCATCAGAATTCTCGCCAAAAAGATCGATACAACGAAGTTTATAGCTTGATTGCTAAACTGCTGCGTAAAAACCCAAAAAATACCGAGAATTGACTTTTCACGTATGGACATTGATGGTGTATTATTTGGGCAATTTAATTAAAATTGATTGGGAATTAGGGATTGGGGATTTGTTAATTTGGGATTAGGAATTAGGGATTAGGTATTAGGGATTCGTTAATATTGAGATTTGTTGATTGCGATTTGGGGATTCGTAAATTGGGGATTAGGGATTAGGGTTTAATGATTGATTCGTTAATTGGGGATTAGGGATTCGTTGGTTCGTTGATTCTTTGGTTCTTTGGTTCGTTGATTCGTAAACTCCTTATTTCTGGGATTCGTTGATTCGTTGATTCGGATATTCTTGATTCGTTAATTCGATTCTCCGAATCACAAATCCCAAATCACACCTTTCAAATCTCAAATTTATTAATTTCCATCGGAATCCTCCGAATCCCAAATCACAACTTTCAAATCCCAATTCCCGAATCACAAACCATGGTTCCCGAATATCTAATCAAATAATCAGGTTTCCTATTTAAATCCTAATCCCCCGAATCCCCGAATCCCAAATCACGAATCCCGATTTAATTCGATTTTGAGTTTTAATTTTTGGAACCTGCCTGCCGGCAGGCAGGTTTGGAATTTGGAGTTTGGAATTTGGTATTTGTTTCTTAGTTTTCCCCCAATTCCCTCATAAACCTTACAATTCTACCACAAGCTTTTCCATCACCATAAGGATTGTGCCTGCTGCTCATTTCCTTGAAATGTTCTTCGTCATCAAGAAGAGCAAAAGTTTCCCGGATTATTTTATCAGTATCTGTGCCTACAAGAATTACCGTTCCGGCATCTACGGCTTCGGGCCGCTCGGTGGTTTCGCGCATTACCAATACAGGCTTTCCCAAACTTGGTGCTTCTTCCTGAACTCCTCCACTATCGGTTATAATGATTTTGGCACGGTCCATCATCCAAATAAAATCGTGATATGCCAAAGGATTGATAAGCTGTATATTGTTAATATCACCCAATATACGGTTGACGGGCTCCAATACTTTCGGATTTAAATGAACCGGATATATAATTTCCAATTCTGGACGATGTAAGGCGATGGTCTTTAAAGCTTCGCAAATACGAATGAAACCATCTCCGTGATTTTCCCGTCTATGACCAGTAACTAGAATAAGGGATGCTCCATTGAGACCTTTATCCAAATCACTTACCAGATCACTTGGTTCACGTTTGACTTTTTCAACACTTTGCAACAAGGCATCTATCACAGTATTACCAGTAACTATTATACTCTTTGGATCGATATTTTCTCTTAATAAATTTTCTTGGGAAGCTTCGGTAGGTGAAAAATGGAAATCCGTTACGCGACCGGTAATCTGTCTATTTATTTCCTCTGGGAAAGGCGCATATTTGTTATGGGTCCTCAGTCCCGCTTCTATATGACAGACTTTTGCTCCACTATAGAAACCAGCAATACTCGAAGCCATTGTTGTTGTGGTATCGCCGTGAACAAAAACAAAGTCGGGTTTAAAATCCTCCAATACTGGTTTAAGCTCAGTGATAATAGCTGCGGTTAACCCATATAGATCTTGGCCCGGCTTCATTAGGTCTAAATCGTATTGTGGTTGGACATCGAAAAATGTCAATACTTGATCCAACATCTCTCGATGTTGAGCGGTGACACAAACCCGGGTATCAAACGATTCTGGGTATTTCTCAAATTCCTTTACCAATGGTGCCATTTTGATAGCCTCCGGTCTCGTACCAAATACGATAAGCACTTTTTTCATTTTATTAATTATAATTATTCAATAACATTTCAAAATTTCAAAAATTGTCAAACTGAGCCCTTCGACCGCGCTCAGGATAAACTAAAGTCGAAGTATTGAGCGGATCTGCCGAGCGTAGTCGAAGTACAGTCAAAGGGCAGTCGAAATTCCAGATTACGAGGTCGTTCCGGAATAATAACTCTTGTACCAATCGACAAACGAAGCTACTCCTTTTTGAATTGGCGTGTTTAGCATATAGTTATAATCCTTATTCAATGATTCAGTATCCGCCCAGGTTTTTTCGACATCTCCAGGCTGCATAGGATGCATTTCCTTTATTGCCGCTTTACCAGTCGATCTTTCTATGGCCTCAATAAAATCCATTAATTTCACTGGATTACCATTACCAATATTATAAAGTTTATATAATTGAGTGTTCAAACTTTTATCTATTAAGGTTGCGGTGATACCTTCTACAATATCATCTATGTAGGTAAAATCCCGTGAAAGATTTCCTTCATTAAAAACTTTAATTGGCTTATCATTTAAAATCGCATCCGTAAACAAGAACATGGCCATATCGGGCCTTCCCCAAGGTCCATAAACCGTAAAAAATCGCAGCCCAATTGTTTCAATTCCAAAGAGATGACTGTAGGTATGTGCCATAAGTTCATTGCTCTTCTTTGTGGCTGCGTACATACTTATGGGACAATCTACATTATCGTTCACCGAGAAAGGAATTTTTTCGTTCATTCCATATACACTGGAGCTACTGGCATAAACGAACTTTTTAATCTCCTTGTGCCGAACGCATTCCAAAAGATTTACAAAACCTACAATATTGCTCTCCACATATTTCATTGGCTGCTCAATACTGTAACGAACTCCTGCCTGTGCAGCAAGATTGCAAACAATACCAAATTCCATATTTTCAAAAAGAGAAGGGAGATTTTCTTGATCTTCCAGATTCAGTTTTATAAACTGGAATTGAATATCATGCAAACCACTTACAACAAGTTTATTGTACTGGATTTCCTTTTCAGGAATTCCCAACTTTTGGAGACGCGCAAATTTTAGACCGACATCATAATAATCATTGATGTTATCCAGACCAACTACGGTATGCCCAAGAGAAATTAAATGCTCGCACAAATGATAGCCAATAAAACCCGCAGCCCCTGTAACCAGTATTTTCATTAAATTTTATTCAAGTTTGAAATTCCGATGGATTGATACTGAAAGCCTATTTCCCTCATACTTTGACTATCCAATATATTTCTACCATCGAAGACGAAAGCAGGCTTAACTGCAGACTCATAGATTTTTTCCCAATTATATGATTTGAATTCATCCCACTCCGTTAAGATTGCGACAGCGTGTGTGCTTTTACAGGCTTGATAAGGATTTAAGGCTACCTTTAATAATCTTCTATTTTCCTCGGGGCTTCGCGTATTCAAATAATCCAGATCAGCATAGATTCTTTCCTCGCTCACTTTAGGGTCATAAACAGTTATTTCAGCTTGCTCATTTAACAACGCATCAGCCACATATATAGCAGCTGATTCTCTAGTGTCGTTGGTATCCTTCTTAAAAGCCCAACCTAAAAAAGTAATTTTTTTCCCAGAAACAGTATTATAAAGTTTGGAAACAATATTTTCAGCAAAACGAATTTTTTGATGGTCATTCATGAGGATGACTTGTTCCCAATAATCGGCTACTTCTTTTAGTCCATAGGATTTAGCAATATAGACCAAATTCAAAATATCCTTCTGAAAACAAGAACCTCCAAAACCAACTGAGGATTGCAAGAACTTCGGCCCAATTCTACTATCCATTCCAATAGCTCGACTTACTTCTCTAACATCAGCACCCGTTACCTCACATAATTCAGAAATAGCGTTTATTGATGACACCCTTTGTGCGAGGAAGGCATTGGCAACTAATTTAGACAGTTCCGACGACCATACGTTTGTAGTAAGTATTTTCTCTTTGGGAATCCAAGTGGCATAAATATCAACTAATGCATCAATTGCTTCTTTCCCATCATCACTTTCCTCGCCGCCTATAAGTACGCGATCGGGATCCATTAAATCCTGAATGGCGGTTCCTTCCGCCAAAAACTCAGGATTGGAAAGAATCTGAAACCTAACCCCGTTACCTGTATGATCTAAGATATCCTTTATTGCCTGGGCTGTTCTTACCGGGAGTGTGGATTTTTCTACCACAATTTTATCACTTTTAGCAACCTTAGCTATTTGACGTGCAGAAAGTTCGATATATTTTAAATCAGCTGCCATTCCCTTTCCCTTACCATAAGTTTTAGTAGGGGTATTTACGGAAATAAAGATCATTTCGGCTTCGTCAATCGCCTTTTCCACTTCGGTGGTAAAAAACAGGTTTCGTCCTCTTGCCTCTTTGACAACATCCTTTAATCCTGGCTCATAAATAGGCAAATTGTCTAATTCAGAGTCATTCCAAGCGGCAATCCGTTCTTCATTTATATCGACAACGGTTACTCTAATGTTAGGATTTTTTAAAGCTAAAACCGACATAGTTGGTCCGCCCACGTAACCTGCACCAATGCAGCAAATATTTTTAATCCTCATGTATTATTATTATGTATGATAATCCAAAAATGAAAATAAATTCCTAAAAACCAAATGGCAAAAAGCAAACCTGCCTGCCGGCAAGGCAGGTTCCAAAAACTAAATCATCAATTAACGAATCCCGAATTAACTAATTTCGATTCCCGATTTAAAAATCAAACAATCATCCCCGCAGCAACGGTCTCATTGGTAGTATCGTCAATCAGGATAATACTTCCCGTAACCCGATTAGTGCCATATGGGTCTATCATCAATGGTTTGGTGGTTCTAATGGTTACTCTACCGATCTCGTTCATTTTGAAAGTATCCTCGTCATTGAAGCGATCGTAGGTATTAATATCCACTTTATACAGCACATTTTTTATCATTGCTTTTTGAAGATTTTCAGTATGGCAGACTGTATATTTCGCCCTAGGTTGCGAGGGATTACTACTTAACCAGCACAACATTACGTCAAACTCCTGTGAGGTTTCGGGTTTATTATTTGTTCTGACAATCATATCTCCTCTACTAACATCAATATCATCTTCCAAAGTTATGGAAACAGACATTGGCACATAAGCCTCATCAAGTTCCCGATCAAGGGTATCAATGCTTTTTATCTTAGAAGTAAAACCCGAGGGAAGTGCTATTACTTCATCCCCCTTCCTCAATACCCCACTAGCTATCCTTCCAGCATAGCCGCGGTAATCAAGAAACTCTTCTCTTTGGGGCCTCAATACGGTTTGAACCGGGAAACGCGCATCAATCTTATTCAGGTCATTGCTAATGTGCAAGGTCTCGAGCGTGTATAACAAAGCCGCTCCCTTATACCAAAGCATATTATCAGAACGATTTACAACATTATCACCGTGCAACGCACTTATTGGAATAAACGTAATGTCTTTGGTAACAAGTTTGGAAGAGATTTTTTCATATTGACTCACGATATCATCATATACTGCCTCATCGTAATTCACCAAGTCCATTTTGTTAATACATACAACTAAGTGCGGTATTTGCAAAAGGGAAGCAATAAAAGAGTGTCTTTTGGTCTGTTCAATTACACCATGACGAGCATCAATCAAGATAATTGCAGCATTCGCGGTAGAAGCACCCGTAATCATATTTCGAGTATATTGGATATGTCCTGGTGTATCCGCAATTATAAACTTCCTTTTGGGAGTTGTAAAATATCTATAAGCAACATCGATGGTTATACCTTGTTCTCGCTCCTCCTTTAAGCCATCAGTAAACATGGCCAAATCGAGATTGTCATGTCCCTTTTTCTTGCTTGTATTTTCGACAGCCGTCAATTGATCCTCAAAAATAGACTTTGAATCGTAAAGCAATCTTCCTATTAATGTGCTTTTTCCATCATCAACACTTCCCGCTGTTGTAAAACGTAATAATTGATTGTTATTTACCATCATTTATCCTGTATTTATGAATTTCGTATTTTATTTATGTAATTAAAGAACCGGTTTTGTTTTTTTAATCTTAAAAATAGCCTTGTCTTTTTCTGTCCTCCATGGCTGTTTCAGAGCGCTTATCGTCAGTACGATTGCCTCTTTCGGTCATTCGCATGGCAGATACCTCCTCGGCCACCTTTTCGAGTGTGTCTGCGTCAGACTCAATACCCCCCGTGATTGTAATATCACCTAAAGTTCTAAAGCGAATTTGCTTAGTGTGGACCTCCTCATTTTCTTCAAGCTTCAAATGCTCTGAGACAGGTATCCAAGAATCATTACGCCACACCACTTCTCGCTTATGTGCAAGGTAAAGTGATGGAATTTGAATATTCTCTCTTTTAATATAGTTCCAAACATCCATTTCGGTCCAATTACTTATTGGAAAAGCTCTGAAGTGTTCACCTTCAAAATATTTTCCGTTCAAGAGATTCCACAATTCAGGACGTTGGTTTTTTGGGTCCCATTGTCCAAAATCATCTCGGTGGGAAAAGAAACGCTCCTTCGCACGGGCTTTCTCTTCATCCCGTCTTCCTCCTCCAATGGCACAGTCAATTTTATTAACTTCTATAGCGTCTAAAAGAGTAGTTATCTGAAGAGCATTTCTAGTTGCGTTTTTTCCTCTTTCCTCCGCAACTCTTCCATTATCGATAGCTTCTTGAACCGAGCCTACGATTAATTGAGCCCCTAGCTCCTCAATTAAATCATCACGAAACTGGATTGTTTCGGGGAAATTATGTCCCGTATCTACGTGAAGTAAAGGAAAAGGAATTCTACAAGGATAGAACGCCTTTTTTGCCAAGTGGGTAACAAGAATAGAGTCTTTTCCACCCGAAAACAAAATTACGGGATTTTGAAATTGGGCGTATACTTCACGAAGAATATATATAGCTTCCGATTCCAATTCATCTAAATAATTCAAATAGTACTTATTCATAGCAATTCTATTTTTCCTAAAAGTTGTTTTAAAATAATATCAACAATGCTCTCTACATTTAATTTTGTGGTGTCAATTTCGATGTCAGGGGCCAAAGGTACTTCATAAGGGGCATTAATTCCAGTGAAGTTTTGAATTTCTCCCTTTCTGGCCTTTTTATACAAACCTTTCACGTCGCGTCGCTCACATTCTTCTATTGGAGTATTGACGAACACCTCAATATAGTTAGCATCCCCAACAATTCTTTTTACATTTTCACGATCTTCTATGTAGGGTGAAACGAAAGAGGCCAATACAACTAATCCAGCATCAATCAGCAGATTGGCAATCTCGGCTATCCGGCGGATATTTTCCGTTCGATCTTCGGCCGAAAAGGATAGATTGGAGTTAATTCCTTTTCTTATATTATCGCCATCCAATAAGTAGGTATGGATACCTTTGTTAAAAAGTGCCTGCTCAACCGCATTTGCAATTGTCGATTTTCCCGATCCAGAAAGACCAGTAAACCAAATCAAAAAAGGTCGATGTTTATTCAAGACGCTTCGATCTTCTTTTTTGATATTAAAATTATGCACAAAAATATTCTTCTCCATGTTTTTTATTGATTCCTTAATGTTTTACCTCATTCAATAGTTTATTTTCTTTGTTTACCCCGTCTAAAGGAAGCTTGGATACCTCGATAAAATAACAACACGTTTCGTCATTCTACCCCTTTTTGAGCTCGAATCGCAAATATCCCCGCGTCCTAAAGGAAGCTGGAATATGTCTTTAAAATGAAATGACGTTTTTTCATTCTCCTTTTTTAAAATTCTAGTTCCAGATTTCCCCGCCCTAAAGAGAGCTTGGAAACGTCTGTAAAATTACTTCATCTTTCTTCATTCTCCCTATTCATATTTTTTATCAATCCTTTAATCCGTAATTAACTTTGTACCAGGCTCTTTCGTGGAAGTAGTAAAGTATGGTTTTCGTCAGGAGTTCAAACATTCCAATTTTTAGACCTGCAAATGGATTGCCAGTTATAAACCAAGCCAGCATCATAGTATCCAAGGTTCCTACTCCTCTCCACGTTAAGGCTTTGACTATGTGCCTTATTCTACTCTCCCTTATAATACCTGCCTTAGACAGGTTAATTTTAAACCAAACCCGCTCGTGCAGGTAATACAAAATCATTTTAGTGGTTACCTCCGCCAATCCAATTTTTAGCCCAGTCCAAGGATTGCCCGTAATAAACCAAGATACCAGGATAGTATCAATGGTGCCAACGAGCCTCCAAGTGATGGTTTTTGCAATGTGTCTTTTACGCGATCTACCTAGCATTTGTTTCGTACTAAAAATAATTATTTAAAAATTTTGCCTGTTTTCAACTAAACTATAGTTTAAAATTCAATCCTGTCCTAAATAAATTTTGTGGTCCATTTGAAAAATTTTTAATTTTTTTCGACCTCTTTTCTTTTTTGCATCGCCCAAAATCCTTCAACTCCGCTCAGGACAGGCTTCAACTAAAAAGTCTAGCCTGACGAAACTTTATCTAAATTTATCATTAGGCAGCTAAAATTTAGGAACTCGCATTGATATTTTTTGTAAAATATAAAAATTTATAATGCTCAAACAGCCTAAAATTTTTAACGCTGCTCTCATTTCAAACCTGACCGTTCCGCAGGCGGGTTTTACGATAAATTTTCGATAGGCCGATTTGACATTTAATTTTCAAACCCCTAAAACATTAAACCTCCAGTAATATTAACAAAATGACGTGTTTTGCAGAGATTAAGTAAAACCGTTTAGGACGCTATTGTTTAAAATTATAAAAATTCATTTTCTCAAATTCATCCAATACCATTTTATCGCTTCTTCAATTCCCGAGTCAATTGTATGGGTAGGAGCATAATTTAAAAGTTGCTCCGCCTTTTCGATCGAGGCCAAAGAATGCGGAATATCTCCTTTTCTATTAGGCCCATGAATAACCTCTACTTCCCTGATTTTTTCATCAAATGCACTTAAGTGCTTTTTTAATAAACTGGTTAACTGAACAAGAGTAGTTCTATCCCCTACGGCTGTATTGTAAATTTGATTAAGGGCATATTCGTTCTTAGTTGTAATTGCCAATAAATTCATCTGCACTACATTATCGATATAGGTAAAATCTCTAGAATAGCTACCATCTCCATTTATTACGGGACTCTCATGGGCCATAAATTGCTTTACGAAAAGTGGAATAACGGCTGCGTATGCGCCGTTCGGATCTTGACGTCTTCCAAAAACATTGAAATATCTTAACCCAATGGAATCCAGGCAATAAGTAGTATGAAAAATATCCGCATATAGTTCATTTACGTATTTTGTAATAGCATAGGGACTTAATGGTTTCCCTATTTTATCCTCGACCTTTGGCAAGGATTCCGAATCGCCATAAGTTGAGCTGCTGGCTGCATAAATAAAACGCTTAATCCCTGAATCCCGAGCAGCGACCAGCATATTCAAGAAACCACCTACGTTTACTTCATTTGAGGTAATTGGATCATTAATTGAGCGCGGGACAGAGCCTAAGGCTGCCTGATGTAAAACAAAATCTTGGTTCCGGCAAGCAGTTTGGCAAGTCTTTAGATCGCGGATATCGCCTTCAATTAATTGAAAGTTTTTATTGGATAAAAAAGGTGCTATATTGTATCTATGGCCAGTTGCAAAATTGTCAAGACAAGTGACGTTGGCCTCGAGTTGTAATAACGCTTCACAAAGGTTGGAACCAATAAATCCGGCTCCGCCCGTTATCAGAATTTTTTTATCTCTTAATTCACTAAAATTTCCTAAATCCATTATTTAATAAATATCACCTAAACGAAAAAGACTACGCAACTCAAATCAAAGTCTTCCATCGGCATTCTCCAAAACTCCTTTTACATCATAGACCATTGTCAAATTATTTTTCAACGGTTCTAAATCCAATTCCAGAAACTCCCTGTGGGCCACGCCCAATACAATACCATCAAACTTACTTTTCGGTATATCATTTGTACATTCAATCTTATATTCATGCATCACCTCTTGAGGATTTGCCCAAGGATCATAAGTACTTACTTTAACGCCGTAGTCTTCCAAAGCAGAAATTACATCTACTATTTTCGTGTTGCGAACATCTGGACAATTTTCTTTAAAGGTTATACCAAGCATTAGCACTTCCGCACCGTTAATGGAAATCCCTTTTTTGATCATACACTTTATTACTTGGGAGGCTACATATTCCCCCATCGAATCATTTAAACGCCTTCCGGCTAAGATAATTTCAGGATGATAACCGCACTCTTGTGCCTTTTGTGCCAAATAATAAGGATCTACCCCAATACAATGCCCGCCAACGAGTCCAGGTTTAAAAGGCAAAAAATTCCATTTGGTTCCCGCTGCCTCCAAAACATCCCGCGTATCTATCCCCATTAAATTAAAAATCTTTGCCAATTCATTGACAAAAGCTATATTAATATCCCGTTGTGAATTCTCAATAACCTTAGCAGCTTCCGCAACTTTAATAGTCGGGGCCATGTAAGTACCGGCAGAAATCACTGAAGAATAGATTTGATTAATCTTTTTTGCTGCTTCAGGAGTAGAACCGGCAGTAATCTTAAGAATCTTATCTACCGTATGCTCCTTATCTCCAGGATTGATGCGTTCCGGAGAATATCCAACAAAAAAATCTTCATTAAAACGAAGATTACTCAATCTTTCCAAAACGGGAACACATTCGTCCTCTGTTACACCCGGATAAACTGTGGATTCGTAAATAACGGTATCCCCCTTTTTTAAAACGCGTCCTACGGTTTCACTCGCAGAATATAGGGGAGTCAATATAGGTCGTCTGTTTTTGTCGACAGGTGTTGGTACGGTTACAATAAAGTAATTGCATTCCTGTATATCCATTACATCTGAAGTACAAAACAGACCAGTTTTTAAATCGCAAGAGTCTTCTCCTTTTGAAGGGGACCCAGTTACAGGCCCTAACGGATTGGATTGCAATAAAACACGTTGCAGCACTTCATCTGACACCTCCTTAGTATCGTCCTGACCTTTTTGTAGTGCCTCCACCCTGCTCCGGTTAATATCGAAGCCCACCACTGGGTATTTGGTAGCAAAAAGTCTTGCTAAAGGAAGGCCCACATAACCCAACCCTATAATCGCAATTTTAACTTCAGAATTTACGCCATTATCGCTTATGCTATCTGATGTTATTGAATTTGTATTTTTCATTCTATTATGTTGGTTCTATATACTTATTATACATCCCATTTTATCAGAAAACTTTTTCAAAGACGCAAATTTAAACTAAATAAGTCCAATTGTTTTATCGAACAAATCCCAAAAATAATTCATTAATTTTCTCTAATAGAATCTGCTTTTATCAGGTGTAATTATACTTCTAAAACAATACTCCATTATGAATTAATGGGATCAATGAGATATTATTTAAGCTGAATGCACTAGGCTTCCAACCATAAAATAGTTATTCAATAAATTCCGCTTGTTATATCTCATAGGTTCACCCGTAGTTTGATCAATCACTTCTACTCCCGCGGCATTGCATATAGCCTGACCTGCAGCAGTATCCCATTCCATGGTTGGAGCAAAACGGGGATAGATATCTGCAAGACCCTCCGCAACCATACAGAATTTCAAAGAACTTCCCATGGAGACGATTTCTACTTTATTATTTTTCTCAATATTTGAAATGAATTTCTGTGTGTCCTCATTTAAATGAGATCGACTGCCTACTACTCTTACCAGATCTTGGCTAGATTTTGGATTAATTTCAATTGCTTTCTCTAAGATATCCTCAAGGGAGGTAATCTCATCAGCTAGAACTATTTTTCTAGAACTTTGAGTATCTGCAGTAAAATAAAGGGTTTTTGATACGGGAACGTAGATTACTCCGAGGATCGGAATACCATTTTCAACAAGCGCAATGTTTACGGTAAATTCGCCATTTCGTTTAATAAATTCTTTGGTTCCATCTAAAGGATCCACGATCCAGCATATACTCCAATCCTTCCTTTCGGAATATGACAACTGCCTGTTTTCTTCGCTTATAATTGGAAGATTGGTTTTCTTGAGGAAAGAATTTATGACGTCGTTGGCTCTTTTATCGGCAAGAGTGAGGGGGGAATCATCTCCCTTAATTTCCACATTAAAATCTGTTTCGTAAACTTCTAATATTTCCTTTCCTGCATCCAAAGCTGCCTCAATGGCAACTGATAAATTTGATTTCATTAATTGGTTGGTTTTTAAGAATAAGATGAAAGAACTTTAATAAATAACCTCTTTTCATAAAAGCTGAAAATCTGACGATCTACAACTTGTTAATATTTCAGGGGGCAAATATAGATAACGGAAAGCATAAATCTAAAGAATTCCGAGATTTAATTAACGGAACAAGAGAGGTGAATGTCATTGAGGAGTTTCCTAAGCTTAGATTATTTCCCTTTGTCTAACCTAATTTCTCTGAATTTCTACAAAATACAAACCAGCAACAGATCCCTCAAAGGAGAGCATCTGATTCTGGTTTGCATTATAAACTCTCGGGATTGAAAATATGAAGTATGTCCAAAATAAAATGTGAAGAAAAAACCCGTGCTGAAATGAGTAGGAAGGAACCCCTAAGGATACATTTCAATTGAGATTTAATCCAACTAAATTGTAACTCCCAAGGTTTCTAAAATATCATTGACTATAGAAATACCTTTATCGTTATTGTACCAAACCTGAAGCATCTCTTTAAAGGCATCATCAATTTGTCCATGTTCGGTTTTATAATCGCTTACCAACTTTGTGGCGGCTTTAGAACGTGGACCAAAAGTTTGCAGCACATTCATATTCCCATCTACCATAATAACCATGGGAATGGATTGGGAGCCATTGGTTAAAAACTGATTCATCAGCTCCGGATTTTCATCCCTAAGTACAATTTTTAATTCTATTTTTTCCGAGAGCTCCGCAATCCTATTTAGGAAAGGAAGGGTCTGGGCGGCATCGCCGCACCAGGGTTCGCTAATAACCAACCAAGTTTGCTTAGTTGTGATATTTTTGAAATCCACCACATTTTCCTCGGGGATTTGAGCTGTTTTATCCAATCTTTTAGTTCGTGAAAAGTTCAATTTCGTATAATCAATCTTTTCTTGCGTTTGTTCCCCTGTGGTTCTACCCTCTTCGGCCAATTGTTTAAACAACAGATTGTATTGGCTGTAATCCATTGCTTTTTTAATCGATTTCTCTATCAAATTTTTCATACTTTTTCTTTTATGTATTATATATAATGTCGTTGGTCCAAAATTTTGTGGAGATATCAAAGGTCGTATAAAGAAACCTCTCGGCTATAAAGTTTATTTTTGTCCTTCATTTTTGACTTAGATTAAAACCATATAGAATTTTAGATAAAAAAATAAACCTTAAAAATTTTATCCGCTTTTAGTCCTGATTGATTTCTAAAGCACAGCGGTATTGTTTCTTTTCTCCGACAAGGTCCTTTTTCTTATCGTAATCCTCGTTATAATAACCCCCACGATTTTCATCTCTCCTTAGAGATTGCTGAATAATCAAATGTGCCACATTTACCATATTTCGAAGTTGACAAAGTGCGGTATTCAATTTATATTTTTGATATAACTTTTCTGTTTCAGAATATAGTTTTTCCAAATGAATTGAAGCCTCCATTAAATCAGAATTATTTCGCACAACTCCGGCGTATCTTCGCATTAATTGTTGTAAATCGCTAGTTTTCCCCTGAATAATTTCAAATTCACTTAGCATCACAGTTCCCTGGTCGTTCCACTTTTTAATAGACATAGCCGTTTGTGAAGGGAGGTTCTTACTGATGTAATTATAAATGCGATCGGCATAAACCAAGGCTTCCAATAACGAATTGGATGCTAATCTATTAGCGCCATGTAAGCCCGTATGGGAACATTCGCCACAGGCAAAAAGATTTGTTAGCGATGTTTTTCCATCCATATCCACAACTACCCCTCCACAAAGATAATGCGCAGCCGGAACTACCGGAATCCAATCTTTCTCCAAATCGATATCCTTCTTTAAACAGGTTTGGTAGATATTGGGGAAATGTAGCTTCAACTCCTCGATATCCAAATGTGTACAATCTAGAAATACGCAATCCTCACCCGATTCCCTCATCTCGGAATCTATTCCTCGGGAAACAATATCCCGAGAAGCCAATTCCCCCCGATCATCGTATTTCAACATAAACCGCTCTCCTTTTTTGTTGCGAAGAAAAGCCCCAAAGCCACGGACCGCTTCAGAAATTAAGAATGAAGAACCATTTTTACCATCGAAAAGTGCTGTGGGATGAAACTGGATAAATTCCATATTTTCAATCCTTGCGGTCGCACGATATGCCATTGCAATTCCATCTCCCGTGGCAACAGCGGGATTAGTGGTATGCCCATAAACTCTCCCCATTCCTCCCGAGGCCAATGTAGTACAATCCGCTTTTATGGCGAAAATGCTTCCTGAAATCTGGTCCATTACATAGGCTCCGTAACAAGAAAGTTGCTCCGTTTTAATTTCAGGAAAATGATGTTCGGTAATCAAATCCACTGCAAAATGATGCGCCAGCAGGTTTATATTGGGAAGTTCATCAGCCCGTTCCAAAAGGGTGCGCTCTATTTCATTTCCCGTGGTGTCCCTATGATGGATAACCCGAAAATTTGAATGACCTCCTTCTCTGCCTAGACTAAGTTCCCCATTTTCATCAATATCAAATCTTGCGCCCCATTCCATTAATTCCTTTAAACGGAGCGGTCCTTCTTTAATAACCATTTCTACCACTTCAGTATCACATAAACCATCTCCAGCTCGAAGAGTATCGTCAATATGCTTCTGATAGGAATCTTCTTTAAAATTAAAGACGGCAGCCACACCGCCCTGGGCATATTTGGTGTTTGATTCCGATTTATTGGCCTTAGTGACAACGGTAATTTTTTTCTTGGGAAACCTTTCCGCAAGTTTTACCGCTAGCGTCAAACCTGCAGCTCCAGATCCTATTATCAGAAAATTGGTTTTCATCATTATTTGGACAGTTCTAGCATTCGTTCAATGGGTACAATAGCTTTTTTTCGAACTTCTTCGGAAACATCAATAAAAGGAGTTTCATTGAGCAAGCAATCATAAAGTTTTTGAAGTGTATTCATCTTCATAAATGCACATTCGCTACAGGCACAGGTATTATCCTCCTCCGCAGGAGCGGGAATCAATATCGCTTCCGGCACTTCTTGTTGCATTTTGTGTAAAATCCCGGCTTCGGTGGCCACTATAAATTTTTTGGATGGGTTCTTCTTTACATAATCAATCATTCCGGCGGTGGAACCAATATAAGCGGCCGTTTCCAAAATGTGTGCTTCAGATTCTGGGTGGGCAATTATTATTGAATCGGGATGCTCTTGATAAAGCTTTAAAAGTTTTTCTATTGAGAAAGCTTCGTGAACAATACAGGCGCCATCCCAGAGCAGCATCTTCCTTCCTGTTTTCTTCTGGATGTATTTTCCTAGATTTTTATCCGGCGCAAAAATAATCGGAGCGTCCTTCGGAATGGAATTCACGATTTTCTCCGCATTTGAAGATGTGCAAATAATGTCGCTCAGGGCCTTTACCTCCGCCGAGCAATTTACATACGTTATCACAGTATGATCTGGATGTTCTGCCACCAGTTTCCCAAATTTATCTGCTGGACAGGAATCGGCTAAGGAACAACCTGCCATCATATCCGGCAATAAAACTTTTTTATTCGGATTTAATATTTTGGCAGTTTCGGCCATAAAATGAACTCCTGCAAACACGATTATTTCCGCCTCCGTTTCCGCAGCCTTTTGCGAAAGTCCCAAACTGTCACCCACATAGTCGGCTACTTCCTGAATTTCCGGCACCTGATAATAATGCGCCAAAATAACTGCCTTTTTCTTCCTTTTTAGGATTGTTATCTTTTCAGAAAGGCTTATTTCTTGCTGAGTAGCTGAAATATCTTCTGTAAGAGTCGTTGTCATAATATTCAAAAATTAATTAAAAGATTTTAAAATTCAATTCTGGAATAGTCATCAAAAATGATAATATCCATAATCTCATCCTTTTTCAGTTGAGATCCTTTGCAACAGCAATTTGAATTTGGGCACTACTACCATTAAAAGGGAAATGAAAACTCCGATTCCGAAAACGAAGAATGAAATAAAAGAAACAAGCAAAATTGCAATTACAATGAGGTAAGGCTTTGAATTAACGGGCATTAAGAAAAAGATTAATTGCAGCTAAAAATACGCTACCGCCTCAACATGAAATATGATATAAGTCATATTTAAGTCTTTTTTGTCTTAATTAGCTGTTCTTTCCTGTCAGCAAATTATGAGTTAAAAAATTTGCTCACAGGAAATAATTATTAATAATATTGGAACATTTCCAAGTTTCGATTAAAATAGGTATAATTAAGAAAAGATAAGAAAGAAATATCTAAAGTGAAAAGATGTTTATTCCTTCAAAAAGGATATTCTATACTCTATCCTAAGTATTGATTTGTAGAGCTATATGAGAATTATCTTATATTTATCCATTTTATGTTCCAAAAATAAATATTGGGAATTAAAGCATTTCCAAATTTTTCGACACACTTGGAATATTTCCAAAATTCTTTCGCAATCTCTTTTTTTTGTGAATAGATTCTATTTAATTTGTAGAGAAATTAAAGCCGAATTTCAATGAACGATAACCGAAATATAGTGCACATGGACCTAGATACATTTTTTGTATCCTGTGAGCGATTATTGGATAGCCAACTCATAGGCAAACCCGTCCTTATTGGTGGCACCAGCGATCGCGGCGTAGTAGCTTCCTGCAGTTATGAAGCGCGTAAATTCGGTATCCACTCGGCCATGCCCATGAAAATGGCCCGACAGTTATGTCCGGAAGCAATCGTAGTCCGCGGAGATGCGGGAACTTATAGTAAGTTTTCTGAAGCGGTCACAGACGTTATCAAAGAAAGTGTTCCGCTATATGAAAAATCTTCGGTAGATGAATTCTATATTGATCTTACCGGGATGGATAAGTTTTTCGGCTGCCAAAAACTAGCTTCGGAATTGCGGCAACGCATTATGAAAGAAACGGGACTTCCAATTTCTTTTGGTCTCTCCGTCAATAAAACAGTTTCCAAAATAGCCACGGGTGAGGCAAAACCCAACAATCAGCTATTCATCAATAAAGGCACGGAAAAACCATTTCTTTCTCCCTTGCCGGTAAACAAAATCCCAATGGTGGGAGAAGCGACCTATCGCACCTTTTGTGATTTGGGAATAAAGCAGATAAAGACCGTCCAGGAGATGCCGATGGAAATGATGTCCAAGGTCTTTGGAAAAAACGGACAGACCATCTGGCAAAAGGCTAATGGCATAGACCCTACGCCCGTAGTACAATACACCGAACGCAAATCTATTTCTACCGAACGTTCCTTCGATCGGGATACCACCGATGTAAAAAAACTAGAAGGTATCATTCTGGCGATGGCTGAGAATTTAGTGTTCCAATTACGCCGTGGCAATAAACTAACAGCCTGCGTTTCTTTTAAAATACGATATTCAGATTTCCAGACTTATAGCATGCAGCGAAGAATTCCTTATAGTTCGGCGGACCATAAAATTATTCCGGTGATTATGGAGCTATACAAAAAACTTTATCAAAGACGCTTATTGGTGCGGATGGTTGGTGTAAAATTCAGTCATTTAGTGGAAGGTGGCTATCAGATCGACCTGTTTGACGACAATGAAAAAGTTGTAAATCTATATCACGCAATGGATAAAATGCGCGAACGCTATGGCGATCGTGCCGTAATGCGAGCAGCAGGAATGGAGGCCAAAAGCATCAGCCGCTGGAATCCCTTTTCAGGAGAACCGCCACCGCTGTTGCCGAATAGAAGAAGGTGATCAGTGGTCTCCACCTTCGTTGAAAAAGCTACGGCATACAAGAGTTATCGGTGGTCGGTTAACGTAGCAGTTGGCAATTGCATTGGCAGTAATTTCGAATTGTCCACTCACCTATCCCCTCACCCCTCTCAAACTCATAACTCATAAATCATAACTCTGAACTCATAACCCGCCCATACACCAGAAAATCAAATTTTGGAAACCATAAGCGAATTGTGGTACATACCATTATCTTTGTGGGTTAAAAGAAAAATTAAATGGAAAGCATCAGTGTTTTTGATATGTTATCAATTGGAGTAGGACCTTCAAGCTCGCATACGCTGGGACCTTGGCGCGCTGCTTTGCGATGGATAGATGAATTGAAGGAAAAAAGACAATTTGATAAAGTCGTGGAAGTCTCCGTAGATCTTTACGGCTCCCTGTCGCTTACCGGTAAAGGTCACGCTACGGATATTGCGGTAATGCTCGGCCTATCGGGTTTTGATCCCGTAACTTTTCCTATTGAAGATATTGAAAAGGAGGTAGAATTAATTTCTTTTAAAAATAAATTGAATCTAAACAGCGAGCGCGAAGTTGTCTTTTTCCCAAAGGAAAATATAATCTTCAACAGAAAGTTCCTTGAATTCCACCCCAACGGGATGACCTTTCACGCCACATTGGTAAACGGTTCAATTGAATCATCTTCTTTTTATTCAATAGGCGGTGGTTTTGTTGTAAAAGAAGAGCGCAAAATGGAAAAGATAAAAATGGAGAAATTCTCCCATTTTCCATTTCCTATAGAAAAAGCCACTGAATTGTTGGCATATTGCAAAAGCGAAAAAAAGAATATTTGGGAAATTGTTCTTGAAAACGAAAAATCGCTCCGTAGTGAGACTGAAATCAACCAAGGTTTAAAAGAAATCTGGAATGTGATGCTCGATTCTATGTACGTTGGCTGCCACACCGAAGGAATACTCCCTGGAGGGCTCAACGTGACACGAAGAGCCTATGATATGAACAAAAACTTGATTGGTGACTCCAAATACAATAATGCAGAGGAATGGATTAAAGAAATTCGAGGGACTGAAGTCAAATTCCGCCAGATATTGAAGTGGGTTTCCTGTTTTGCACTTGCCGTAAACGAAGTGAATGCCTCCTTGGGCAGAGTAGTGACCGCACCTACAAATGGCAGTGCTGGCGTTATTCCGGCGGTAATTATGTATTATTTGGTGATCGAAAACCACGATGCCGATTTTGAGGATATCCGCAAATTTTTACTTACCTCGGGCGAAATTGGAAGTATTTTCAAAAAAGGGGCAACCATCTCCGCTGCTATGGGGGGATGCCAAGCAGAAATAGGAGTTTCTTCTTCGATGGCTGCCGGGGCCTTATGCGAATTGATGGGCGGAACGCCGGAGCAATGCCTGATGGCCAGCGAAATTGCAATGGAACATCACCTTGGACTTACCTGCGATCCAATTGCAGGCTTGGTTCAAATTCCGTGTATTGAACGAAATGCAATGGGAGCAATAAAAGCTATCAACGCTTGTGAAATGGCCTTAAATGGCGACCCCAGCAAGGCAAAAATACCTTTGGATGTAGTAGTGGCTACTATGTGGGAAACCGCAAAAGATATGACCTCAAAATACAAAGAAACCAGTGAAGGGGGATTGGCTGTGCAAGTAAATATCAGTGACTGTTAATTTCAAAATCCATTGAACAGATAGAATAATCTATTCTCGAAAAAGTTTTCCAATTTGAATTTTTTCCGTTGAAATATTCCGTTGAAGAAAGATTGCAGGTTGACGGTTTCAAATTACAAAAATTGAATGTCGTACGATCCAAAATTAGTATTTTTACAAATCATTTTAAGATTAAAATATGTCCGTAGCCAAAAAAGAATACAAGCGAATAACCACCAAAACTTTGGTGGATATGAAAAAGAAAGGTGAAAAGATTTCCATGCTCACCGCATACGATTTTACCATGGCAAAGATCGTGGATAGTGCAGGTATCGATGTTATTTTGGTAGGGGATTCTGCGAGTAACGTTATGGCTGGACATGAGACCACTCTTCCAATAACCCTCGACCAAATGATCTATCACGCCGCTTCGGTTGTTCGTGCTATTGAAAGAAGTTTGGTCGTTGTAGATCTTCCCTTCGGAAGTTACCAAAGCGACCCAAAAGAAGCTCTCCGGTCCGCAATCCGGATTATGAAAGAAAGTGGTGGCCACGCCGTTAAACTTGAAGGTGGTAAGGAAATAAAAGAATCTATAAAACGTATTTTGAACGCAGGTATTCCCGTAATGGGCCATTTGGGATTAACTCCCCAATCCATTTATAAATTCGGGACTTACACCGTTCGCGCGAAGGAAGAAGAAGAAGCTGAAAAATTGATTGAGGACGCGCTTTTGCTAGAAAGAGCAGGTTGTTTTGCCTTGGTTTTGGAAAAAGTCCCAGCCAAACTTGCAAAAGAAGTGGCCGAAAAAATAAGTATTCCCGTTATTGGAATTGGCGCAGGACACGGCGTTGATGGCCAGGTATTGGTTACCCACGATATGATAGGAATGACCCACGAATTTAACCCACGTTTTCTTCGAAGATATTTGGATTTATATACCGAAATGAAAAATGCTTTTAGCCAATACAGCACAGACGTAAAAAGTGGGGATTTCCCGAATGATAGTGAACAGTATTAGGCCCCGATTCCTTTTGAAAGCTTAAAAGTTTGTCAGCATCCTTCAATAATCCGAATGCTTTCAAAAAACTCAGCCACCTTAAATAAACTTTATATTAACAAATCTTCGGTGAGTAAGGGATTTTATGGCGACAAGAGTTTATTAAAAAAATAGAATTAGTAACCCATAAAATAGTATTGCAGTCCAAACTGTAAACACCCATAGCACTAAGGATAATCTTCAAGTTATATATGAAGACAATCATTTGATTGTAATAAACAAGCGGCCGGGCGATATTGTCCAAGGAGATAAAACGGGAGATCTACCCCTTTCTGAAGTTGTAAAGGAATACATCGCAGAAAAATATAATAAGCCGGGAGCTGTTTTTCTGGGTGTGGTACATAGGCTAGATCGTCCTACAAGCGGTTTAGTGGTTTTTGCAAGAACCTCTAAGGCGTTAACCCGACTAAATAAAATGTTCTCTGAAAGAGAAACAGAAAAGATGTATTGGGCATTGGTAAAAAACGCCCCCACGACGCCAGAAGACACATTGATCCATTATCTTAAAAGAAATCCGAAACAAAATAAATCCTACGCCCACATAAAAGAAGTACCGGAAAGTAAAAAAGCAATCCTTCACTTTAAAATTCTCAAAAACCTAAACAATTATTCGTTATTAGAAATCGTCCTCGAAACTGGCCGACACCATCAAATAAGATCGCAACTTTCTGCGATTAATAGTCCCATAAAAGGCGATTTAAAGTATGGTTTTGACAGGAGCAATCCGGATGGGAGCATTCATTTACATGCAAAAAGATTGAAGCTGATCCATCCTGTCTTAAAGGAGGAAATGGTTTTTGAAGCTCCTTTGCCAAATGATCCACTTTGGAACGTTTGCTACTAAAGTTTTATAATATTGTTCTTTAGGGCGAAGATCACCAGCCCTACCCTATTCTTTATTTCCAACCGATTGAAGAGCTCCTGCCTATAACCGTCTATTGTTTTTGGACTAAGTTGCATCACATCTGCAATTTCCTTGTAGGTCATCTCGGAAGAAGCCAATTTAAGAAAGATGAGCTCATTCTTTTTGAAGGTAAGCTCCTTTTTCCCTTTGGGCTCAACTAAAGAATTTAGCAGCGCATCTGAAACCTTTTCGGAATGGAAATATCCTTTTTCAATTACCTCATTCAACGCGACGTGAAGGTATTCTGGCTCAATATCTTTTAATAAATATCCTTTTGCTCCAAGTCGAAGCATTTTCAAAATATTCATTTCGTCATCATCCATGGTAAGCGCAAGGAATTTTATTTGTGGATGGTTTTGCGATAGCCATTCTGCCGTTTCAAAGCCGTTCATCACCGGCATATTGATGTCAATAAGAATAACGTCCGGGACATTATCATCTTCCGCGAGTTTCTTTTGGAGTTCCAAACCATTTCTGAGATGAAAAATGGTGACAAAATTCGGAAACGAATTAATTAATTTTTCTAGCGATCCAGCAAAAAGGGCATGGTCGTCAACTATTGCAATTTTATATTTCGATGATTCATCTCGCATTGCTATAGTGATATTTTAAAAATAATTGAACTCCTTTTCCCTTTTCAGAATTTATGGAGAAAGACGCATTTAAAAGTGCGGCCCTACTCTTCATGGTTTCCATTCCCGAGCCGCCTGTAACCAAAGTGGTATCAAAACCAACACCATCATCAATAACTGTAATCTCCAAAGAATCCTCCATATATTCCAAACTTACAAATAATTTTGAAGCCCTAGCATGTTTAATTACGTTTGAAAAAAATTCCTGAAGTATCCTAAAAAGAATGATTTCAGAGGAATTTTTAATTGGTACTATATCTCCAACAACCTGAATAGAAGCCTCCAAATATCCCAGCCGATTAAACCTGTCCAGTTCCACCTGCAACGATGACAAAAGTCCATTTTTTAAGACCACCTCATTGTTAAGAACCTTTGAAAGCGATCTAACTTCCTGAACACTTTTTTGCACCATATCCCGGGTTTCCATTATCTGTTCACGATAAACTTCCGGTACGGCCTGCCTCAAAACATTCAATTGCATATTGGCTACCGACAACAACTGACCCACGTTGTCGTGAAGTTCCCATGCTATGTTTTTAAGTGTTGCTTCCTGTATTTCAATTTGGGATTTGGCCAATTCCCTTTGGTACCGTTGCTCAGATTCAAAACGTTCCTTTAAAAAACTATTTTTTCTTCGTAAAAATGCCACTACAAAAATCACGACAAATATCACCAGCAAAAAAATAGTGGTAATAAAATAACCGATCAGTAAAACTTCTTCTTTTTGGAGCATATTAAAAAACCAAATATCAGCATGGCATATAAAAATACATTGGCGAACAAAACTACATATAAATGCAATTTAACAAATAATTCATTCCCCTCAGTAAGATTAAAATATTGAGACAAGATATCCATTGGAGTAATACACAGATTAAAAATCAGCACAGCGACCGAAACATAAAAGGGAAGAAATCTTTTAACCTGCAATAGCAAATCGCTCCTTAAAAGTTCAAAATAGAACAAGATTATACTTACAAACAACAGAAGAGTACCGGCAATATTAACAAAGCGTGAGGCCTGATGGAAAAAGGTGTTCTTGACGATCATTAGTACGACGGAACTAATAATAAAACCAACGATCAATATTTTCAATAAGTTTTTAAAAAATTTATTTTTTAGGAAGAGACTAAAATAAAAGGGATAAAAAGAAAAATTAATTACGCTATAGGTGTTGAACAACCAGAAATTATTTCTAAATGGAGTATCCTCCACGAACGAAAAATATCGATAATCCGAAAAATAGGCTAGTGCGGCATAAGAACCCAAAATTTCAACAAATACAGTAAGCCAAAGGAAATTTACCAGATACCTACTTCCTATTATGGGGACGGATGCATTTTTTAAATAGTAGGTTCCTACTAAAGCAGCCAAAATCTCCATTGAAATAATAGGGCCTACGTAAACTAAAAGGTCTATCGGTTGCAAATTCTAATATTTTTTGGGGGGCCAGCCCTGAATACCTTTGTTCAAGGGATCTAAATTATAGTTATTCTCAGCGCCAGCCTTTGTGCCCAAAGTGGGCGCCAAAAATAGAGTTGCCTTTTCAGATTTATCGGTTCCGTAAGCGGCTAAATATATTCTAATTCCCGGTTCATGCTTCTCAGTACCTGCCTTTACATAATCCAGAAATTGCTGAAGCTCATCTACCGTAAATAAAAATTCACACACATCTGGAGAGCCAAGTCCCTTTTCAATATACAGGGCTCGGGTTTTCAGCCAATTATCATGAAACTTTCGGGCTTCACTTACGGTTATACAATTTAAAGGAGGTTTAGACATCATTGGGATTATTTTTAGGTTTATAAATAGATACGAATTTAACAAAAAGACCCCAATGGGTGTTTTTAAATTGAAAATTCAGGAAAAAAGATAAATTTCCAGCGTATTTTCCCTTAATTCGGTACAGGAAAAATATTTGGATAAAATGAATATCCTCTCAAGAAAAACGTTTGTTTTAATCCCTACATTCCCTTTGGCACACACCGGAAATTACCTGTGGTTCCTTTCCCCATTTTGGGACATCTTCGGAAGTAAGAATTCCAAAATCTGAAATAAACCCGCCAACATAAGGCACCTCTGTTCCATATACAATCCTCGAAATTTTATGATGACGAATAACATAGGAGCACATTATGCAAGGCTCATGCGTTGTGTATAGGGACGCGCGATAAAGATCTTCTAAATATCCATTGGCTATGGCGTGCCGGATGGCCAGAATTTCGGCATGATTTGTAATATCTCCACTACTCTTTCCCGATTCAATACCTTCACCAATAATAACGCCGTCTAACATCAATAAAGCGCCCACCGGTGGATTTCCATTTTCTAAGGCTAATTCTGCTAGGTGCAAACACCTTTTCATATATCTTTCATCATTACCCATCTCGTATTTATTACATATAACACATTTATAATCTAATTACTAAGCAAATTCTTTAGATTACCTCTAATTAATTCGTATCAATTAAAGAAATCCCGATTCTTCCAAAAACCAAAAGAGACTTTAAAAATCCAATATAAACCGAAGAATATTAATTTCAAATCAAGTATAAATCCATTTTGTACATACCTCAAACAAATCTTATCTTTATCAAAATAAAGTTATTGGCATCTCTAATATAATGAAGCTGATTTCTGAATAGCTTATGCAATGAGTAATTTTAATTAAAATAATTAAACTAATTGCAAAAATCCACCTTTAAATAGGCATCAAAATATAACTAGATGAAAGATCATTATCGCCTCTCGGTGGACGAAAATTACCAATTCGATCTGGAAATTGACGAAGCCACTAATTTGAATCAATTGGATTTCTCCGAGCCAGGTATTGGCGGAAAGAAGGAAAGGATCCATATCCTTCACCAAAACAAATCATATTCCGCTGAAATTCTTCACGTAGATTTCATTCAAAGAAAATATACCATAAAGATAAACGGTAACACCTATAAGGTGGGCATTGAAACTCCTCTGGCACAGCTCATTAAGAAAATGGGATTATCGCTGGGAACAACTTCCGTTGATGATGACATCCTCGCCCCAATGCCTGGAATTATATTGGAAGTAAACGTACAAGAAGGAAATGAGGTAAAAGAAGGTGATCTTCTCTGTGTCTTGGAGGCTATGAAAATGGAGAACGCTCTTTCGGCCCCCAGGGATGGAACTATTAAATTCGTAAACATTACCAAGGGTGATACTGTTGATAAGGGAAAATTGCTAATTGAATTCCAAAAAAATGATTAAAAAATTACTGGTCGCCAATCGCGGCGAAATTGCTCTTCGCATTATGAAGACTGCCCATAGAATGGGAATTGCAACTGTAGCAATATATTCCGAGGCAGATAGAGATGCACCCCACGTAAAGTTTGCTGATGAAGCGGTGTGCATAGGACCCGCACCTTCAAATGAATCCTATTTATTAGGGGATAAAATAATTAAGCTTGCCAAAGAATTGGATGTGGATGCCATTCATCCCGGTTATGGATTTTTAAGTGAGAATGCTGAATTTGCCGAGCACGTTGAAAAGAGCGGCATAATTTTTATCGGTCCCAAAAGCCACGCAATTCGTGTGATGGGAAGTAAATTGGCTGCCAAGGAAACGGTAAAGGAATATGATATCCCAATGGTTCCTGGAACGGATGAAGCAATTACCAATGTAGATTCCGCAAAACAAATCGCAGAGAAAATCGGGTTCCCGATTCTTATTAAGGCATCCGCTGGTGGAGGTGGAAAGGGAATGCGGATTGTTGAAAATGCCAAGGAATTCGGAGACCAGATGAGGCGTGCTATCAGTGAGGCAGAAAATGCCTTTGGCGATGGCTCCGTGTTTATCGAGAAATATGTCACCTCTCCGCGGCACATCGAAATTCAGATTTTGGCAGATAATTTTGGCAATACGGTTCATCTATTTGAACGGGAGTGCAGTATTCAGCGGCGACATCAAAAAGTGGTGGAAGAGGCGCCTTCTTCAGTTCTTACGCCATCCCTACGAGAACAAATGGGAAATGCCGCCGTAAAAGTGGCAAAATCCTGCAGTTATATTGGCGCAGGCACGGTAGAATTTCTTTTAGATGAAAACCTAAATTTCTACTTTCTCGAGATGAATACCCGTCTTCAAGTAGAACATCCAGTTACAGAATTAATCACGGGCCTCGATCTGGTCGAGCAACAGATTAGAATAGCCAATGGCGAAAAGCTTTCATTTGCGCAAGAGGATTTAAAAATCACCGGACACGCGTTTGAACTTAGGGTTTACGCCGAAGATCCTTTGAATAACTTTATGCCCAGCGTGGGTAAACTGGAAGTGTACAAACCACCTCACGGCAAAAACATACGTGTGGATGATGGATTTACTGAAGGAATGCAGGTTCCTATCCACTACGATCCTATGCTATCTAAATTAATAGTTTATGGGAAAACACGGAATGAGGCAATCCAACTGATGTTAACTGCTATTTCAGCATACGATGTTGAAGGAGTGAGCACTACCCTACCTTTTGGAAAGTTTGTTTTTAATAGCGAAGCTTTCCGCAGTGGGCGTTTCGACACAAATTTTGTTAAAGAACACTATTCGGAAGAGAAAGTAAAAGCCAATAACGAAGAAGAAGCAAAAATCGCAGCCCTTATTGCTTTAAAGCATTATTTAAAAGATTCTGGGATTCTTCGATTACCCATCAATTAATAACCTCAGTGAAACTCAGCGGTTTCTCTGTGAATCTGCCCGTAGAAGTTATTACACAGAGTTGCACCGAGAGAAAAAGAGATGCCCGGAGAAATAAGTATAAATATGACCGACAACAACAAGAAACTCAAAGAAATGATTTCCGAAGCTAAATTAGGCGGAGGATCAAAACGAATTGAAAAACAACACGAAAAGAAAAAGCTTACCGCACGGGAACGCATTGAATACCTATTGGATGAAGGTTCTTTTGAAGAAATGGGAATGCTTGTTACCCATCGCACCACCGATTTCGGAATGCAGGAGGAAATATATTACGGAGATGGTGTTGTTACGGGATATGGAACGATCAACCGCCGCTTGGTTTATATTTTTGCCCAAGATTTCACCGTTTTTGGCGGAGCGTTGTCCGAAACCCATGCTGAAAAAATATGTAAGGTAATGGATCACGCCGTAAGGGTTGGCGCGCCCATTATAGGTTTGAATGATTCCGGTGGCGCAAGAATCCAAGAAGGAGTCCGTTCTTTAGGTGGATATGCTGATATATTCTATAGAAATGTTCAGGCATCGGGAGTTATCCCACAAATTTCGGCCATTATGGGACCTTGTGCAGGTGGGGCGGTTTATTCCCCAGCAATGACGGATTTTACATTGATGGTCCAGGATAGCAGTTATATGTTCGTTACGGGACCCAATGTTGTGAAAACCGTTACCAATGAAAATGTTACCTCTGAAGAACTTGGGGGAGCTAGAACACATGCTACAAAAAGCGGCGTGACGCATTTTACGGCGGCCAACGATATAGTATGTCTAGAACAGATAAAAACATTGTTAAGCTATATGCCACAGAACAATAAAACGGTTACTGAAAAAATTCCCTTTCAGATTCAGGAAGAATATCGGGACGAGCTGGAGACAGTTATCCCCCACTCTGCCAACAAACCCTATGATATGCACCTTGTAATTAAGGGAATTGTAGATACCGATTCCTTTTTTGAAGTACATAAGGATTATGCCGATAATATAATTGTAGGTTTCGCCAGACTAGGCGGAAGAAGTATCGGTATAGTTGCCAACCAACCGATGAGCCTTGCGGGAGTTTTGGATGTTGATAGTTCTAAAAAAGGTGCCCGATTTACCCGCTTCTGCGATTGCTTTAACATCCCATTATTGGTACTGGTCGATGTGCCCGGATTCTTACCAGGAACCGACCAGGAATGGAATGGAATAATCCTTAACGGGGCAAAATTACTTTACGCCCTGAGCGAAGCAACCGTTCCGAGGGTAACGGTGATAACCCGAAAAGCCTATGGCGGTGCTTACGATGTTATGAACAGTAAGCATATTGGCGCAGACGTTAACTATGCCTGGCCCACCGCTGAAATTGCTGTAATGGGTGCGAAAGGTGCAAGTGAGATTATTTTTAGAAAAGAAATTGCACAAGCTTCAGACCCAGAACTAAAGCTTTCGGAAAAAGAAACGGAATACGCCGAGAAATTTGCAAATCCGTTTAAGGCGGCCCAACGCGGATTTATTGACGAAGTAATCCAACCTCGTGAAACACGCCGAAAATTGCTCAAATCCTTCGCCATGCTGGAGAATAAAGAAACCACAAGACCGGATAGAAAACACGGTAATATTCCCCTTTAATCTGGAAGCCCTAAAGGAAGGTTCAAGAAATTAGCGACCATTGCAATTTTTACAAATCCCCTTTACTACCAAATTTACATCCTCAGCTTTATAACCATCAGGAAGACCGATGTGCGGAATTTTATATTGGGTAAGACATACAGTTTCATTGCATTGGGTACAGTGAAAGTGCAAATGTAAATCTTGTTCGATTTCACAATTACATCCTGGTTCACACAGCGCATATTTAGAAACACCGGTGCCATCATCAATTTGATGGACCACTCCATTTTCCTCAAAAGTTTTTAGAGTTCGGTAGAGCGTAGTACGTTCGCAATTATCAAAATACTCCTCAATATTACTGAGGCTTACGGCTGTTTTTTTATCTAGCAGAAACCTGGCGATCAAAAGTCTCATAGCGGTAGGACGAATATCCCTGGTTTCTAAAAGATTTTCAATTGTTTCATTGGTGGGTTTCCACCACAATTCCAACGGTTTTTTATCTTTATCAGATGGGGATATATTCAATAATTTTTTGCTTTCGTCAATCATAATAAAGTGTTGAGAAAGAAATTCAGTAGCACATCAATATCTTTTCAATCCCCATAAATTCCAAAGTTACGGAAAATATTAAATAGAATTTCGGCTTATGATTGTTGCCGAAAAAGCTTTTACTTGTTATGCAAAGTGTTTAAGGCATAAATCGCAAAGCTTCCCAACCAATGTCCTCCCTCATAACTATCACCTACCAGATTTGGATAGGAATAGGCTAAATGTTCATTGCGAGATTGTTGAGATGCGCGTATTTGGGATATTGTTTCGCCAAACCATAAAAGACCCACGCCCTACTAAAATTCAAACCATCTAGATGCACCAACTTGCCATCCGTGCGATCACTAACCTCAGCCACTTCTAAATAATAATCCTTGTTGGCAAGTTCAGGCAGGAAGGTATCCATCCAGGGCAGAAATTCTTCTGATGGTAATATTCGGCGCATAATGTCAACTTCTTCAAGGCAAGGGGAAAGAAAGTCGAAGCCGCTTGGTTCCCACTCCATTGGACAGTTTTTATCATCAAAATAGAACTCCCTCGCTTTCTTCTCAATTAACGCCATAAGCTCTTTATCGCCTATTGTCCGGGCATAATCGTAAGCAAGCGATAAGCCAAAAGCAGTGTTGCTATGTTCCCCAACCCGGATGGGATAGTTCAATTTTGGCAAAAATTCTTTATACCGAAGCACAATAATATCTGCCAAAGGTTTAAGATTTATGCTTAATTGTTCTGCCATTGGGCTATCCCAAGTATTTAAAGTTCCTGCCAATTTTAAAACCCAAGCCCATCCGTAAGTGCGCTCAAAAGTTTTATTGATAGGTTTTCCAAAAAAAGCAACTTCCATCGCTACATTTTCAGAAGTAATTTTATCTCTTAAAATTCTTTCTACCTCCTCGGCCCTATCCATTTTAGGAAACTGTTGCAGCAACGTAACCATGGACCAATATCCGTGTACGGCGCTGTGCCAATCAAAACAACCATAAAAAATGGGATGCACCGCACGTGGCTCTAGCAAATCGGCCTCACTTTCCAATGTATGTTGTGGTTTGTATGGGTAGGAGGTCGTTACACAGTGCAAAGGGAGGTCTATTAATTTGTTCGCTTCCTGAAGTGTAAAAATAGGTTCTGCAAAAACCGTAGTGGGAATTTCCGCATCCACGACTTTTTGTGAGACCTCCATCTCGTTGTTTTTGCATCCAATGAAAAGAATCGGGAATATTATAAGCAGATACCATTTGTTCATAAGAGCTGAAGTTTCGGTAAATATAAAGAATTAGACACGTCCGACTTAGATGAAAGATGTACGACGTTAGGTATACTATGTTAGGATGAAAAACTTTATTTCACATTCTGAAAAATATAGACCTCGGTTGCGCCGCGCCCATATTTTTGATAATCGGCATCATAAAATTTTATATTATCATACCGACCAAAAAGGTATTCCAACTCAGTGCGCAATATCCCTTCACCCACGCCATGGATAAAAACTACTCTTTGAATTCGCTTGGAGATAGCAAAATCCAACTGTCGTTTTGCCGTTTCTGTCTGTATTGTTAGAATATCATAATTAGAAAGATGCCTGCTTTTGGGAACAAGCTGATGGATATGCAAGTCCACCTCCATGGCAGGTTGTATCCGTTCTTTAGGCTTAATACGTTTGGACTTGCCGGGTTTCTTTGATTGTTTATCAGAAAGAATAGCAGAAATATCCATCTGGGCCATTTCTCTTTTGGATAGTGATCCATCGATTACGATCAATTCACTTTCATTAAAATCCAACTCGAAGCCGTCCGTGGTTAATATTGTCACGTTTTTCCCCTGTAATTTTGAGACCACCCCAGAAATGGCATCGTCAAGAACAGAAACCTTGTCACCTATTTTCATCAATTATTTCCTTTGTTTCCGAACAACATCAATTAACTGTTAATCGGTTGGTTAAAAACTTATTATTATAATTTTTTTATGTATTTTAGTGAACTATATTCACACAATATTGAATATTCTTTCTAAATTTACTGCGTGTATTGAAGCCCCCTTTTCAACTAACGGCGTTTTTAAATCACAATATTATGAAAAAGCTTCTACTTTCTTCGGCATTGCTAATAACTTCCTCTGCTGTCTTTGCACAATTATATATACAGCCCGCTCCCAATGGGAACCCTCATCAAAATTACCTTACTGACTCCTATGTATATGTAAAAGGCGAGGTTCTTTATGTTGGTGGAACTATAGAATTGCATAAAAACAAGCCTGCGAGTCCTCAGGGTCTTTCCGACGCCGAAGCAAGTATCTATTTACGGGGAGGAGGACAGCTAATTCAGGGAGGTAATGAATTTTCCAACAAAGGTGACGGCTTCCTCTCGGTATTACAGAGTACCGACCCTACCAACGCTTGGGCCTATTATTATTGGTGCTCTCCAGTAGGGAATCCGGATCCCTTAGTCCCGATGACCAATGGAACGAACAAAAATTTTGGAATTCATTCTATCTATGAATACCCTAAACTCTATAATTCCATCAATGGACTTTCAATTAAAGCACGAGCGATAGACATTACTCCGTATAAAGAGGGTTTCACAAACAATTTGACCCTTACTATTTCGAAACGATGGCTTTATACCCATATGGTGCCGGGTACTGAGGCTGAGGATAGTTATTTACGTATTAATGAAGAAAATGCGGTACCGCCAGGTTTTGGATTTACTATGAAAGGGGTTAATTGGGGGGATTTGACAACTAATGCTCCAATGGGAAAACTATTTTACGACTTTCGAGGTAGGCCTAATAATGGGGATTTTACAATTCCAGTTGAAGGCCCATCTGTAACAGGTAATACGAATCCACCAACTGCAGCCAATATCAATGCTAAAATGACCTTAACAGGTAATCCTTATCCTTCAGCTTTAGATTTAAATAAACTTTTTTGGGATCCAGACAATACGTCCCTAGATTGTATTTATTATTACGATGAAGATAGATCGGTGATGTCACACTATTACAGTCTAAAGCCATACGGGTATGGAGTCTGGGTACCCTTGAACGAAGATCCTTATGATGATGGGGTTCCAAATATGAGTTATACCGGGGCATATACCCAACCCACATTTAATATATGGAATGCTGCTGGAGGACATGGTCCTGGTGGTGGTGGAACAGGACGCGATAATCCAAAGGCACGTTTCGCCCCTATCGGTCAAGGGTTTATGTTTGTAGGTAATGGGGATCCCGTAAACGAAGCTTTCGTTAAAATTAAGAACACCCATCGCATTTATATAAAAAATACGGCCGATCAAGTGTTTTATCGACCCACAGGAGAGGAGGGTGAGATGGGGTTCTCGGCACAATCTGAGGGTGATGCCAATAGAGGAGGAGGCCCAGCTTTTGATTCTGCCGACAGCACCCCACAGATTGAAAACCTGATACCCATGCTACGTCTGTATGTGGTTTTTGATGATGCCTTAACCCGAGATATGCTATTGGTATTTTCTCCAGAAACCACCGATGGTTACGATCGGGGTTACGATGCCTTGAGCCCAGGAGGAATGAAATCGGATGCGTATTTTCCTATTGGCCCAGATGGTGACCGAAAGCCTTACGTTATTCAAGGTACCAATTACGAGCCACGAAAGATGATTCCTGTTAGCTTTAAACTTCATAAGGAAAGTCAAATAGAGGTTCGCGCAGTGGAAGAAAACAGAAAACCCTATGAAAAAGTATATCTTTTTGACCGGCAAGAAAATATTTACAGACCGTTAAGCGCGGTCCAAACTGCGGCCGGAACCTTTACACTTCCTGCTGGAGTTTATGACAATCGCTTTTTCCTCGTGTTCAGGGATGGTCCTAGAGTAGATCCTAACCAAGATCTAACCGACACCCGCGATAAGATGATGGCAAGCGTAAATATGTTTCAAAATAATCCCGCTCGTCAATTGGAGATAAAAAACCCGGATGGATATACTCTTAAAGCTGCCTATCTCTATGATATGAACGGTAAATTGGTTATTACGGACACCAATCTTGGGGATAGCAGTAATTACTCCATCTATACCGGAAACCTGAGTGATGCTATGTATATGGTAAAACTGGTTACCTCTGAAGATGTTACTCTTGATTATAAGGTAATGGTAATAAATAAATAGTAACCAAATACAATATTAGAAAATCCCGGATAGCCATATTCGGGATTTTTTATTATTTGTCCTTACCGTTTAGATCCTATTTAAACCTCGGTTCGGTTCTCTGGGTCCTAGGCGCCTTTGCGGTAATATCTATTCACCGCAGAGCCGCCAAGGGATTCAAAGGGATATTTCTAGATACTAAAAAGACCTCCTTAGTATTGAAAACCAATAAGGTTTTTTATTTGTGCTTCGACAGTATTCGTAATATATCTTGAGAAATAGACTTTTACAATGATTGTTCCGCTGAGCTTTACAAATATTCTCAGCCGTTCACAGATAAATCTCGATTCTTCTTCCTCAGTTTAAAACTCCGCGCAACTCCGCGTAATCTCTGCGCGACTCTGCGTGAAAATAGTATTAAAACTAAAAAGACCTCCTTAGCATTGATAACCAATGAGGTCTTTTTTACTTGTGCCTAGACAGTATTCGTAATATATCTTGAGAAATGACTATTGTATTAAACCGAAAAGACCTCCTTAGCTTTAAAAACCAAGGAAGTCATTTTAATATCTACGTCGAATAGACTTAATTAAACATACAGTTTTATTCGAACTCTTTTAAAGTTTTAATAATAATTGAAACACAATCCATCAATTGTTCCTCATTCATCACGAGTGGCGGAGCAAACCGAATAATATTGCCGTGGGTAGGTTTTGCCAATAGACCGTTATCTCTAAGTTTTAAACAGATATTCCAGGCAGTATCGCTATCCTCACCATCATTTATAACAATGGCGTTCAACAATCCTTTTCCCCTAACCAATTTTGTTATTTTGCTGGTTTCAATAAATTTGTTCAATTCACTACGGAAAAGTTTTCCCAGTTTTTCTGCATTTTCAGCCAACTTCTCATCGCGTACAACACTCAGAGCTGCCATTGCTACTGCAGCTGCCACAGGATTTCCACCAAATGTAGAACCGTGGTTACCCGGCTGTATCACACTCATTATCTCATCATCGGCCAAGACCGCTGAAACGGGATAGGCACCACCACTAAGCGCCTTACCCAAAATCAAAAGATCGGGTTTTACGTTTTCATGGTCGCAGGCCAAAATTTTCCCGGTACGTGCAATCCCTGTTTGTACTTCATCAGCAATAAAGAGAACATTATATTTATCGCATAGCGCTTTCGCTTTGCTCAAATATCCTTCAGAAGGAACATATACGCCAGCTTCTCCCTGGATAGGTTCTACCAAGAAACCTGCAATATTTTTATTGTTTTCCAACTCTTGTTCCAGCGCATCCAGATTATCATATTCTATCTTTATAAAACCTTTTGTATAAGGTCCAAAATTTTTGCGCGCCACAGGATCATTGCTAAACGAGATAATGGTTGTTGTACGTCCATGAAAGTTATTTGCACAGACTACTATTTCAGCTTCGTTTTCATCAAGACCTTTCTTTTCATAAGCCCACTTTCTACATATTTTTAAAGCAGTTTCCACAGCCTCGGCTCCCGTATTCATAGGCAGTAATTTGTCGAAACCGAAAAAATCGCAGGCAAATTCCTCGTACTTACCAAGCATATCATTATAAAAAGCCCGAGAGGTCAATGCCAGCGTTTTGGATTGTTCCGTAACTGCCGCCACGATTTTTGGATGGCAATGTCCTTGGTTTACCGCCGAATAGGCCGAAAGGAAATCGTAATATTTCTTGCCTTCCACATCCCACACATATACACCTTCTCCCCTATGCAAAACCACAGGAAGTGGATGGTAATTGTGCGCTCCATACTTGTTTTCCAAATCGATAGCCTTTTGTGAGGCTGTTTGTTCCATAACTGACATAAGATTGTAAATTTTGTAGTAAATAAATAGAATTCCCTAACCCGATTAAAGTTCCTCAATAAAACATTGAAAAATTGGTGTAAATCGACTTCGGGGAGAGGAATACATTAAGGCACGCAAATTACTAAATTTCTCGCATATCTTTTGGCGCTTTAACAGGAATTAAACCTAACAATTATGCTATTTTTGCGCCTATGGCAAGGAAAAACAAGCAGATAGTTTTGGAAAACATCGAGGTTATCGATGCAGGCGCAAAGGGCAAGGCCGTAGCCAAAGCACCGGATGGTCGGGTTGTATTTATTGACAATGCGATACCAGGCGATGTGGTAACAGTGCAGACTTATAAGAAAAAGAAAGGTTTTTACGAGGGAAAGGCAATTTCATTCTCCAAATATTCCGAAAAGCGTGTGGAGCCTGTCTGCCCACATTTTGGGGTTTGTGGTGGTTGCAAATGGCAAAATTTGGCCTACGAACATCAGCTTTTTTATAAACAGAATGAAGTAGAGCAAAACCTTAAGCGCATAGGAAAAGTTGAATTGCCGCCTGTCCTTCCCATTTTAGGATCTGCCAAACAATATTTCTATCGCAATAAGATGGAATTTTCCTTTAGCGATAGCAAATGGCTCACTCTCGCACAAATAAGAAGTGGGGAAGTAATTGAGGATAGAAATGCCCTGGGTTTCCATATTCCCGGTATGTGGGATAAGATTTTGGATCTTGATGTTTGCTATCTACAGGAAGAACCCAGTAATGCCATTCGCGATTTTGTAAAGATGAAGGCGGAGGAGCTTGGACTTTCATTTTTTAATACCCGAAATCAAGATGGGTTTTTGCGAACCTTAATGCTGCGCACTTCCTCCACCGGCGAAGTGATGGTGTTGCTTCAGTTTTATTATGAAGACGAAACAAATAGGGATTTACTCCTGCAAGCGGTTGCCGAAAAATTTCCGAATATAACCTCACTACTCTATGTAATCAATTCTAAAGGAAACGATACGCTATATGATCAGGAGATTATGTTATATTATGGTCGAGACCACATTTTTGAGGAAATGGAAGGGCTTAAATTTAAGATTAATGCCAAATCATTTTACCAGACCAATAGCGAACAGGCTTATGAACTCTATAAAATAACACGAGATTTTGCGGGACTTACCGGCAATGAATTGGTTTACGACCTTTATACAGGTACGGGCACCATTGCACAGTTTGTCTCTGGAAAGGCGAGGAAGGTAATTGGTGTAGAGGTAGTTCCAGATGCCATTTACGCTGCGAAGGAAAATGCTGTATTGAACAATATAGACAACGTTGAGTTCTATGTAGGAGATATGAAAAAAGTATTCAATCAGGAATTTATCAAAACCCATGGAAAGCCGGATGTGGTTATTACCGACCCTCCCCGGGACGGGATGCACGCCGATGTTGTTTTACAATTACTTAACCTCGATGCGCAAAAGATTGTATATGTAAGCTGTAATAGCGCTACCCAAGCTCGCGATCTGGCTCTTTTAGATTCAAAATACAAAGTGACGCGCGTACAACCTGTTGATATGTTTCCGCAGACGCACCACGTTGAAAATGTTGTACTTTTGGAAAAACGTTGATTTATACAACCGCCTAAATGATTAAAAGAATAATTTTTCTTCTGTTGCCCATTCTGCTTTTTAATGGCTGTACTCGGGATGATATCTGTCCTGAAGGAACGGCGACCACTCCCAAATTAGTTTTGGTTTTTAAAAACGATGTCCTTCGCGAAAATAGAAAAGAGGTAAAGGGCCTTAGCGTTGAAACCGATTATGAGAATTCGATTTTGGTTTTGGCAACAACAACTACAGATTCTATTGCTATTCCATTGAGCACAACTTCCGATACCACGAAGTACCGATTTATACGCACCCTGGGAACTGGAAATCTAACTGAAATAAATATAGATAGGGTCATGTTTATTTACAATAGAAAGGACTTGTATGTTACCCGAGCTTGTGGATTTAAAACGGAATTCTACAATTTGCAGGCAATCCTCGAAGATGAAGGAAGCGAAAATTGGATAAAAAATATTACAAAAAACAGAGACACCATTAATGATGAGAATAAAGCACATTTTACTTTTTATCATTAGTATTCTGTTCAGCGTCCATTCTTTGGCGCAGAACAATGATGAAAAAACCAACGACACCCTTCCCCGCATTGAAAAATATGGGCTTAGGGTGGGTGTAGATTTGGCCAAACCCTTACGCTCCCTTATAGAAAATGGATATTCGGGTTTTGAGATAGTTGGGGATTTCCGCGTAACCAAAAGATTTTATGCTGCCCTGGAATTGGGAAATGAAAAAAAGGATTGGATCGAACCTTATGTTTCTTCAAGAACGAGCGGAAGTTATGCGAAATTGGGATTTGATTACAATGCCTACGAAAATTGGCTGGGGATGAGAAACGCCATCAACCTCGGTATGCGTTATGGATTTTCTAATTTTAATGAGACGCTTTTAAGTTATCGGGTTTATACCGATACTCCTGCTTTTCCGGCTGAAGTAGTAACAATCCCTATAGAATACGATAATCTATCAGCACATTGGGCTGAATTTATCTTCAGCATCAAGACAGAAATTGTCACAAATTTGTATCTATCCCTAAATTTACAGCTAAAACTGAAGCTAGCAGAAACCTCCCCCGATAATTTCGCTAACCTCTATATTCCCGGATTTAACCGGACGTATGATTATAGTGATTTCGGAGTGGGTTATGGTTATACCATTTCGTATTTGGTTCCTATTTTTAAGAAAAAGAAAAACTAATGATAATTGTATAACGAATAACGATGACTTAATAATCTCGCGGAAAAATTAAGCTTTTCTAATCGCTTACTTCCATTCGTGAGACATTTCTACGATGGTGAAAGTTGCTTTTTTCCGCAAAGTTCACTCCTCTCTACACAGGCGGATTTTCACTATTATAGGGTGATGGATGATGGTTTGAGGGTTGACGGTGATTAACTTTGTACGACCTTGATACAGGTCGAATCATTTTTATAAATTCCAGATCCAAGGTTTCTAAGTGTTTTGAAAGCACCTCCAAAGCAGAAACTAAAATGACTACAGTTTGCACTTTCAAAATGTATCGATGAAACTGCCACTGAAAACTGCGACTCCAGCTAATTACTGGCTACTGGTGACTTGCCAATGACCACTGAATACTGTATACTGACCACTCACTTCCGCTCACTGCTTCGCAGCCTTTCTGCTTCCCTCGTACATTTCATATCGAACTAGTCTGGCCTCCAGCTTTCCATTAAAGAGCTTTATTTTCTTTGAGGGCCGTAGGCCTACAAATTTCAAGGCTTCCATATTTGAGGTTATCATCCAGGCTTGTGTCCCCGGATAACCTCGTTTTAATGTATTGCCAATAGAACTGTAAAAATTTTCTGCATCGTTTAAAGAAAGGCGTTCATCGTAGGGAGGGTTGAAAATGATGTACGACGGAGCTGCTTTTTCTTTTTCACTCTCAAAAAAGTCCTGCTGTTCCACTTCTATAAACTCTTGCAGATTTGCATTTTTAATATTTTCCTTGGCTTTTTTAATGGCGATGGCATCAAGATCATATCCATAGATTTTATGGGAGAAATCACGAATCTTTTTAAGTGCCGCTGCTTCGATCATTTCATATAGATCGACATCAAAATCCGGCCAGGTTTCAAATCCAAATTCCTCTCTATTTAAATTAGGTGGAATATTACAGGCAATCATCGCTGCCTCGGTAAGAATTGTTCCTCCACCACACATGGGATCAAGAAGATCGCATTGGCCATTCCATCCAGAAAGCATAATAATACCAGCTGCTAAAACTTCATTTATTGGAGCGAAAACGCTTTCGGTTTTATAGCCCCTTTTATGCAAGGATTCTCCTGAACTATCCAGTGAAACCGTACAGATGTTCCGATCTATATGAATGTTTATTCGGAGAGTAGGATGGTCTAAATCTACGTTAGGCCGCTCGCCCGTTTTATCCCGAAAACGATCAACAATGGCATCTTTTGTCTTTAGGGCAATATATTGTGAATGTGTAAATACATCGGAAAACACTGTAGCATTTACGGCGAGTGTTCCGTTTACATCCATATATTGTTCCCATTCAATATCATAAATCTTCTTATAAAGATCTTCTTCCGTGAAAATATTAAAGACAGTAATAGGTTTTAAAATCTTTATAGCAGTTCGGCAGCATAGGTTGGCTTTGTACATAAACCCTGTATCACCTTCAAATGAAACATTCCGGATTCCTATTTCGATGGATGAGCCCCCGAGTTGACGAAGTTCTTGAGCCAAAAGCTCCTCTAGTCCGAATAGAGTTTTTGCGACCATTTTAAAATTCATTGCCATAGGACATTTTCAAGATTTAGATGCAAAAATACAGTATTTTTGCAGGGCGAAACGATAACTATGCAAAAAGAAGACGAAGCTTGGTACGCGTCGTGGTTCAACACACCTTATTACCATCTGCTTTACAAAGATAGGGACCATCGAGAGGCTGCTCTTTTTATGAATACCCTTACAAGCTATTTAAATCTGAAAGAAAATGACAGTATTCTGGACCTTGCTTGCGGAAGGGGCCGTCATTCCAAATATTTATCCAGGAGGGGATTTGATGTAACGGGAGTAGATCTTTCAGAAGAAAGCATAGCCTACGCCAAGCAGTTTGAAAATATAAATCTACATTTTGCCGTTCACGATATGTGCGTTCCATATCCACAAAAATTTGATGCCGTATTCAATCTATTTACAAGCTATGGCTATTTTAAAAACGATATCGACAATCTAAGAACGATCAAATCTATAAAAGCAGAATTAAAACCAGGAGGTTATGGAGTAATCGATTTTCTGAACGTAAAATTGGCAATTGATAATTTGGTGCCCCGAGAAAAAAAGAAGGTAGGGGGAATTACTTTTGAAATTGAAAAGTATATTGAAAACGGATTTATCTTTAAAAATATCCGATTTAACGATAAGGGAGAAAACCACTCCTATACGGAACGAGTAAAAGCACTGACTTTAAAAGATTTCCAAACATTTTTTAAACAAGCTGAAGTAGAAATAAAGGCTGTTTTTGGCGACTATCATTTAGCAGATTTTGATGAAAAAACCTCGGAAAGGTTGATACTAATATTCCATTGATGAACTATCTTTTATTGTTTTTGGCCGTAGTAGCCGGCTACATTGTGGCTCTTATTCTACGAAAAAAGGATTTAAAAAACATGGAGGTCTTTATGGCCTTTAGTGGAGCTTTTTTACTTTCCATAACGGTATTTGAACTCCTTCCAAAAGTCTTTGAATCTCCATCTAAAAGCATCGGCGTGTATATTATGCTTGGGATTCTCCTACAAATATTTCTGGAGTTTTTCTCTAAAGGAGCAGAGCATGGCCACGTTCACCTACACTCTGAAAACAAGCATTTTCCCTGGATCTTGTTTATTAGCTTGAGCATTCACGCTTTTATGGAAGGGTTCCCCATTTCCGAAGAAAATAATTTATTGGTTGCAATTATTATCCATAAAATTCCAGTTGCCATTATATTATCCTTCTTTTTTATAACAGCTGGCTACAAGCAATCGACTACCCTGTTCTTTTTATTTTTCTTTGGAGTCATGACTCCTTTGGGAAACTTTATTTCCAACCATTACGAATTTGTACATCAATACGAAACCCAGATAACCGCAGTGGTGATTGGAATATTTCTGCACGTTTCAACAACTATCCTATTTGAAAGTTCGAAAAACCACAAATTCCATCCTGCAAAAATGGCCGCTGTAATTGTGGCAATCGGGATGGCATATCTTCTTTAATACTTCACTCCAAATAAATATAAAAACAATTAGTCGTGGCCGAATAAGATCTAAGACTCAAGACCTAAGATATAAGAATCCATTTGTAAGATCTTGTAAGGAGGATGGATATAGGTTACTTCTTATTGATAAAACTTAAAAACGGATTTCAAATAGCAAGGGGCTTTCGGTAACAATGATGTAAATACCTTCTATTGTTGGCTCGAATAAAGATTCTTAAATAATTCCACCGGATAGTATTAAAAAACCATCCATTCTTTTAAGAATGAAGTTTTTTTTTGAAAAGAATTCCTGGAACCTATACAGTAATTTGGAATAAAAGACTGTAGTTTACTTCTCTGAATGGAAAATCTATTTTCTACAGATTTGATCCCATCTTTTCTAACAATCAGTTGTTCTAAGAAATTCTTTTTTGACTTATCCAAGTATATTAAATAGACTAAGCCCGATTTGCATGAATGCATAAATCGGGCTTAATTGGAGTATTGATTTTTAATTTTCAATAATCCCAAATAGAATCATTTGTAATGAAGTCTATTCTATATAAGTGAAAATCTGAAAGTTCAGAAAATATACTAATCTTCCTTAATATCTTTTGTTTTAAGACGATTACGAAGTCCTATACATGCTCCAGCAATCAATCCGATACTTAAGAAACCATCAATAGGAGCCGGTGGTGGCGCATCTTCAACAGTCCCACCTCCGGGAAGAGTGATTTGCGCACTCGCTGTAAAACTGCCCACTAACAATAGGCCGATAAGCATCAACTTAATTTTTTTGCTTACGGTTTTATTATCTTTCTTCATAGTATTAGTTTTATTATTTAATTTGGTCTTGTTAGAGCGATTTTTAAATCTTAATTATAAATATACTTCTTTTTAAGGTCATTCCAAAAAATATTTCCAAAATATTATCAACTTAGTTCGCATATATTATGAAAAACTCAATTTTCTAAATTTCGACATAAGTCGACTTATTTGGAATCTCTAAAATTTCAAAGTATAGAATCTAATCAATAACCCTAAAGTTCAGTGATGTTAGCATACTGCAAAATAATCTTAATTGCTAATCCTCATTAAGAATGGGACTAAAGAAGTTGACTATAACACAATCTGATATAACGACAAAGATAAAAACAAATTTGTAAATACCTAACACGACTTCTTATAATTTTTTAGAGATGTTGAAATGAAAAAACAGGTTTTAATAATTTCGAAAATAATAACAATAACATTATTTCTACCCAAGAAGAAGAGCGGCTTTGCAAGGGCCGCTCCTATTATTTGGAAAATAGAATTTTAATATTTAGTTTTTAATTAATCGTAATGTTTGATTTTGGCCCCTGTGATTTATGGTCACTAAATATAATCCGGAGGCTAAATTATCATCCATTCGAACAATTATAACATTATCTCGGCATTCCAGAATGTGATTGAAAATACTTCTGCCGGTCATATCCTTTACGCTAACCAAAACATTTTCATTATTCAAATTTGGCACTCTAATCTGGAAATTGTTTCCTTGCAACGGGTTTGGATATAGCATAATTCCAGAAAGCAAATTATGGTCATTAACAGCCAAAACCTCATTCACTCTTATATTAAACCGATCGGTTGCAACACTCAATGGATCGGAAGGATCCACCGAGAAATTATGTATTGTTTCCTGAAGATTGCTCATGAGAATGGTTTCATCAGTAAAAGTATCCTCCAGAACAACCTCCACATTGTCAAGGCCGGTCAGGTTCATTTTGAGAACATAATCGGAACTTTGATAACCGGAGCTATATATCCAATACGTATCAGAGGGTTGCGGTTGCGGAAGGGATCGATGCTCCAGACTTAAATAAGTTCCTTCATGATCAATTCCAAGATTTTCATAAAAGTTCATAGGCTTAACTGCATCCTCCATTGTAAGACCGTCGTCACTTCCTTCAGCAAAAACAATTCCGAAGCTATCATGTACCGGACCGCCATTAGTGAAATTTTCATCAGTAAACAACTGGACCGTAAGCATATTATCTGCGGTCATTAAATCTCCCGTTGCATTGGTAGCGGTGAATTGTCCGGGTGCCTTATCACTCTCGTTAAAAGTCAAGGAGGAAGGACCCGGCGCGAGAGTTGAGACTTGCGCTGCTTGTCCTGGCTGGAGGTATTTGTTTGCAGTGGAACCTGAAGTATTGGTGCCATTGCCATCCGTAAGATTTACGGTAACAAAAGCTCCATGGTCGCCCAGGTTTGGATCATAAACATAATAATACAATGGATTTACATTAACAGCGCTACCCATTAAACTGTTTACATCCACAACACCTTGATAAGGATTTCCAAACATCGCAAAATCCCTTGTATTTACTGTAGAGAAATTCTGAATAGCAGTACCGACTTTTAAGGTTCCCGTAGCGCGCAATGTTGTCGCGCTCGAGGCATTCATATCGCTCAAATCTAAACTTCTATCTCCCCTTAACCACATCAAAAAGGATTCACCTGCGTGAAGTAGGTTGGTATCTGTATTATCTATGGCTCCAAAATCCTGATTGCTATAATTCAAACGGAACATGGAGGGAGCTCCAGTTACTGTACCATCAAATCCATTTTCTTGGTCAATGGTAGATCCTGTTATGTGAGTTCCAAAACCTGGAGATGGGTTATGAGTATTACTGGTAGCTCCTTCCTGCCAATTGGCATGTATGGAAGTTGTGGTTGTAACCGCGCTACTTATCATCCTATAGGATTGCTTGTCACTTAAATAACGATGCACCGTTGCATTTCCAGTAACCGTAGAACCTGCTGGTACTGGGCCAAGTTCGCCATTTCTTGTAGGAGTACTTGCGAACCAGAGATTCCCTTTGTTCAAAATATTACCAGCAATAGTGAGCACATTTTCAATCTTTAATTGTGCTCCATCAGTTATTATAACATTGCGTGTGCTGGTGTTGAGTGGTAACGACGCTGTACCATTTATTATAAAAACATCATCTTGCAATGTAGAAATCCCATTGGGATTATAAGGAGTCCAATTTCCATTTAAATAAAAGAAACCTTCAAAATCCCCAACAATACTAAGATCTCGGAATCTTATAGAACTTGAGCCATTTACTTTTTCAAATTTTATCCGTCCTTCGTTCCCATTTAGGGAAGAAAGATCTATAAGTTGTGTAAATGTCCCATAACTTGATGGTGTGGGAATGGTAACAACCTCCGTAAAGGTCCCTCCATTATCATTAGAAACTGAAATTTTCATTTCTTGGCCATTATTCCCTCCATAGGTTGTCATATCAAAAATAACCGTAAGATTTTCATACTGCGAAAAATCAATTTGTGCCGAAATAACACTGCCATTATTAATTTGCAAAAAACCACCGCCACTGCTTATTAAAACCGTATTGTTAAATATAAAGTCTTCACTTATAGCTCTATTTAGATCACCTTGGATACGGAAGGGGTTAAAATAAGGAAGAACTAAAGGAACTGGATCAGAAACGGTATAGCTATGTTCCGGACTAACTGTTGTGGCAGGGGAGGCGTGAGCATCAGTAGCCTGAATTTCATAATAAACCGTTGTACCATCAGGATGTGCGGGGATTGGGCTAACTGCCTGAAACAAAACTCCACCTAATAAAGCCATGGAAATTGTATTATTTAAATTTCCCGAAACGGTACCCCAATGCAGTTCTGCTGAAGATATACCGTCCACATCAACTATTGCAGCGGAAACCAATACAGGGTCTGAGGAGGTAACATACTCCTTCATCGGATTTTGTTCAATGAGAGATATTGAGGGTCCCGTATTTCCACCTCCAGCAAAAGCTGTCCATGAAATATCATCAATTATTACTTGTTTACTTGTAATATTCCGAATTTCGATAACGACATTTCCCAAAATGTTAATATTATCAACTTGGAAAATGTGTTCATCAAAATCATCGAATCCGGTAGAAACGCCCTTAGAAATTCCATTTACAAACAATTCCACTTGGCGATCTCCGCCCCCTGTAAAACCTTTGTAAAGTTTTAAACTAAAATTGCCAATTCCACCTGGAATTGGGCTTGATGTAATCTTACTTTCATCCGACGAGCGCCGAAGCATAAGTGCAGGGAGTTCAATTCCCGATCCATTTGCATCCCCATTACCATCACGAGATGCAACATACGTCCAAGTGACACCATTATTTCCGACAAATGAACCGTCTTCATAATTAGTACCAGCAGGAGAGTTGGCAAAATTCTCCAATCCCTGACTCCATCCCACGGATGAAACAAAGAAAATCAGCAATAGAAATCTGCCCCAATTATTAAATACTGTTGTTTCCATAATAATCCATATTTAAAATTAAACTTCAAAGAAAAACTCAATACAACTGAATAAATATTCTTTGCAATTATTAGGGAGTAATTGTTATTGGGGAGGATTACAATTGGGGAATTATTATAATAATAATAACTGGGGAAGGTATTTTTGAGGAGGGAAAATTAGTGGGGAAATAACACTTCGAATATACATATTATATCTCAGGAATGTTCATCAAGTTGCGAAAATTCTGAATTTTGGCTTACATATTCGGGAATAAGACATTTTAGCTTTTGAATTATAAACTTCTTTTTCCCAATACTATTCGCTAATTTTTCAAGTTCGTCCAAAGAGCTGCAAATTTCATCGTAATCGTGGTCCATTACCCTGCCCACCATAATTTTTGGGTGAAAGGTTGGAAGAGTGGTCTCTCCATCAATCAACAATTCCTCATATAATTTTTCACCTTCTCTTAAACCGACGATTTCTATTGGTATGTCCACGTATGGCCTTAACCCCGAAAGCTTGATCATTCTTTCGGCCATATCCAAAATCTTGACCGGTTTACCCATGTCGAAAACAAAAATCTCACCTCCATGGCCCATTGTTCCAGCTTGCAATACCAATTGACACGCCTCTTTGATGGTCATAAAATACCGTGTAATGTCTTTGTGGGTAACGGTAACCGGACCGCCTCTTTTAATTTGTTCCTTAAAGAAAGGAATTACCGACCCATTGCTTCCCAAAACGTTTCCAAAACGGGTGGTTATAAATTTTGTTTTCACATTCGGTCTTTTCTGGAGGGCCTGAACATACATTTCGGCAGCTCTCTTAGAGGCACCCATTACGTTACTGGGGTTTACCGCCTTATCCGTCGAGATCATAACAAATCGTTCGCAACCGTATTTGATAGCAAGATCAGCTAGAGTACGGGTTCCGATTATATTGGCCCGAATACCTTCACGCGGATGTCTTTCTATCATTGGCACATGTTTGTAGGCTGCGGCGTGATAAACAATCTCAAAACGGTATTTATCAAAAATACCCTTCATTCGGTCCTTATTGGTCACATCGGCCAAATACACCTGGTAATTTAATTGCGGGTGATTGTTTTTGAGATAAAGATCTATCCCGTGCAAGGGACTTTCTGCGTTATCCAGAACTATCAATCTTTTGGGTTCCAGTTCGGCTATTTGGCGGACAAGCTCGCTTCCTATACTTCCGGCCCCACCGGTGACCAAAATGTTTTTGCCCCGCAGATCTTCCGAAATCAATTTGATGTCCGTTTCAATCACGTGCCGCTCCAACAAATCTTCAATTTGCAGGGGAGCAATTTTAAATTCCATATCGGAATGTTTTTCCCATCTTTCAGGTAGCGAAGTGCTATACACCTCCATTCCTACCGAAAAGGCATGCTCCATAATTTGATTTTTCTCAACCACGGAAAGCATGTCACCTACCAATAATACCCCTTCAACATTGAAATTTACCCGAATATCCCGAAGGTCATCCTCAATGTCATCACAACAGTTGAGTACAGGTAGATTCATAATCTTAAAGTTGTTCCTTTTTTCGCTCATTGACAAAAATGCCACTGGTTGGTAGGGCGCGGTAGGATCACTTATTAATGATTGGGCCAATCCAATACTCTTATCGCTTACACCAAAGATTATCAATCTTTTCTTGGAGGAACTCTGGGCTGCCGTAGCTTTCAAAAAACGATAGGATTCCTTTACCGACACTCGCAATGCAACTAGGAAGATAAAGGACAAAATCGCATAAAGCAGTAGATCCATCCAAGAAAATATTTCGTGGGAACCAAAGGATTTATACGCGCTGTTTCCGATCATGGATATTAAAAACATGGCAACGGTAGCCATCGCTAACCTATAAACATCGGTAAAGGTACTATGTCTGATAATCCCCGAGTAGGAGCGGAAGAGTACGAAACAAATAAGATGGATAGAAACTAAAATAACCGCCCTTTGAAAAAAGCTAAATACATCGTTTGACTGTAGCGAAGTATCGGCCAAAAGAAAGACAGAAACCGTGTAGGAAAAAACGCAAATTGCCAGATCAATAGAAAGAACAACCCACCTTGGAAGGAATCGTTGATCGAGAACGAACCTCCTGAAAAGACCATATCTTTTATTAAAAAATCTTTGAATGGTTTTGCCTCGCCGCATAATCTTATGAATTAAAATAAGCCAAAATAGATTTCTCTATGCGTTCCCGCTCAATTTCGGTTAAATTACTTCCCGACGGAAGACAGAGTCCGTTTTTAAAAATTGATTCACTGGTTCCATCGCCATAATAAGGTGCATCCTTAAAAACAGGTTGCAGATGCATCGGTTTCCATATCGGTCTGGATTCTATGTTTTCGCTTAAAAGTGCCTCCCTTAAACCATCAGGGTTAATATTGTTATCCGGATTATTAAATATAATACAACTAAGCCAATGATTACTAAAAAACTCAGGGTTTGGTTCACTAAAAACATCAATTCCATCTATGGGATTAAAAATACCTTTATAAAATTGATTCATTTTTCGACGTAATGCTACATGATCATCGAGTATCTCCATCTGTCCTCTTCCAATACCAGCACATACATTGCTCAACCTATAGTTATACCCAATATGACTATGTTGATAATGAGGCGCTTCATCGCGCGCTTGGGTTGCTAAAAAAACAGCTTTGGATTTATGTTGGGGATTTCTGGAAACTAATGCACCTCCACCGGATGTGGTAATGATTTTGTTGCCATTGAATGAAAGGATAGAAATATCACCAAATGTACCGCATTTTCTTTCCTTATAAGTACTTCCTAGGGCTTCGGCACTATCTTCTACTATCGGAATTCCGTATTTATCGGCTATCTCCCGTATTTCTTCTGCCTTATATGGCATTCCATAAAGATGAACGGCAACAATGGCTTTTGGCTTTTTCCCTTTAGCTGTTCTAGATTTTATAGCCTCTTCAAGATAATGTGGACTTATATTCCAGGTTTCGGATTCACTATCAACAAAAACTGGAGTCGCTCCAAGATAAACAATTGGATTAGCAGATGCAGAAAATGTTAAACTCTGGCATATTACTTCATCACCCCGACCTACGCCAAGTAATATTAATGCTAAATGGATAGCAGCCGTACCCGAGCTAAGTGCAGCGACGTGACTTTCTTCTCCCAAATAGGATTCTATGGCGAGCTCAAATCCGCTTACATTAGGTCCTAATGGTGCAATCCAATTGGATGCAAATGCTTCCTGGACATAATCTTGTTCGCTTCCGCCCATATGAGGCGATGAGAGGTAAATCTTTTCATTCATTGTCTATGTTATCCCCTTGAAGTCCTGAATGCATTATTTAAGTATTTTGAACAATCTGGGGAAAAATTTCATTTGGTTAATCGTCTAATTCTTCACTATTTATTGTCTAAATACCAGAATTTAGATAGCTTGTGGGGAAAGAGCAAAGTTAAAAATATTTAAGCTATAAAATAATTTATGCCTAAAATAAATCGAAATATAGGAAAAGTCCTTTAGCTCGGCACGAATTTGGATAGCCCGTTTTATGTAGCATTTGAAATGTTCCGATTTCCCGACCTCATCAATTCAAGATTTTATTTTGTAAACCTCAATGGATAATGCGAAGAGCGGTTGCCCACATAATTTTGAGGTCCTCCCAAAATGAGCGGTTATAATAATAATCAAGGTTCATTTTCACCTTGTCGGGAAAAATAACCTCGTCATTATATTTCAACGGATCTGCCTGAAGTTGAAGTAGCGCATCTTCATCAATATATTTCAACGCGGTCCAACTGCAAAGTCCGGGCTTTAATTCCAAAATCTTGCGATCCTCTCCCTGCAATTGGTCGTAATATCCTAAAATATCTGGTCGGGGACCCACAAAACTCATTTGACCAACGAATATATTAAATAGTTGGGGCAGTTCATCCATCTTGGATCTGCGCAAAAATCTCCCGTACTTGCTAATCTGGTCGGTTTGAGCATGCATAGTGCGGATTTTAAAAATCTGAAATGGTTTTCCATATTGACCAATTCGGGTTTGAAGAAAAAGTCCTTTACCCGTATCCAGAAAAGAGAAGAGTACCAATAAAAGGATAAGCCACCCAAAAAGGAACAGTAAAAGAAACGAAAGCAAAAAATCGAAAAGGCGTTTGGAGAGGTTCAAGTTTGATTATTCAGTGTCAGTCCTTCAATACATTTTCTTAAGCTCTGCCGGGCTGAAGAAAACACTCAGGATCCTTGATTTTGGTTTTTAAATATCTATATCATAAATTCAATCATTGAAATTTAGTGATATGTGTTATATGTTTAGATAGCTTGGCAATTTATAAAACTATAATTTATGAACGGACAACAGGTTATTGTTAATACTTTTATTGTCCGAATTGCTGAATATTGAGCCCTACCAACATTTTTTGTGCTAGGTTGCTTCAAATATAACATTAAAGGCGGATTCAGGATTCAAGGAATATAAAAAAGTAGCGAGACTTCTTCATTAGAGTAAGAGTGATATTTGAGATTTATAAATCTTTTATTTAGCAAAAAATATCAATGCAAGTTCCTAAATTTTAGCTGCCAAAATAAGTTTAGAAAAAGTTTCGTCAGCCTAGTCTTTTTTGTTGAAGCCTGTCCTGAGCGGAGTCGAAGGATTTTGGGCAATGCAAAAAAGAAAAGAGGTCGAAAAAAATTAATAATTTTTCAAATTGACAACAAAATTTATGGAGGAGAGGATTGACAAAGTAAATTCCATCTAATTTCGAATTTCATTTCTTTATTATATTCCCATTTCCATTTCCTATTTTTACCCACTTATACCATTTAATGAAAACTATCCTTCTCCATCCTTCTTATTTTCCTTCCATTGAACAAATGGCCGCTGCAGCCCAGACAGAAAATATTGTCTGGGAAATGGAGGACAACTACCAAAAGCAGACCTACAGAAATAGGGCCTATATCGCCCATAGCAATGGTATCCTATTATTGAATATTCCCATAAAACACACAAGAGATGGGAAACGTCAAAAAACAAAAGAAGTGATAGTGGAGAATGACTTTCCTTGGCAAGAGCAACACTGGAAAAGTTTACAGAGTGCCTATCGTACTTCCCCTTTTTTTGAATATTATGAGGATGACCTGGAGCATCCTTTTAAAGAACCTGTAACCAGTCTAATGGCCCATAATCTAAAAACATATAAAATCTTAGCTGAACTTATCGGCTTGGAAGCCAAAACTTCAAAAACTATGGTATATGAGGTAAATCCCGAGTTTGAGGATATGCGATATTTAATCAACTCTAAAAGAAAGACCAATTTTGAAACAGAACCCTATACCCAGGTTTTTCAGGAAAACCATGGGTTCCTATCCAACCTTTCCGTATTGGACCTTTTATTTAATGAAGGTCCAAATGCACTAGGATATCTGGAAAGTCAAAAATTAAAATTCTGATTAGATTACCACCCTAATGTAGTGCGTATGGCATAGTGATCTGAAAAAGTATTTTTAAGGGTTTTAAAAGAAATTACATCCAGATTTTCCGAAACCAGGATATAATCTATACGCAACGGAAACCGGTCAAATAAGAACGTAGTCCCCAATCCATTACCTCTTTCCCTAAAAGCATCTTTCATATCACCTTTCATAGTACGGTAAGTATATGAAAAAGGAGTATTATTGAAATCGCCACAAATAATCACCGGGTATTTGGACTTGGCTTTATGGTTCTGGATACTGTTTATTTGGTTCTGTTGTTTAGCAAAAGCATTTGTAAATTTTTTGCGAAGCCAACTATTATCGGTGTCCTGCAAAAACTGAACTTCGGGTAAAATACCGATGGATTGTAAATGCGCACTGTATATGCGGAGAGTGTCTTTCCCTTTTATAACATCCGCATAAATGGTATTATTTCCTGTATCCTTAAAGTCGAACGCTCCTTTATTTATCAATGGATACTTCGAGAATATGGCATTGCCCAATTTCGATTTGGGAGTTTTAAAATGCTCATATCGATAAGGATAGGCAGAAAAATCCACCTTATTGGGTTTGTAATATTCCTGAAAACAGACAACATCCGGATTTTCTGCCTCAAAATACGCCTTCATAGTTTTGGATCCGTTTTCTAAAGGCTTCTTTTCGTAGCTATTAAAAAGACGGACGTTATATGACATAACAGTTAATGTGTTTTTGTAATCAGCCGGATTTCCTTCAGCAGAAATTTTATAAAATGCATTAAAATAAAAGTAGGAAGCCACGATTACGAAAGCCGATATAAAAAACCTTCGTCGGAGCTGAAAAGCCCAATATAGGGCAAAAATGATGTTTATCAGGATAAGGAAAGGAACCAACAAGCTGAGCATTGAGATTGTGGGAAATCGGCTGGGTGGCAGATAGGGAAGAATAAAGGATAATAAAAGCAAAAAGGCCATTAACAAATTGGCCAAATACATAATAGTATTAAAAAACCTGCCCATAGCGCTCAGTCGTCCTTTCCAGCTTTAAAAAGAAAGTCTTTTTCTGCTTTGGTCAAACTTTCATAGCCACTCTGACTTATTTTATCCAGGATAGAATCTACCTTTTTTTGATAATCGGATTTTTGATCCTGATTCTTAGCGGGTTTCGAAGATGTATGTCGCGTTCGATGTACCTTTCTAAATGGTTTTTTCGTCCTTGGTTTAAAGAGGTTTGCGATCCAATCCATAAAGTTCTCGAACCATTTTCCAATATCGTTTCCCTTGGCCAATTGTACGGCATAAAAATAACCAAAAACTCCCCCACCCACGTGGGCCATTAATCCTCCGGCATTACCAGAGGTGGGAATGCGAACGAGATCGAGAAGAAATAGAAACAAAGCAATATGCCAGAGTTTTATGGTAAAGGAAAAAATTCGAAATTCGGTATTGGGAGTATAGGTGGCTATAAATATCATAATTGCAGTAACGGCGCCAGATGCTCCAATTAAATATCCTTTATGGTCATCAAAAACTGGAAAGAAATTATAGGAAAGAACAAAGAGAAGTCCCCCAAAAAGAGCCCCGAGCAAATAGACTGTAAGCAATCGCTTGCCAGTAAAAAGATTCAAAACAAATTGGCCAAACCAGTACAGCCAAATCATATTAAAGAGAATATGGAAAAACCCAAAATGCAGAAATCCATATGTTATCAATGTCCAAGGCCGAAATAAAAGTGTATCCAAGTCATCACTCAATACAAACCAACGAGAGAAATAACCAGGATTCATCCTAAATATAAAAGAACCCAAACTAACGACCAAGAATGCTATAGTATTTATAACTATCAACTTGACCACAATACTGGACATTTTATATTTATATGAAAGATTCGTTATAGCCATATTTAATTCCAACGATGGTTATCAAAACTGTTTTTCTTCCAATACCATGCCATAATAAACCCAAATAATGCACCACCAATATGTGCCCAATGCGCTACTCCAGAGGGGGTACCACTTAGACCAAAAATAAGATCACCAAGGATAATTGCCGGTATAAAGTACTTGGCTTTAATGGGAATAGGCAAAAAGATAAGCATAAGTTCAATGTTCGGAAACATAATTCCGAAAGCTACCAAAACCCCATAAATCGCTCCTGAGGCGCCCACGGCTGGAGTATTAAAACCATCGTAAGTCTGGTGGAGCACTTCTATGGGCACTGAATTTAATATTCGCGTATCGTAACTGCCGGAGTTAAGAAAATCGAGAATACTTGTTTTATCCAAACCTGCTGCCATTAATGCTTCCATTCCGGTATGAACGTGATAATAGTTAACAAGTGTATGGATAAGAGCAGCTCCAAGTCCTGCGGAAAAATAAAAAAACAAAAATTTGTTCCGACCCCATCTTATTTCCAAAGGCGAACCGAATGCCCAAAGAGCATACATATTAAATAGAATATGCATAAACCCGCCATGCATAAACATATGGGTAAGAGGTTGCCAATATTGAAAATTAGGATTTTCAAAATAATAAAGAGCAAACAAACGATAGGCTACGTCGCCAATAACGAGTGTACCAATAAAAAAAAGTACATTTAAAACAATTAAAACCTTAATGGTTTCGGTTACTCTTCCCATATTTCCGGTCCCACCTTAAGGTGGAAAGTTATCGTCCTAATAAAGGACCATTTTACAAAAATTTCTTATCAATATCGCCCGAGTCAATTATAATAAATACAGACCTATTATCGGGACTCACGCTAGGTTCTTTACAAGCGAACAATTGATTGATCATATGCTCTTGCTCTTCTTTATTTAGGGAAATTCCCGTTTTAATTGCCATACTTGCAGCCATTGATTTCGCCAATATATCATTCTGACTAAATCCTTGGGTAGGTACGTCTTCTTTAATGTGATTCACTAACTCGTGCAACAAATTTATAACATGGCTCTCTAAGATCATCACGGGAATACCGCTAATCTCTATACTTTCATTTTTTAATTCTGAAAAGACAAACCCGGTATTTTCAAGTTGCTCCCGAATTTTTTCAATAATCTCCACATCCGGTTTAGAAAAATTCAATTGCAAGGGAAACAATAATTGTTGACTTACCGCTTCTTTCACCGTCATATTCTTCAACAACTCCTCATATAGAATCCGTTGATGTGCCAAGTTTTGGTGGACCACCATTATTCCATTTTTTAACGGACTTACAATGTATTTATTTTGAAGCTGAAAAGTGAGCTGTCGGGCTTCAGCTTTATCTTTTTCAAAAAGACTTCCGGTAACCTCCTCGCTTTCAAATTCCATCATCTCAGTGGAGTTTATCCCGAGCGCGGAGGAGGGGCTCGAGGTACGCTCAAATTGCTGGGTCGATCCGAAACCATCTTTTAAACCCACATATAAAGATTCCCAAGATGATCCCGTTTGCTTGCGCTCAAATGGAAAATTGATATTCCCTTGTTTTGGCTTTTCTTTAAAAGGATTAAAATCCCTATCTACATCAATAGAAGGGGCAACTGGACTTTTTTGCCCGTATTCATAAGGCGTGTCAAAACCTTTGTCCCTCTCAAAATCGAGTACTGGAGCAATGTTAAACTGGCCCAAACTATGTTTTACCGTCGCTCTGAGCATAGCGTAAATAGAATGCTCGTCGTCAAATTTTATTTCCGTTTTCGTAGGATGGATATTTATATCTATGGAATGGGGATCTACTTCCAAAAAGAGAAAATATCCAGGATGCACATCAGCTTTTATCAACCCTTCAAAAGCCGAGGCTACGGCGTGATGAAGGTATGGACTTTTAATAAAACGGTCGTTCACAAAAAAGAACTGCTCTCCCCTGCTCTTTTTCCCATATTCCGGTTTCAAGATAAAACCACTGATTTTTAAAATTTCGGTTTCTTCATTAACCGGCACCAATTTCTCATTTGTTTTGATTCCGAAAATATTGACTATCCTCTGCTTTAAATTTGAGGAAGGTAAGTTGAAAATATCACTTCCATTGTGAAGCATTTGGAAAGACACGCTGGGATGCGCTAGTGCGACTCTATGAAATTCATCTATAATATGACGCATTTCCACGGGATTGCTCTTTAGAAAATTTCTTCTCGCGGGAATATTGTAAAACAAATTCTTTACGGAAATGGTTGTCCCTTTGGGTACTACAGAAGGTTCCTGCGACATCACCTTGCTTCCCTCAATGGTAATGTGGGTACCGACCTCAACATCCTCCTTCCTTGTTTTCAATTCCACGTGGGCAATGGCAGCGATTGAGGCCAAGGCCTCACCCCGAAAACCTTTGGTGTGAAGGTTAAACAGATCGTCAGCCGATTTAATTTTTGAAGTTGCGTGGCGTTCAAAACTCAAACGTGCATCGGTTAGGCTCATTCCTACTCCATCATCAGTAACCTGTACCAAGGTTTTGCCCGCATCCTTAACAATTAGTATGATAGAAGTGGCTTTGGCATCTATGGCATTCTCTAACAATTCCTTAACCAACGAGGCCGGTCTTTGCACTACCTCACCGGCCGCAATTTGATTGGCTACGTGGTCGGGCAATAACTGGATAATGTCTGTCATGAAGGTTTAAAGGTAGAATATTGATAGGTCGAATTCGATAATAAAGAGAAACAATAAAATTAGAACTGCTATTATAACAAAAAGTCGAAACCGGGTATTTTTATCGGAAGTGGAACGCAATTCTCCCCAGGCGGTCTTAAATTTCCCTTTTAGACTTTTATTATCTCCTACGGTCGAGCGGAATTTGTCAAATTTATGCTCAATAGAAAATGGACTGCCATCTCCGTCATGCTCAAAGTGACGCGGCCTATAGTTAAACTTCTTATTCTTTCTCTTACTTATTATTCCCATAATTGTCGTGCCCCAAAGGTACTGAAATTACTATGTTTTCTAAAGTCTTTCGATAGGCTTTTGGAACAATTACCGTACCGTTCTAGCAGTTATTCAGTGGGCAGTGATCAGTTCTGAGTAGTCGGTAGTGGGTAGTCGGTAGTCGGTAGTTTATGGTTAATGGTTTAATCGAAATTAAAACTTTTAACGCATAACTCATAACTCTGCACTCTGAACTTTAGCACACTCCCTATAATTCTGAATTCAGAATTGGAATTTAAAACCTCGAGTCCTTCCGAAGTTGTGCCATCTTAATGGCGGCGATTGCGGCTTCTGTGCCTTTATTACCGTGTTGGCCACCGCTGCGATCAATGGCCTGTTGTAGGTTATTGTCGGTAAGGACGCAGAAAATAACGGGAATCTTTCCTTGAACATTCAAATCTTTAATGCCCTGAGAAACAGCTTCGCATACATAATCAAAATGCTTGGTTTCTCCCTGGATTACACTTCCTATAACAATAATAGCATCCAGCATATCATAGCTTTCAGCCATTCTTTTCGCTCCGTAAATAAGTTCAAAACTTCCTGGTACGTTCCACCGAACAATGTTTTCATTTACGGTACCGCAATCCTTTAATGCGTCGAATGCGCCCTGAAACATTCCTTCGGTAATATCATGGTTCCATTCTGAAACAACAATCCCAAATCGAAAATCTTTCGCATTTGGGATTGTGTTTTTATCGTAAGCCGATAAATTTTTATTTTCTGTGGCCATTTATTTGTTCATTGCCTGGGCACGGCCAGTATAGATTTCAGCTTTAGTAACCTCAGGAGATTTTGGATAATCTTCTGTTATCTTTTTGAAATGTTTTAGCGCCTTGTCACTTTGGTTTAATGACATTGCAGCAATTCCTGCTTTTAAAAGGAAACGTGGCGTAGTAAAATCATTGGTACGCATCTTTGCTGCTTCCTCATAATACTTCAAAGCATCCTCATTTTGGTTCAATTGTGCAAAAGCATCACCTATTGCTCCTTTTGCCAATGGGGCCAAAATATCGTCCTTGCTCTTAAATTTATCCAATTGTTCAATAGCATCCTGATATTTGTTAAGGTTCAAATAGGCCATTCCGGCGTAATAATGGGCAAGATTTGCAGCATCTGTACCTCCGTAATTCTCGATTATATCAAGGAAACCAAATTTTCCATTTCCACCTTGTAGCGAAAGATTATAAAGAGAATCCTTGGCTGGAGCGGTTAATGCTTGTTCCCAGTAGTTTTGGGCCTGGAACATCTTATTCGTTGCCTCAATTTCTTTTGGTTTCTGAATATATTGGTGGTACGCAAAATAACCCAAAACACAAATTGCAACCACTGCAATCACTCCAATAATCCCTTTTTGATTTTTCTCTACCCAAGCCTCAGTCCTTGAAGCTCCCTCATCGAGACTTCTGAACACCTCAGCCGTAGTACTGTTTTCCTCAATTTGGGCGTCTTTATCAGCCTTGGTTCTCGGTTTGCCCGCGCGTTTTTTATACGTTGCCATAGTTCTAGGTTAATGTGGCGCAAAAATAAAATTTTAAATGGAATTTGAAAGGATAAATATTTCTTATTTTTTGATAATTTGCAAAGCTGAATTCCTCTCGTTCCAAAAAGAATAAGGAATCGCAATCTTTTCATCCTTATGGTTTTACAGAAACTCTCTTTACTGAATTATAAAAATTTTCAAGCGCAATCCTTCGACTTCGATCCAAAAATAAATTGTTTTGCAGGAAATAACGGCGTAGGAAAGACAAATGTACTCGATGCCATCTACCATCTTTCCTTCGGAAAAAGCTATTTTAACCCTATAACTACCCAAAATATTAAGCATGGAGAAGAATTTTTCGTAATAGAAGGAGTTTATGCGAAAAAAGAGTCAGCCGAAAAAATTGTAGTTAGTGCCAAAAAAGGTCAAAAGAAGGTTATAAAAAGAAATGGAAAGGTTTATGAGAGATTTAGTGACCATATAGGATTTCTACCCTTGGTAATTATTTCACCCGCAGATCGCGATTTGATTATTGAGGGCAGTGATACCAGAAGGAAATTTATCGATGGGGTTATTTCGCAGCGAGATGCGGATTATCTTCAAACTTTGATAAAATACAACAAGGTTCTGGCGCAGCGCAATTCCCTGTTAAAGTATTTTGTTGCCAATAATACCTTTAACCAAGACACAATAGATATTTACAACGAACAACTTCATACTTTCGCAACATCTATATTTGGAAAAAGGACGGCTTTTTTAGAGGAATTTCTTCCCATTTTTTTAAACAGATACAAATCCATTAGCAGTGGAGAAGAAGATATCGATCTCACTTACGAAAGTCAGCTTCAGGAAAACGACTTATTGACCTTGCTCCAAAATAATCTTTCAAAAGATAGAATTTCGCAATACACCAATTATGGTATTCATAAGGATGATCTAATTTTGGAGATCGACGGACACCCTATCAAGAAATTCGGATCACAGGGGCAGCAGAAATCTTATTTGATTGCTTTAAAACTGGCACAATTCGATTTTATAAAAACACATTCCAAAACAAATCCGATTTTACTGTTGGATGATATTTTTGATAAGTTGGATGAAACACGGGTAGCTCATCTCATCTCGTTGGTAGATAACGAAAATTTCGGTCAACTTTTTATAAGTGATACCCACGCAGAACGAACAGAGGAAGTAATTAAAAAGGTTAGGCAGACGTATAAAATGTTTGCTCTGGAAAATTGAGGGGCCAGAGGTTAAAGTCTAGAATCTAGAGTCTAGACAGCGGACAAACAAAACTCAACCATTACCTCTGAACTTATAACTCTGAACTTATAACTCAAAAATGATCCACCAAGCTAAAAGTCTTATAAAATTTCTTCGGCTTTCAAAAAACAAACACGGAGTCCATTCTCCATTTGTTTACAGTTTGGTTACGCAATGTTTTAACGATTCTAGAAAATACCCGGCGTATCGAATTTTAAAGTCCCACAGGAAAGCATTAAAACAAGATGCCTCGGTTATAACAACTGTGGACCACGGACAAGGTTCAAGAATTTTCAAACATCCTGACAGAAAAATTTCCGTGGTTTATAAAAAAGTGGGGATGAAAGGAAAGCGACAAAAGCTTCTCTATCGATTAGCCGCTTATCTAAAGTGTGAAACCATGTTGGAATTTGGAACTTCCCTTGGTCTGGGCACGGTCCCACTCGCTCTTTCAAACGAATTTGCATATGTTCACACCGTAGAAGCCTGTGAAAATACCACTAAAATCGCAGAAAGATATTTTTCTAAATTTGGGCTATCAAACATTCAGATCCATCAGAAAACTTTCAAAGAATTTCTGGAATACGACCCAAAAGAAAAATATGATTTAATATTTATAGATGGGGACCATAATGGAGAGCGCACTATAGCTTATTTTAACTCACTTTTGAATCATATTCACAATAACTCGGTAATCATCTTTGATGATATCTATTGGAGCAAGGGAATGACCGAGGCCTGGGAAACAATTCGGGCTCATGAAAAAGTGACCGTCAGTATCGATACCTTTCAATGGGGAATTGTATTTTTTCGAAAGGAACAGCGGAAGGAACATTTTGTGATCCGCACCTAGCTTCGATACAATTCTGATATTTTCGATTTGCATCGAAATTATCAGAATCACTCAGCTACCTTTGATTGTTTTATTCATTGAACATATGCATCGGTACAAATTTCAGCGGGGCTGAAATTCACTCAGCTGCCTTGAAATTTAATCGATCCCCAGCCCTCCTCGAAGCAAGTTCGGGACAAGTTCTAAAGGGGGAGATGGGAAACTTGTTAGAATTTTATAAAACTACATTTCAATTTATTACGGAGCTCTTCGATTTCGGTTTCAATTTCAATTTCGATTTCGTTTTCGATTTCGATTTCGTTTTCGATTTCGATTTCGATTTCGATTTCGGTTTCGTTTTCGATTTCGATTTCGATTTCGATTTCGATTTCAATTTCGATTTCGGTTTCAATTTCGATTTCGTTTTCGATTTCGGTTTCGATTTCGATTTCCTTCCGTCCCCCTTGTCCCCCGAAGGGAATGACCCAATTCTGAATTTCGAATTCTGAATTCTAAATTCATAATTCTGAATTCAGAATTTCTGTAACAGTAACAGTATCTTTGCGTCATATTACCTGAATGGTCAAAACTAGGAAGCAGGAAAATAAAAACTATGGGTTTAATAATAAAAATCAGAAATATCACCCGGGACTTTCCTATGGGGAATGATGTGGTAAAGGTTTTAAAGGGAATTGATTTGGACATTGAGCGTGGCGAATATGTAGCCTTAATGGGACCCTCGGGTTCAGGAAAATCTACGCTTATGAACCTTTTGGGCTGTTTAGATACTCCCACGTCAGGTAGTTATGAACTCAATGGAAAGGATGTGAGCAATATGACAGACGACGAGTTGGCGGAAATCCGGAATAAGGAAATCGGTTTTGTATTCCAAACTTTTAATTTACTGCCAAGAACCACTGCCCTCGAGAATGTGGCGTTGCCCATGATTTACGCAGGGGTATCTAAAAAAGACCGGACGGCACGGGCTGAAGAAGTCCTTACGCAGGTAGGTCTGGCGGATAGAATGGATCACAAGCCCAACCAACTTTCTGGAGGTCAACGTCAAAGGGTAGCAGTGGGAAGGGCATTGGTAAATAGTCCCTCAATTATTTTGGCGGATGAGCCCACGGGAAACCTCGATTCAAAAACTTCTGTTGAAATTATGAATCTGTTCAATAAAATCCATCAAGCCGGAAACACCGTAATATTAGTAACCCACGAAGAAGAAATCGCCGAAAATGCCCATCGGATTATTCGACTTAGAGATGGGATGATTGAGAGTGATTCTTTGAGGGAGGTTATGGATTTAAAGTTGTGAATTATGAATTATGGGAACAGGACAGAGTTGGGGAATAAAGAAGAGAGACGGGAACATGGAACCATTGCAAATTAATTTTGAACATTAAAAAATGGACTTTACAAACCCCATAACTCTAATAATCGGCGGAATTCTCTTTCTGGCCGTTATTTACTTTTGGAACAAACGCAACGCTGGGAAACAGAGGGAACGTCGGAACAGGAATTTCCGCGGTGGGTATTATAATCGAAAAAAAGAAAGAGAGAAGGAGGTTGGAGATTGAGAGGTTTTGAATGTTCAATTTTCAATGTTCAATGTTCAATGTTCAATGTTCAATGCTCAAAATTGGTGATAGAAAACTGGGGGAGCCTTAAACAATTTTACCACAAAGTGCATACAAAAGAGGGACAGAGTTTATTAATTCTGAATTATGAATTATTCCAACCTTTCTATCTTCTCTCCTTCTTCCAATTTTCTCGTAGCCAATCGCCAGGAAATTGTTACCTGCAGCAGCACAAAGGGAAACAATAGCAGCGAGATAAAAATACCGAGCACCAGCATTTTCTTGTTTTTTTTGTAACGATAGGGAACCACGGAAGGGGGGACGGTTTTTAAAAGAGCCAAGAGTGCGCGTTTTGTACCAAAGTATTTTCTAAAGAAATAGAGTACGCTGGGTATGGGTCGCGGTGCAAACAGATTTTTGGGACGAAAGGCATCCCAGCTTCCCATTTCGCGCAGTCCTCCCGAACCTACTTTTAAGTGCAGCCGCTTCGCATAAGGATTGGATATATTTCGAAAATTATTCAGGTATGCTCTCAAACCAAATTCGCCGTCACCCATCCGTTGTTTTTCGAACTGTCGATCAAAAAGTCCTATTTGTCTGAAAACATCTTTTTTTATTAGTACGTTTCCCGTATCCAATTGACTTGAAATATTGAAGAAGGAGTAATTTGCAGGAACCTCAGCTCCCAAGGTGGAAATTGAAACCCCTGCGGAAATATCTGCCTTAAAAAAATGGAGACATTTCAAATGATTGGTTATCCAATCGGGATCCACGCGGCTGTCGTCATCAAAAAGGAGGAGATATTCACCTTTTGAAATTTCTATCGCCCTATTCCGCGCCAGCCATAAGGCACGTTCTTCTTGGTGTATAAGTTGAATGTCCAGCTTAAAATCTGCGTAGAAGTCTTTTTGAAAAGGTTGGGATTGATCGACGATAATGACCTCAAAATTTTTATAATCCTGTAGTTCAAGGTCAAATAACACATCTTTTAGATATTCATAACGGTTAAGGGTTGGGATCACGATGCTTACCAAAGGATTTTTTACAATTAGCGTAGAATGGAAATTCTCCCAACCTTCCTGTTTTATGGGACTGTGTAGAAAATCACTTTTTTTGGTGTTCCTACTTTTTCTCCAAGCACGGATTTCATGGAGGGGATTTTTAAAGGAGAGAAGACGAAGCATCAGCACATAAAACACCCAGACTGAATGAAAGTATTTTCTAATGAAGCGGTATTCATCCTCCACAGGAACTTTTTCGAAGATTCTATAGGTTTCAGCGTTGCCAGTATAACCCTTTTGGATTGCCTGCCACGATAGATCGTATTGTCTTGCCAATTCACTTTTAAAAGTGGAATCCCAATCCAATTGATCCTGTATTTCTCCCGGCAGTTTTTCGACTATAGGAAAGATGGAGCCGCCATTCTTTCTGTAGAGTTGGAAGTAATGAGTGGGCTGGAGATATTTGAGGAAATTGAAAATCATAAATTAATTACCTCTTCAACTTTTGCAATAATCTTTTCCTTCTGAAAATAGGTTGTATAAATATTTCTAAAGTAGTCTGAAGAATGCTCTTTATTGGCAATGACATTGTTCAACTTAGCGCTTAAATCTACCGAACTATGAGGGTTGAAAGAATATTTATTTAAGAATTCCCCATCCTTAATATAACCCAAAGCACCAAAACTTTCAGAAACAAGAACGGGGCATCCCATTGAAAGCGCTTCAATTAAAACCAAACCAAAGGCCTCAAATTTACTAGGAAGAATAATCAAGTCAATTTCTTCGTAATACTCCTTCATTTTATCAATACTTAAAACACCCAAGAAATCCACTTTATCCTCCAAATTGAGCTGTCGAACTTTCAACCTTAAAGATTCTTCATTGCTCCCACTTCCTGCAATATACAATCTCCAGGAAATCCTTTCTTCTACATTGACCAAACTGTCGATTATTAATTGTTGATTTTTCACTTCCTCAATTCTTCCAGGGCATCCAATTTTTATTAATGACTTCTTTTTAAACACCTCACTTTTCGTATGTGAGGCCTCAAGAGAAGACCAAAATGGTATCGGAAATATTTTGGTTTTGGAAATGGAATAGTCATGCTCTAAATCTCCTTTTAAACTTTCAGAATTCACAATTATCTCTGAGGCTTGCTTAAGAAAGATTGACTTTATTCGAACTTGATTTTTGCTGGGGTTCAATGCTTGAGTAACCGTATGAAACCATACTATGTTTTTTTTTATCCCTAACAATTTACCACTCAGAATAGCCGGGTTTACATAACTGAAATTTGAAATAACTACATCAGGTTTTTCTGACATTAGCAACTTAAATATAGAAATATAATTAAGCCATTTACTTCTCTTTTTTAAAATTTGAACGGAAAGTCCTGGAGCAACTTCTAATAATTCAGATTTTTCCTTAAGGGATACAATTTTAATATCATATTCTCCTTCAATGAGTTGAATGGACAATTCCTTAAAAAAGGACGACAAAAAACTTTGGTTATAGGTGTAAAAAAAGATTATTTTCATCGTTCTAATTTGTACTGATACGTCTAAAGTTCGTTTCTATTAAAAAGAACCTTTTAATATAATTTGAATTACGCCTATCCTCCCTAAACCATTATTTAAAATTACCTTAACAAAATCGGTATCCTATATCTCAAAACTTGCTTTAATCAATGATTTTAGCTCACCATTATTTCTTACAATTCTAACGACTTCGTGTCCCCCCTCTCGTATGGGATGCAAAAAAATATTATTTATTCTTTTAAGTCTTTCAGCATGAATTTTGTCTAATCTATGTTGTGTCGAATAGTAAATATTTAATCTAGTACCAAAATCCTGGTTTCGAGAAAGAATCTTTTTTATATCAAAATTTTCTGTTTTCTTATTATTAAAAGCATAAACACGAGCAATTTGTTTTCTCCATCTTCTATCCAAGTAAAACAAACGATTGCCTTTGTTTATAAATGTTTGTGGAGCAAAGGCAATAACACAGCTTACTTTTAAGATACTTCCAAATAATAATGCGGCATAACCTCCCATAGAGTTTCCAATAAAACAAACTTTTTCATATCCTTTCTCGGTAATCATTTTTCCAAGATATTCAGTGATCTCATCCATGCTATTCAATTCTGAGTCAACACCCATGTGATACCAAGCCTGATTAAAGTCTCTCAAAAATATCTTATCACATTGTATATCAGAAATGGAATTAAAAAATTCAAAGACCGGAATACCTAATCCTTGATAGATCCCTCCGAATGAGACCAGAAGATTCTTATGTCCACTAAAATCCACAAAATTACCATTCTTAGTTTTTTCTAATTCCTCTCTTTTCATTTACTTATATTCTATTATTCTATATAATAATGAGTTTGGATCTAAAACTTTCGCTTTATTTTCTTTAAAACCTTTATCGTTTTAACCGGTAAAACCTCCATAAGTTTGCCTTCTATCCTTTTAGTCCAAATCTTAGTGGTCAATGCTCTATTGCTTTGAATATGTTTTATTACAGCTTCGTTTTTATAAACTCCTTTATCAAGCGGGTCTTTATAATAGTAATGATTTGCTCTGAAATATCCGTTTAATAGTTCTCCCATAGCCTTATCATTATGGAGTTTATTAGCATCATACCAATTGAATTTCAAATTTTCTGCTAACCTCTCTAAAATACTTATATACTTCTCCTTTACTTTAGGCTTTTGTACTTTGGCGTGAAATAATAAACTAAAAAAATAATGATCCTCTCTTGGCACAAAGACACTATTTCGGTTGACTTTAGTTTGAAGCATTTCCTTTGTCCAAGCAACATCGTAATATTTATCACCTATATAACGGATGTCCAAGCTTATGTTTTCACTATTCACCTTAACCTTACCTTTATAGGGCTGATGCGCCACTTGCGTTGCCCCTAAAGCAGAGGCAAAACGTTGATAATTATCTGTAAGCACATCAATATCTTTTTCGGGATTTTCCTCAGGTAAACCTTCAAATCCCCTCAACACAAGGTAATTGCAGGTAAGATTCAAAATTTCAAATACTTCCTTATAGCTATTCCATCCATTGGCACCTTCCAAATCCTTCGCTATTTGCGGTATCTTAAGCTTTTCGCCATCCATCAACTTTTTAAAAAGTTCTACACCCAAGATTAATGGAGCCTGGAAAAAAAATTCCTGAATGTTGTTAGTGGAATGGACGGCGAATTTGGTTTTTAGATCATCATAAATCCAATCACGGATTTGATATTTTGCTGCTACCACATTTAGATTGGACAATTCAATCTTTTTTGAAACAGACATTGCATAAGTGTAGTGGGGATTACAATCCTTTACTACAAATAAAATAAATTTTGTATCGCCAATCTTTTCTTCATGTCCTTTCGGCCATTTTTCTTTAGGAACGTTGGATTTTATGGGAGCCTCATATAAACGGGCAGCATTCTGCTTGAAGTTTTCAGTTGTCCATATAATTTCAGTCTCTAAGAGAATTTCAAATTTTAAAGTTAACAATTCCCGAATTCTGTCTCGGTATGGTCGGGCAGTTTTCCATAGCGCAAAACATGCAAAATCACATTCTAAATTATGGTAAAAACCGTAAGGCTCTTTCTTAAATAGGATCTCGGAATAATACATTATAAAGTGGATTTAAAAATCCAGAAGTTTTTTTAGTCTATAAAACTTCTAAGTTATTCAAATATATCAGAAGAAAATAAATCTCTCATCTTTTGTATTAATCCGAGTTCAAGTTCTTTATAGTCTTCCTTTTTAAAATAATTTCCCAAAAATATGAATAGAAAATAGACAAAGTTTCTTTCAAATTCTATCCAGTAATTCTTATCAATCCCCATTTTGCAATCTTCTATAATGCCATCTACCGATTTGGGGCTTATTTTTTCATCTTTCAATAACTGATAACAGGAAAAAGCAAAATCAAAACCTATGGGATAGAGTCCAAATGTATCCCAATCAATATTAATTTGATTCTTAAATACATTCTTTTCCTGAATATCCCCATGAGTAAAAATCAATTTTGAAGAGGATACATTTTTTTCAATTTGCACCTGGGATATTCGTATATCCCCAAGCCTAAGTTTACCTCGAGAAATTTTATTTTTATATTCGAAATGGTTTTTAAAGTTGGTAAGATATTCGGGAAGCTCATTCCCTTTAGCAGTAAAAACTGTATCCATCGAAGCTCTATACATTAGCTCTGAAACTTTAAAAAAAGCGGATTGCATTTCGAAGTCTTCTAAACTTTTTAAATCTAAAAAATTGAAATAAACAATAACAAATGCGTCCCCCTCATACATTGCGCGCACTTTGGGCACAACTAATCCACTTTCGGTTAAGAGAGCTGAAGCATGTTGGTAAAACCACCTAATTCTTTTTAAATCCTCGTGTTCCGAAAAGTAAATCTTCTCAAAAAAAAAGGTGCCTCCTATTTTTACTTTCCGAAATGCGTTTAAGCTGCTTTCGCCTCCCCCACCACCTACTACAAAGGACGCATTCTCTAAAGCGACATCCCAAGAAGGCACAAATCTTTTTAATAAAGAGTTATAAAAGCTGTGGTTTCCAGCGCTTCTAATTGTTTTGGATAGTTTGTTGAGTTCATAATTTTGGATATTAACAGGTTTGCTCTTAAGATGGTAATGAATTGCTTTGTCAGAAGGGTAATATTGTATATAAATACCAAACTTATGAAGGTGTTTTTGTAGAATCTTATAAAACTTACTTTTCATTAACATTTTACTTAAATCCATTTAAAAACTCAAAGCGAATTTTTATTAAAAATTACCAAAATTTGATCCAACTGCAATGTTCAGCAATTGAATTATAGAGTTTCAATCACATAAATATATATCTCCCTTTTTTCTAACATATAGTTATGTACTCATTACAATTGATAAAGTTTCAAATGTCCCACTTTAAAAACGGGGACTATTAAATTAAACCTTTCCCTATCATCAACAATATAGTTGACATTTTTATTCATTAGAAACTCTATTTGTGAATTTTGGTCTTCCAATTTCCTAAATTCATTCCTATCCTTAAGCCAATCGGTAAATTCCGTCGGATTCCCTTCTATTAATATCGACGCCCCCTTAGAATCCAGTACAACAGATCTCATGGTGGCGCTTCTTATTATCTGCGGACCGTAGAAAACCGCATCTTCAGGAGTATTTTTTCTAATATAATCCAACATTTTTTCCATGGCATTGTTTTCTAGAGAGGGATGATTATAAATATTCAAGGAATTGGGCAAAATGGTTCTGAAAATATCATCACCAACAAATGGAATTGAATTAAACATCTTCCCATTAGACAGGCTCACTATTAGAAGAAAAATGAAAAATGAAGAAATTGTAGTTATTTTGTTTGGTTTTAAAAGTAGGAATAAAAATAAAAGAGCAAAATATCCGGGCAGGATTGCTAATTTTTGTAGGCGAATAAATTGGAATGAAATTCTAAGATTCCTATTAAAAAGGGCATTAATCCCCTGCTCAATATAAACTGAAATATTGGGAATAATGATTAAAGCCAAAGTTAGGGTTACAAGTAGAAAAGCCCTTTTTCGTTCTGATTTTTTAAAGAGAGATACTACAAAATAAGTTAGTATCAGGGTTAGAAAAAACAAAGCACTAATACGATTCCAAGATTTCAAAAAAATAATGGGATCGAAAAAACTAGCAGGAAGTCTGGCATTTAGGGCATTTTGATATACTCCTAAATCATAGTTAATAACGGATGAGGTCTGACCAAAATAAGTAAGGATAAAGGGAAGCATTCCCAAAATTATTGAACCCAAAATAAGGATTACTTTTTGTATGGGCTTATCGATTGTCTTCCTATTCCGGAAATAGAAATAGACAATAATTGTCAAATAAATAAGTATTCCCCCAAGACCGGTGATTGGATGAAAATTAAAAATAAAACCTGCGACAAAGGCAGATAGCCACAAATGTTTTTCTTTAAAATGAAAAAGCAACAGAAGAATTAAGGGCATAAAGACAATATATACTGTTCTGGGCATGGTGGTCCATATTCCGGTAATGCCCCAAAATTCATAACCTGGCAGCCAGATTATTCCCCGAATTAGGAGGGACATAATCAAGGAAATCCAAAAATTCCTTGAAAGTTTATAAAAAAGAAAAAACCATAAAAGCCCATAAATAAGATGGAGAAAAAAACTTATGATATTTAATGCTTGCACATAATTGTAGTCCATAAAATATGCTACAAATCGCAAAGGCTGCACAAAGAAAGGTGTGTAATATTTTACATTATCAAAATCGTTTAGAAACAAGTCATATTTATAACGCTGTGGATCGTCAAATTTCTGGGCTATACCCACAATACTGTGAACATCTGATACAAGTGAGGTGAACCCCGCGTTTTTATTTTCCAAATAAAATCCTGCAGCAATTAGAATATTCAATAAAAGCAAAAAGAATAACTGTTTTTTATCTTTCATAGAAAATAATAATTGGGAGCTAGGACTTATTGGGAGTTTTAAAAATATCAAATTGAACTGCTTGCAATAACAGCTGGAAACCCAATATTACAGAAAGCACACTGATCATAATGGTACCCGTGGGTGCTGGTATTTCGCGTATTGAATAATAATACCAGTTATGAATGCCAAAGATCAATCCCCCTGAAAATAGAATAGTGCCAAAGAGAATATAAATTGTCCCGATATTGAAATCGTACACAAAATAAGCTTTCCATATTCGCTGAAAAAAGGATTTGATAAGGTTAACGGTAAAATGCATTGGCATTTTATACAACTTCATATTTGATTTTTCATTCCCATAAATTGCCGGCATGGGTATTTCCTTAATAATTGCACGCTGGTAATACAGATTGGATATAAGAGAGGTTTCAAAATAATAGTTATTTGAAAGTAAGTCCAAATCAATAAAATTTAAGGTTTTAGTAGAAACAGCTAAAAACCCATTGTTAAAATCGAAACAATTCCAATAGCCTGTTGCGGCCTTGCTCAAAAATGAAAGCCAAAGATTTCCAAAACGTCTTAGGCCAGGCATTGTCTTTAAGGAATTTAAATCCCGAAATCTATTCCCCTTAATAAAGTGGCATTCTTCGGCCAAAACAGCCTGGACCATTTCGGGGATGTACTTGGTATCCATTTGATCATCGGCATCCAGTTTAAGGATAACCTTAATATTTTTATTTTTTAGAAAATGTGCGAATCCCATTTTTGTAGCGCCACCCACTCCAAGGTTTTTTGGAGTAGTTAATACTTCGATGCCCGTTAAGCCCATGAGATTTTCGGGCAAGGGCTGGGGGCTATTGTCGTTGACTATAACGATATTATAGGAATGTTGCAAAGCTTTGGCAATTACAATCCCAATGTGGGCTTCTGCGTTGTAGTAAGGGATAACAATGCCCAGTGCTCTTTTTTTGTCTTCCATTTACTTTGTATTTCTTAATGGGATAGTCAACATAATGCAAATAAGAATAAAATAACCCAAAAGTGCAAATAGCGGCCTATAAACGTATAAGTGCTCTCCAAAATAGAGGGTTACCATCATAGCTATTATCAATCCATTGAGCGCCAATTGTAAACCAGGCATTTTTCCTTTTGATATAAGCATAAAAGACAGCAGCCATCTTATAAATAGAATTAATCCGAGAATTCCTACTTCACTTATTAGAGATAAATACATATTATGGGCGGAATTACCTACCCCCATGCGGTTCATAAATCCTCTGCCAAATGGGATTACATAGGGATGGTTTAACAAATATTCTACATATTTCATATGAAGTTCAACTCTCCCAGCACTCAACTCATCATATACACCCCGTGATTCTCGATACTGTATTACATCACCGGGATCTTCCATAGCATAAGTAACCCGATTTTCCAAAGTTTCGGAAATGCGATCGACAATTGTTGGAGTAAATAATAATACCACGCCAAATAAGAAAGTCCCAATAATTACAAAAACAATAAACCGCCCCGTTTGGGTAAGGAAAAAATACAATAAAAAGAAAATAATACCCACATAAGTAGTACGAGAGCCGCTTAGGAGAAGGGTCACAGATGCGAGTCCAATCGCTACATATATTAAAATTCTGTTTTTTTCAATCCTAGGTTCATTCATAACACCTATAAGAAAAACTATGGAAATTAACATGCTCATGCCCAAAACAATCTTATTAGGACCAAAAGTGCCTGATAAAAACCAATGGTAGCTTACACCATAAGCCTCACTCCAGAGAAAAGGAATTAATTTTAAATTTTGCAAGAGGACCAAGACTCCCTCTAAAATGATAAGTATAACTATAAACCTTAAAATTTTATAATAGCGATTTTTGTCCTTTAGATAAATATAAAAAAATACGCCACCTAAATAGAACACCCACAAATGGTATAAGTATAAAAAACTCTGTGCTAACGAAATAAAACGTTCTTTATAAACAGCAACCAAGATGGTTATTATAACTGAAACACTACAGTATAGGACAAAAGTTTGAAACCGCTTTAAAAATAAAACTTTGGAAATTTCAATCGAAATCTTGGGCAGGTGATGAAAATACTGGAAGAATAGATAGATACCCAAAAAATCATATAGTCGAAGTTCATTTTCTCCCGTAACAGAATAAGAAAATACAGGAAGGTTATAAAAATAACTGAAAAGCAACAGCCACAGCACTATTTGAAAAAGAGGTCTGGTTATTATTTTTTCTAATATTAGGCTATTGGTATCGATAAATTTAGAACTTTAGTAGACTTCTATGATGAAAATCTTAGGAAAAACAATGACGCAATATTAGAATATTAATTAATACTTCGATTAACATAAAATAAATAATTATCCAAATTTTACCAGATTAGTTACAAAATTGCGAGCGATAAATTAAATAGAATTTATTAAATTATGATCAAAAATATGTCTAAAAAGTGCTTTGAATTGAACTAAAGAAACCTTCAATTCCATAGGACAGGATGTTTTGAATTTATAAAAATCATTTCATTTTCTGAATGATTTCAAACCCAAATGAAAAAGTGAAGTTTAGCAAAAGGATAAACCTTTCCCCCTATTCAATGCAGCCACAACTATTAACCTATCCATAAAACTCTAAAAACTCCCGCTGTTGTTTCTCAATATTAAAATTCTCTTTTACTCTTTTAACGGCATTCTGGGAAATTTTAATTTTTGCCTGTTTTTCCATAGAAATTACTTTCATAATTTGCTGTGCCAGGAGTTCAGGTGAGTGTTTGGGCACAACCCATCCGGAATGTTCGTGCAGTACGTTTTCCGGAAGACCTTCAGCATCACTCACTATACAAAGCTTTCCCATAGCTTGGGCCTCCAAAACAGCATTACAAAATCCTTCCTGAATGCTATATTGTAAATATATGTCTGTCTTTTCTAATTCCCATTTAACCTCGCTATGATTTAGTTTACCCAAAAACTGCACATTTTCTTTTAAACCAAGTTGATACGCAGCAAAGGCAATCCTCTCATATTCTTCTCCTTCACCTACTATTTTATAAATAAAATCAAATCCTTGATTTTTTAATATTGCCAAAGCCTCCACAGTTTGAACCAATCCCTTTTTCCAGTGTAAGCGTCCTGTAGTCATAAATATAGTTATACTTTTTTTGGAGAAGTTCTGTAATGCAGCACTAAATCTTTCAACATCAATTGCGGGGGTAATTCTTTGCACAGGTACATTTTCCGGAAGACCATACTTTTTTGCCAAGACCAGAATATCATTGGAGTTGGCATGAACCTTATCCACATATTTCCAAAGCAGCTTGTAGCAATTGGGAAATTTTACGGGATATACCCCTATATCAAAACCTCTAAAGCTTATGGCCATCTTTGCTCCAATTGCCTTAGCTACGGTTTCCTTTCCCAAAGCCAAAGTGGCAAATCCAAAGTGTAGCCAGTCCACTTTTGCTCTTAACAAATGGGCATTGAGATATATCCTTTTAAAAATTGTTACCCATCCCATTCCTTCTTTCCGTTCTAAATTCACATAGTGTGCTACTGTTGAGACATAAGGCAAAAGGTAAATATATTCCTTAGCTAAATACCAAGACATTAGAACCGGATTCTTAGAAACCTTCGCACTTTCCACGACGGGACAAAGAGTGAAATCCTTCTTTTTATTTGAACAAAATAAGTGTACCTCTATTCCATTATTCTGGAGGCCTTTTATCTTGGAATGAAAAAAGGTTTCGGAATAACCGGGAGTTGTGGAAAGAACGAGGCCGATTTTCATGTTTTCCTATTTACAAGTTCTTTATAGAGATTTTCATGAGCTTCGATAAAACTATCATAGTTGTAATTATTCAAAACATGGGTTCGCAAGTCAGCACCTAACTGCTGTCTTTCCTCAAAACTACGACTTTGCATTCTTTTAATATCTTGCGATAAGGCTAAAGCATTTCCCGCTTCAAATAAGAGGCTTTTAAAGTCTTTCAACACAAAGTTTACCCCTGAAATATCAGAACCTAGCACTGGTATTTCCATACTCATGGCTTCAACCAGAGCCATTCCTAGGCCTTCTCCTATACCTATTGTTGGGATGACATATAAGTCAGAATCCGCAATATAAGGTCTAACATCCGGACGCTTTCCTAAAAAGGCTACTTGATGCGTCATGTTCAACTCATCACACAGATTTTTCAAGTAAGCTCCATATTCATTTGCGTCATCGCCCAATACGATAAGTCTTATTTTTGGATCCTCACTTTCTTTTATGGCTTGGATCAACACTTCAATGCCTTTAACGGGGACTAGGTTGGCTACCGTAATAATCTGAAAGTGTTCCTCTCGATTGATCGGTTTAGGGAAGTGATTAGGACTATAATAATTCGTATCAATCCCCAAAGGAATCAAGGCTTGATTTTTTTTGTTTGGAAAGTATTGCTGCATTTCATTGTTGATGATAATAATAAAATTGGCCAAAAAGCTCCGTATCTTCCAGTGTCTATTACCCCAACTCATGGCCTTTTTTGTATAGATCCATTTAGCGCCCGCCAATCGTGCGGCTAAAACTTCTGTCCAATCGCTACTGTAATGCCAAGAATGAACGATGTCGTAATTATTTTCTTTGAAAAACTTTATGATGGGTCGTAACCTAAAAAGAAGCGATGCATACGGACGATACGCACAAGTGGTTTCAATTAAATGGATCGGGACGTTTAAGGATTGTACTACTTTAAAAAACTCTCCTCTATCGTGGCGACAAGCAATTTCAACCTCAAATTTATTTTTATCAAGACCTTTCACTAAATCATGCACCACTTTACCGCTACCGGCAGTATCGAAATTTGGGATGGTAAAGAGGATTTTTGTTTTTTGCATTTGGGAGGTTAGTCTCTGAGTTGAGAATTTTAGAAGTTTAGATGTTTATTAGAGAATTTAGAATTATCCTTCCATTTATCCTTATTATTATACCATACTGCCAATGTAAGTAACATACTCAAAGGATGTGAATACTTAACCATATCCTTCGTTCTAAAACTATTATAAAATCTTGTAATCAATTCCTTGGGAAGAAAAGGATGTAAATTAACCCCAAACAAATGTCCCTGCAACTTTTCATCATTCTCCATCCCTAAAAACTGAAGCTCCCAATTGCGTTGGATGTGTTTTTTGCCCATTTTTTCGCTCACGGTCCGTTTCAATCTGTCAACTACCCTAAAAGGGAAATTGTTCGGTGATTGATTTTTATGATAGTTATATAGGTTGTATGGTCTTTCAGCTTGCCAAGTGATTCTGGCCACTTCCGGACTTTGGTTTTTCAAATAGGCTATCTGTATCTTCCTATCGGCCAAATAATCCTCGGGAATACCACAGATAAACTCGGCCATACGGTTGTCATAATAAGGGGCTTCAATGGGATTTGTCGCCTCAAATATGGCAAAGCCCAGATTGGTCCATCGCACCGCACGGGTACTGCTATAAAAAGCACGTGCTTTCGCGCTTATATTGACAATTTCTATCCCATTCCAGATTTCTTGGACCCGTTCGCGTAGATAACCCATAAACTCCCCTTCCAGCTCCCAAGTTTTCCACAAAGCCTCCGCCAGTTCCTGACCACCTTTTATGACTATCTTTTTTAGAATCCATTCCATGGCATTCTCCTCAGTCAGATCTTTTGGAGCCACCGAGTCAAATAGGACATCCCCCCAATGCCCCAAAGTAAAGGTTCCTCGCATTGCTCGGAATTCATCGATCACCGCCATCTGCCGGGGATGGGTAAATTCGGTGCCGTAGTTAAGCAATTTTGCCAGTTCGTCCACCTTATTCCATAAATATCCCTTGGGAATGGTAAAATCCCGAAACTCATAGCCCAGTTCTTTTGCAATTTTTTTGGCGATAGCTCCTTCCTTATAACCATTTTGAAAGGAATAACTATACGATAATACCGGCGACTTCAATTTTGAATAGGCAACTGCCTGCGTGCGGCTATCCAATCCTCCGGAAAGTGGAAGCAGGACCGTTTTATCTCCTGCCTGCTCTTTGCATATGGTGTGGAACAGTTCGGTGAATTCACTTACGGCTTGGTCAAAAGAAATATCTCTAGGGGTGTGATGCCATGTAAACCAAGGTTTGCTATCTGTCCAAAACCCATTGTCGTCTATGGTGTTATTGGTTCCTGGGGGAGTACTTTTAGATCTTTCCAGTAGGTATCTGTTCCGAGGAAATACCCGATGGCCGCGAAGATGCAGAGGGCTTTTTTATCGATTTCGTGCGGGGCATGGACTTTGACGAAATGTTGGTGGGTGGGGAGGATGGGGGTTTTGATGGTTTTCAAATTAAATAGAGGTTTAGGGTATTTTAACCACAGAGAACACTAAGGTGGCACAGAGGTCACAGAGGGTTTTTTAAATCTTCTCTATGATTTATAACTCGTCTGATTCCGTGTTTTAATAAAGTTACATTGAAGTTAATCAATAAACCCAATTTAAATTCTCCCAATCGCAAATAGGTTAAAATCTGAGCCAGGTGAACATCATTTAAGGCTTCTACACTTTTAAGTTCTACAACTAATTTATTTTCCACTAAAAGATCAATTCTATATCCACAATTCATTTTGACTTCTTCAAAAATTACCGGCATTGGTTTTTCTTTTTCCACAGACAACCCTTTTTGATACAATGAATAATGGAGACATTCTTTATATGCACTTTCCAACAAACCCGGACCCAGGGCTTTATGGACTGATATTGCGGAATCTATGACAGAAAAGGCAATCTGATTTTCAAATTTTAGAGAATCCAATTTTATAAATTTTACTCAAATATAATCAATAGGTTGTATTGTTTTCGAATAAAAATGTAGTGTATATACATTTCAGTTCTTATATCCTTCGTGCCCTCTGTGCCTTCTCCGCGCTCTTTGTGGTTAAAAGAACCTCATAATACAACTCCTCCATCCCATTAGTCATCCCATCCACAGAATGCTGCCATTCCACTTTTTTCCGGGCAACACCCAACTCATCCATAATCAATTAATGCGAGAAAATAAACCTACCAAAAAAATAAAGAATAGTGTAATTAAAATTCCCGCAATTTAAACTGATTCATACATTCGAATAAATTCCGTTATTTGATTCTTAACATCAAAATGCTCTTTTGCCCTCCGCACAGCATTATGTTTCATGCTCGCATATTCAACTCTCTCCATATCCACAAATCGCTTTATGTATTCAGCTATTTCTGTCGAGTTTCTCCTTTTAAAAACAAAACCAGTTTTCCCGTGCTCAATATTTTCTTTCAATCCTTCTGTATCTGACACCAAACAAGGCAGCCCTAGAGCCTGAGCTTCAATAACGGCATTTGAAAAACCTTCCTCAACACTCGGAAGTAAAAATACATCTGAAGTTTTTAAATATTCCCTTACTTCTTTTGGGGATAAATCGCCAACCATTTTGATATTAGAGTCCAAGTTCAAATCGTAAATTAAAAACTGCAATTCTTCCTTCATATCTCCACTACCCACAATTGTGTATTCAAAATCTATCCCATCATCAATAACCTCTTTCAGAGCAATAATTGCATATTCAAGACCCTTTATCCAATACAATCGACACACAGAAATAATTTTAAGAGGTTTATTCTTTCCCCGATTCAGCTTTGCAGAAGGAAGGGTAAAAAAATTTAAATCAATGGCAGGGTTAATTTTGAGAATTTTATTTTTTACATCGGGATTAATTTCCATTAATTTATTCGTAAGGTCATCCGATATGGAATGTATAATAGCAGCATGGTTTGTTGCCTCAATTGTCAGTTCTCGATATTTGGGGTATAAAAAACTCGAAACCGAAAGTTGAACACCTCTCAAACTCAATATAATTTTAGAAGATAAAATAGATTTGAAAGGTTTAAAAAAGCCATAGGCTTTAAGCCATTGAACATGAATAATATCTGGCTTATGATATAGCATAGGAAGTATAATCAAGCTTTGTTTGAATTGATTATAATTACTTTGGCCCCTGATTAATTTAAAAAACTTTTTAGTTGTCTTATAGTCCGAGAAGACGTTCAGAACGACATATCGTAAAAGAAACATCAAATTATATACTAGGTTTTTATTGGAGAATGTAAAAAACTTTAGTTTGCCATCTTCCTTCGTTTTCATCAGTAATCTCCCATAGATATGAACTTCTATATTATGAGAAGCTAATGAACGTGCTAATAAAGTAATAAATGTAGTGTTTGGATACGCTCCAGTATAGAGAGCAACTTTTTTCATTATCTTAATTTATGAGTTATTCGAAAAAAAATTAAAAAGCATTATTGATGTTTTAATATATTACCGATTACATCCCTTGGTTTATTAAAATTTAACTAGAAAAGATTGGTTTTTCCCTTTATTGGGTGGTAATGAATTGTTATCACTTCTTTCTTAGGCAGCTTATCAGTTTTTAATTTCGTCATAAATGTTCTTCCACATTTCTATTTCCCTTTCCATTGAAAAATACTCTAAAGCCCTTTTGCGAGCATTGATTCCGAATTCTTTCCGCAATTCCCGATTATCAATCAACCGAGCAAGATTATTTGCATATAACTGTGGATTGCAAGGAGGACTAAGAAGCCCAGTTTTTTGATGGTCCACAACCTCAGGAATACCCCCAACCCGAGATGAAACAATTGGCAATCCATAATATGACGCTTCGATAAGAGCATTAGAAAGAGCTTCGGTTACTGATGCTTGAAAAAAGATATCGGCATTTAAAAGTTGCTCTTTCACTTCGTTTCTCGAACCTTCCCCTAAAAAAACTACGCTATCCTCTAAACCTAATCTGATTAAATGATATTGTAACATTGGCAGATCCCTACCCTCTCCCATAATTCTATATTGAAATTCAAATCCCCTCTCTTTTAATATTGCAATAGCTTCCAATGCATATATATATCCCTTCTCCCAAACCAATCTGCCGACAGAAAGAATTACTAAAGGGCCTCCATGGGCCTTTTTCCTAATTGTCTCATTCGGCTCAACCCAAATCGATCTTCTGATTACAAAGGATTTCTGAGGGTCAGCTCCAAGCGAGATTCCTGTTCTCATTAATCCATCGCTTATAAAATGAATTTTATCCGCTTTCTTGAAAATTTTTTGGATCAATTCTTTGTTACTTTCTGACTGGTGGGGATATACATTGAGGTCAAAACCACGAAAGCTTACTATAAGTTTAATTTTTTTTATTTCTAAATATGGTTCGACGTATCGAAATGCCTGAAACGTAAGCAAGTGAATAACCTCCGGATTGTAGTTCAATAAAGGTCGGATATTCCGAATAGGCTCAGGTAAGCGCCTAAACCGAATTGCGTCCATTATTTCGGCAATGACTTTTTCCTTCCTCGAATTTAATTTAAAAGCTTTTGCAAAAGATGCCTGAGAGGTTCTGGAACCAATAAACAATTTAATATTACCGTAGACTGATTCGAAATCGCGGTACCAACTAAATAAATATTTTTGACGTAATGGATTAATGGAACCAGCGATTACCGCAATTTTTTTATTCATACTTTAATTTTCTTAGACCTTATCCAAATTGCCCTTAAATTTTGTCGAAATATCTGTTTTTCCACCCCTGCTTATATTACTAATTATATTATTCACTTTAATGACGAAAGCTATTAGTCCTACCATTGCTTACTTTGAATCCAAGCCTGAAATTACTTCCTTCCAGAGTAGAAAAGTAATACTGGCCACTAAAAGAGTTTAAACTTCTTGCAAGATAGAAATATACAGGAAGTGATAATCTCCAGTTGAAGAATAATATTTTAATCTACTTTTTCGAGTTAATTTTTAGGAATTGTCCCCGTGGGTCTCTCTAATTTTCTTTCCAATCCAATCATTTCCGTTAAATCAATCTATTTAATCTCCATTATTTAATCAAAACATCATAATTCCGGGGGATTAACGAGCGTCAATTTAACTTTCGAATTGGGTCATATATTCTACCTACCGCAGAAAGGATAGAAATTAAAGGAGCCAAAGTAAATAATAATTTTTATCGAGCCCATAAATTCCAAAGTCTATTTGAAAAGTAGCTCATCTCTTCTTTTTTTCAACAGTTTTCTATCCAACTGAAAAAATGGATTGTATTTTATGTGGGGTATTTTTCTGTTTATAAACAGACTTAAACGATTAAATAAAATCGCTGAAAGTTCTAGGTTTCTTAATTTGTCACCTTTCAACTCTTTCACACTATCACCCAATCGATGAAGTTTTAATAGGTCTGTTTGTAACTGATCTTTTAAAATATGCAATGCTATGGGATTGTTTTTGACAATCTCATCATTGAAAAGATTTTGTCGCAACTCAAAATATCTTTTTAGTGAACCACTTTCATTTTTATTGGACTTTGAAATCGTAGAATCTGGATGTCTAAAGTAGTGGAAATAAGTTTTATCATAGAAATAACCTTTATACAGAAGACCCATTATAATAAACAAAAAGGCATCTTCTCCAGTTTTAGAAGAATGAAATCCATATAAGCTTTCAACCACATTTTTCTTTATTACCAATGAACCCGTTCCTTGAAGCAGGAAAAAATTCTGAAGCCATAAAATTCCTAAAGAAGGTGGCGAATTGATTCCATCCTTGATTCCGGTAATAGGGTGTGTTATAATCCGACCATCTTCATAAAAACGTTGTGCACGGCAAAAAACGAAGTCCACTTCGTGCGTTTTAAGAATGTTAAAATCACATTCAAATTTCTCAGGCAGAATAATATCATCACAATCCAAAAATGCTAAATAATCTCCTTTGGCATTTTTAATTCCTGTATTTCTTGCGTAACCTGCACCTTGTTTTTCCTCTGTTAAAATCGAATAATTAAAAGAAGCGTTTTGCAGCAGTTCTTTTAAAATTGCTATGGAATCGTCTGTGGAATTATTATCGATAAAAACACATTCAAAATCTGTGATGGTAAAAGCAGTGATGGTATGGATCAGTCTTTCCAAGAAAGGAGCACCATTGTATATAGGTATTATGATGGATAGCTTCATTTCTTTTTTATTCAAATTCAAATTTCTTCCAACGCGCAATAAATTTCCATACTCCTCTTCTAAAAAAAATAAACAAACGTCCCATCACAATCATTTCAGTGCCTTTCCATTTGTCTTTTTCATATAAAACCGTGAAAAAATCTTGTATTATCTTGTTGGCTAATGTTATATCCTTGTTATAGATACTGTGGTAAAATATCCCTAACAAATGACGATAGCAAAACCCCTTTGCTTTTTCATCTTCTCTACCATTCAATTTTAAATAGTTTTCAAAATAAATGATAAACGTTGAGTTCATAAATTCAGGAACATAAGTTTTGTTACGGTGCGATTTCGTTTCTCCATGTTGTCGATACAGCATTTTAGACTCATCCAACACAATGTAGGAAGTTATGGGCAACTTATAAAACAGCCTTAGAAAAAACTCTGTCTCCTGTCCCCGAAGAATGCGACTGGAAAAAAGCTTTTTATCCTCCAAAAAACTCTTTTTAAAAAGCACAGATGGGGTCATAACTTTTATTTTCCAACACAGATAATCCTCATAAAGAGAGTTTTGAACTTTGATTGCTTTGAAATTTTTTGAATCATCTTTTGAATTCCAATAAGTAATCGGACTAATTATCAAACTGATTTCCTCTGTTGCAACTTTAATTTTGCTTTCAACGAATCCTGGCAACATAATATCATCGTCATCAAACCACTGCACATACTCCCCATTACTCAACTCAAACCCATAATTTCGTGCCGCATTTCCGCCAGGCAATCTGTCCTTTGGTCTGTGGTGATATTGAAACCGAGAATCTTTGGCAAGATAGGCTGCCATCACTTCCTGGGTTTTGTCCGTACTCCCATCATCTATCACAATACATTCCCAATTTTGATAGGTCTGTGCCAGGACAGAGTCCAACGTTTCCCCAATGAGGTGGGAGCGGTTAAAAGTGGGGATGATTACAGAAACCAAGGGACTGCCCATATACAAAGGATTGTTAATTCAATAATAAGAAATTGAAAGGAAGTTTCCATCACATTTATCCGGGATTTTTATTTTGATTCTCAACACGTACTTCGTGTCAACTTAAACTCAAGAAAAATAGTATAACTTACTGAGGAGCTTTTTTAGTAATTATCTCATCTGTTTTCTATAAACCCGCGTTACCAGCTCCAAAAAATCCATCCTCCTGGACTCGGGCAACTTCAAGACCAACTTCCATAAAAACCTGCTGAAAAAGCCATTCCAACGATTGAAAATATGGGATAATAATTGCTTTTCATCCTGATTGGAAGATGCTAAGAAATTCATTACAATAAGATAGCGAAATGCTTTTTTAATCCTCCCATCGTTTCGCCATTTCGAAGAACAAAGAGCATCGGAAATATGCTGAAGGGCCGAAATCTTTTGCGCCATAAGATCATCGGAGATTCTTTCAGACAATTTATCCTTCCCGGAAATATCGTAATACACCAAAGTCTCCTGTAATCCGATAATAGAATTGTTATGAATGGCTACATCAATATCAAAGGCATAATCCTCCCAAGTTCGCGAAGTAATCCATTGGATGTTTTGGATGTCTATTTTTCGCCACAGGCAACCACCTGTTCCCCAATGGCGGTGCAGACTAAGAATTTCTGGAAGAATCCTGTCCAATTGTTTGATCTGATTTCTTCTAACGTCTTGGGTCTTTCCATTTTCATCCACATTAATTCCATTGGCATAGGCCATAGCCACGGAAGGATTTTTAATAAGAGCTGTCACGGAGGATTTTAAAAAGTTTGCATCCCAATAATCATCAGAGTCTAAAAACGCTACAAATTCTCCCTTGGCACGTTGAAGTCCAACATTGCGCGAAGCACCGGGCCCGAGGTTTTTGGCATTGCGAATAACCTGAACTCTAGAATCCTTTTTGTATTCAAAAATCTCACTTGATGCATCGTCTATTACAAAAACCTCAAAATGGGAATAAGTCTGTCCCATAACGGAGTCCAAGCACCGCTGCATTTTTTGCGGTCGGTTGTAATAGGGTATGATGATAGAAACTAAAGATTGGGACACGACTTAGGGTTTAAATCAAAAATATGAAAGACCTATTAAAATAAAAGGGAAATCAATAACGAATACAAAACCTATCCATATACCCAAAAACCCACGAAAAAATGCTAAGCTGTTATTTTTATCAAAATATCTTGCAGCGTAGCAATATGGCGCTCCAAACTAAAATGGACTTTTATATTTCTCTTACCGGCCTCCCCAAGCTTCATTGAAAAATCAGGATCAGCCAAAAGAGCCATCATATTTTCGGCCATTGCTGCAACATCATGTTCTTCACATAATAATCCTGTTTTACCATTTAGGATCACGTCCGGGATACCTGCATGAAAAGTTGAAACCACGGGAATTCCAGCCGCACTAGCCTCTAAAACCGCTAAGGGAGCACCCTCCATATCTCCGGTATTGGCCGTGATGGAGTGTTGAACAAAAGCTAAGGATTCTGACAATAGCTCCCTATATCTTTCAGGAGAAATAACACCCAGCAATTCAACTTGTTTCTCCAAATTTAGGTGCCTGACTAGATTTTGACAAGTATTTAGCAATTGTCCATCTCCCGCCATTATCAATTTTATATCTGGATAATTTTCCACGGCCTTTTTAAAAGCAAGAATTGTGTAATAGGGAGCTTTTTTGTCTGTAAATCTCCCAATGGCAACAAATTGCTTTTTAGAGAATTTGGGTTCAACCTCTAAAAACTCGGGATGTGGACCATAAACATTATAAATCAATTTCTCCGGTGGACAACCCATCTCCAAAAGCATTTCTTGCATTTTACGTGACACCGCAATCACTTTTGATGCAGATAGAAAGACCTCTTCATAATAATTATGAGCTTTGATTACTTTTGTTACACTAGCATCATACCCGTGAAAATGTACAATAAAAGGTAATCCTGCTTTTTTGAGCAAGGGTAGAAGAAAGTGTGCATGAGTACCATATTCAACTAGAATTACATCAATCTTATTTTTATTTAATGATTTTAAGAGAATTGTTTCCTGTATAAAGTTGGGCGACTTTTTAAAGAGCTTTCTTTTTAAATTAAGAAAATTTCTTTCCCAAGAAGTTGATAAGCTCGACTTTCCTTCTAACTGAATGTGCTTCCGCCCATAGTAATAAAATATTTCTCCCTGTAAAAAATTTTTATGTGCCTGAATGAAGGTTTCCGAATAAGGATTTTGATTGGGAGTGAATATAGCAATGTTCATATTTATTTTCTTATAACTCCATAGAGCCCAGTAATCATTTGCCCATTTTTAAAATGAACGATATCTGCTTTATCTAATTTAATCAAATATTTTATTACCGGTTTTAGCGTTCTGGACAATAACCGTCTTCTGCGGCAGGACATAGGGGCACGTCTGATCCATAAACCTATCATCTGGGCCATAGATGCATGCCAACCTCCGGTGGCTTTAATATAAATATCTGAAAACCCGCTATTTTTAAGATGTCGCTCCAGTGAAAAAGGAGTGTACCGATACTCGTCATTGGGGGTCTCATGCAAATTCCATAAAAATGGAACGGTAAAAAAGAAAATTCCGCCGGGTTTTAAAATCCGATATACCTCCCTTAAAACCACTTCGGGTTCTGGACAATGTTCTAAGACCTCGGTTCCGAAGGCACAATCAAAGCAAGAATCTTCAAAAGGCATCTTGATTCCATTCCAAACGAAATCTGGTTTTACATTAGCGTCATAAACCAATGCATTTTCAATATCCAAACCTGTGTAACTCTCGACTTTAGAATTATTTAGAATGTAATCTTTATAAGGCATTCTGCCACAACCAATGTCAAGCAAGTTTCCCTCAAACTCGGCTAGAACGTTCTTCAACGCATTAAAAATAGAAGTCCTAATGTAGTAAGTATCAAGATTGTTACTCCTCAGTATAGGGTTGATAAACTGATCCATTAATTTTTAATTATCAATCGAGCGGTATAATCTATTCTGTTAAGAAATATAGGCTTACCTATTTGACTTAGATATTCATCAACAGCTTTCTTACTTCCTTTCCAATGTCCATAATCGTCTATTATAATTATGCCTCCTTCTACCACTCTGGGAAATAAAATTTCTAGTTCCATCTTTGTTGATTCATACCAATCCGTGTCTAATCGTAATATTGATATGCGGTCAGGAATATTTTTCGATAATAAGGTTTCTTCTACCTTACCTTTAATAAATTTAATTTTTGATTTGGGATAATTGCATCGTTGCATGGTTTTTTTTACTTCATCCAATCCCGAATACGCCCATACCCATGATAATTCCTTATCTTCTTTGGCCAGTCTATCTTTTGCTAATCTTCCTTTTAAATCCTCGTCGAATTCAGTGGGCTCACTCATTCCCTCAAATGTATCAAATAGCCATATATTTTTATTTAAATTACCGATTTCCTCGAGCTTCATTGCTACCGCTAAGGAACTGCCGCCTTTCCACACCCCACATTCCACATAGTCCCCAGGAATTTTATTTTTATCAATGTAATCTACAGCCTCTAACAATACTTTAATTCTCTCGGAGGAAGTCATTGTATAATTTTTGACGGCATCGATGATTTTGATGTCACTTTCTGTGAAATCGGCTGGAAAATAATTTTTCTTCGTATCGGTATTTCCTGAAGACGTCCCATTTTCTTCACGAAAATAGTGACCCAATTTCCTTTTTATCTTCTTTATCATCTATTGCATATTTATCTTCCATTCAGAATCTTCTAAATAGGCGCAAGTATCTGGACGAAACTGAAATTCTCTTTGCATTTTGAACATTTCTACCTTAAAGGGACAGACCTCCGAAATAACGTCGAATCTTTCACCACCTGGAGGTCCGGTAAAATAAACATTGAGAGAATATTCGCCCATATACAGCCTTAATTTCGGAATAATGCATTTTAATTTCCACAATCCGGGTTCGCGGCACATACTTTTTTCCGAATCGAAGGTCCACAAATGAACAATTGGCAACTCATTTTTATTTACTATCTGAAAACTTAATGATGCGCCCTTCAATTTTTGGGGAATATGTAACTCAAAATTGACCTCTAAGGGTTCTCCACATATATGCACATTCCCAAAATTACTGGTTGTCACATTTACTTTTGTGATAGAGGGAGAATCTCTTTTCGGCTCAGCTGTATATTCATCATTTGCATTCACTCTATTGCTCTTTAAGTAGGCATTAATACTTTCTGAAGTGCCACCGTCAAAAACGACCGTTCCGTTATTTAGTACCAAGCATCTTTCAGTAAGACTTGCTATTGATTGCATATTATGGCTCACAAAAAGCACCGTCCGCCCCTGCCCTTTCGAAATATCCTGCATCTTGCCAATCGCTTTTTTCTGGAACTCCGCATCTCCCACGGCAAGTACCTCGTCCACTACCAAAATATCCGGTTCCAAATGCGCTGCCACGGCAAAGGCCAGGCGAACCTTCATTCCACTACTGTAACGTTTTACGGGGGTATCGATGTATAATTCACAGCCTGAGAAGTCAACAATTTCATCCAGTTTGGAGTTTATTTCGGTGCGGGTCATTCCTAGGATAGCACCATTGAGAAATACATTTTCTCTTCCGGTAAGCTCGGGGTGGAAACCGGTACCAACTTCTAATAAGGAAGCAATTCGACCTTTGGTTTTAATTACTCCTGTGGTGGGACTGGTAACGCGCGAAAGAATTTTTAGCAAGGTTGATTTTCCCGCTCCGTTCTTTCCAATAATGCCCAATACCTCCCCCTGCTGCACCTCAAAATTGATATCACGCAGCGCCCAAACATACTCAGTCTTGGTTTTGCTGCTTCTGTCGTTTACGGCTCCCACCTTTAAGTATGGATCTTCCTTGCCGCGTATGTTATGCCAAAAACGGTTTAAGTCGTGGGAAAGGGTGCCCGTGCCCACATTGCCTAGGCGGTATTGTTTGGAGATGTTTTCGGCTTTGAGAATGGTCATTAGTTGCTAGTCCTTTGTCTATAGTTTTTAGACAGTTGTTGGTGGATATTTCAGGTTGCAGGTTGCAGGTTTCTGTAGTTTCTTGTCTCTAGTTTCTTATTTTTAGTTTCCTGACCTCTGTTTCTTGCCTCCCCTCTCCAAAAATTGGTTTGTACTTGTGGCTAAAATAAACAAATTATATTTATTTTAACTTTTATGAGCGAGACATAAAGTTGAGTTTCTAATTATAATATTACGGTTTGATCCGGCTTTCTTGCAGTATTTTTGGAATTCTTGTACGATTAAAACATTTGTATATTTTCCCATTACCTGATTCCGGCTGTAAAAGAAATTGTGTCCGGAGTTTTATTATGGGAGCTACCCAAAAGTGAGTGGACCTGTCCAAAATGCCGATTTATAGACTATTCATTATTGAAATCACTTTTTTTAAATCCTGGTCTGGAAAATCCGTAAATAAAGGTAGACATAAGATACGGGAACTTATATCCATGGAAATAGAATCTGCACTTCTTTTTATATAAGGAAGTGTATCAAGACTAGGATAAAAATATCGTCTCGGGACAATATCCTCCTTTTTTAAAATCTTTATAGCATTTAAAAGATCAGCTTCTGATGGGAATATCACTGGAAAATATGAAAAATTCCAATCCGTTTCTGGTCTTATTTTTAAGAATTGCAAATTGCGGATTTCATTTCTGTAAGTACTTATCACCTGCTCTCTATCCTTCAAAATCTTCTCCATATATGGTAAAACGGTCAAGCCCATCGCTGCCTGTGGCTCACTCATTTTAGCATTTATTCCCACACCTGAAAATCCCTCCTGACCATTATGCCCGAAATCGTGAGTATAAAATAATTTTTCCATTAAACTCTTGTCCCTCGTAAAAAGGGCACCTCCTTCTCCCGTATGGAAGAGCTTGGTAGCGTGAAAACTACACGCGCTTATATCGCCATAATTAAAGATACTTTCACCTTTATACTTTACCCCAAATGCGTGGGCTGCATCATAAATGACTTTTAAATTGTGCTTCTTGGCAATTCTTTCAATTTCCTCGACTTCGCAAGGGTTTCCAAAAATATGAGTTGCTAAAATGGCGGTAGTATCTGGAGTTATGGCCGCTTCGATTTTCGTTTCGTCTATTGTCAGATATTCGGGATGGATATCCACAAAAACCGGTTTACATCCTTCCCAAATAATCGTTGAGGTGGTCGCTACATAACTAAATGGAGTGGTAATAATCTCTCCTTTTAGTCCCAAAGCTTTTATAGCTATTTGTAATGATAAAGTTCCATTGGTTGTAGCTAAAACCTGTGGGACATTTAAATAGGTTTTAAGCTTTTGCTCCAATTCTTGCACCAAGATGCCTCGGTTCGTCACCCAACCCGCATCCCATGCTCTTTTAAGAATTTTATTGTATTCTTCCTGAGGAGGAAGAAAGGTTTTCGTTACAGTTATCATAGGGGCATTATACTAGAGGAATTGTCTAGTCTCTTTTCCTGCCACAAGGTTCGCAAGAAAGACACTTCTAATTCAGGCTAAAATAAACAAATTATATTCATTTTAACTTTTTATGGAAGGGAGAAAAAAGGTGGAAATCGAAATCGTCCCTCGATGGAGTTTATCCTGAGACGGGTCGACTTTTTCCAGTTATGAGGGATGAGTGATGAGTGATGAGTGATGAGTGATGAGTGATGAGTGAAAAAAATTCTACTGTCCACCAACTAACAACTCGCATTACTGACAACTTTTTCCAGTGATGAGTTATGAGTGATGTATAAGGGGTAAAGTAAATAATACAATATAAAAAGGTTTATAAAAAGGTTCAAAAAGCCCGTGTTTTCAAGCGACACGGGCTTTTTTATGCGCTGAGGTTAGCAAAAGCAAATTGTACATTAATTACATTTATCTACCATTTATCTACCATTAAACAAGCCTTAAAATACTTTTTATCAACAGTGATCTTCCATTGGGTGGTCCATAAGTGCCAATAAGTACTATACTGCCTAGAAAAACAAGGGGTATGGCACAAATGTACACATTAGAAGGCTGTGTTGCAAGGTGGTTTTTTGGGCAGGATAAGCCACCTTTTTGTTGAGGCCAACAAAATGGTAAAAAAAGGTAGGATGGACAGTAGGATGGACAGTAGGATGGACAAAAAGCGATAAAAACAGACCTCTAAACCATACCTAAGCAACCAAAAAAAGGTGAAAAACGCCCTTTTTGGTGGTTATAAAGGGGGGCAAACGACATAAAAAAAGCACCTTAAAAGGGGTGCTTTTGTTGATTATCAATGTGTTAGGTATAAAACGGCTCTATTTTTTCCGCGCAAACCTTGTACAATTTGTCAATTACCGGTCTGGTTCAGCAACGTTTCGGTAATTATTTTGAGGTTCCAGTTCTTTTTTTAGTTGCTCAATCTCCTTTTCCAGCTTTTCAATGTGCTTTTGTTGCAGCGTGATCAGGTACTGGTCCCTTTCGTCTTCCGGGGGCTTCTTTTCTAGTGGATCGGCACCGGTCTTTTTCAGCATTTCTCCTTTTCCCGTCAAGAGCCATTCAATATTTATAATTTCAGAATATTCTGAATTTAATAGACGTTCGAAAAAGTCAAAACTTGGCTTGGCTTTTCCTTTAGTCATATCATAGATGCCCTGAGTTCTATCGTAGCCTAAATTTTTAGCAAATTCATTCCTTGTAATTCCCAAGGAATCAATTAGTTTCGTTAGACGTACAGAAATATCTGTATTATTCTTCATATTTATTTGGTTAATACAGAAAATTCTGTATATATTTGCTTATCAATAACCCAAAGATATGAAAAGTAAGACAGTAAAAGAACGCAAGGCACTGGAAGAAATGTTGATATGGGGCGACATTGCCCGTATAGCAAGGCTTGCCGAGGTAAACAGAAAAACGGTGGAACGCTGGTTTAACGGTGATAACAACAACCACAAAGTGGCGGCCTATGCCAAGGCTGTAATTGAAAAAAGAAACGAAACAATTGAATCTAAAATTGCAGAATTATGAGCAAGACAACCATTAACATACATATTTCTAAAATGTATGTAACACAGGACACCTGTCCGATTGTAACCGAACAGGTTTTAAAGGAGATTAATAAAAGAGTTCAATCTGCTGTATTTCAAGATTGCAGGGGTTCTGAGCATTAAATATCAAATCCCATCTTTTTAGCGAGTTTTTGAACCAAAGCACCAATGTTGTAATAATCCATAACTCCTACAACGGCCCCACAAGAAGCGCATTTTATGAATTGCAATTTATACCTAGAATTTTTCGGAGTCTCGATAGAGGATTCAAAACTCGTTGAGTTGCAAGAAGCACATTTAGAATAAGCCATATCACTATTATTTTAAGGTTAGCACTTCAAATATAGTGAAAATCCCGCCACGGCACAGCGTGGTTTCGACACCACGGCGGGAGCAACCAATTAAGAATTATGATTCCATCAGGACCCATATACGAAACCTACAACGGAAACACACTTTGCGTCAATCAAGACGTTTTCCTATTCATCGGTATTGCCACACTTGACCAATTCCAGAAATGGGTGCAACGCAAAAAATTGGTTAGAGTCCGTACCAAAGGAAACGGCCGTACTGGTCTCATAAAGTACGATAGCATTCCGCCCACCTACTTACAAAAAATCAAAAAACACTTCGGAGACCCCTACCAAAAAGAAAACGTCGATTCCTTCCTGAACCGTCTCCAGAATGATGACGAAGCCGCCATCTTCTACGCCAAAGCCGGCCTTTCCCCAGAAAAGGAATACCAGCACTACATCGAGGCGCAAATCCTAAATCTTTATGGCGTACTGCTTCAGGAAATAGACGAAAAGAAAGCCCGGAACAGCAGCTTCAAAATTACCGAGGCAAAACGCACACTTTCCAAGGTCGTAAACGAACTAAAGACCATTAAGCTTCCCAACGATAAACAAAAATTCCCCCATAAATTGCCCTCCAACCCTCGAAGCCTAGAACGCCGGTATTATGAATACAAAGAAGGCAGCTACGCCACTCTCATCCACGGAAACGAAGGCAACGTTAACGGCTTAAAAATAAAGGGTAAAATTGCCGATTTCATCCTCGCCCACTACGCCCTGCCCAACAAGCCTACCGTATTGGATGTGTGGACACGCTACGAAGCCGAGCGCGCCGCCAAAAAATGGCCAAAACTGGACGATGACACCATCTACAAATGGCTGATGAAGCCTGTAAACCGCAAAAAATGGTTTCTAGGCCGTCACGGAAAGGCCGCTTGGATCAATGAGTACGGCCACAAGATTTCACGAGACAAGTCCGATTGGTTCCCTAACTGCTACTTGGCCATCGACGGTTCCAAACTCGACTGGATCCACTACAAAAAAGGAGCAAACTATAATATGGGTGCAGACCTAAAGCACGATATCGTTTTTGATGTCTATTCAGAAAAGATACTCGGATTCTACTGTGGGCTGGACCACGAGAACTACACCCAACACTTTCACGCTTTCAAGATGGCAATGGGTGAGAGCCTTCAAAAACCTGCCCTGATCACCTATGATAATCAAGGAGGCCACAAAATGGAAGAAATGCAGGATTTGTACGATCGCGTTATTGCCACCAACGGAGAGCATTATCCACACCGCGCGCTTGAGCACGGATCGCCTGTAGAGCAAATTTTCAAACGCTTTCAGCAGCAAGTTCTTAATAAAGTGTACTGGAGCGACAAACAGGCCGTAACCGTGCGCACCGAGGATAGCCGACCAAATATGGAGTTCGTAAAACGCCACCGGGACAAGTTAAAGACTATTGACGAACTAATAGCAGCCTTCAGCTACTACGTGGAAAAATGGAACGCAATGGAGCACCCGAAGTTCCCTGGGCAATCCCGAAACGAAGTCTATCAGCACGAAAGCCAGTTTGAATTGGAACGCATCAACGAGCTGGATATGATGCGCCTGTTCTGGATCACTTCCAAAGATGCGCTTACCTACACTTCCACAGGTTTCACGCCTACCATTCGCAAAGAGACCTACCATTTTGAGGTGTATGACCTTGATGGAAATGTCGATCTGGATTTCAGAGATAAATACACCGGTTGCAAGTTCCACTACCAATACGATCCTAACCAACTGGATAACTACATCCGTCTATACCTACGCCTTCCAAACGGCGACACCAAGTATGTGGCAGATGCCGAACCGATCAAAAAGGTAAAAGGTATCCCCGCACTTATGGACGATCACGATCGCAACCGCAAACACAAAATGCTGCACGTGCGCGATGAGGAGCTGAAACGAATTGAGGCCGAACTGGAGGCCCTGCGCCATAGAACAAATATTACTGAAGAATCATTAATCAAGGAACAAGATTTAGAACTGAAATTCCGAGGAAACATCCCAAAACAAATCAGGGAAACCGCGGAAGCTGGAGAAGGATCTTGGGTCAATAAATACTAATCGCTATGAGAACGCCAAAAGACAATCGCCGATACTATTTGCATCAAAAAATAAAAAAAGACTTCAAGTACTCAGCGCAAAAAAAAACAGTCTTCGTTGCTTGGGATGAAGATGTTCAAAACGAATTCCTTTCAGAACTAAAAAACGAGTATAGATACAACATTCAAACTGAAATAAGATGAAAACAACCCACCTAAACCAACTCATCCAAGAAGTAAAATGGATGTCCAAAAAACGCTCACAGAACTATGTGGCGGCAAAGTCTCAGGTTTCAACCGCCGTTATCAGCAAGATCGTTAACGGTGACCTTAGTCAGATAAGCGACTCCCTTTTAAACAAGATTCAAAGCAACTTAAAGATCGATCCTAACTGGAACATCGCCATAACCGATAATCTGGAAGGCCTGTACAACTGTTGCCGCGATGCCCAGCTGGACAGCCTCCTACTTTGCATCAGCGACAAGGCCGGTAAGGGCAAAACCAACGCTTTTGAGTACTACGACCGCAAAAACAACAATGTGTTTCACATAGAATGTCAAAAGACCTGGACCCAGAAGGTATTTGTAAAGCAGCTGCTCATTACCCTTGGCAAAAAACCGCAAGGCACCACTTGGCAGATGCTGGAAGAATTTGACCGCGCCATCCGAAATATTGAAAACGGCCTATTGATCATTGACCAGGCCGACCACCTTAAAGAGCCGCAATTCAATATGATAATGGATTTCAGCAACGACTACAAAGGCCGTCTTGGCATCATCATCAGTGGCGTAAAGCACTTGGAGCGCAAAATGAGAGCTGGCGTACTGAAAGAAAAAGGAAGCTATGACGAACTGGAAAGCCGCTTTGGCCGGACTTACATAGAACTGAATCCAGTTTCATTAAAGGACGTAACAAAAATATGTTTCGCCAACGGAGTGGAAAATCCCTCGCAGATACAGACCATTTACGACACCTGTGGCGGCGATTTAAGACGGGTTAAGCGAGACGTCCAGAAAATAAAGATAGGGCAACGACCACGCGTAAAACTGGCCTCATGATATGGCGAAACGAAAAAAGGCCGTATCGGTCTATGAACTGGAGCAAACAAGCTTTAAGACCCTTCCGCTGGAGGGCGCATTCAAAAAATTAATAGGAACACCCGAAGTGTCCGGCAGTTGGTTCGTCTTTGGCGATCCGGGACAGGGAAAAACAACATTCAACATGCAGCTGGCAAAGCAAATAACACAATGGGAACGCGTAGAGTACAATACCCTGGAGGAAGGTGCCCGGTTGAGTATGCAACAGGCCGTGCTGGAAAACAATATGGCGCAATGCCGAAAGGGAAGCTTCAAGATACTGGACAAAATGCCAATTGATGAGCTCAAGGAACGCCTCCGCAATCCACGTACCGCCCGGGTTGTGTTTATCGATTCCGTCCAGTACACTTTTATGACCAAACGCGAATATAAGGAGTTGCAGGCTGAATTTCCAAAGCACCTCTTTATCTGGGTAAGCCACGCTAAAGGCAAAAAGCCATTGGGCGCACTGGCCGAGGCTATTTGGTACGACAGCGATGTTAAAATATTTGTCCAGGGCTTCCGCGCCTATTCCATAAGCCGTGCCAGTCGGGGCATATTGACCGAACCCTACACCATCTGGGAAGAAGGTGCAAGAAAATTCCACGAAATACTCTAAACCCAAAAACCATGAAAACAATCAATGAAATCCTAAAAATGACCACCGAAGATTACGAAATGCTCCTTATGGACTGGTGGCTCAGCTACTGCGCGCAAAAAGGCCAAAACCAACAGCAGGTACAAAAACTGATGTGCAACAACACGCTATACAATTGGTGGTACGCCCAACTGGAAGCCGTGGAGCGTGAATTCATCCAAGAGGCAACGCCCTACGCGGCCAGCTACACCCAAGACGACGCCAAAAAGCTCTACGCAAAGCACGTGTACAAGCTTCAAAAGTATTACAACAGCAACCTAATTAAAGAAGCCCTAAACCAATGAACCTAAAAGTAAACCACATACCCGCCAACTGGCAGCCCGGAAACCACAGGGCAATATCCGAATGGATGGAACGCCTGCCCAGTGTTAGAAACTTTGAAACCATTAAAACCATAGACGCCAATTATGACAAAAACAGAACTGCAGCAACGCTTTAAGCTCCTTGGTTCCGTACTCTACCACAGCCGAGACCGAGGCTACTTTAGCAGTGGCCAGCGCACGTGCCTAAACATGGAGCGCTCAGCCATTATTAGAGCCATCAACCACATAGAACTGGACGGCAAAGAAACCGCCAAACCAAGCTACACCATTCCCGAACACTTGGAAGTGAAGTGTAAGCAAGTAATAACAGATTTTAAAATTTAATCTAAAACCATAATCCAAATGAACACAATAACAGACCTCAGAGAAGTATCAACCTTCAAATTGAAAGTAGAGCAATTGGCCAGAACTATGGACGGTGCTCTTAACCCAAAACTGAACCATTTCACAATGGCAGAAATAGAAAAAGAATTGTCAGATCGAGCCGCTGCAAAATTTGTAGATGCTGTAAAAAAGCACCTAGATAATAATAACGAGCCAATACGTTGGGGAATCGACCTTGGTTCGGACATCGGCCTAGAGCAATATAGCACCACCCAAATAGAGGAAGAGTTCATTAAAAGAAATCACACAGCTGAAGCATCGCTATTACTGAATATTGGAAATGGCCGTACAACTTTCGATGCCAAAGGGAAGACCTCTATCATCCTCGACAGACTAGCTCAAGCATTTAAGCACGATCCTAGATTACAAAACCTATGTATTGAAGCTACACTAATAGCGAAGCTCGATAGCTTTTTCAAAACAGATAACCCTAAACAATCATAAAAATGAGCACACAAACAATAGACCTAAGCACCCTTTCAGCCTCCGAGCTGAAGGCAGAATTGGAAAGAAGGCAAGAAGCCGAAATACAAGGCTACAAAACCGCAAAAAAGCAGTTCCGGACAGATAAGGACAATTTTGCCCTGCACGCCGCTGGCAAGTTCAAACAGCTCCAAAAGGAGATGAAGGAAATCAAGGAATACACCATTCGCGAAGCCAATAAGCTCTACGACCGCATGTACACCATTGAAGGCAAAGAACCGAAAGAAACCAAATCTTTCAGCCTTAAAAATGAAGAGGACACCATTAAGGTAACCGTAGATCGTCAAGAGCGGTTCGAGTTCAATGAGGAAGCCACCGTTCACATTAATGCCATTAAAGACATTTTCCGTGAAAAGTTTGAAGCGCGCCACAAAGGAATGTACAACCTTCTGGACGGCCTACTCATCAAAGGCACCAAAGGCGAATACGATCCAAAACTGCTCGCAAAAGCCCGCAAACAAGTACGCGAGCTTGGCGATGACAACCTGATAGCCGAATTTGACAAACTGGACGATTGCCAGCGTGTAGTTGGCTCATCATTGTACTGCCGCTTGTATATGAAAGACGACAAACAAAAATGGCAAGATGTAAGCCTTCAATTTTCATCCCTGTAAGCTATGGCCACCGAAATAAAATGCGAAGCAATAGACAGCGGCCTCATCCACGTTAACGGCAAGGAGGTGAGGCTGGACATGAACGGCAACTGGATGGGCCAACATCTGGACGTTACCGAAGCCAAGGTTTTCAACATATTTCTCAATTCCGCCGAGCGCGCTGGCAGAATAAAGATCAAGAAAGCCATTTTCACGGTTTAGACTAACCACCCCCAGCTTCCCTCCCTTTGGGAGGGTTAGGTGGGACAAAACAACAACTTATGAAAACACGAGCACCTTTCATCCCAAACGACGTTTCCCGCTGTAACAATGACCGTTGCGGCCTACGCCTCCATTGCGCCCGATACCTTCAGCTTAAGCTGGATGCAAAAACCAACGCCCCGCTCCGCAGCGTTACCCGCTTTGGAAACCAAGGAATCACAACCCAATGCGATGCGTTAATTCCGGTAGATAACCGTAAAATTTCCGATTAAGCCCAATGATTATGCAAGCAACAAAAAAACAAAAACAGCTAATCCACCTTAACACGCCTAACCGCGACATCAAAGAGGAATTTGTACAGTGGGCCACCGGAAGCGTGGAAAAGACCAGCACCAACGACCTCAGTTTTGAACAGGCCAACGAGATCATCAAGAAGCTAGGCAAACAGCCAGTAAAAGTCACCAAGGAAGATTCTCCCATGTTCTGGGGCTATTTTGACCGAAGCAACAAACAGCACCTACAGATCCAAAGCCTCTTGCACCAGATCAAATGGACAATGGCGAACACCAAATATGGACGAGTCCCGGATCTAGCACGTTTCGGTTCTTGGTTGCAAAGCGATAGGAGTCCAGTTAGGAAGCCACTTAAAAAAATGACCCCTGCCGAATGCAGTAAGATAATAAATGCCTTGAATGGCATTTTAAAAACTTTGTATAAATGAAAACAATCAATTTCTCCTACAACTGGAATAACAAACTCGAGTGTAAAGCCTACACCACGCTACGTTTAGAAAATCCATCAAAATACAAAGTTGGCGAAGTGTACGACGTAACACTCAAAGACGAAGTGCTCCACACCGCCACTATTGTCGATATTAAGATACTCCGTCTCGATCAACTGAACGATTACATCGCGTACCTGGACACTGGGTATAATTTGGATGAATGCCGTAACATAATAAAGCGCATGTATTCCAAAGTCGATTTTTCAACAAAGAAGCTCGCCTTCATATTATTAAGGAAACAGGAATTTTTAAACGAGAAATAATGATCGTATTACACCCCTGCACTCATCCGACAGAAGCCCACGCAATTATAGGCGTTGAAACCATACTAAACTGCGAAACCACAGTGGTTATTTGCACGCTTTGCAAAGAAAAATTAACCGAACCTGAAACTGATTGTAGATAATAATGCACGAAACCATTCACATAGAGCCATCCCTAACTACCCCGAATACCTGGTTCCTGTTCCGGGAGGACGGAACAGAGCTTAAGGTGTGGCTCTATCAGGATGAACTTATGAGCAAACGGCAATTATCCAAAGCCGAGACTGCCTTTCTAAATGAAATGATAAAACCTTCTAAAATCAATATATGAACAATTACGATATAACATTGAAAGTTACCGCCGAGCAACTGCTGTCCGCATTCGAAATTTTAAACAATGAACCGCCAGCACTTGGCTTATACGACAGCAAGGATCAAAAAAGAATGAAACACTTTTACAGTTTGTGGGCGGATTTGCGGAAAAAGGTAGCCCAAAAACATCTAGCTATTGATGGGAAAAAGAAACCAAGCAATTTCAAGTTGAAGTATTACCAAGCCTTTACACTGCACCAGATATTGGGTGTGTATGGCTTCCAGAACTTCCACCTCTCAGCCCAACAGCTGTTTGACCAATTAGACCAAAAACTATCCTAATGGAAAACTGCACCACATACACCGTAACGCACAAAAACGCCAACATCCTTTGGGTCTTTAAATATGATTTAAAAGGCAATTTAAAGGCGTTTGAAATCCAAGATAAGCCGCTCACAAAATCACAGCTCGACTTTCTATTTGTGCAGCAGAAATTCCCAATGAACGAAACCCAAATGAAAGAAACTTGGCTTAAACAAAAAAAATCGGAGTTTGAAATTACCATTGGCGAGCCTGATCTGTCGTTTGAATTCTTTTGGCAATCATTTGACCATAAAATAAAGAAAATCGATGCCGAGCGTACATGGAATAAATTGTCAAGAAAAGACCGGATTAACGCACTAAACTACATACAAGTTTATGACAACTATCTAGCCAGAAAGCACGTAGATAAAGCCAATCCCTACCGTTATTTAAACAAACGCTATTGGGAAGACAATCATGCATCAATTCACTAATGCCAACTAAACCAAAACCAAATGAAAATAACAAAAGAAACCCTAACCAAAGATGCCAAAGAACTAGGTATTAAGCCAGAATTATACATCTCCTGGACGCAGTATAACAACTTCATCTTTACCCGCAATAAAAATGACAAATCCATTCAGTATAAATGGAAAGACAATGAGCACTCCATAAAAGGTTTGACCGTTAAGATCAACTTTATAAACAATGAGTATCTGAGTTTTGAAATAGAAAAAAACTGGAAAGAAGATCTTCTTTCAATGCGCCTATTTCCGTTTACAGAAAACAACGCCGCTGCGGTCTATGTAATTATGATAGCAGCTATTGAGCAGTATGTAAAAAACACTAAATCCAAAACAAAATGAATCAATTCGACCTAGATCACCAATACAGCCTCTACCTAAAGCGTAGCGGTTTAAAAGAAGCAGCAATGCACGAAGTACAACGCATAGAAACCAAACGCGCCTTTTTTGGAGCCTGTGGCCAAATGCTCCTCCTTCTCCGCGACGATCTTGGCGGAATGGAAGACGAAGACCGAGCCGTAGCAACTATGCACGACATGGTAATACAATGCGAACAGTTCTGGAAAGACCAACTGGGAATTAAAACAGTAATGAAATGAGCCAAAGTAAAAAACAATCCCTCCTAGAGGCCATTACAAACACCGCTGTTGGCTTTGGTATCTCGTTGCTTTCCATCTTTATCATTCTTCCTGTGCTTGGTATAGAAAGCACGGCAAGTAAGAACGTGGTCATTACACTTTATTTTACGGTAATAAGTATTGTAAGAGGCTATGTTCTAAGACGGGTTTTTAATCGGATCCGAAGATGAAAATGATTAGGAAATGAATTTGAAGTTCATATATTTAACAATTATTAACTAAACAATTACAATTATGAATAAACTATATGTTTTAATCGTGTTTCTCCTTCCTATAATTGCTCTTTCTCAACAACCAAAAATCTCCCCTTATTATCCTGATAATCCAAATTTTGAAAGACATCAAACACAATTCACTTATTTTGATTTGAATTATGTAAACTTTCGTGTTCAAAATTATTTAGAGAAAAACAGTGGTATGGTTCTTATGGACACAAAATTTAATCTTAAAGATGGTCATGGAATAGCTGAATTCATTTATAAAGAAAGTATGGTTATAGGTTCAAATAGAAAACCATACACGCTTCATTTTAATTATACAGTTGCTCCTATTGAAAATGATCTTGTTATAACAAAGTGCAAGATAACCGGACAAGTAGATAAATTAATTGCATTTTATGTAGGATTTTGGAAAACATCTCTGCAGTTTGATGAGATAAAAAGACGAAAAGAGGTTTACAATCATTATTTGCAAGATAGAGTTTCATTTTTCTTCAACAATGGCAATCCTTATGTCATTATTGAAAACGAGACATCAATCGATTTTCAAAAGTTTAAAGAAGAATATGAAATGAAGAAAACGGCTGAAGAAAAGAGATTATTAGAATTGGAAAAAGAAAAGAAATTAAAAGCTCAACAAAAACAGGAACAGCTTGAAATTGACAGAAAACAACAAGCTGAAAAAGATAAACAAGCCGAAGAAAAAAGACAAAAACAATTAAACACAAAGGTTCTTAATTCTTCAGTAACAATAGAAAAAAAGAAAAACAAACTTCAGTTTCAAGGAAAGGTTTCTGATGGCTTTTTGCAAGATGTTGAAGAATTTTTAAAAGATAAGGAAAATGGCACATACTTGTTGCAAGTATCGACAACTTATGAATATGAAGTTGAAATTAAAAACGATTTTAGAATTTATCGTTATACTCCCCCAAAGAATCTGAAGAATACAATCTTGAATAGGTTTTAATTGATATTTTCTCACTATGTCCACATCTTTACCAAAAAATGATTTAGAGCTTCATCAAGCCTTTGGAATAATTTTGTCTATCGAAAGTTTCAGTGATTATATAATTGACATAACCGAACTGATATATAATAATGAGCTTAACAGAGAAAGCATCCAAAAAGTACTTGATGAACATAAAATCAAGAAAATTGAGAATATAAAAGAAGAACTTATTGACCTTTTAATCGTTTATATTAACTTGATTTTGAATGACCATATTATTTCCGAAAACGAAAAATTTAATGTTGAACTTCTAAAAAAACACTTCAAAATAAAAGAAGGCGATTTTTACTCTCTGCGATATCAAGAAATCGAGGATATTTTATTCCGGCAGTTTGGAAGAATTTACTCAGACAATAAAATAGATAAAGAAGAGGCTGTTCATAAAGTCGTTTTACAAGGATTATTCAATTTGAGTTATGACCAATTTGAGGAATTTCAAGAAAATGAAATTCGTCGAGCCATAGAACAGGGAGCTGATATTGCTAATCTTGATACTGCAAAACTTCCCAAATTTTCAAATATGTTAAATAGTCCGGTAAGCAGACATATTTTACAACAAGTAAAAGATTTGGTTTGGAACAGAGATAATGGTAAATGTCGAGAATGTGGTAGCAATGAACAACTTGAATTTGATCATATAATTCCTTTTGCAAAGGGAGGTTCTAATACTTATAGAAATATTCAATTGCTTTGTGAACCTTGTAACAGGATAAAATCGGATAAAATTGGATGAGATACTTAAATCTGTTAATTTCAACATCCCCCGCCCAAGTGGCGGGTTTTTTATTGTTCAAATCCCTGTTAATAACCCACACTTGGGCGCTTATGTTAAATTATAGATAAAATTTATATCTTTGGCGTATGCCCCATAACCATCGGAAGAAGAACACCCAAGCCCTGTACCGTGCCGTGCGGGAAGACTATGCCCAGCTAAGCAAGCAGGACGACAAGTACGGGTGCCGCAAGTTTACCGATGCCTATATCTTCAAGATTTTGTCTGCCCGTTATTTCCGCTCGCCCAAGACCATCGAGAACATTGTTTTTTACCGCGTTTAGAGCTGTACGTCGTAAGGTTGTACCTCCACGTCCTTAAACCCGCCTTCTTCATATACTTTTTGTGCGCTATAGTCCATAAGCGTAGCCTCATAGGTAATGCTCCACAGGTTGCCACTGCCGCCGGTGTCCACCGGGCTGTAGCTCACCCTGCGCATACTGCTGTAGTTGTCGCCCCCACTGCCGTGCAGGGTCTGGTTGAGCTGGTCCATAATGTCCAGGAAGTCCAGGGCGTCCTGTTGGTTGTAAGCTCCCTTGAAGGTATCGAGAAAAGTCTCGTAAAACACAAATACGTCCACCTGGGCGGTTACGTTCTGTACCTTTTTGCCCAGGTCGGCCATTTGGTTGCTCCTAAAAGCAAGAAAGACCGCTGGGGTGGGGAACGGGTGTTCGTCCTCCAGGTTATATACCTGCGAGTTCCACAGATCGACCCACTTTAGCTGTGGCACGTGGGCGGTTATCTTGTCTGCCAGTTCTTTGTAGAGTTCTTTAAAGTTTTGCATAGGTGTAATGGTTTTGCCCCCAAGCCCCAAAAAGGGAGCTTAGGAATTTGTGAAACGTTGTTTAATCTGTGCTATGAGCCATTGGTCCAGGTTGTCCATCATCTGTTGGCTCTCGCCCATAAACTGGCGCTGTTTGTACTGGGTGTCCATCTTTCGGGTGTGGGGCTGCACCTGCTCCCTTTTGCCGTTCCGCACCCTGTGGAAGCCCCGCACGTTCTGTACCGCCCGTACCCGTAGGCCATAGTTGTGCACGGCGGCATAGGGCACGTGTGTGCCAAAGGTTACGGTGGTCTCGTCTTCCTTTAAAATGCCGATGCTCTTCCGCAAAAAGGTGGTGTCTATCAGGACGGCCCTTCCCGGGCTTCGGTCTGGGTCGCGTTTGTCCCACGCCTTGAAGGCGGCGTCTGTAAACCCTTGGTTCTGGAAGCTATCGTCAAACCACCGCAGGCAGTAAACCTTTGCGTGGCGGCGCATATCGGCTTTCAGTTTGTCCGCCACTGCGAGAAAGTCGGGGGCTTTGAAGTTTTTCATCGGTTATCCGTTAAGCTGTTCGTTAAAGATATTCATATTTAAAAAGTTTTGTATATTTGTGCTTCTAGTCAGACCCTCGGTTAGTCCCTTGGTGTGGACACTACAGGAAAGCAGGCTTTTAGTCTGCTTTTTTTCGTATATAATGTTTGATGGTCTTTAAAGTTTTGTTTCGCCATATTTAAAAGTTTTGTATATTTGTATTTCGGAGCGCGAGGTCAAATTCAAGCTCCACACTAGAATCCGGATCATTTATGGTTCGGATTTTAGCTTTTTCAGTATTGCTTCCATTTCATTTTTCAATATATTCTCTCTGGTTATTAAAACTACATTGTTTTTATAAATAAAAATAAACTCTCTGTATCGGCTGTTCTTTCCAGAGTTCAAGTTCTTGTTCATTTCTGATGCTACCCTTGTCGTATCCAAATTTTTAAAGCTATTGGTAAAATCAAAAACTATCGAGCTCAACCTTTGTTTTTTTGCTGCGGTAAAGGCATTTGAAATTGCCTTATAGTTGTTTTCCTCAAAATTTATTTTAAGGTCTGATAGATTTCCATTGATGTAGTATTCGGCATTCGTAAACCCTTTGGCAATGTTGGTATCCAAATGGGCACGTATCTGGACCTTTATATCCAAATTGTCCGCAATCTTCAGCGCACTTTCCACGTTCTGTTTTAAATCCCTTTGGTCTGCAAAGATGCTCACTTCCACCTTCTTGTTTTGAGGAGATTTTACATAGGGCGCATTGAGCTTCATCAGTTCCATGTTGCGCTTTGCGTTCTGGTTGCTGTTCAGCAGCTTAAAGAAGTTTCCTTTTTTGGTGAATATCTCCCCGTCCAGTGCCACGTTGCCCTTAAAGTTTGGCTCGGGCATTCCCTCGGGCACTTTGCCCTTGGGCCCTGCGGCGGTGGGAACGGCGTCGCAGCGGCACCTCCAATCCAGTGGTGGGAAATATTTGGCCCAAAACGCATCGTCTATGGGTTTTATAATGCCGTGCAGGTCTTGGTGCGCTTCGCGTACGCGGTCGTCGCCCACGGTGCGGAACTCGAGGTTGGGAAAGAGGTCCTTGGTTTTTTGGAAGCCCTCCCATTTTTGCGCCATTTGTGCGGCGGTCCTTGCTGTCTGCCATTCGGCTTGTAGCCAATTGCGGTTGTACTGGCGGTTCAGTTTTCGGGCAAAGACTTCATATTCGTTATACGGCCGTAGTTTTCCGTCCTTATCGTACAACAGCCCGTTTAGCTGTTCCAGCATGGCGTAGGTTTTTGCACCGGAAAACATATACAGGTTTTTCTTCAGCTCGTTGGGCAGGTTTCCTTTTCCGTCCCCGGGAAAAGAGACCCAATCCTTGCCATATCCGTTCCTTCCGGCTTGGTTCAGTTCAGAATATGTGGCGTTAATGGCATCGCTGTCCAGATCCTCGGGCTTTAGCCTTCCTTCGTGCAGGTCTTTGGCAATACGGTCTATAAGGGCATCCCAACGGCCAAAGTCCAGGGCGGTGGGTTCTACAAAGTGATCGTGGCCACAGTCGTGGTGGGTTTCATAAAAAGCCGTTATCTCATCCAGCAGTGCCTTTACGTTTGGCCTGGGCTTTTTTTTTTCGTCCCCTTCCTCGGGTTGCGGAAGCGTAGCGTTGTTTTTTTGCGAGAGTATCTGCACGCCCAGGCGTTGGCTCAGTTCCTCTATGTCCAGCTCAAAGTGCGGTGCCAGCCCGGTGACCAAATCCTTTAGGTATGCCGGGTCTTCCGGCTCTTCCTGCCATTCAAAATAATGGTTGGCAAATGCCGTATAAACGGGGCTCAGTTTTGCAAGCCTTGGAAATAGCTGCTGGTTTATCACGTTTTTCAGCAACAGCCTATCGCTGTCGTACCGGTCCTTTGCCATGCGGAACTGTATCTCGGCACTTCCCACAAAGCTCTTTTCGTCGGTAATGCCCGAACCGCCAAGGATGCGCTTGCTCATTTCGGAGTTGGCACGGTCAATCAACAAATCGAAGTTGGCAGGGTTTCCGGCATCGCCGCCCTTGATCTCGAACTTCTCGTTGCCGCGCCCCACCATAAAGCCCGAGGCCTTAAAGTTTTTGGCGGCCTCTACCAACTGCTTGAGCCTTCCGGCATCTTCGCGGTCTGTGGTGATAAAGAGATTTCCCACGCCATATTTTTCCACATAGTCCAGCCAAGAACCAAAGCCCAGCTTTTTGGAAAGGATGACGGGTGCCATCTTTGCCAATAGCCCCAAATCCTTGTCCTTGCCCACCTGTATGTAATGGTTTGCCAGTTGTCCTTCCTTGTACGGCCATCCGTGGAGCTCGTCCGGTCTTCTCTTGATGATGCCCCGTACGGCATCAAAATGTGCCATGGGTATTTCCTCTACCTCGGAGAGCTCTTTGGTAAAGGGGTCGAGTTCGTACAGCTCAATGAGCTTTACGCCCTCAAAACGGTTGCTGAGCGCAATGCGCACAAAATCCTCGAACCAGGTACGTTCCAACAGTTCCGATAGGTCTTCCACCTCGTTGCCCGCATTGTCGATGATCTTGAAGGGCGACCGTTGGGAGTGCAGGATGCGGCTGTCTATGATGCTTCCCAAATGGTTGTCCAGCAACAGGTTGTTGTACAGGGTCTGCAGCATGGTCTTGTCCGGGTTCTGGTAATCGTTTGCAAGGAGCAACGCCAGCTTCCATACTTCCAGTGTCTGGGCCTGCATGGATTCTGTCTGCACCTCGAGGAAATCGCTCTTGGCACTTCCCTTTTGCACGGCGTGCACGTTGAGTTCCTGCACGGTTGCATTTTCAAGGAAATAGCGTTCGGCTTTTTTATAGAAGTTGTTGAGCAGGTTTTTCATCTTAGATGTAAAAATTAGGGTTTCTGTTATCGCCAAATAGCGTGGTGCTTATTACCTCGCCCTGGTCATCAATGGCAGCGGGCAGGCCTTTTATTTCCAATTTGCCAAAGGCTATCTTTTCAAGGGTCTCTATGGCGTTCTTGTATTCCTCCACATAGTCTGCGGGCACTTTCCGGGCGGCATTCCTTCGCACCACGTCATAAAGCACCATTTTGGTCAGGATGCGGACCAGGAGCGCATTGCGGATGGGCGCATTTTCGTCAAATATGGTATCCACGTCATAAACAGCTCCAAGGTAACTCTTGAGGATGCCGATGTTTTCGGCTTCCACGTTCTTTAGGGTATTGGCAAAGTCGTTGGACGATTCGTCTATCAGCCTTTCAAAGGCGTGGGTTATCAGGTCTTCTTTCTGTAGGTATATCATCACCAAAGGTTTTTGGATTGGCTGTAATCGCCCGTTACTATTTCGGTATCTCCGCTACTGTCCGAGTGGCTTACGTAGCGTTCCAGTTCGCTTATCCCGGCTTGGTGGGCATCGGGGTAATCGTCCTTTGTATTGTAGCCCGGTTCTATGCCGTAGAGCTGTGCCAGTGCCACCTGCGCATCGTTGTTGTGCTTGAGCCGCTCGTCGTAAAAAATCTTGTTGTTCTGATAGTACGGTTGCAGGGTAAGGATGCGGTCGTACTTTCTGGTCTTGGGCAGTTGCCGCTGGATGATGTTTAGCTTTACGCCAAAACCGGTCTCCCCTTTTTTGATGGCATCGCGCACGGCATCGTTCCAGAACTGCGCCTCGAATATCCAATGCACGATCACCGTTTTGGGAAGCGATTTCTGGTATAGGCACATATAGGCAATGGCCTCGTTCATCTTGCTCTGTTTGCAGAAAACGTCCAGCACATAAAAATCGGTTTCTTTAAGTCCCTGCACTACCACGGCGTTATAATCCGAAGTGGATGTACCGCCATAGGCCACGTCCCACCACCCGAATATGATCTTGAACTGGTTGAGCCTTGGGCGTGGTGCCCATTGTATCTGGCTCTCCAGAAAGATGGTTCCCTCGGTGTGGGGATCGTTGTTGTATTCGCTTTTTGCGGCCAGTACGCCAATTTCCCTTTCAAGGGCTTTGAAATAATCGGGGCCGTATTTTTCGAACCAAGTGGGTTTATAGGTAACGGGATCGTAGGCGTTTACCTGATCTACCGTCCATTCCGGGTGGCGTTCCTGCAAGATGGTCTGCACCATTCTGGGCGCAAAGCGGTTGTTAGACTGTACAAAGCGGCGGGTGGGCCCGTCCATTGTTGGCAACAGGTCGCGCTCAATCCATTTGGCGATGCTTTCCTGCCGTTTCGGGTTTTTGTTGATGTCCTTGGTCTCCAGATCGTCCGCGGCGCAATGGGTGGGCCTTTTGTCCTTTACGCGCAATCCACGCACGGACTGCCCCATCCCCAAGCTCTGGCCTATGAACTTTCCCTTGGTGATAAAAAAACCGGCTTCCCAGTTGCCCTGGTTGAACTGCTGCCCAAAATCGTTGATGATCTGCGGGTTTGCCTCAAACTCGGCACGGATGTCCTCCAGGAGCTGCTCCGCCCTGTCCGCACTGGAACCGATGAGCACAAAGTAGCATTCGCCCTCGTTCATCCAAATCCAGAAGGGAAGCAGGATATTGTTGACCACCGATTTTGCAAGGGCGCGCCCCCATTGGGCAAAACCTTTGAAGGTGGGGTCTTTGAGGACCTTGTTTGCAAACTTGATGTGAAAATCTGGGGTAGATGCCCCGGCATAGTGCGGGAAGTAGCGTTCCACCATAAAGGCGAAATCTTTCTTGGCGCGCTCTACGGCCGATTTTTGCTCCTGTTTGGTTTCAAAAGGGTTGAGATGGACGGACGAGCCGATCATCTCCAGTTGCTTTTTATAGCGTTCTACCTTTTGTTTGTCTATCTTTTTCATTTGCGCAGTACACGGGTTCCGGTGCGGTGGGTTATTTTGTTGTCGTGGAAGGAGAAGTACATTTCGGTAACCACTTTTACCTGTTGCACGCCCGGCTTCACATTTTTCACCTTCAGTATCTGCCCTATTTCCACATTGCTCCCTTTTTTGAGCAGGTATGCGCCTATTTCAAGGTAATACTGTCGTAGGGGTGCGCGGTTCAGGGCAAGGCCCATAATTCTTTTTAGCATAATTATCCTAGTTTTTCTGCAATGTGCTGCAGGTGCGATTTTTGGAAGTCGATGGTTTTTAGATATACTTTTTTGTCCCATTTCATCAAGGCCTCAAATACGTCCTCCATTACTTCAAGGTAGGTGCTCAGGCTTATCTTGAATTCCTTTTCAAGGCGTTCCAGGGCTTTTTGGTACATGGCCACTTCTTGCGAAATACGGGTGGTCTCCTTTTTCAGGTCCAGTAACCGTGCTTGGTCTCCGTTGGCCTCCGCTATCTTGATTTCCTCGAGGGTCTGCAGGGTCATATTGGTAAGCTCCGCGATCACCTTTTTGATGTTCTCGGTGCGCGACTGTGAGTTGTTGAGCTTGGCGTCGCGCAATTGCCGCCAGTTTCCCGCGATCACCCAATTGGATACCGTTTTCTCGGTAACGTACACGGTTTCGGCAATTTCCTTTTGTGCCATCAACTTATCGATGAACAGCCTCTTTGCCAATCCTTTTTCTTTCTTCTTCGCCATTATTGTCTGTATTGCTCTGGCAAATTTGCCATTATCCGCTTTCGTTTTAAAAATGTAATCCCGAATTGGCATGAAATACTTACTGAATTGGTATGAAATACTTACTGATTCGGGATTGGAATTTTTACAGCTTGCAAAAGCTTTCCAAATTTGCGCCATTGACAGTTCAACGAATCGTACAGCATTGATGGATTTACAAGCTTTTGCCCAACAGCATCCCCTACAGGTTACCGCCAAGAACGACGGTGGCCGTGCCCACATTCGCGTGGAGGGAGTGCTTTATGGTTTTCAGGTGAACGATTTTAAATATACCGTTGACTCCCTGATAAAGCAGGGCATCAAGGATGTACGCCTGTATATAAATACGCCCGGGGGCAGTGTGTTTGCCGCCAATGAGATTGCCAACGAGATACTTCGCTTTGAGGGCACGGTATCGGGTTTTGGCGGTGCCATAGTGGCCAGTGCGGGCAGTTATCTTGCCACCATCTGCAATACGTTTGAAATGGCCGAGAACGGACAGTTTATGTACCACAAACCCTCCGCAGTGGTGGAGGGCAACGAGAACGCCATTGAATCCAGATTGAAACTTTTAAAGAGCCTTACCGATCAGTACCGTAAGCACTATGCCGAAAAGACCGGAAAGACCGAGGAGGAAATAGAGGCGTTGTGGAGCAAGGGCGACGTGTGGCTCAATGCCCAGGAAGCCTTGGACGAGGGATTTGTTACCTCCATAAGCAAAAAGACACCGGTGACCAAGGAAACGGCTATGCTCATAGCGGCCTGTGGCGCACCGATTAAACCGGAAATCACAAAAACAGAAACAGAAATGAAAAACAGAGATGAGATCGTTGCCAAGCTGAAGCTGGCAAAAGATGCCACCGATGCGCAGATAGAAGCTGCCATTGACCAATTGGCCATTCAGGCCCAGGAGGCACAGACCGCGGAGGCCAACTTGGCAGCACGCGAGACCGCGGCCGTTACGGCACTTCTTGATGCCGCCATCGTGGCCAAGAAGATAACTGCCAACCAAAAGCCGCATTTTGAGGCATTGGCAAAGAAAGATTATGATTCCACCAAGGCACTACTTGATAGTATGGTGCCAGCCATGAAGGCCTCGGCACATATAGATGCTTCGGGCGAGGGCGCAGACCCAAAGGCCAAATGGACGCTCCAGGACTACTTGGATAACGATCCGCAGGCATTGGAAGTACTTATGGAGAAAGACCCAAAGAAATTTGAGGAACTGCAGAAAGGATACTTCTGAAATCAAAATCGAAACTGAGATAAAAACAGTATTAAAATCTATTTAAAACCCAATTTTTAGAACCGATGAAAAAGAAATTGAACTATTTATTGACCGGGCTTTTGTTTGTGCTGGCCGTTGTTGCGAGCCATAGCTTTGGAATGGGCGAGGGAATGTCCCTGGCCACCGTAGCGGTGGTGAACACACAGCTAAAGAACACTTTGGCAGAAAAGGAAATGCTCAAGCAATTGCGCCATGAGCACACTTGGGTAAGCGAGATACGTTCGCGCCAGAACTGGGTGAACCAGGACACCATTAAACTTCCCAAACGGGGAGCGGCACCCAAGGTATTGATAGACAATACCAACTATCCCATTGTAAAGAACCGAAGGGACGACAGCCATATAGTGATCAGCCTGCACAAGTTCGACACCGAGAACACCATTGTTACCGAGGACGAACTCTATGCCCTGCCTTACGAAAAAGTGAGCGACGTGCAAGCACAGCACCGCGAAACTTTGGAGGACGAGACCCAGGAATACGGATTGTGGGGCCTTGCACCACAGGAAAAGGCTGAGGCCGAAAACCTGTTTGTCCTGGAGACCACAGGAACCGATGACGGCACGGGAAGAAAGAAACTGACCACAAAGGATTTGCGCACCCTGCAGGAAAAGATGAACGCCAAGGGCATCAACAAAAAAGGACGTATCCTCATTTTGTGCGATGAGCACGTGAGCGACCTTTTGGACGAGGACAAAAAGTTCTACACCCAATACCACAACCACAAGGAAGGTGCCATTGCAAGCCGATATTACGGGTTTACCATCTATGAGGACAGTACCACTCCGGAATATGCCTACAATGCAGGTGCTACCAAATGGGAGAAGATTGCCTATGGCTCTGCCATTACCGGCAACAAGAGCTCCGTGGTTTTCCACAAGGGAAGTACTGCGAAAGCTGCCGGAAGCGTAAAACGTTTTATGCGTGCCGCCAGTGAAGACCCGGAGAATAGGGAAAACACCATTGGTTTCCGTCTGTGGCACATTATCGTGGCTTACGGAATCGAGGGAAGTGCCGCGATTGTAAGTGCGGACGTATAAAGAGAAACTGGATTTTGACATTGTTTGGAGGAAGGGGCTGCCGAGGGTTTTGTTGGTAATTTTTCCCGAGGCAGCCAAGCTCCAAAAAAAGATACCCGCCTTTGCGGGAAGACAGGCGGTCTTGGTTAATGCAACCTGACCGCTCCCTTAGGGGGGGAATGAAATTGAAATTGAAATTGAAATCGAATTAAAAACTGAAATGCGAGCCGTAATCCATAGAAGACATTTTGAGCAAAAGCAGACCCTTGGGGAACTGCGTTTGGAAAAGAACGGCAAAACGATCTTTGAATGCAAGACCCTTGAATTGCCGTGGCGGAACAATGCGGTGCAGAAATCGTGCATTCCTGCGGGGAAGTACCAAGTGGTAACGCGGTTCTCGCCCAAGTTCAAGAACCATTTTCACGTACTGGACGTACCTGGAAGGAGTTGGATTCTCATTCACGCCGGTAATTATTACACGGACATTTTGGGCTGTATCCTGGTAGGTGAAAAACATTTGGACTTGAACGGGGACGGACCAAGGGACGTGACCGATTCTAAGAACACATTAAAAAAGTTACTGCAATTGGCCCCGGAGGGCTTTGAACTATCGATACAATGAGAATAGTGTTTGCCATATTGATCCCCTTGATGCTCTTGGGCTGCAAAGCCCGAAAGATGGTACCCAAGACCATTGAGCGCGAGGTTAAGGTGGTAGTGCGCGACACGGTCTTTAAAATAGAAAGAGACAGTAGCCGTACCATTACCCTTGTGGACTGCATCGATGGGAAACCGGTTTTAAAGAAGACCAGGGAAACGCCCGGCAAAAATTTGAAGGCCCCAAAGCTTACCCTAAAGGACAGCGTGCTTACGGTGGACTGTGAAGCCCGTGCGCAGGAACTCCTGGCACAGTGGAAAGAGACCCACAGCACCGAAAAGACGGAGATACCCGTATATATAAACGAACTAACATTCTGGCAGGAAGTACAGATCAATCTCGGGCGTGCTTTATTGGCCCTCGCATTGATAGTGACTGCCGTACAACTTTTAAAAAAATGGTTATGAACACAAAAAAAACATATTCAGAAGCAGAATTGACCACCCAAGCAGAGGGAGTATTTGAACGCTTTCCAGATGCCACCACGGTATTTGCCACTACGGACGGGAACGTCTTTTTGGACAGGAACCGTGCCGAGCTGCACGCAGGAAAAGGCAGGGTAATCGCCATAGATAGAACCTTGCCCGAACCCGAAGCCCCGGAAGCCCCAAAGATGAACGCCAAGGATAGCATTGCGCTTATCCAAGAAGCCACGTTGGAAGACCTTTCGGCCTTTGCCAACGACGAACGCAAAACAGTCCAGGAAGCCTACCAGAACAGGCTGGCCGAACTGGGAATAAACAATAACGAAGACTGAACATGGCACAACTTTCAGGAGTAAATATTGAAAAGCTTCAGGGCGGGCTGGAACGCCAAGCCCTGGGCACGGACAACCACGTGGCAATGGTGTTTTCTGGAATGAAGACAACCACATTGCATGCCGACGTGAACAATGCAGGGTTGGGCGTGAAAATCCGCTCTGTTTATGACGCAGAGCAACTGGGCTTTAACGAGAGCTTTGATGCCAACGAGAGCGTAAACTATTACGACCAGATCGTGGAGTTTTTCCGTTTGGCGCCCGAGGCTACGCTGTACCTGTTTTCTACCGATGTGGTGGCAGACATTACAGGTTTCCTCAATGCCAATAAAGACATCAAGGGCTATGCTACTGATTTTATCGGGGTGGAGACCACCAACGAGCTGGAGGCGACCGATCTGGGCGATCACCAAGCGATTATCGATGCGCTTGCCGTTGCAAACCGGTTGATCGACTTTGCGGTGATCGGGGTAAGCAATGTTATGCCCACTATTGATCTTTTCACGCAGGAATGCCCAATTGTATCGGTAGCCACCGCGTGCGAGAAAAATGACGGCAAGGCTTCGATAGGCTCCGTTTTAGGGATGATCGCCGTACGCAAGGTATCTGAGAACCTCGGTTCTGTGGATATTGAGCGGAAACCCCTGAACAGCCGTGGCGGGAACGACTACCCGTTGACCAACGGCTCTCTGGGCAGGTGGATAGGCAGTTATCTGCCCGATGGCACTTCGGTAAGTGCGATGGCCAAATCGCAGCTCAATGCCATCATTGAAAAGGGTTATATAGTAGCGGCAAGCTATGAAGGGTATCCCGGGTTTTTCTTTGAGAACAGCTACACTGCCATAGAACAGACCTCGGATTACGCATTTATCGAAAACAACCGGGTATGGAACAAGGCATCGCGCATCATCCGTGAAACGCTTTTGCCAAAGGTAAAGAGCAAGGTAAAGAAAGACCCCACTACCGGGTTTATCGCATCCACAACGGTTTCCTATTGGAAAACGCTTCTGGAAAAGAGCCTGAACCGAATGCTTACCGAAGACGACATCTCAGGCTTTGAAGTGAGCATAGACCACAAACAGGTAGTGAACAGTACCCAGCCCGTAAAGGTGAAGGCACTGATCGTTGCGGACGGCATCGTGCACGAGTTTACGGTGGCGGTGGGATTAACCAATAATATTTAAGAGGACATGGCAGAAAGGATCATAAACAAGTTTGGCACGATGAAGGGGTGGAACTCCATCACGGCCAATTTAATGGGTCGGGATGTGGAAGGCATTACCGAACTCAAGTACAGCGACTCCATGGAAAAGGAGAACGTCTATGGCGCAGGGCCGTACCCCGTGGGAAGGAGCCGTGGCAATTATGAGGCCGAGGCTTCCATCACCCTTTTTAAGGAAGAGGTGGACGGCCTGAAACTGGCAATGCCCGCGGGAAAACGGTTGCAGGATATTGCTCCCTTTGATGTCGTGGTGGAATACGAGACCGAGGGCGGTACAATCTATAAGGACGTTGTCCGGAACTGCGAGTTCAAGAACGACGGCATTGAGGTTTCACAGGCCGATGGTACGATTGCTACGGAATATGAGCTTATCGTGAGCCATATTGACTGGAATGTGATATAACTTTTACGAAATCGAAATCGAAATCGAAATCGAAAACCAAATACAATAAAATGGCTGAGAAGACAGGAGACAAGAAATTAGAAGTAGTGCGTCCCTTTGGCGATGCTGAAATAGAGGCACACGCGGCAAAGGTGGGCGGAAAACGCAATCTTCGGGAAGTGGTGGTCGAGACCGACGACGGTTATGCCTTTCATTATCTGGTAAAGAAACCATCACGGTCGGTAATTCAGGCCGTGGTGCAGTATGAAGGAAAGAAGGACGTAACGGCACAGCAAAAGGTAATGCTTGGCTGTGTGCTGGAGGGCGACAAGGAAGCCTACGAAAACGACGGCAGTATTTATGGCGAACTGGTCGGGAAGATCGGGGAGCTTACGCGGTCGGCAAAGGCGGATATAAAAAAGATTTAGCCCGGTTTTGGTTAGATACAAAGGATGGCACCGGTCGGGATTTTGAGAAGATCGATGCCATTCTTCGCGTTCAATACGGTATAGACCCCCACACCTTGAGCGACCAGGATTGGGCACAGCGGTTCCAGGAGTGGGTCTATGTGCAGCGGATGGAATTGGAAACCCAAGAGGCCATTATGGAAAAAGCGTTCCGCAAGGTAATGGTAGAGGTGGTAAATGCCGTGTTCGGCAAGAAATAGCTATTTGAAGGTGCGTGTCCTGGAATCTACCTGCGTGCCGATATAGACAACGGCCACCGCAAAGACAAACCAAAAGGTAAGCGCAAATACATGCTCAAAGTTATAGATGAGCAAGACGATATAAGCCAAGGGAATGGCAAACAATGCCACCCAGAGCAAGCTGTAAAACAGCAATCGGGCAAGGGCCCGGACAAAGGCAAACATATTTTTTAAGGCAGAAAGCATATACAAATATAACCAATAATGGCATCAGTTTCAACAGAATGGATATTAAATCTTGGCGGGAACATTCGCGAGTCCATCAAGAAGGTGGTGGGCAATGTGCAGGAATCCATTGACTCTGTAAAGGACCTGGGCACCAATTGGGGGCTGACGGAAAAGAAAACCAAGGCCGCGCTCAAGAACGAAGAGCTTAACCTAAGGGAAACCCGGAAGGAACTAACTGCCAAGGAACGCACCCTAAAAGATTTGGAAAAGGCCTATAAAAAGGCTGCTCCGGGAGTTGCTTGGTCCAAGGCAAAAAAAGCAGTTGAAGACCAGCAAAAGGAAATAGACAAACTCAAGGAAAAGCTTTGGAACGCTTCCGAGAATGCCAAAACCCTTAAAGAAGACCTTGAGAATTTCGCCAAGATAAAGACAGACTGGAGCAGTGTGGCCATACAGGCCAACCAGATGTCCGAGATCGTGGGGAAGATAACCACCGCGCTGGATTTTGCGGTGGACGTGAAAAAATTGCGGGACGAGTTCCAACGGCTTACCGATCTATCGGGAAGCGACCTGGACAAATTCCTGAGCAAGAGCCGTGAGATAGCCGATGTGTACGACGAAGATGCCAAGGCCGTGGGCGAAGCCGCCAACGCCCTTACCCAACAGATGGGCGGCAGTTTTGAGAGCAACCTGAACCTACTGGAGGAAGGATTGAAGCGCGGTGCCAACCTGAACGGCGATTACCTTGCCATATTAAAACGCTATGCGCCCACCCTTCACGAAATGGGCGTGTCTGCCGATGAGGCCACGGCGCTCATTGCCACGGCGGCCAAAAAAGGAATAGACCCCAGCAGTTTTATAGAGGGCATACAAAAGGCAGGGATTGAACTGCGTAAGCTCGACAAGCCTGCCGAGGACGCACTGGCGGCCATTGGGCTAAAGCGCGACGATCTTGTGGGCAAGACCGCAATGGAAAACGTGCGCCAGGTATCTGCGGCCATGGAAGGGATGACCACCCAGGCCAAGCAGATGACCATTTCAAAGATTTTTAAGAAGCAGGGCGAGCGTTCGGGCATCGAGTTTATCATGGGCCTTAACGAGAACATTCCCCCGCTGGACGAAATACCGGCCGTGGAAGAAACCGCTTCGGGCTTTAAAAAACTTTTCAGCAACATAAAAACCTGGGCGGGCGATGCCTTTGGCACCATGGGCGAATATGCCCAGACCTTTGGCCCCGCCATTCAATTGCTGGCGGGAGCCATCCCCATACTGACCGCGCTCAAAAACCTCGCTTGGCTCAATGCTATCGCTACTAAAGGTTGGGCACTTGCCACCAACATTCTGGGAAAATCCATTTTGGGCATTCCCATTATCGGGTGGATACTGGCCATAGTGGCCGCCATAGTGTGGGTGGTCTCGGCCACAGAAGGCTGGGGCAAGGCGTGGGACCACACCCTGAACGGGATGAAACTGTTGGTACAGGCGTGGGTGGCACAGATCAAGGCGAATTTTACTTTAATGGTCAACGGCATTATGATCGCCCTGGACAAGATAAAATTGGGCTGGTACAAGTTTAAACAGGCCGTGGGTCTTGGCGATAGCGATGAGAACCAAGCAATGATAGACCAGATCAATGCCAGTGTTGAAGACCGAAAGACCGAAATAAAAGAAGCGCAGGCCGAGGCCAGTAAACTGTTGCTGGAGTCTGTAGGCGAGTTCATCAAGGCCGGGCAGAGCGTTTCATTGAAAAAAGACGAAGAAGAAGATTCGCCCTTTAACCTGAACAATACAATAAAAACGCCCGAGGTTACGACCCTTGATGACGATAAGAAAAAAGGCAAAAAAGGAGACGGCCTAAATGTGGGCAGCGGAGCAGGTGGCGTAAAGAACATTGCGATGACCTTGAACATAACCAACAACTTTAGTGTGGGCAAGGACACGAATATCCGCGATGTGGCGGACAAAATAGTGGGAATGGTGAACGACCGGTTGCGCGATGCGCTGGTAACGGTGTAGCAATTGAAATTGAAATTGAAATCGAATTCGAAACTTGTCCGCCGGAGGAGGATCGAAATCGAAAAAAGAAGGATAAATGGACATACGGTATAACGTAGGGGAATTGTTTCAGGCGGCTTTTGGCATCAACAGCCCTATCTATATAACCGAGCCCTTTTTTAGGCAGGCCCCGCCCTATTTTGATTGGTCTGACGTGGATGTACTTCCTACGCTTGAAGAGCAGATAAACGAAACCGAAACCCTACCACAAAGCTGGATGGGCACGCCCATTGTTTTTGAAGCGCGCTTTGATGGCGATGATGGAAAGTATTGGCGCTATAAACTCAATGGCGAACTGGAAGAAGTAGAAATGAAAACAATGGTCCTGCCAGCAGCTACCATGTTTTCCTTTAGACGTTCAAAAAACATAACCCGGACAAACGTACTGGGAAGCAACGGAACCGTCAAGGAGATTTATGGCTTTGACGATTGGCACATTGATGTTCGCGGCCTTTGTTTGCCGATTCCCGGAAAAACATCGTTGCAGCAATTGGAAGAACTGCTGCAGTGGGAAAAACTGGCCGATGCGATCAAGATAGAAGGACCCCTGTTTAGAAAGCTGGAAATTTATAGGGTGGCAATGGCAGATTTTGCCTATAACATTCCACAGGGTAAACCAGATGTTGTGGCATTTACGATGCAGCTCTATAGTGATGATCCGCTGGAGTTGCAATTAACCAATACAATATAAAAGATATGTATGTGATGCATTGTGAAATACGTTTTTTTGCCACCGAAGATCGGGATGAAATTGTATTGAACAAAGCCACCGAAATAGCTTTTGAAAGTTCCTTTAAAGAACCTGTTAGCAAGGGCAGGATTACCCTGCCCAGAAATATTAAACTATTTAACGGCAATGGAGAAACCATGGCCAAACCCGAAGAAGCGTTTAGAAAACTCTTTAAAAGAGGTGATAAAGTTTCTATCTCTTGGGGCTATAACGGAATATCGATAAAGGAGTTCGAAGGGTACATCACCACCGTTTCGGCAGACATTCCCGTGGTGATGGAGTTTGAGGATGAGATGTTTAAGATAAAACGGATGCCGGTAAATTTTTCGTCGCCAAACATCACGCTTCAGGAATTGTTGCAAACAATCATTCCGGGCTATGAAATAGACGCCCTGGAAGGAACCACTCTTGGATCCGTAAGGTTGCCAAAAACACAGGTAGGGCCCGTTCTTGAAAAATTACAGTCGGATTGGGGCTTGTACACCTATTGGAAAGATGGCAAAGTGCGTAGTGGGAAATATTATGCCGTTGAGAGAACACGAACAAATGTTTCTTATGTAGATGGAAAAGTTGTTGAAAAAAAGGAGTTCATCATTGATCCGGATATAGATGTTTTTCATTTGGAAAGAAATTGCGTTTCTACGGCTTTAAACTATAAGCGAAAAGAAGATGTGAAGCTGAAAATAAAAGCGGTGAGCACGCTCCCCAATGGAAGTAAAATTGAAGTGGACGGCATTGGGGATGTGGACGGAGACGAACGGCAGTTGACCTTTTACAACGTAACGGACGTGAAGGAACTGGAAGCCTTGGCCAAGATAGAGTACAAACGCTTTAAGGTAGATGGTTTTGATGGCAGTTTTACGGCCTTTGGCACCCCCAGCGTTACCCACGGCATGAAGTGCAAACTGGTGTCCGGGCTTTTTAAGGAGCGCGAGGGCATTTATTATATAGAAAGTGTGCGCAAAAGTTTTGGAGCGGATGGCATTCGCCAGGAGATACAGTTGGGACCTAAAGCGTATGCGGAATGAATGCGATTGGAGAGTTCAACAACCTGATGGCCGAGAAGATGAAAAAGAGCCAGCCCATACAGACCGCTTTTGCCGTAGTGAAGGAGGTGGACTGGGGAAAGAAAACAATGACTGCCACTGGGGTGGTGGACGATCTGGATTATTATGACGTGCTTTTGGGCCTTGGAGAAATTTACACCAAGCCAAAAACAGGAAGTCGGTGCCTAATAGGAATGATCAACAACCAAGGGAACAATAGTTTTTTGATCTGGAGTGAGGAAGCGGAAGAATGGATGCACAAAGTGGGCGATGCCGAAATGGAGATGAAGGACGACGGTTTTGTGGTAAAGGCCCAGGGCGAAAGTTTAAAAAAGGTGTTGAATGATTTTATAGACGAAGTGAACAAAATAATAGTAGTGAACGGAACCACTATAAACGTACCGGCCGTTACGGCAATAAAACAGCGGTTAAACAAGATTTTAATATAGTTAAAATGGCAATAACAAAACAAGTTTTAGCGCAAATGATAAAAGCGGCCTTGGACGATGGCAGCGATGTGGAGATAGAACCCGCACGCGCCAGAACCGAGCAGGCCAATAAAATAGCAGACGCCATAGACGCGTACGTAATGGGAAGAATGGTAACCGTTACCGGCGTAACCCCCGGAAGTGGTGCCGCTGCAGGAACAATAACAGCATAATGAAAGATTTTTTACTCGACACCGATAATGATATCCAGTTTGATGCAAACGGGGAACTGGTAATGGGTGAAAGCGAAATGCAGGAAGTTGGCTTGATCCTTCAACTGAACCAAGGCGAGCTGAAATCTGCGCCCATGTTGGGTGCCAGTTTGTTTCAGTTGATGAAGAGCAAGGAAAAGCGATCCTTGGTGGAGGAAAGAATCCGTCTCCATCTAGCGATGGACGGCAAGGATTATAATGCCATCAAGGAATTTTTACGGACAAAACAGCTGATAAAATAATGAAAACAACAGTACTATATAATCAATGTCTCCAGGACATCACCATTCGCGAGATGGGCGGGCTGGAGGGGATATTTGACATGGCCCTGCTGAATGGCTTTTCCATTACGGAAGACCTTTCCGGGCTGGAAGAAATCTTAACGCCGAGAAAGATGATAAGCGCGGGGATGGTTCGGTATTATAGGAATAAAATGGTGCAAACAGCCACCGATATAAGAAACCAGAAAGGTGGTAACACCCAACACCTCTTTGAAAACGGACTTTTTGAAAACGGACTTTTTGAGTAGAAAATTATGATACAGAAAAACATTAGGCCTTACGGCGGGGTAACATATAGCATAGGAGAAGGTGCCGAGCTGGTAGAGGAGCTGGACAAAAGGACCAGGCACGCAGACCCGAAGCTGAACAGCATCCAACTGTTGGCGGAGGCAATTATTGGGCTTCGCAACTTCACCACCCAGACCATCACCAATGGCGGCAACTACAACGATCTGGAGGTAACGGCAGATCTTCTTGTGTTCACCAACGAGAACGCCCAAGCCATAATCAACGGTATCAAAGGAAAGAAAGATTTTCACATTCTCAATCTTTCTGAAAACTACGAGGTACGCATCAACCACGACAGTCCGAGTGTGGGTGCAGGTGCCTTTCCGCTAAAGCTTCCAACGGCAGGAGGCTCTGTTGGTATCAAGGGCACCGCAAGGATACTCTACACTGAGAGCTACGGCTATTTCGTGGCAGACACTTGGGGATCGCTGTACAGGCCAGAATACAAGCACATCACCAAGGAGGTGCTGATGACCGTGGACGAGAACCAACGGGCAGGGAGCAAGGAAATGACAGAGTATGAAGTGTTCCGTGATGCGCAGTCTGTAACTATGTCATCTGCAGATCTTAATATAGCCTATCCCAATGCGGTACGTCCGTTCAACGTGGTGTGCAAGCAATTGGGCTTGATATATAAGAAGGTGAACGACTCCCCGAGTGAATGGGCAAGTGTGCCTATGGGCAATGACACTTCTGTCAGGATCTTGGAGCTCAAAAGAAACATCACAGCTGCTGAAATGAAAGTAATTGGTGCCTCTCCAATCACGCTTATACCCGCCCCGGGTGCAGGAAAAGCCATTGAACTTATTTCTTCGGCCTTGAAAATAGACGCTCCCTCCACCATACCAACTACTTTCCAGATTGTTGTGGGCTACAGTAATTCCTTCTGGAGCTGGGCCTGGATCGTCGGAACAAGCACGGCAGGCATATACCAGAAAGGCGGTTACGGCCCCGGGGAAAAGATAATCCCCAACCACGCTGTTTTCATCCAGAGCAAAGGAGACGACCCCGCGCACGAGTTTCCCGGCACGATATATCTAACCTATAGAATTATCACGCTATGATTCTCACTTCTGAAAACAGGATATTAACGAAAAACGGAAAGCCCATTGAGAGCAAGGTAAACAGTCTTTCCCTTGAGGTGCGGGGAACGCAGTTTCCGGATCCGCACCCAACAAGCATCTCAAAGTACTTTAGGTTGAGAATTTCGGATAACAGCATTGTTACCGTCAATTGGGGCGATGGTGCTACTTCCGTACACAGCAATTTGGACGTTCCGGGAAGAAGTAACCTAACCTGGACACCTACCGGAAGCACAACCCCAGGCTCTGGGGGTGCGGCAGATGTAATACAGCCGCATATCTATCAAGATAGCCATAGCGGGAAAAGAACGATCACTTTCAGTTTTGAAAATTTCTCCAAACTTGAAAAACTTGAGAGCGTAGGAACATTTTTAGAGGGCGCTATAACCAGCGACATTAATTATGCGAAAGGGTTGAAGGTGCTTACATTTAGTGCTGCAAGAGGGATTACTTCCTTTCCGGCAGACCTAACGAAAATGGAGAGCCTGGAGGAGCTCAACCTTAACATGGCATTTGCAGAAACGCTATCCAAAATCCCAGATTCTTTCTTTGACCTCAACCTGAAGACATTCGAGGCCAATAGCATTTTTGACCTATCGGATAAAATCAGCTCCAACCTTTTCAAACTGAACCAATTCGGACGGCTTGAAAGATTAGGATTGAGTGCCAGTAACATTACCGAGCTGGACGAGACATTTGGGGAGCTTGCAGATACACTTGTGATTTTGAGATTAGACGGTAATGCTAATTTGCAGCATATCCCAGGTATAGAAAACTTCTCCAAACTCGAGTTGCTTAACCTGCCTCTTGGTTACCTTATAGACTGCACGAACTTAGCGAGGCTTAAAACCCTCTGGCACCACAACAGCAATGTAGATTACAGTGATATGACCACAAAATGGAAAGGACTTGTAAGCTTAACTTTGCTCCAGAACCTTAACTCTTCCCTGAATACCGTAGCCAAGACAGATAATTTTATTGCCCTTTTCTACCAGCTTGTCACTGAAAATGCTTCTATCCTCCCTAACCAGGCACCTGCACCCTATCCCAACAGGTTCCGGAACATCGCTTGGGGAGCAGGACCAAGTACACAAGTAATACAATTTACGGGGTCTAAGGTAGCGCCCGAGGGTTATGTACAGGGAGTAAGCAACGGCACGCCCACAACCTCCGGAGAAAGGGTTTACGTGCTTCAACACCAATATGGACACACTATAACACACGCATAATTATGAACGAAGAAAATACTATTGTAGATGTGATCTACGACACCGAGCAGATATACCACGTACTTGAACCTAACGAGGAAGGGATTAGGGGAATCTCAAATTCCCAAATGTTTTTACGGGATACAATTGCAGCTGCACGGGTGCATTTGTCCCACTTGGACCAGACTAAGATAGACGAATTTGAACAGGAACTAATTACAAACGGACAATGAAGGCAGTACTAATTACACTCTCGCTTTTTGTTTTTTTCAAGATGGGGGCGCAGGATGGGTACAACCAGAGCCGAGAGCACTACATGAGTATTCAGGCCCTAACACAAGACTTGACAAAAGATGAAGCCTGCGATCTGGCCGATCTCCTGATCTCTAATGTAGGCTACGACTACTCGTTCTGGAGGATTTCCGAAACTTCTACTTCGCTTACCTATATTTTCACACTCAAAAAGGCGGTAATGAACCGTAACGAGGTGAATTTGTTAACGATTGAATTCAGAAAAACAGCAACAGGATTTGATTTTGCCGATCTGAAAGTTTTTTCGGAAACAGCGGATGCCATCTATGTGTGGAGCCGTGTTTTTTTGCCCGGATCGAGTTGGGACATGATCCGGGCAAACTATAAGTACCGTGATCTCATTTCCCCGGACGGGAAGGTGAAGATACGATTGCTTCACGGCGATCAGATCAAGAAATTTCAAACGGATAGGAAATCAAAATTTGAGTAAGATATGGCCACGCCCACGATAAACGAAATACAGACCCAAATACTCAATACCGCTGCGGGTGCCGATGCGCTACCGGCCACTGCGGTGTTGACCGAGAACGAACAGGCTACGCTGGGCAACCTTACCAGTACCAGTAAGGTGAGCATTTTCAGGCTCATTATCTATGTGGTGGCCGTTGTGGCGTGGAGCCTCCATAAGCTATGGGCCATACTTTCGGCAGATATAGACGAGCGCATTGCCGTTTCTCGCCCGTTTTCAAGGGGTTGGTACACCCAGACTGCGCTTAACTATCAGCACGGGCAGGAACTGCCAGAAACGGGCATATATGATAATACGGGTTTGACCATTGCCGAGATAGCCGCACGGAAAATAGTGGCCAAGGCGGCTGTGGTGGAAGGCAGTATGAACGGACACGGGATATTGCGCATCAAGGTGGCCAAGAGCATCGATGGTGAGCTGCAACCATTAAGTTATGAGGAGCACGCAGGGTTTCGGGCGTATCTGAACCTGATGGGTGCGGCGGGGATCAGCCTTGCGACGAGCAGTGCGGAAGCGGACAAATTGAAGGTACATTATAAAATATATTACGATCCTACGATACTTAACAATCTGGGGCAGCGGCTTGACGGTACGGACAATAACCCCGTAATTTCGGCCTTGCGCGCCTATCTGATAGATAAGAACGCCCGCGATTTCAATGGCGAGCTTTCCCTTCAGCACCTGAACGATGTAGTGGAAAATGTGGCTGGAGTAACGGATGTATTTTTGCAGAGCGCATCGAGCGCCTATACCGGGTTTAATTATGATGATGGCAACCCACAAGGGAACGTGGGGCCAATCGTGGAATTCAGGCAGCCGCAATCCGGGTATTTTAAGTTGGATATCCCCAACAGCACATTTCAATATATAGCTAGATAATGGTCAACGGGAATATATATAGTGTAGATTACGATAAGTTCAGGGAACAGTTGCTGCCGCTTGTTTTGCGCAAGCCAAAGCTGTTATCTTTTTTAAGAGCCTTGATTTCTCCTTTTGTTTCGATTCATGGTTCTTTCTTCAACTTCAAAACAGAAGCAATCTATAAGACGGAGCATAATGCCTCTATTACATTGCTTCAAAAGGTGCTGAACGACCATTTTGACAACGTTGAGCGGCGGATTTTTATCAACAATGCGAGCATCACCGCTACACAGCATTATTATGACAAGGACCAGGGGGAGCCGCTCTATTTTTACGATAAGGACAAAGGCGACCCACAATGGTTTTTTGATATGGGCACCTTTAATGTGTACGGGAGTGATTTTACGGTGTTTTTGCCCATTGGGATGCGCCCGCTATATGAGGGAGATGAGGAAAGGCTATTGACCCGCATAAAGGCATATCTGGATTATTATAAAATGTTTGGAACAAAATATACGATAATATGGTTGAGTTAATTATAGAAGAGACAGGCTTCCCAAAAAACAGGGAGGAGCTTACGGAGTTTCAACAGAGCTTTCAGAAGCCGATACAGGAACTTTTGGACAGGTTGCCGGGTAATAGGATTTTGAGCGGTTTTGTTTGGACAACCACGGGAGCTACCTCTACGGCTACTACTGGGGTGTTATTATATCGCGGCAAACTTTGGACAATAGAGGCTTATTCTGGCTCCAGTGTGGGCGTTTCAGATTTGGAAATTTCCTTTTTTGAAGGTGTTGAGCTGTTAACCTTTAACGTGGGAACGCAGGCCGATCCCATATACCAGGACAGGCCCGGCAAAATTGTAAGAACGGCAAGGGTGGGAACCCATCCCGGTCGTACTTATGGCGCGTTGATGTCTTCTTTTATACGCGGGCGGCAACAGCTTGAGTACCTCAAGTCGGGCAGTGTATTTACCGGCGTTATTGTGTATAACATCGGGGCCACTATACTTCACATCAACTTTGGCCGAAACATAGGCACTAAGGATTATCAGGTGCTGGGCAATTTTAGGGCCTTGAATGCGGATGAAAACTTTTCAAGGGCTTTCACATGGGATATCAACAATAGAAAACACAATGGGTTTGATGTTATCATCAACAACGTTACAGCGCCCAGTGTGCCTTTGGTTTTTGATTACACCGTAATACCTATTAACAGACCGGGCTACATCAGCCTTCCATAATTTTTAGAATATGAAATATTATATCGCATACGAAACCGATTACCGTCCTTTTGTTCTATTCAATCTTGTAGCCGATAGCCTGGAAGACCTCCAAGAACTGGGATTGGAAAATTCTCCCTTGGTTGTGACCGAGGATCAGCTTACCGATCCTGCCGATCCGGGATATATAAGCTATCAATATGGAATATGCCATCAGCGTGTTTTCAATGGAAATTTAGAGGCACGTCCGGCGAGCGAGATCACAAAACAACAAGCTGATCTTGCAAAAGCCCTGGAGTACCAAAAAACGAGAAGGGTGGGCAATGTCCTGGATGAGGGCACTTTTGTCTTTGATGGAAAAGAATTTCCATTGACCCCAGCTGCAAGGGCTGTTTATGCCGCCGTGATAGAAGCGACCCCACCTTCAACAAGTCTTATTACAACAACCGGAACGTATGCATTGGCAGATACAAAAATAGATGCCTTTAAGGCCGCTTATTATGCAGCTTTGTTTACAGTCAATAACGCGGAAATGGTGTCATGATATATATACTGGAACATTGGGAGGCCATTGCCGGAATAATACTGTTCATTAGCGGTGGCGGTCTCGTTGCGTGGAAGCTAAAGCGGATCGAAGTTAAAGAAGCCACCGCCACCGCCGAGCAGAAAGATGCCGAAGCGGTCATGGCGATTAAAGAACTTTACGGCTCTTTTGTTGGTGATTACAAGCTACAGTACAAGGAGCTCCAGGATCAGATTAGAATAATACGGGAGGAGCTCAACGCCGTAAAGAAGGAAAACATAGAGCAAAGAAAAGACCTTAGAACCCTCCATAAGGAAAACAAGGAACTTAGGGCCGATATAAACAATTGGCGCGAAAAATATAACGCCCTGAAACTCGAGTTTGATCTTTATAGGGCGAAGGATGAACGGCTGAAAAAGATATCTGCAGGTGGCAAATAGAAAGCCCCCGACGTTCTCTTCTTAATCTCTCACAACTAAAAAAAGTAATGCACTTGGCAAATTATCGAGGGCCAAAAGCCTTAGATAAGAGTACAAGTGCATTTTTAATTGTGAGAGATGACAAATATAACAAAAACGAGACAGAATAAGTACCACTCGGTGCTTCAAAAAATCCTTGAAAAAGGAAAACTACAAAAGAACAAAAAAGGCAACATTCGCTATCTACTGAATGAGGCTTTAAGGCTCAAGCCTGTTGACCTTCTTGAAATCTTCGAGGGGCATGCGGTTGCCAGGAATAAACTAAGAAGCGAACTGGAGCTTTTCCAAAAAGGCGAAAGACTTACGGAACGTTACCGTGAAATTGGCGTGAACTGGTGGGACTATTGTGGTCCTATTTTGGTCAACAGCTACCCAACGTACTTTGAGCAGTTACCGCAGTTAATCGATAAGATTAACAAGGAGAAACGCAATAGTAAGAATTACGTGCTATTTCTTGGCCAGACGAACGCTGAGAGTAATCAACAGCCGTGCTTGAGTTTAATACAATTCCAAATTGATAAGGGGAAGCTAGTAATGAGTGCGTACCAAAGAAGCTCTGATGCTTCGTTAGGGCTTCCTGCGGATATTTATCACCTGTATTTGATCAGTAAGCAGATAGATGCGCCCTTGCGATCTATAACGCTTTATTTGGCGAATGTTCATATTTATGAGAATAATATTGAGCCAACAAAAGGAATTTTGGATGGCCAAAAAGTTAGTTTTAATCTTAATGTATAATTTAAAAATGATAAAAAAAGTGAAAAAATTTACACAAGCCCCACTACCTTTTCAGGGGCAAAAAAGACGGTTTTTAAAACAATTTAAAGAAGCTTTAAACAGCTTTAAAACAGATGCGATATATGTGGACTTATTTGGCGGTTCGGGCTTGCTGGCGCACACGGTTAAGCAGCAGTACCCAAATGCACGTGTGATTTGGAACGATTATGACAATTATGCCGCCCGTTTGGAAGCGATTCCACAGACCAATATACTTTTGGCTGGATTGCGGCCCATCGTGCATGGTCTGTCTAAAAATGAGCGATTGCCACTGTCGCTCCGCCCAAACGTTCTGGGGGTGGTTAAACAGCATGAGGACTTGTATGGATTTGTAGACTATGTGAGTCTTTCAGCAAGTTTGTTGTTTAGTGGAAATTATGCTACCAATTTTGAGGAGTTCGAGAAGGAAACGTTTTATAATTGTGTCCGGACTGCTGACTTTGATGCTACAGGATATCTAGAGGGCGTTGAGCGTGTCCAGGGTGACTATAGAAAACTGTACAATCAGCACCAACAGGCCGATGTGGTTTTTCTTGTTGACCCGCCCTATCTTAGTACAGACACCAAGACTTACAAAAGTGAGAGTTACTGGAAATTGCGGGATTACCTTGATGTTTTGAATGTCTTGGATGACTCCAATTATTTTTACTTCACGAGTAACAAGAGCCAGATCGTTGAGCTTTGTGAATGGATAGAGACCCGGACGCACGTCGGCAATCCGTTTGCTGGAGCAACCATCAATACCACAGGTGGCAGCGTGAACTATAATTCAGGCTACACGGACATCATGCTGTATAAGAATAAGGAAAGCCCAGATTAAGGGGCTTTTAATGCTATTTTAAGTTGTACTTTTGGGGTTGGAATGTACAAATTAGATTCGGATTGTGTACAAATTGGTTTCGCGATTATAGATGAGTGATGAGTGATGAGTGAAAAAAAAATCTACTGTCCACTAACTAACAACTCGCATTACTGACCACTTTTTCCAGTTATGAGTTATGAGTTATGAGTGATGAGTGGTGAGTGATGAGTGAATCAAAATTCTACTGTCCACCAACTCACAACTCGCATTACTGAACACTTTTTCCAGTTATGAGTGATGAGTGATGAGTGATGAGTGATGAGTGAAAAAAATTCTACTGTCCACCAACTAACAACTCGTTATGAGTTAGGGGTTAGGAGTTATGAGTGAAAAAACTACTATTCACTACTGACTACTAACTACTATTGACTAATGAACACTAAACCCCCGCCACAGCCTTGATCTCCCCAATAATTCTATCTGCAAGATTATCTGCTTCCTTTTGGGATTTTGCTTCGGTATAGATTCGGATGATAGGTTCGGTATTTGATTTTCTAAGATGGACCCAGTTTTCAGCGAAATCGATTTTTACGCCATCGATCGTATTAATATTTTCAGAGACATATTTTTCTTCCATAGATTTCAAAATCGCATCTACATCCAACTGTGGAGTCAGTTCGATTTTCTTTTTGCTCATAAAATAAGAAGTGTATTTTTTTCGGATTTCGCTAACGGTGGTTTTCTCTTCTGCCAAAAAGCTTAAAAACAAAGCTACTCCCACCAAACTATCGCGACCGTAATGCAGTTCTGGATAAATGATTCCTCCATTGCCCTCGCCTCCAATAACGGCATTGGTTTCTTTCATTTTTTCCACTACGTTAACCTCTCCAACGGCACTCGCAGTATAAGTGCCTCCATGCTTTTCGGTAACATCTCGCAAAGCACGGGATGAGGACATATTGGAAACCGTATTCCCGGGTGTGTTTTGCAGTACATAATCCGCAACCGCAACTAGCGTATATTCTTCCCCAAACATTTCGCCGTTTTCATCTACAAATGCAAGTCGGTCCACATCAGGATCTACTACAATTCCGAAGTCAGCTTTTTCATCGACCACCATTTTCATCAGATCGCCCAAATGTTCCTGTAAAGGTTCGGGATTGTGTGGAAACTGACCGTTTGGAGTACAATATAATTTAATAGGTTCTACGCCCAAGGCTTCCAATAATGCTGGAATTGCAATCCCTCCCGTAGAGTTAACAGCATCGACAACCACTTTAAAATTACAGCTTTTAATGGCTCTTGCATTTACCAAGGGCAGTTCCAAAATCTCATCAATATGAATATCGATATAGGCATCGTTTCGGTGGATTTCTCCCAAATCATCTACTTCGGCAAATTCAATATCTGATCCTTCGGCAATATCCAAGATTTTCTGACCGTCGGAAGCACTTAAAAATTCCCCTTTATTATTTAAAAGCTTTAATGCATTCCACTGTTTTGGATTATGACTTGCGGTTAGAATAATTCCTCCGTCCGCATGTTCCAACATCACTGCCATTTCCACCGTAGGAGTTGTGGAAAGATTTAGGTCGATAACCGTGATTCCCATTCCTACCAAAGTGTTCATTACAAGTTGCTGTATCATTTCACCTGAAATCCGTGCATCCCTCCCCACTACTACTCTATGCGTTTCCTTGTTTCGTTGCTGTTTTACCCAACTTCCATAAGCGGCGGCATATTTTACGGCATCAATTGGGGTTAAATTTTCTCCTTGCGTTCCTCCAATAGTACCTCGGATTCCTGAAATTGATTTTATTAAAGTCATAATTATCTTGTGATTGGTGATCCGTTAATTCGGGATATATTATTTTATCAATTTAAAATCGTAAATTTTATATCGTATATCGTAAATTATTCCGGCGCAAAAATACATATATTTATTGAATGAATTTTTTAGCCCATATCTATCTTTCCGGCAATGACGATGATGTTACCATCGGTAATTTTATAGCCGATGGCATCAAGGGAAAGCGGTATCTCAATTTTCCCAAGGGGATAGCCAAAGGCATTCTTTTGCACCGTGAAATAGATACTTTCACCGACGCTCATCCAATCGTTCACCAAAGTACCGCCAAGCTTCACGAGAATTATGGACATTACAGTGGGGTAATTGTCGATATTCTTTACGATCATTTTTTGGCCAAGAATTGGAACAAATATTCCCAACAACCTTTGGACGAATATGTGCAGGATTTCTATGGTTTATTGCGAAGAAACTTTACCTCTCTTCCCGCTCGAATTCAAAGGATGATGCCGTATATGATTGCTGATAATTGGTTGGTGAACTATGCAACAATTCCCGGAATTGGGAAAATCCTAGCCCAAATGAATGTGCGTACAAAAGGAGTAGCGAGGATGGACGAAGCGGTTACTGAGCTCGTAGAATATTATGACGAATTCGAAAATGAATTCACCGACTTTTTTGAAGAATTGAGAGCATTTAGCGAACAAAAACGTAGCGAACTATGAAAATAAGTTACATTCTGATTCTGTTTTTATCATTCCTTTCCTGTAAAGAAAACCAAACATTTCAAGAGGTAATTCCTGAACCTCCCATAAAACACATTCATGCGACCCTCGCCGATAGCTCCATGGTCGTTTCCGCAAGAAAAGAGGCTTCCCAAATTGGCACTGAAATCCTAAAGATGGGGGGTAATGCCTTTGACGCTATGGTGGCCACGGAAATGGCGCTGGCGGTGTGCTTTCCGTACGCCGGAAATCTCGGTGGTGGCGGTTTTATGGTATATAGAACACAGTATGGCGAAATTGGCTCCTTGGACTATCGCGAAAAAGCTCCCCTTGCAGCCACGGAAAAAATGTACTTGGATAAAAACGGGAATTTTAATCCCGAAAAAAGCACGTTAGGAGGACTGGCCGTCGGGGTTCCGGGGACAGTAGCAGGAATATTCGCGGCACACGAAAAATTTGGAAGTCTCCCTATTGAGATAATTCTAAAACCGGTAATTGAACTAGCGAAAAAGGGCTTTGTCATTACCGAGCAACAGGCGGAAAGATTGCAGGAATATAAACCGCAATTTGAAAAAACAAATAATGGAAAATCAATTTTTACAGAAAGTTTTAAAACTGGTGACACCTTGAAGAATATGGCTTTGGCAAAAACTTTGGAACGGATGGTGGAGCACGGACGTTTTGAGTTTTACGGAGGAGAAACGGGAGAAAAATTGGTTCAATTCTTAAAAGATAAGGGCGGCATAATAACTATGGACGATTTGGAAGCCTATGAAGCCAAATGGCGCGATCCCATTGTGTTCAGTTATAAAGATTTAAAGATTATTTCCATGCCTCCCCCATCCAGCGGTGGAATCTGCCTTGCGCAAATCCTAAAAATGGTAGAACCATATCCTTTATCAGAATATGGACATAACAGTGAAAAGTATATCCAAGTTCTCGCCGAGGCAGAACGCCGTGCGTATGCGGATAGGAGTTATTACCTGGGCGATCCAGACTTTGTTGAAATTCCTATTGATTCATTACTCTCAGACAACTATTTATCACAAAGAATGAGCAGTTTTTCTTTTGATGCCGCTACTCCTTCTTCTACTATAAAACCTGGGAAAATTGTTGGATTTGAAAGTCCGCAGACCACACATTATTCCATTGTGGATTCTTTTGGAAATGCTGTTTCCGTTACCACAACTCTCAATTCAGCTTATGGATCTAAGTTGTATGTTAACGATCTGGGTTTCTTTTTAAACAACGAAATGGACGACTTTAGCTCAAAACCGGGAGTTCCCAATATTTATGGAATGATAGGAGGAAAAGCAAACGCCATAGCTCCACAAAAACGAATGCTAAGCTCAATGACTCCCACCATCGTCGAAAAAGACGGAAAACTGTGGATGGTTGTTGGAACTCCTGGCGGCTCAACGATTATTACTTCCGTGGCACAAACCATTTTGAATGTATATGAGTTCAAGATGAATATGCAAGAAGCGGTTGACGCTCCTCGATTCCACCATCAATGGCTTCCCGATGCCATTCGATATGAATTTGATAGATTTCCAAAGGAATTGATTTCAGATTTACAAAAAAAAGGATATCCCGAAAATTCCGAAACCGATCCTATAATTGGAAAAGTAGATGCCATCCACATCCTTCCCAACGGAAAATTAGAAGGAGGTGCTGATTTCCGTGGAGATGATGCCGCGGTTGGATATTGATTTTTGAAGAAGCTGGAAACTAACCGATAGGTGCTGGAAGCTGAGAAATACAGCACTCCTAGTCGTGATTCGTGCAGTGAGCAAAGCGAACGGTCGTGGCTCTAAAAGTCAATCTTCTTAATTGAGAGCCAAGAACCAAGAGCCAAGGCGGTCCCTTTAAATTTTAGACAAAATAGCAGAGAACAGAGATCAATTTACTTCGCGGCTTTGCGAGAAATACAGCACTCCTAGTCGTGGTTCGTGCAGTTAGCAAAGCGAACGGTCGTGGTTCTAAAAGTCAATCTTCTTAATTGAGAGCCAAGAACCAAGAGCCAAGGCGGTCCCTTTAAATTTTAGACAAAATAGAAGAGAGCAGAGACCAGAGAACAGAGATCAATTTACGAGGCTGCTTTGCGAGAAGCACTCATCCCAACCAGTCGTGGTTCGTGCAGTGAGCAAAGCGAACGGTCGTGGTTCTAAACGTCAATCACCACCAACGGGTCCCTCCAAAATTCCATAAATATTAACAAGACGTAAACTACTTGCAACCTGAAATTTCGGTTCAATTAAGTACCTTTGCAAACTATGTCAAAAAACGAGGACTTTATTGAAGTATTGGGTGCCAGAGTGCACAATTTAAAGGACATCGATGTTCGTATTCCTAGAGATAAATTGGTTGTTATTACGGGTCTTTCCGGCAGCGGAAAATCTTCCTTGGCTTTTGATACTATTTACGCCGAAGGTCAGCGCCGGTATATCGAAACATTTTCCGCTTATGCGCGCCAATTCCTTGGAAGTCTTGAGCGCCCTGATGTGGATAAAATAGAGGGACTTTCCCCTGTTATTGCCATTGAACAAAAAACAACGAGTAAAAGCCCACGTTCTACAGTGGGAACCATTACCGAAATCTACGATTTTCTCCGACTTTTATACGCACGTGCCAGCGATGCCTATAGTTATAATACCGGTGAGAAAATGGTAAGCTATAGCGATGATCAAATTAAGGAACTTATCATTAGCGATTTTGCCGATAAAAAAGTGAGTGTCCTTGCTCCGGTAGTGCGTTCCAGAAAAGGTCATTATCGCGAACTATTTGAGCAAATTGCCAAACAGGGTTTTGTAAAGGTAAGAGTTGACGGTGAAGTACGGGAAATCGTAAAAGGAATGAAGGTTGATCGGTACAAAAACCATGATATTGAAATTGTTATCGACCGTCTTAAAATTCCGAATAATTCTTCAGAAACTGATTCTGACAAAAATCTTGATAAGCGCATTACCGAAACCATAACTACTGCAATGTACCACGGTGATGATGTGTTACAGGTACTTGATAACGATAGTGGAGAAACTCGGTATTTTAGTAGGTCTTTAATGTGCCCGAGCTCGGGTATTTCTTATCCAAATCCTGAGCCGAATAATTTTTCATTTAACTCCCCAAAAGGCATGTGCCCCCGCTGCAAAGGTCTGGGAAAATTATACGAAGTCAATCTCCTTAAAATTGTTCCAAACCCAAAACTCTCAATAAAAAAAGGAGCTTTGGCACCGCACGGACCTCAAAAGAACAATTGGATATTTAAACAACTGGAGCTGATTGCCGAACGCTTTAACTTCAAACTTACGGACCCGTGGGAAACCATTCCACAGGAAGCCAAGAATATTATCTTTTTTGGAGGAAATGAGAAGTTTGAAATCAATTCCAAGGCATTAGGTATAACCCGCAATTACAAAATAGATTTTGAAGGGGTAGCTACATTTATCCAAAATACCTTTGAAGCAAATGAAACCAAATCCTTAAAACGTTGGGCCAAGGATTATATGGAGAAAATTCCCTGTCCCGAATGTAATGGTACACGGTTAAGAAAGGAATCTCTTTATTTTAAAGTCAACGGAAAAAACATAGCCGAATTGGCCCAGATGGATATTCTGGAATTGGCTGCATGGTTTAAGGATCTTGATAAAAATCTATCAGAGACCCAAAGAAAAATCGCTTCCGAGATCATCAAGGAAGTCCGTACGAGATTACAATTTCTAATCGATGTAGGCCTAACCTATTTGGCGTTGGACCGAGGTTCCAAATCCTTATCGGGGGGAGAAGCACAGCGAATACGGTTGGCAACACAAATAGGATCGCAATTGGTGGGAGTGCTTTATATTCTGGATGAACCGAGTATTGGCCTACACCAACGCGACAACGAACGGCTGATATATTCCTTACAAAACTTAAGGGACATTGGAAATTCTGTTCTTGTTGTTGAACACGATAAGGATATGATTGAAAGTGCCGATTACGTAATAGATATCGGACCGGCAGCTGGACGTCATGGGGGAGAAATCGTTTCCGTAGGCTCACCTGACGAAATTAAGAACCAGAAAACGCTAACTGCAGATTATCTAAACGGAACGAAAAAAATTGAAATTCCTCAAAAGCATAGAGAGGGAAATGGAAAATCCTTAATGCTTAAAGGAGCAACGGGAAACAATTTAAAAAATGTGTCCGTCGAATTTCCTCTGGGAAAAATGATAGGTATAACCGGGGTTTCGGGCAGTGGAAAATCTACACTTATCAATGAAACCCTCTACCCTATTTTAAATGCCCATTTTTTCAACGGAGTCAAAAGGCCCATGCCATATAAAAAAATTGAGGGATTAGAGCATATCGACAAAGTAATAAATATTGACCAATCGCCAATTGGTAGGACGCCTCGAAGTAATCCAGCAACTTATACCGGTGTTTGGTCAGAAATCAGAAATCTTTTCGCAATGACTCCGGAAGCTCTTATTCGGGGATATAAACCGGGACGATTCAGTTTTAATGTTCCCGGCGGAAGATGTGAAACCTGCAAAGGTGCAGGACTTAGGGTTATTGAAATGAACTTTTTACCCGATGTTTATGTTGAGTGCGAAACCTGTCAGGGAAAACGTTTCAACCGTGAAACCTTGGAAATACGATATAAGGGCAAATCCATTTACGATGTTCTTAAAATGACCATCAATGAAGCCTCTGATTTTTTTGAGAATATCCCAAAAATATATCGGAAAATAAAAACGATTAAAGATGTGGGATTGGGTTACATTACCCTAGGACAACAGTCTACCACTCTTTCGGGAGGTGAGGCCCAGCGAATAAAATTGGCCACCGAGCTGTCAAAACGCGACACGGGAAAGACATTTTACATTCTGGACGAACCCACCACAGGTCTACATTTCGAGGATATTCGGGTATTGCTAATAGTGTTAAACCAATTGGCAGATAAAGGGAATACTGTCCTTATTATTGAACACAATATGGACGTAATAAAAACAATGGATTATTTAATAGATATCGGTCCAGAAGGTGGTAACAAAGGTGGGAAAATTGTGGCAACGGGTACTCCCGAAGAGATTGCTGAGAATAAAAAGAGTTACACCGCCAGATTTCTTAAAAAGGAACTGCAAGAGAACTAGAATTCGAAAATTAACCTCGAATTTTAACTATATTGCACTATGTCTTTTAAAATTGAAAGGTGATGAGGAACTCTAGAATCCCATTTGTAAAATATTTAATTGAGCTGTTAATTGTAGCATTTGGTGTTTTTTTGGGGATTATGATAAGCACCTATCAGAACAATAACAGGACAGAGAAAAACATCAAAAAATCGATTGGTTTTATACATCGAGAGTTAAAATCAAATTCCCAAAAACTCGATAAGGCAATTGCGTACCACTATAAATTAAAGTCCTCTTTTGACAGTATAAAAAAAGAGTTGCCTTCAGATTTGGCAATGGAGAACTATTATACCCAGCAAGCATTTCGTCATAATAAAGTGCCACATTGGACAGGTCTAGGAATGGCATCAATGGATAATATCGCCTTTGAGAGCGCAAAAATCAGTGGCATTTTTCAGGAAATGGATATAGAGGAAGTTCAGGCCATTTCACGAGCCTATAGCTACTTTGACTCGTATACTAAATTTTCAGAAAATCTAATGGAGAAGTTGTTGGCGATAGATTCAAACTCAAAGGTGGCAGACATAATAGTGATCTTTGAAGTATTGGGGAGCGACATAATTATAACGGAACAGAGAGTTAAAGAGGAAATAGACAAAATAAATTCCCAATTAGAAAATATCAACAAATAAGAAAATATTAGAATAAGAATTACTTAATAATGAGAAACGAACTATTACCAAAAAATTGGAATGCAGTAAAAAATAATGACTCTTGGGCCATATTTAAAATAATGGGCGAATTTGTTAACGGATACGAGAAGATGAGCCGAATAGGACCTTGTGTATCGATTTTCGGTTCCGCTCGCACCAAGCCCGACCACGAATATTATAAATTGGCAGAAAGCATTGCCAAAAAGATTACCGAAAACGGATATGGGGTTATTACCGGCGGTGGCCCAGGGATTATGGAGGCTGGAAACAAGGGAGCGCATTTAGCGGGTGGAACTTCGGTAGGATTGAACATCGCCCTTCCCTTTGAACAACATGACAATCCTTATATCGATAGCGATAAGAGCATAGATTTTGACTATTTCTTTGTCCGAAAGGTGATGTTCGTAAAATACTCTCAAGGCTTTGTGGTTATGCCTGGCGGTTTTGGAACCTTGGATGAGTTTTTTGAAGCTTTAACCTTAATCCAAACACATAAAATCGAAAAATTTCCTATCATTTTGGTGGGCACGGAGTTTTGGAAGGGTCTATTTGAATGGATAAAGAGTGCGATATTATTCAATAATAATATAAATGCCGAAGATCTGGATCTGGTACATTTGGTTGATACGGAAGATGAGGTGTTGGAGATACTCAATGATTTCTATAACGAATACAACTTAAGTCCGAATTTCTAATTTTGGAACCATGAAGATATTCAGAAGAGCAATTCTGCTGTTGTTTATTCTGGTTTCCTTTGGAGTTAACGCCCAGGGAACCATAAAGACAATGGTTTATAATATTCTGGATTTTCCTTCTGCTTGGCCGAATAATAGAGCACAAATTCTTCGGGATATTCTAAACGAGTACCAACCGGATATTTTTATGGTATGCGAACTCCAAAGCGAATATGGTGCAAACCTCATTCTCGATATTTCTTTAAATAGCACGGGGAATAATTATAGGATGGCACCTTTTGAACCTAGCCAATCTGGAGATCCCGATCATCAACAGCTGGTTTTCTACCGAAAAGGAATTTTTACTCTAGAAAATTGGGAAGTGATCCCAACTTCGGTGAGGGATATAAATTATTACCAACTTAAACTCAGTACCGCCGATCAAGAAACGGATCCCGTTTATTTTGAGATTTTCGTTACCCATCTTAAATCAAGCCCAGGGACCGCGAATAAACAGCTTCGGCTGGAAATGGTACAGCACTTTACAAGCAAGCTTCAGACCATGGATCCACATTCCTATGTGCTTTTTGCCGGCGATTTAAATCTCTACACCCACACTGAACCTGCTTATCAGGAACTTTTTAATGTTTCCAACAATATTGTAATGGCCGATCCTCTAGATCGTCCCGGCAGTTGGCATGACAATCCAGAATTTCAGGATATCCATTCGCAAAGTACACGGATAAGCTCTGGCCCCTTTGGCGCTGGAGCGGGCGGCGGATTGGATGACAGATTTGATTTTATTCTGATTTCCCAAAACATGCTGTCCGATCCAAAACTGAAATATATTCCCGAAACCTACAAATCCTTCGGAAATAATGGGAACTGTTTTGATAATAGCATAAACAGTCCCGATTGCGATGGAGATTTCGGTCAGACTTTGCGGAACAACCTCTACAATATGAGCGATCATCTGCCCATTGTTATGGATGTAGAAACCAACAAAGAAATAGTTTTGAGTGGGGAGGATTTCGCTCTAGATAAAAGTATCATCCTGGAATCCACTATTGTCGTTGAAAAATTAAATTTTCGTTTGGGTTCAAATGTTTCTGAAAAAATTACGTTTCAAATATATAATACGATTGGTCAACGGTTAATGGAGCAAAATTCCGAAAACCATCAATATTTCTCTATTGATATTAGTCAACTGTCCAATGGTATTTATTATATAAAATCGAATCTTCCAAATGCACCCGCAATCAAATTTCTCAAGACTACTTGGTAATTAGATATTTAATTTTCTTGACTTTTTTTTGTTGGACGCTCTCCGGTACGGCGCAACATACCCTCTCCATTGATGCCACTTTGGATCCAATAAAGAAGACTATTTCAATTAAACAAAGAATCACCTATCTCAACACTTCTAAGGACACTTTAAACGAAATATTTTTATTTGACTGGGGGAATAGTTTTTCATCAAAAACGACTCCGCTAGCCAAACGTTTTGCGGAGAATTATGATAGTTCCTTTCATTTTGAGAAAGATAAGGACCGTGGAAGAACCGATATCGAGAAAATTTTTTCTGAATCGCAGACTCCCCTACAATGGCAACGAGGAGAACAAGTGGATATTCTGAGAATTATTCCAAACTCACCCGTTTTACCTGGTTCGAGCTATACTTTCAATCTTGAATATACCGTAAAAATACCCGATGATAAATTTACACGTTTTGGCGTAAGCAAAGACAACGATTACAAACTGCGATACTGGTATATTTCGCCAGCGGTATATGATGGCGAATGGCACGTTTATAGCAACAAGAATATTGACGATTTATATCTTACTCCTTCAGAATTTTCCATTGCATTCCATTATCCAAGTATTTATACCCTTACTTCTGATCTGGACCTGGTTTCCGAAAATTTTATCAATGGAAACAAAAACATTAAGACCACAACACTCTTTGGGAAAGACCGTATGAGTGCCGATATTTTTATTGAAAAGAACCCAACTTTTGAAACTGTGGAAACCGATAAAATAAATGTGGTTTCCAACTTGCAGACCCGAAGAGTAAATCCATTGTTGCAGGCAGTTATCACTGATAGGGTCGTCCATTTCTTAAATTCGAAGTTAGGACCGTACCCCTTTGATAAAATACTTTTGAGTGAGGCAGATTACAAAAATAATCCGGTGTACGGACTTAACCAACTGCCACGGTTTATCAGTCCATTCCCAGATGGTTTTGAGCGCGACATAGAAGAACTAAAAACTATTTCGCGTCAATATATAAACAATACGCTTATTCTTGATCCGAGAAAGGACTATTGGTTACAAGATGCCTTGCAAATTTATTTGATGATGGAATATGTGAATACATATTATCCGAAAATGAAGATTATAGGCAATTTGAGCGATTGGTGGGTAATTAGGTGGTCGCACGTGGCAGATGTAGAGTTTAACGATCAATATTCAATTCTATATCAGAATATGGCGAGGCAAAATATCCATCAGTCTCTTACGATGGAAAAGGACTCCTTACTTAAGTTCAACAAAAATATAGCCAATGGTTATTACGGTGGAAGCGGACTTAGATATTTGAATGAGTTTCTGGGCGATGATGTGGTGGACCGGAGCATAAAAGAGTTTTATTCCGAAAACAAGCTGAAACCGGTAAAATCCTCGGAATTTGAAAAAGTTGTATCAAAAAATACTACCCTTCCTGTAAATTGGTTTTTTGAAGACTTTGTCGATACTCGCAGCACAATAGATTTCAAAATAAAAAAGGTCGAAAAGCTCGGAGATTCCCTAAAAGTATTTATTCGGAATAAACGAAATACCCAGCTACCCGTTTCTCTGTATGGACTTAATAAAAAGCAAGTAGTATTCAAGACCTGGACAGAACCCATAGACAGCATAACTTCCATTACAATCCCTTCCAAGGATATTAGAAAGTTAGCCCTCAATTATGAAGGGGAAATTCCGGAATACGACCGTAAAAATAATTTTAAAAACCTTAAGGGTCTACTGAATAAACCTATTCAATTTAGACTCTTTCGCGACATGGAAGACCCAAATTATACCCAGGTGTTTTTTATGCCCATTTTCCAATATAATCTCTACGACGGAATTTCGGCTGGAGTACGATTAAACAATAGAACCCTCCTTCCTACACCCCTTAGTTATAGTGTTTCCCCTCAATATGCGGCGCGTTCAAATAGTATAGTGGGCAGTGCTTCTATCAGGTACACTCAAGATATGGATGAAGATAATCTGTATGCAATGCGCTATGGCTTTGCGGGAAGTTACAACTCCTATGATAAAGGTCTTTTTTATAGACGTTTTTCTCCCTATATCACCTTCTTGTTTCGGAATCCCGATCTCAGAAATAACAAAAGACAATATTTAAACCTGCGAACGGTAAATGTGCATCGCGATGACGATCCAACCGATACAAAACAAGAACCCAATTATGATGTTTTCAATATTCAGTATATATACTCCAACTCCAACCTTATAAATTTCTTCCAGGCCTCGGGAGATTACCAAATATCCTCGAAATTCAGTAAGGTATCCGTAGATTTGGAATATCGCAGACTATTCCTAAACAACCGTCAACTCAACCTGCGTTTCTATGCAGGTATGTTTCTCTTTAACGACACACGCGATGACGAAGATTATTTCAGTTTCGCTCTAGACCGTGCCGTTGATTATATGTTTGATTATAATTATTATGGGAGAAGTGAAAGCTCAGGACTTTTTAGCCAACAGCTGATTATTGCTGAAGGAGGATTTAAATCACAATTACAACCAGCTTTCGCCAACAGTTGGATAACAACAATAAATGCCAACACGAATATTTGGAGATGGATTTATGCTTATGGCGACGTGGGCCTAGTCCATAATCATAATGAAGGAGTTTCTGCGGTTTTTGACAGTGGAATTCGCTTAAGCCTGGTAGCAGATTATTTTGAACTCTATTTTCCCGTATACTCCAACCTCGGTTTTGAACCAGGCTTACCCCATTATGATGAGAGAATAAGGTTTATAGTCACTTTAAGTCCGAAAACCTTGATGGGATTGTTTACGCGGAAGTGGTATTAGGGAGGGCAAACGATCCCGATAGCTTCGGGAGAAATCAAAATTGAAAATTCAGAATTCAGAATTCAGAATTCAGAATTGAAAATTCATAATTAAAAAAATCCCCCCGCCCTAAAGGGAGCTAAAGAGAGTTTCAATTTTAAATATATTTACAATTTTTATACTCCCCTTTAGAGCTTGTCCCAAACTTGCTTCGGGAGATCAGGGGGTTTAACGGAAATTCATAATTCATAATTCATAATTCATAATTCATAATTCATAATTCATAATTCATAATTCATAATTCATAATTCATAATTCATAATTAAAAAAATGCAACTATTAAACAACTGGCGAATTGTCGTTCTTCTCTGCTTAACCTTAGGTCTGGCGCCCTTTTTCCCCGAACCGCATATCTGGGGAAAGATTAAATGGATAGCAGGTGGTGCGGTGGGCATGAAAGCGGCTGATTGGTTTGATGTGCTGTTGCATGGATTTCCATTTCTGTTGCTACTACGACTTTTGATTCGAAAGATCTTAAAATCAAAATGATCTTAATTCATTTTGAATAGTCTCATCAGGTTATTTACTGATGGCCGTCCTTTTATATAGCATGGAATCTATTCGTTGTCTAAAAGTTCGAACGCTCCATTTTTCCAATTTGCACATTTTCATGTAAAATGATCTTTTTAATGGGTCTTCAATTGGTAGCAGCATTTTTAATGAGACCAACTTAATTGTCGCCACAGTGTAGCGACAATCTCCTTTGTTGGAAAAATTTCAGCAAATTGCATTATTCTTCAAATGTTTTTTTCTGAAAATGAATTACCGTATTCTTGGGTTAATTGGGCAGACAGTGTAGAGACAATCTGCTTACCATACTCCGCTCTTTTGTTTTCTAAAACTTCCTGATTAATGCGTTTGCCTATACTCCAATACAATTGAATCATGCTTGCATTTACAGCTACCGCAACTTCCTGTTTGCCCTGGTCAATTAATGTTTTTATCTCCAAAACAAAAGTTGGAGCAGCGTTTGGGCGTTTTGGAAAAGAATCTTTACCCATTTTCTATATTACTTTCAATAATTACTTTATTAAGCCAGTATAATTAATATTCAATTTTGAACGCAGTGGGTTCGAAATTTGGAAAGTGGTGTAAAGCTGGCTTTGGAATGCATCTTTAATGGCGTGTTTAAGTACCTAATTTAGCAAATAAAAACCGAATTGAAAATCCTCAAGGATCTTTGTAAATAGGCGAGAACAAGCCATTCATTATAGGACACGGTGTTATGGGCTGGTTATTTTTTTAAATTCCCTATTCAGATAAAAATTATGGCCGCTGGAATGAAAGCCGCGGATTGGTTTAAAGTGCTGCTGCACGGGTTTCAATTTCTGTTGCTTCCTCGCCTATTGGTACGCGAGTTTATTAGATCAAAAAGATAATTTCTCATTTTAAAATTTATTGTTATTTGATTATGAAATCATTAGTTTATTTTCCTAAATTTGATAGGATCCTTCTTAAAAACAATAGGATTTGAAAATGGCCAAGAAAAGGATTGGCTTATCCAACGTCGGGTATATAAAGTGAAAACCGACACCAAACAAAAGAGTAGCAAGAATGTGTACTGTCTAAAAAATTTTATCATGAAAACTTATCTCAAATTGTTGTTTTTCACATTTGTTGTCGTATCTGGCCTTAATGCTTGCTCTTCAGATACCAGTGCGGATATTCCAATAGAAAAACAACTTTCGGATCTTTTCCAAAAATCCAATTTGGAAACGAATGTTATTGTCATAAGCAGTTTAAAAGACAATAAAATTGAATACACTCTTCACGATGGTTGGGAATTTGCCTGGAACAACACCCAAAATAAGCCCGGCGACACGGTGTGCAAAGGAAGTGGTCTTTCAATTGGCAAATGTTTTAAGGAATTCGACGATAGTGGTAAGTGCTGTATAGTTTATAAAGTGGGAGATAAATATTATGCTCAAGAAACGGTCTGTCCTCTCTCCACAGAATTATAACTTTTGTTTTTTTTTCAAAGAAACCGCTGAATCAATTGTTAATTGACGGTTTTTTTATTTTAAAAACCTTCATCTTCCCCCATTACCATAAATCAAGGTTTTATTCACCACTCTGCTTTGCGGGACACATTCAATTTCGTTATTTTTGTAAAATCTAAAATAAAGAAAATGCAGACAGACCCAGAGACCAATACCAATGGCGAAATTTCCTTTGACGATTTTAAGGAATCCGTACTCAATGATTACAAAATCGCTGTTACCAGTAGGGAATGTAGTCTTTTAGGTCGTCGTGAAGTCCTAACCGGAAAGGCCAAATTTGGAATTTTTGGCGACGGGAAAGAAGTGCCACAGTTGGCCTGGGCGAAAGCCTTTAAAAATGGAGATTGGCGAAGTGGATATTATAGGGACCAAACCTTTATGATGGCCATTGGAAAGCTTACTATTGAGCAATTTTTTGCAGGTCTTTATGCACATACCGATATTAATTCTGATCCCATGAGCGCCGGAAGGCAGATGGGCGGACATTTTGCTACCCATACTCTCAATGAGGATGGAAGCTGGAAAAACCTTACAGAACAGAAAAACAGTAGCTCCGATATTTCTCCTACCGCCGGACAGATGCCCCGACTTTTGGGATTGGCACAAGCCTCTAAAATATTTAGGCAAGTAAAGGGAATTGAGGACAAAACAAATTTCTCCATTAATGGTAATGAAGTTGCCTGGGGAACTATCGGAAACGCCAGTACCAGTGAAGGTCTTTTTTGGGAAACCATAAATGCCGCCGGTGTACTTCAAGTTCCCATGGTAGTAAGTGTTTGGGATGATGAATACGGAATTTCCGTTCACGCTAAATATCAGACCACCAAAGAAAATATTTCGGAAATACTCAAAGGTTTTCAACGGAATGAGGATGAAAAAGGCTTCGAAATTATCCGTGTAAAAGGCTGGGATTACCCCGAGCTGGTAGAAGTTTACAACCGTGCCTCGCAAATTGCCCGTGAAGAACACGTGCCCGTACTTATCCACGTCCAAGAATTGACCCAACCCCAAGGTCACAGTACCAGTGGATCTCACGAACGTTATAAAACCAAGGAACGTTTGGAATGGGAAGTTGGCATGGACTGCAACAAAAAGATGCGCGAGTGGATGCTAAGCAATGATATTGCTACTGAGGAATCTTTAACAGAGATTGAAAAAGACATAAAGAAAAAAGTACGGGACGGCAAAACAGCTGCTTGGAACGCATTTTTGGCTCCGCAAAAACAAGAAAAAGAAGAAGCAATTTTGCTATTAGGTAATTTAGCTGAAAATAGCTCAAATAAGGAGGAACTTGAAGATTTAAAAAACACTTTAGCCTCTGATAAAGAGCCGCTGCGAAAGGATATCCTGGCCGCAGCACGTAAGGCACTCCGCTTTGTCACTAAGGAAGATTCTCCAGAGAAAAACCAATTAAAAGATTGGATCGCAAATTACCAAGAAACTATACAACCTAAATATAGTGCCCATCTTTATTCTGAGGCCTCGGAAAATGCAAAAACGGTAAAAGAGGTTCCAGCCACTTATGCTGATGATGCAGAAGAGGTAGATGGCCGAATGGTACTCCGGGAAAACTTTGATGCCATTTTTGCGAAACATCCCGATGTCCTCATTTTTGGAGAAGATACTGGAGAAATTGGAGATGTAAACCAAGGATTGGAAGGCCTTCAAGAAAAATACGGAAAACTAAGAGTGGCAGACTCCGGAATTAGGGAAGCTACTATTTTAGGACAAGGTATCGGTATGGCCTTACGTGGATTACGACCCATTGCAGAAATACAATATCTTGATTATGTGTTGTATTGTCTTCAGATAATGAGCGATGATCTAGCAACCTTGCGCTACCGTACCAACGGCAAACAAAAGGCTCCCCTGATAATCCGGACGCGTGGGCACAGATTGGAAGGTATTTGGCACAGTGGCTCTCCGATGGGCGGGTTGATTCATTTGTTGCGGGGTATTTATATTTTAGTACCAAGAAATATGACAAAAGCAGCTGGTTTCTACAATACCCTGCTAGAAACGGATGAGCCAGCTCTTGTAATTGAGTGTTTGAATGGTTACCGATTAAAAGAAAAAATGCCAAATAATCTTGGGGAGTTACGAACTCCGATTGGAGTAGTAGAAACCATTAAGGAAGGTTCTGATATTACCTTGGTTTCTTACGGAAGTACAATCCGCGTTGTAGAAGAGGCTGGCAAAGAACTTGAAAAGGCCGGGATTGATGTTGAAATAATCGACGTACAATCATTATTGCCTTTAGATATTGACCACAAAATGGTAGAAAGTCTGAAAAAGACAAATCGAGTTTTGGTAATTGATGAAGACGTTCCCGGAGGTGCATCTTCCTATATTCTCAACACTATTCTAGAGGAACAAGGCGGATACCGATATTTGGACAGCAAACCACAGACCTTGACTGCAAGGGCCCACCGTCCTCCTTATGGAACCGATGGGGACTATTTTAGCAAGCCTTCAGTAGATGATGTGTACGAAAAGGTTTATGAAATCATGCACGAAGCAGATCCCAAACGCTTTCCAAAATTGATTTAATGAAAAATATTTAAGCTAATAGAGTTTAAGAGGAGGCGTTGTCCTCCTCTTTCTTTTTAGCACTTCTAAGGTTGACCACTCCCAGCAGAACAAAGGCAATCCCTCCTATAATAGACAAAAGGGAGCCGTCTGAAATATTAATATCGTTTAATTCCCGTATTCCCATAACAATCAGTATTATGGCAACGGCAATAAGCAAATAATTTCTGTCCATTGTTTTTTTAGGGTCCAATTAAAATCAATAATCGGTTCGGTCATTCTTCTTTTCCCAATTCTTGAATACTTCTCTCCCACCCTCTCTATCAAGATTGATAAATTTTATCTTTCTATTGCCGATATCGGTTTCTATTTCCTCGTAAATAAATTGATCATCAAAACCTATTTCAGCAGCATCCTCTTTAGTACAAGCATAAAATACCGCTTTGGGGCGTGCCCAATAAATTGCACCCAAACACATCGGACAGGGTTCGCAAGAAGTATAAACAATACAATCCTCCAGTTGAAAAGAATTTAGCTTTTTACAAGCTTCACGAATGGCCACAACTTCGGCGTGGGCCGTGGGATCATTATTAGAGGTTACTTGATTATAACCTTCAGCAATTATCTTATCATCTTTAACAACCAAAGCTCCAAAGGGACCGCCGGCATTATTGTCCATTCCCTTTTTCGAAAGTTCGATGGCTCTTTTTATAAATTCTCTATCTTTTTCCGTTATCATTAAATTCAGTGTTATAGTTAATCCTTTTGATTTAAAAAGGTTTCGATTATTTCTGCCAGTTCACCCATTGGCACTGCTTCAATGGGATGTATAAAATTCTTTACAGATTTAAAATTGCCATTTTGAAGTGATTGTGAAGTTTTAATAGACTCTTCCTCCGTTGACATTCTATCCAATTCACCCAGACAAATTAACGTTCGGGCTTTTATTTTAGTGAACTCAGATTCTTGTAAGGGCGGATTGTTTCCCAAATCCTGCATGAGGTCAGCAGTTTTCGATACTACCATACGCCAGTTTTCTTCTCCGTGGAGGTTTTCCAGTTGGTTAGCGAAGGCCGGAACCTTTTCTTGGATCTTTTTAGGATCAAGCTTTTGGATTTCCATTCTCGCAAAATCGGGATTCCACGAAAATTTAGTTCCTAGGGTTATAATTTTTTTAACGCGTGAAGGGTGATGTAACGCGAAATCCAAAGCTACATATCCTCCCATACTATATCCAAAAATATCCACCTTAGTAAGATTTTTATTCTTTATGAATGAAATAACATTCCCCCTAAATAAAGAAATAGAAAAATCGGATTCGCTCTTAAAATCGCCATGTCCCTCAAAATCCAAGGTATAAACATCTCTTGTTTCAGAAAGAATTTCCTGAAGCGGTAAAAGTTGTTGCTGGCTTCCTCATGCTCCGTGTAACAGTAATAATTGGATGTTCATTTCAAAATAATTATTCCAATTCAATTGGAGAACAACAATAGGTTTTCTCCATCCTTATAAATATAATTCCCGATTTCTTTAAGACCTAATTTTTTTAATAGTTTAATAGAGGAGGAATTAGTAGGAAGTGTAATCGCGCTGATTTTAGTAATTCCCAATTTTTCTGAAGCATATTGTAAAACCGCTTTGGCCGCTTCAAATGCAAAGCCATTGTTCCAATAGGCCGGCAGGAAAGCAAATCCAATATCGGGATGTTCAAGATTCTCCCGCTTATAAAGTCCCGCAGTCCCAATGGAAGCTCCTGTTCCTTTTAAAGTTACCAAATAAGGACCATATCCATATCTCAGATAGCAGTCAAAGTGGTTCATGCGAATATAATCTTCGGCATCTTCTAGAGAATTAATGTTTCTGTTACCAATGTTCTTTATCCATCCTTTGCTATTCATAAGTTCATAGACAAAAGATGCATCCTCTAGGGTAAAATTCCTCAGCTTTAAACGTTCGGTTTCAAACATAAAAAAGGAATTACAAGAATATAACTTTGGATTCTCGCAAAAAACAAATTTTACAAGAATCCAAAATTAAAATACTACAATGTGAAATAAATTATCAGATCTTAAAAAGGGGTAAATCAGACATCATCCCATTCACCTGGTCGGCAATACTTTCAAGTTTATCGTCATCATCATAATTGGACAGCGCATCATCTATCAGATCCACTATTTTGGACATATCCTTTTCCACCAGACCACGAGTTGTTACAGCGGCTGTTCCTACCCTGATACCGCTGGTTACAAACGGCGACTTATCATCAAAGGGAACCATGTTTTTATTGACGGTTATATCCGCCTTGCCCAAGGCTTCCTCCGCATCCTTCCCAGATATATTTTTATTTCTAAGATCGATAAGCATCATATGATTATCGGTACCATCAGAAATTACGTGATATCCTTTTTCAATAAAAAGTTTGGCCATTAGCGCGGCATTCTTTTTCACCTGCACCATATAATGAAGAAATTCATCGGAAAGAGCTTCTTTAAAAGCCACGGCTTTAGCGGCGATAATATGTTCTAACGGGCCGCCTTGATTTCCGGGAAAAACAGCACTGTCCAAAAGACTGCTCATTTTTCTAAGACTTCCGTTTTTAAGCTTTATTCCAAAAGGATTGTCAAAATCCTTTCCCATCAATATCATTCCTCCACGTGGGCCACGCAATGTTTTATGGGTAGTTGTGGTTACTACATGACAATGGGGTAATGGATCGCCCATAATACCTTTAGCAATCAGGCCTGCTGGATGGGCAATATCCGCAAACAATATTGCGCCTACTTTATCCGCAATTTCGCGGAATCTTTTATAGTCAATTTCCCGTGAGTAGGCAGATGCGCCAGCAATAATCATTTTTGGCTTTTCGCGGACTGCTATTTCCTCCACTTTATCATAGTCGATAAGCTCCGTATCTCTATCTACACCATAGAAAACCGGTTGATATAGACGTCCGGAGAAGTTCACTGGCGAGCCGTGGGTAAGATGCCCTCCCTGTGAAAGATCAAAACCCAAAAACTTCTCACCTGGTTTAAGACAGGCAGCAAAAACTGCGGTATTGGCCTGAGAGCCACTATGGGGCTGCACGTTGGCATATTCGGCCCCAAACAAGGTCTTGGCTCTGTCTATAGCAATTTGTTCTACTTGGTCCACTACCTCACAACCTCCATAATATCGTTTACCGGGATAACCTTCAGCATATTTATTGGTCAAAACCGATCCCGCAGCTTCCATCACTTCATCACTTACAAAATTCTCTGAAGCAATCAGTTCTAGACCGTTTATTTGACGTTGTTTTTCGTCTTCTATCAATTCAAAAATTTGTTCGTCGCGTTGCATAATTTTTATAAAAGTTAATTAATACCAAAAATACTAATTACATTCGGTAACTCTAATGAAATATATATATTTGAACTATCTTTTTACAAACAAACCATTGCTTGTAAACCTATTTTCAATTGGATTTTCATTCGAATCCTTAAGATCCTGAAATTTCCAACCAAGATAATTTACAAGCCTAAAAAATTACCGACATGCCAATAAACGCAAATGATCCAAAACGTAAAACCTGGTTGGAAATCCCCTCTGTTACAGATTTTCCCATACAGAATATCCCATTCGGTGTTTTCCTGACCCGAGATGATATTGTTACCATCGGGACACGTATTGGGGATTATGCAATCGATCTGGGAGCGCTTCACCAATTGGGCTATTTTAAGGGAATCGATCTTACGGATGATATTTTTCTTCAGGACACCCTAAACGATTTCATAAGCGATGGCAGAAAGACCTGGCGTTTGGTACGAGATCGTATTGCGGATATTTTTGATAAAGAAAACCCAGATCTAAGAGACAATAAAAAACACAGAAAACATATTCTTTTTACTATTGACGAAGTAGAGATGCAACTTCCTGTTCACGTGGGAGACTATACGGATTTTTACTCCAGTAAGGAACACGCCACAAATGTGGGCACCATGTTTCGCGGAAAGGAAAATGCACTTATGCCAAACTGGCTCCATATTCCCGTAGGATACCACGGAAGAAGCTCGTCAATTATTCCAAGTGAAATCAACGTTCGTCGTCCTTGGGGACAGACCTTACCACCCGAAAAATCCGAACCTATTTTTGGTCCATCCAAATTGGTCGATTTTGAATTGGAAATGGCATTTATTACTACAGATGCAAACGTTTTGGGAGAACCTATCCCTGTAAATGAAGCTGAAGAATATATTTTTGGACTTGTTTTGTTAAATGACTGGAGCGCACGGGATATTCAAAAGTGGGAATACGTACCTTTAGGACCCTTTTTGGCAAAAAGTTTTGCTTCTTCTATCTCTCCGTGGATTGTTACCCTTGATGCACTTGAACCTTTCAGGGTCGAAGGGCCAAAACCAGAAGTTAAGCCACTTCCCTATCTTCAGTCCAAAGGGAAGAAAAGTTATGATATTAATCTAGAAGTATATATTGCTCCTGAAGATGGGGAAGAAACGAAAATCTGTACTTCCAACTTTAAATATATGTACTGGAATATGAGTCAGCAACTGGCTCATCACACCATCAACGGTTGCAACGTAAACAGTGGCGATATGATGGGTAGCGGTACCATATCAGGATCCACCCCCGACTCTTACGGTTCCATGCTCGAACTTACTTGGCGCGGGGAAAAACCTTTAAAACTATCCGACGGCACCGAACGAAAGTTTATAAATGATAACGACACCGTTGTTATGAAAGCCTACTGTCAAAATAAAAACACACGTATCGGTTTTGGGGAATGTAGAACAAAGCTTCTTCCAGCTATCGAGATGTAGCTTTTGGTTTCAGGTTAAAATTTCAGGTTGCAAGGTCCAGGTTCGAAGATTCGGGTTCAAAGTATCAGGTTTCAGGTTTTAAACTGATACTCGTCGACCCATACCGACTACCAACTACTGACTACTAGCTAGTGACTACCAATTACTAACACTGATTTCTGATTACTGATTACTGGATAATGCTTGAAAATTGGCACCACTATTGTATTTTAGCCTTTCTAACCAAATATTTTAGTTATGAAGGCTTTTTACCTTTTACTTTTTGTCACTTTTTTTAGTATTTCCTGCAACAGCGTTAAGCGGACCCAGAAGCTTGTGTCTCGAGGGGATTATGATCAGGCCATTTCCTTGGCTACAAAAAAATTGAAGAAGGACAAAAATGCCAAGGAATATGATGCGCATATCCGCATTTTGGAGGAGGCATATTTAAAGGCAAATGAAGAGGATTTGCGTAGAATTAGCTTTCTTACAAAAAGAAACAACCTGCAAAATGCCAAGGAGATTTATTACACATATCTCGATCTCGAAGCTAGACAAAAATTGATTCGACCGCTCTTGCCTCTTTATAGTAAAGAGATGGGACGGAATGCGAATTTTGTGTTTTCAGACTTTAGCGGTGATTTATTAAAATCAAAGGATGCATATGTAAAGTCGCTATATGAGGAAGCCGAAGTATATGGAAAACTAAATACAAAATCTGATTTTAGGAGCGCCTATAATATTTTATGTGAACTGGAGGAGGTTCAACCCCATTACAAAAACGTAGATCAACTTAAACAGGATTATCATTTCCAAGGTATGGATTTTGTTTTGGTCCGTGTTAATAATCACACCAATCAAATGATTCCGTTGCGATTGGAAAGAGATCTTTTAGATTTCAATACTTATGACCTAGATGATTTCTGGACGGAATACCACAATAAAAAAGAAATGGGAATTAATTATGATGCTGGAATAAATCTCAATTTTCAGAATATACAGATTTCACCGGAGCGAATATCAGAAAAGCAATATACGCGCAAGGCTTCTGTAAAGGATGGAACAGACTATCGTCGTGACAGAAGAGGAAATATTGTTAAAGACAGTTTAGGAAACCCCATCACTGTGGATCGGTTTAAGGATGTAACAGCAACAGTTACCATTACGACCCAAGAAAAGAAAGTTTTTGTCGGTGGCACTGTGGTTTACATAGATTTAAGGAGAAATCGGGAAGTGAATAGCTTTCCTCTTTCAACCGAATTTATTTTTCAAAATAGCTTTGCCAAGTACCGGGGTGATCAACGGGCATTGACAATCGAGGACAAACAAATGACCGGCAATAGATTTGTCCCATTCCCCAACAATGAGCAAATGGTTTTTGATGCGGGAACAGATATTAAGGCCCGTTTTAAGCAAATATTGAGTGATAATTCGGTCTATTAGGGTCTAGAGCCTAGAATCTAAACTGAGAAGCAAATTGGAATCAAAAACCAAAGTTTTATGATAACCAAGAATATTATCTATTAATCGGAAATAATCAATTAAAATGGAACATCGCTATCATCTTGGATAGAGAAATCATCATTCATTGAACTGCCGAAAGCTTCGTTGGCAGAAGGTAGGTTTTTAGTTTTGAAGGTATCGTCATTGGCGGCGTCGTTCATACGAGAATATATTTCCGTGGGCATTTCAAAGGTATCGAGACTTTCAAATTTACCGAGACTTCCGATAAACTTCAGACGAATTTCATCCAATCCACCATTCCTATGTTTGGCAACTATAAATTCGGCCTGCCCGGCGGTAGGTGTATGTTCTTCGTCATCCCATTCATCAATCTTATAATATTCAGGACGGTAAATAAAGGAAACAATATCGGCATCCTGTTCAATTGCACCCGATTCTCGAAGATCGGAAAGCAATGGCCGCTTACTTCCTCCACGGGTTTCCACTGCTCTGGAAAGTTGGGATAGAGCAATAACCGGAATATTCAATTCCTTGGCAAGAGCCTTTAAGTTTCGGGAAATTGTAGAAATTTCCTGCTCCCTGTTTCCACCCTTTTGGCTTCCACCCGCAGTCATCAACTGTAGGTAGTCAATAACTATAAGTTTAATTCCGTGCTGGGAGGAAAGTCTTCTGGCTTTTGCACGAAGATCAAAAATAGAAAGTGAAGGTGTATCGTCAATAAAAAGGGGAGCTTTCTCCAATCCTTTCACCTTTACGTTCAACTGTTCCCATTCATGTTTTTCGAGATTCCCGGTCCGCAACTTTTCGGAACTTAAATGGGTTTCAGAAGATATTAATCGCGTAATTAACTGGACCGACGACATTTCCAAGGAGAAAAATGCAACGGGAATATTATGTTCCACAGCAATATTTCTCGCCATAGAAAGCGTTAGCGCAGTTTTACCCATACCGGGACGAGCGGCGATTATAATTAAATCGCTGGGTTGCCAACCAGAAGTAAGTGCATCTAATTTGGCAAATCCGGAAGGCACTCCTGAAAGTCCTTCTTTATTAGCGATTTCCTCAATCCGCTTTTTGGCCTGGATAACAAGATCTTGGGCAGTTTCAGAAGATTTCTTAATATTTCCCTGAGTTACTTCATAAAGTTTGGCTTCGGCATTGTCCAAAAGATCAAATACATCGGTTCCGTCATCATAGGAAGCCTCAATAATTTCATTTGAAATTTTAATCAGACTTCGCTGTATATATTTTTGAAGAACAATGCGGGCATGGAACTCAATATGTGCCGATGAGGATACTTTCTGGGTTAGTTGTATAAGGTAAAATTCCCCTCCTGCAAGGTCCAATTTCCCTTCCTTCTTAAGTTGCGAAGAAACGGTTAATAAGTCCACCGGTTGGCTTTTTTCAAACAGCTCGTAAATGGCGCCAAAGATGTACTGATGAGCGGGTCTATAGAAAACTTCAGGATGCAAAATATCGATGACTTCATCGACTCCTTTTCTGTCAATCATTAAAGCACCCAAAACAACCTCCTCTAAATCAATGGCTTGAGGTGGTATTTTGCCCTTTTCGAGCGAAATGACCTGCGAACTGCGAGTTGAAAAACTTGTTTGGGGTTTAATTTTTTCCATTGAGCGAATGTAAAGAAAATGTTAGCAGAAAGCCATGTTTTTTTCGGACTCTCTATTAACAGGTCATCAACATTCTAACTGTTGACAACTCTAAAATATTGTTGATAAGGCATTAAAAAATCCGAAGCACGAACTTCGGATTGGTGGTAGTGTTTGAATTTGTTATCTCTAGCCTTTAAAGGTTCCCATTTCCAAATATTTTTCCATCCGTTTATCCACTAATTCGGTTGGGGATAAGATTTTTAATTCATTATATGTCTTTTCAATTGCCGATGCAACTGTCGAAAAAGTCTTTTCGCGTTCACTGTGCGCACCTCCCAAAGGTTCTTTTACAATTTCATCAATAAGCTTAAGTTTCTTCATATCAGCAGCTGTAAGTTTCAGAGCTTCAGCGGCCTGCTCCTTAAATTCCCAGCTTCTCCACAAAATAGAGGAACAGCTTTCCGGAGAGATTACGGAATACCAAGTATTCTCCAACATCAGGATTCTGTCCCCGACACCAATTCCCAGTGCACCTCCACTGGCTCCTTCACCAATTATTACTACAATAATGGGTACTTTAAGCCGAGTCATTTCAAGAATATTTCTGGCGATGGCTTCACCTTGCCCTCTTTCTTCTGCTTCGAGACCTGGATAGGCTCCAGGGGTGTCGATAAAAGCGACAACCGGAAGACCAAACTTTTCAGCAGACTTCATTAATCGCAATGCTTTTCGATAACCTTCTGGGTTTGCCATTCCAAAATTTCGATATTGCCGAGTTTTGGTGTTGTAACCTTTCTGCTGGCCAATAAACATATAACTCTGCTCCCCAATTTTACCCAAACCGCCGACCATAGCTTTATCATCCTTGAAATTTCGATCGCCATGAAGTTCCAGAAAAGAATCCCCACAAATTGCGGTGATATAATCCATGGTGTAAGGTCTTTCCGGGTGGCGTGAAAGTTGAACTCGCTGCCACGGGGTAAGATTTTTATATATCTCTAATTTTTTTTCTTTTAACTTCTTTTCAATCTGTTTACAGGTGTTGCTCACATCCACATCGCTCTCAGTTCCAATAAGACACGCCTTTTCATACTGTTCCTGCAACTCCTTAATAGGCAATTCAAAGTCTAAATATTCCATAATAATTACCCTTTATATTTTTTTTGCTTGATGCACAAAGATAAAATTTTTGCGCTTAGGTCTTTGATAATCTTTTTCGTTTTCTCTCTTGGGTTATTTTAATAATCCCATTGGTAATGACTGTCAGTAAGATAATGATAGCCCCATAATAAAACTGAGGTCCCATTTTTTCGGAATCGCCTAAAATTAACAATGCCAAAATAATTCCATATACCGGCTCCATATTGATAGTAAGCATAACCGTATATGGACTAATCCATTTCATCACGTGGATAGAAGCAATAAATGCGTATGCGGTACAGGCAGAGGCCAATATACCCAAATAAATCCAATCGTGTGCAGAGACAGTAAAGAACTCGGTCGTGAATCTACCCGTGGCTGCAAGGAAAATTGTTATTCCAAATACACCAAATAACAACTCGTAAAAGGAAATGGCAGAAGCTTTCTGTCTTTGAACAAATTTCCCATTAATTACGGAAAAAAGGGCGCTTAAGAACGCTGATAACAGGGCCAAACCAATCCCAAGTGCATAAGAGGCTTCCACATCAAAAATAATATAGAGTCCGGCGACTACTATTAAGCCGAACAACACTTCGTACAGAATAATCCTTCTGCCATAGAAAAGCGGTTCCAAAAGGGATGCGAAAAATGCTCCAGTTGAGAGCACAGCCAGCGTAACGGATACGTTTGATGCTTTTATGGCCCCAAAAAAGGTTAACCAATGAAGAGCGATAATGATTCCACCCAAAGCATAACCTGCAAGGGTTTTAAGACTAAACCTCAGATTCTCTCCTCTAAATTTTAAAAATAAAAATACAAAACCCGTTGCCAAAAGCATTCTGTACCACACGAGTGGGATGGCCTCAAGAGAAATCAGCGCACCTAAAACAGCTGTAAAACCCCAGATAAAAACTATAAAATGGAGATGGAGGTAGTTAAGAAGCTTATCGTTTCGCATTTCTTAACAGGTAAATTGCTAAAATCCCAAAGACGATATTCGGGAACCAAGTAGCTATAAAAGGGGAAAAGGAACTCTGTTCTGCCATAGTCCCAAAAACCTTGTCGAAAAAGATAAATACCATCCCAATCCCTATTCCTATAGCGAGGTTTACTCCCATCCCTCCTCTTCTTTTTACCGAAGAAACTGCGACGGCAATAATGGTGAGAATATATGCGGAAACGGGCAAACTCCACCGCTTGTAACGTACCACTTCATATCTACCAATGTTAGAGGATCCTCTAGCCTTTTCCTTTTTTATAAAATCGTTTAATTCTGTAAAACTGAGAGTTTCGGCAATATATGTTACAGGAGTAAGGTCTTCAAGATCAAAGGAAAAAACGGTATCCAATCGCTGACTTTTTTGAAGAATATCAGATGTTTCACCAATCTTTCTTTTCGTATAATTGAATAGCGTATATGTGCTATCCTTTTCGTTGTATTTTATTTGGGTGGCGGCAATCTTGTAGGTCATTTCATTTCCCTCAAAATGTTCCAAAGTAAAATTACTTCCCACATTATCCTTTAAATTGAAATAGCTAACATATATGTAATCGTTATCGTTTATCTGCGTATAAACATTGCTTTGATCGCGATCTAGTTTTCCCTTTTTCAGATATTCATAGGAAAACTCGTTGAAACCCTTACTGGCTTTTGGCGCCAGATACATACTGAAAACCAGGGCGGCAATACAGACTATCGTCGCTCCAATAATATAAGGTCTTAAAAAACGATAGTAAGAAACCCCACTGCTCAAAAAGGCGATAACCTCCGTATTGTTGGCAAGCTTGGAGGTAAACCAGATTACGGATAAAAAAAGAAACAAAGGAAAGAGCAGGTTGGCAAAGTAAATGGTAAAATCGTACAGATACTTCATCACCTCGATTAAAGGCACCTCATTGTCGAGGATTTTATCAATTTTTTCAGCGAGATGGACGGTAATACCAATTGGAATAAAAAGCAACAACAATAGGACGAAAGTGCCTAAGTATTGTCGTAATATATATCTATCCAGTATGCTCAGCATTTTATAACCTTTGATCTAGTTTTTTGACCATTGTATTTTTCCAAGATGCAAAATCTCCTACTAATATATGCTTTCTTGCCTCGCGCACTAGCCATAAATAAAACCCAAGGTTGTGAATGGTAGCAATTTGCCTTCCCAACATTTCATTTACGGTGAAAAGATGGCGCAGGTAGGCTTTACTATATTCCGTATCAACCCACGTAATCCCTTGGGGGTCTATTACAGAAAGATCCGCTTCCCACTTTTTGTTTTTGATATTTATTATTCCTTCGGAAGTGAAAAGCATTCCATTACGGCCATTCCGTGTGGGCATTACACAATCGAACATATCAATTCCTAACGCAATATTTTCCAATATATTTACCGGTGTACCAACTCCCATTAAATAACGCGGTTTGTCTTTGGGAAGAATTTCGGTAACTACGGCTGTCATTTCATACATTTCCTCCGCCGGTTCCCCTACGGAAAGACCACCGATGGCATTACCCTCAGCTCCGACTGAAGCAATATATTCAGCGGATTGTTTTCTTAAATCTTTATAGGTGCTTCCCTGGACAATCGGGAAAAAGGTTTGATCATAGTCGTACTTTAAGGGCGTTTTTTCAAGATGGTTAATACACCGGTCCAACCATCGATGAGTCATTTTCATTGAACGCTTGGCATAATTATAGTCACACGGATACGGTGTACATTCATCAAATGCCATGATAATGTCTGCACCTATTATCCGCTGGATTTCCATTACATTCTCGGGTGTGAAAACATGGTAACTGCCATCAATATGACTTTTAAATTTTACGCCTTCCTCTTTAATCTTTCTATTTGCCGAAAGCGAGTAAACCTGATATCCCCCACTATCGGTAAGGATATTCCGGTCCCAGTTCATAAATTTATGAAGACCGCCAGCTTTTTCCAAAATAGGAGTTTGTGGCCTGAGATACAAATGGTAAGTGTTCCCTAAAATAATATCGGGATTGATATCCTCCTTCAGCTCTCGTTGGTGAACACCTTTTACGGTTGCCACCGTACCTACCGGCATGAAAATTGGAGTTTCTATTACCCCATGATCGGTGGTGATGGTTCCGGCGCGAGCATCGCTTTGAACATCCGTAGCGTGTAGTTTAAAGTGCATTCAGAAATTTTTATCGAGGGGCAAAGATAATTTTAATAATTAAGTCTCAATACCTATCGAGAGAGGAATTATGAATTGTAAAGAATGTTAGATGACGCATGTTAGATGACGGATGACCGAAGCTTGATGACGGATGAGTGAGGACGGATGACGGATGACCTTAGCTTGTTGACGGATGACGGATGAAGAACGTAGGATTTAGGATGATGGATGTGCGATGACAAATAGAAGCAGGAACTTTTAGCTTTATTCTTTGGAAGTAACTTATGTTAACAAAAGCTTGAAATCGTTAATAAAAGCGACGCCAGGGACTTTGCGCAACAAGCTTAATACCTTACTTTTGGCATCGAAAATTAAACACATTATGGCAGATTATAAGGCTCTTGAAGATTTGGTAATCCAAGTGAGAAGAGATATTCTAAGACAGGTACACAAAGTAAACTCGGGGCATCCGGGAGGATCATTGGGTTGTACGGAGTTTTTTGTAGCTCTTTACAATGAAATTCTTGAGCGAAAGGATTCCTTCGCGATGGATGGTAAGGATGAAGATATTTTCTTTCTTTCCAACGGACATATTTCTCCGGTTTTCTATAGCGTTTTGGCTAGATCGGGATATTTCCCCGTATCAGAGCTCAATACGTTTAGGCTTCTTAATTCCAGACTTCAAGGTCACCCGACTACTCACGAGGGGCTGCCAGGAATTCGTATTGCGTCAGGCTCATTGGGACAGGGAATTTCAGTTTCTATTGGCGCTGCACTAACAAAAAAACTCAACAAAGACAATCACTTGGTTTATACATTATGCGGTGATGGGGAATTGCAGGAAGGTCAAAACTGGGAAGCAATTATGTATGCCGCTGGAAATGGCGTGGACAATTTAATTGTTACCGTAGATTTAAATGGACAGCAAATTGATGGATCTACAGACAATGTTCTCCCTATGGGCAATATAAAAGCGAAATTCGAGGCCTTTGGATGGGATGTTATGGATATTGAAAACGGAAATGATTTGAAAGCAGTTATTTCCGGAATGAAAAAAGCAAAAGAAAAGACGGGAAGCGGAAAACCTATCTGTGTTTTATTGCACACGGTAATGGGCAATGGAGTGGACTTTATGATGCATACCCACGACTGGCATGGCAAGGCTCCAGACGATCAGCAGTTGGAAAATGCATTGTCGCAGAACCCGGTTACTTTGGGGATTATTAGTCCCACCCCTAGCCCCTCAATTAGGATTTACCCCTAGCCCTCTAAAGGGGAAGATAAAAATATTTAAAAATAATTCCATAATAGTTCTCCGAGGAGATCTTAGGAAGAAAAAAAGATGCCCGCCTACGCGCGCAATGACTATGAAAAAATACACAGATACTGGCAAAAAAGACACTCGTTCCGGTTTTGGGGATGGGTTGACTGAACTGGGAAAAAAGAATGAAGATGTCGTGGCGCTTTGTGCCGACCTCACAGGATCCTTAAAAATGGACGACTTTAAAAAGAATCATCCAGAACGGTTCTTCCAAGTAGGAATTGCCGAGGCCAATATGATAGGAATGGCTGCAGGAATGACCATAGGTGGAAAAATACCCTTTACGGGTACGTTCGCAAACTTTTCTACAGGAAGGGTTTACGATCAAATCCGCCAAAGTGTTGCCTATAGTGGAAAAAATGTAAAGATATGTGCTTCCCACGCTGGATTAACATTGGGCGAGGATGGAGCTACCCATCAAATCCTGGAAGATATCGGCTTGATGAAAATGCTTCCGGGAATGACGGTTATAAACACCTGTGATTATAATCAGACCAAGGCTGCGACAATCGCCATTGCAGATTATGAAGGTCCTGTTTATCTTCGCTTTGGAAGACCAAAAGTCGCCAATTTTACTCCTGAAGACCAAAATTTCCAAATAGGAAAAGCAGTTTTACTTCAGGAAGGAGCCGATGTTACCATAATCGCAACAGGTCATTTAGTTTGGGAAGCATTGCAGGCAGCAGAAACGCTTTTTGAAAAGGGAATCCATGCAGAAGTAATTAACATTCATACAATCAAACCTTTGGATGATGAAGCAATTTTGAAGAGCGTTAAAAAAACTGGCTGTGTAGTTACTGCCGAAGAACATAATTTCCTAGGTGGTCTAGGTGAAAGCGTTGCTAGATTGCTTTCCACCCAACATCCAGCTCCGCAGGAATTAATTGCCACACAAGATACCTTCGGAGAATCTGGAACGCCCGAACAATTAATGGATAAGTACGGTCTCAATGCCTCTGCAATTGTAAATGCAGTAAACAAGGTAATTGCCCGTAAATAAAAAGTTACCTAATTATTGTATAAAACGAAAATGCCCCTCGTAATGAAAGGGGCATTTTTATTGATGCTTTTAAAGTTGGAATCCAATTCAAATATTAAATGCTCGGATCCAGATAATCTGGAATTCCGTTTCCATTTTTATCGGGAAATTCCAAGGTTCCATCTTCGTGAACAATAATTTCATCTTTTGTTAAACGTCGGTCACCATCATCATCATTATCCAAATAGTTCGGCACTCCATCACCATCGGTATCGTCATCCATTAAATATTTATTGTCATTCAAATCTTCCATATACGACGGAATTCCATCGCCATCGTGATCCGCGATTTCACGAGAAAACAATTCAAAAGTGAAGATTAATTGTTCATATGGTTTTATTCCTCCTATTCCAGGCGGATATTGGTAATAACCCAATCCAGAAGGAACGAAAACTGCCCCTATCCCATAATTTTCAAAATTTAAAGTGCCATCAGGATTAGAAGTTACGTTTGAAGCTCCTCTAAATTCAATTAAAGCCATTTGCAAACCCCTAATTATTCCAGCAGTAGTTTTATCGTCAACCAAATTGAGGCGTATAGGAGTAACCGCATTATCAAACATCTTTAGTGCCAAAGTTCTCCCCTCGTAAGTATTGGTAGTAAAGTCAGAAAAATGAGGTTTATCGCCTTCTCCTTCTCGCACCACTAAATAATACAGTTTGTATTCCACACTTGCATCATACACGTCCTTAAATTTCTTGAAAGTAACCTGTTGCATCAATGGAGTTTTATCTGCATTATCGCCAGCAATGGTATCAAAAACGATTTTGGAGTTTGGATTTGTTTCAAAATCCTCATAATTATAGAAATGCGTTTCTAAAAAGGCTTCAATTTCGGCCTGTGCTCTAATTGCTTCTTCCCCACGGTCTCTTGGAGGAATTGGTGGTTCCACATCATCATCCTTTTTGCAAGAAACTGTTATGGCGAAGAAAATCACCAATAAAGCGAAACCATATTTAATTCTGATCATCATCAATAATTTGAGGGCGCAAGATACAATTTTCGGTTACTTTTGTACAAGCTATTAACGTTGTTTTTAGGATTACATTTATGAGAGTGGATAAATATTTATGGTGCATACGTTATCAGAAAACGCGCAATATATCTACCCAAGCCTGCAAAAAAGGAGCCGTAAGGGTCAATGGCGATATTGTTAAGCCTTCCCGGGAAGTTTATCCCGGTGATTCCATTTCACTTCGGAAGAACCAAATCACCTATCAAATAGAAGTCTTGGACATACCTGAAAGCCGCGTTGGAGCGAAACTTGTCGATATATACCGTAAGGATGTTACCCCTAAAGAAGCCTTTGAAACTAATGAAATGCTGGAGTACGCCAAAACCTATTATCGAAAAAAAGGTGTGGGAAGACCCACCAAAAAAGACCGAAGGGACCTGGAAGATTTTACCGACCCCGAAAAACCCGAAAGCGATGCGCTTTAATTATCTTTGAACAAAACACTAATCCGTTATGCAAAAGCTAGATTCCCTCATTTTAAACAACACCCAAATTGCCCATAAAATAAAAAGAATGGCCTATCAAGTTTATGAAACCAATGTAGGTGAATCGGAAGTGATTATTGCGGGAATCAAAGAGAACGGGTTCATTCTAGCTGAAAAATTAAAGGCGGAAGTAGAAAAGATCTCTCCAATAAAAGTCCAATTGTGTGAGGTGATTATCAACAAGAAAAATCCCATAAATCCCATTACCACGTCTCTTACTCCTGAAGAATATACAAATAAATCCCTATTGTTGGTGGACGATGTGCTACACTCTGGTACCACGCTCATCTACGGAGTACGACATTTTTTGGAAGTGCCATTAAAGCAATTTAAGACAGCGGTGCTAGTGGACCGGAACCATAAAAAATATCCGGTAAAAGCCGATTTCAAAGGTATTTCTCTTTCTACCTCCCTAAATGAGAATATAAACGTCATTTTTGATGGTGACAATGATCGCGCTATCCTAGAATAAACTGGCGACAACCTTTTGGGCCACCTCTTGGGGAGAATTTTCTCCAGTTTCAATCACTGATTCTGCCTGATTATAAAAGTGCGAACGCTCAAAGAGATGTATCCCTACAAATTCCATCATTTCATCTCTCGTTTTTAAATGAGCGACCAATGGCCTTAACTTATTTTCAGAAATTAGTCTGTCCGTTAGTATGGATAGAGGCGTTTTCAAATAAACGATAGACACGCCTTGGGTGTTCAGCATTGCGGAAAGGGAATCGCCGTAGCACGGGGTTCCTCCACCCGTAGCGAGTACATATTGTTCGTCTAAAGCCAGAATATTCTTAAGAGTCTCGTTTTCAACTTTTCTGAAATAAATTTCTCCTTTTTTGGAAAATATTTCAGAAATAGGCATTCCCACTGCTTTCTGAATTTCATCATCCAAATCTTTAAAAGGAAGGTTCAAAAGATTTGCTACTAATTTTCCCACGGAAGATTTTCCACTTCCCATATAACCGATCAAGACAACTTTCATATTTAGAAAAAACTTTTAAAACCCCTTTTTACAATCAGATTCCGTACAACCTCCAGATAGCCAGCGGGTAAAAATATAAAAACATCAACCCTCAGGCTCTGAATTTCAAGGATTTTGAATTTTCTTCAAATTTAATTGATTTTCGTTTTGAAATATAAATTTAATGATAGTATATTTGCACCCTCCTACGAACAAGTACTCAAAACTTCTCGCAGGAAGCGTTCAAAAAATTATTGACCTGGTAGCTCAGTTGGTAGAGCACCTCCCTTTTAAGGAGGTGGTCCTGGGTTCGAGCCCCAGCCAGGTCACGAAAAGTCTCACCTTAACGGTTGGGACTTTTTTGTTTTAAAAAGGAATTGACATTGAGCGGGTCGCGAAGTTTCAAGCATACGTAAGAGTATGTCTTGCTTGCACGTACATAGTAATAACCCGACCGAATAAGAGTAACAAGGACTAAAACCCAAGCCTGGTTTCATTTCCTCAATCAAAACCCTCCTGCCTTTTCCATTTAGATTCCATTTTCGATTTCTCCAGAATAATTATTCTATTTTTGCAGTATGGCAATACAGAAAAACGTTAAGATCAAAAACCGAAGGGCAAAGTTTGAGTATGAGATACTGAGTACTTACACTGCAGGAATTGTGCTGCGCGGAACCGAAATAAAGGCCATCCGGGAAGGACAGGCATCTATAGCGGAGAGTTTTTGTGAGTTTAGCAACAATGAACTGTTCGTTATAAACATGACCATTCAGGAATATAGCCATGCCCGCAATTTCACCCATAATCCCAAAAGCGAGCGAAAGTTACTATTGAATAGAAGTGAGCTTAAAAAGTTGGAAAAGGAAGTGAAAAATACAGGGTTGACCATTATTCCACTTCTTCTTTTCACCAATGACAAAGGCTTGGCAAAATTGGATATAGCACTCTGCCGCGGGAAAAAAGAATACGATAAACGCGAAACCATAAAAGATCGGGATAGCAAGCGAAGATTGGACAGCATTAAAAAAGCGTTCAACAACTAGGTGGCTGAACGCTTTTTATATTTTTCCTAAAAATAAAAAAGTGAAAAACTGAAATATTATTTCTTAATTTCCGATCTCGCTTATAAACTTAATACGATAGAGACGTAGCTCCTCCTCCTCATAATCACCATCAAATTCATCAAGGGCCACTTCAATTTCATCCGTTTTGGCTTCCAAAAAATAATCGTGTATTTCTTCCTGCTGGTCCTCATCCAAAATCTCGTCTATCCAATAATCTATATTCAATTTTGTTCCACTGTAAACAATAGCCTCCATTTCCTTTATAAACTCAGGCATTTCAATTCCCTTGGCATTGGCGATATCTGGTAAGGAAAGTTTCCGGTCCACGTTTTGGATAATATATAGTTTTAAAGAACTATTGGTTCCCGTAGATTTTACCACGAAATCCTCAGGACGCATAATATCATTTTCCTCTACATAATCCTGGATAAGTTTCAAGAAGGGTTTTCCATATTTTTTAGCTTTCCCCTCGCCTACTCCATGAACGTTTGCAAGCTCCTCCATAGTTATTGGGTATTTCAGAGACATATCTTCCAACGAAGGTTCCTGAAAAATAACAAAAGGAGGCAATTCCAGCTTGTGGGCAACTTTTTTAAGCTCTGCTTTTAGTAACTTAAAGAGGTTTTCATCTGCTTTTTCCACTCCCTGCGACGCGGAAACAATAATGTCGTCATTGGCATCTTTAAACGAATGATCTTCGGTCATCATAAATGAGGAAGGAGATTCGATAAATTTTCTTCCCATTTCGGTTAAATGAATGACCCCATAGGTTTCAATATCCTTTTTTAGATACCTTGCCACCAATAACTGTCGCAGGAGTGCGGTCCAGTAGGACGCCTCATGTCCAGCTCCTGAGCCGAAAAAGGCTTGAGCATCGGTGCGATGCGATTTTATTAGGGCATTTACCTTTCCCACCATCACATTCACTATTTCCTTGGATTTATATTGCTGGTTGGTTTTTTGCACTACCTCGAGTAGTTTCTTGGCCTCGCTCTGTGCCTCAATTTTTTTCTTCGGAAAGCGCATATTATCATCCATCATTCCTCCTTCACCGGTAGCATTGTCAAATTCTTCCCCAAAATAATGGAGAATAAATTTCCGTCGCGAAATGGAAGTTTCAGCATAAGCTACAACTTCCTGCAAGAGTGCGTGACCTATTTCCTGTTCGGCAACAGGTTTTCCGCTCATAAACTTCTCCAACTTCTCTATATCCTTATAGCTGTAGAAAGCAAGGCAGTGACCCTCTCCACCATCTCGACCGGCACGACCGGTTTCCTGATAATAACTCTCTATAGATTTTGGAATATCATTATGGATCACAAATCGCACATCGGGCTTGTCAATACCCATTCCGAAAGCAATCGTAGCCACTACTACATCCACATCTTCCATTAAAAACATATCCTGGTGCTTCACTCTGGTCTTGCTATCGAGTCCGGCATGATATGGAACCGCCTTTATACCATTAACTTGGAGCGCCTGGGCAAGTTCTTCAACTCTCTTCCGGCTCAAGCAATAGATAATACCGCTCTTGCCTTCATTCTGTTTTACAAAACGGATTATATCCGAATCAACATTTTTGGTTTTCGGACGTATCTCATAATAAAGATTGGGACGATTAAAAGACGCTTTAAAAGTATTGGCATCTGGCATTCCGAGGTTTTTCAGAATATCTTCCTGAACCTTGGGAGTAGCAGTTGCGGTAAGACCGATAATAGGAATATCATCACCTATTCGCTTGATTATGCTTTTCAGGTTTCGATATTCAGGTCGGAAATCGTGGCCCCATTCACTTATGCAATGTGCCTCATCGATTGCCAAAAAGGAAATTTTTTGATTGTTTAAAAACTCCACATATTCTTCCTTAGTCAAGGATTCGGGAGCCACATACAGTAATTTGGTGATTCCACTGGCGATGTCGCTTTTAACCCGTTTAACCTCGGTTTTATTTAAGGAAGAGTTGAGCACATGCGCCACACCCTCTTCCGAAGAAAGAGCGCGCAACGCATCTACCTGATTTTTCATAAGAGCAATTAATGGGGAGACAACGATAGAAGTTCCTTCTTGCATTAGAGCGGGGAGCTGATAACAAAGGGATTTCCCACCTCCTGTTGGCATTACAACAAAAGTGTTATTTCCGGCCAGAATACTCTTTATTACTTCTTCTTGCAATCCTTTAAATCGACTAAAACCGAAATGTTTTTTTAAGGATGCATACAGATCTAATTCTGCCACTTGATTTTATTTTTGTTATTCAAATTAAAGATTAAGTTGCCCAATATATTGTTTTGAGTAAAACAATCGTAATTTTGCAACCTTATTGGGATATCTGCATCTTTAGAAAACGCATCACTGCCCATAATATTTTATATCGAATTTATTTCAATTCTAAATATACTCATTTCCCAAACAGTTACAAACAATAGAAAGCATTTAAATTTTGGAAAAGCAGCAAAGAATTATTTCCATAGCCAAGCAGACTATCGAAACTGAAAGTAAGGCAATTGCCAACCTAGCGCATTTAGTAAACGAGGAGTTTGCGGGAGCAACCGAATGTATTTTTCAATCCAAAGGCAGAGTGATCATTACCGGAATAGGTAAAAGTGCCAATATTGCAACAAAAATTGTCGCCACTTTAAACTCCACAGGTACCCCTGCTATTTTTATGCACGCCGCAGATGCTATTCACGGAGACCTTGGAACCATTCAAGAGGATGACACGGTTATTTGCATTTCGAAAAGTGGAAATACTCCAGAGATAAAAGTTTTGGTGCCCCTAATAAAATCTGTGGGCAATAAGCTAATCGCAATTACCGGAAACTTAAATTCATTTTTAGGCCAGCAAGCAGATTTTGTACTAAATGCCTACGTTGAAAAAGAGGCATGTCCAAATAATCTTGCCCCAACCACCAGTACCACTGCCCAATTGGTAATTGGTGATGCGCTGGCAATGTGCCTATTGGATCTTCATGGGTTTTCAAGTAGGGATTTTGCAAGATTCCATCCGGGAGGTTCCTTGGGCAAAAAACTGTATTTGCGGGTGAGCGATCTCACTACTTTGAACGAAAAACCTGAGGTATGTCCTGATACGGATTTGAAAAAAGTAATTGTAGAAATTTCTGAAAAAATGCTGGGGGTTACCGCGGTTGTGGAGAACGGAAACATTGTAGGCATTATTACCGATGGCGATCTAAGACGAATGCTTACAAGGACTGATAACTTTTCAGGCCTAACAGCAAAAGATATTATGACAAAAAATCCGAAGCGAATCGATAACAATGCTATGGCAGTAGAAGCCATGGAAATGATGGATTCTCACGGGATTACTCAGATTCTGGCTGAAGAAAATGGTAAATATTGTGGGGTTGTCCATATTCACAATCTCACTAAGGAAGGAATAATTTAATGAAAAAGGAAAATTCCCCAGAAAAAGAAATGTCCTTCTTGGACCACCTAGAGGAACTCCGTTGGCACCTGATCCGTTCCACTCTCGCCGTTGTGATTGTGGCAGTCTTGGCCTTTATATTTAAAAGCTTTATTTTCGATGTTTTAATATTTGGTCCCAGTAAGCCGCATTTTGCTACTTATAGGTTGTTTTGTAATGTCTCTCGTTCTTTGGGAATGGATTCCTTCTGTTTTCAGGAAATGCCGTTCAGTATTCAGAGCCGGACAATGTCAGGTCAATTTTCCGCCCATATGTGGACTTCCATTTATGCGGGAATAATTATCGCGTTCCCTTATATTCTATATGAGTTTTGGAAGTTTATAAGCCCGGGCCTTAAAGAGAAGGAAAGAAAAACGAGCAGAGGATTTATTCTAATAGCCTCATTGCTATTCTTTTTGGGAGTTCTTTTCGGTTATTATATTATCACTCCGCTTTCTATCAACTTTTTAGGAAGCTACCAGGTAAGCGAGGAAGTAATCAACCAATTTGATCTGGACAGTTATATTTCCTTGGTGCGAACTTCAGTATTGGCAAGTGGTATCATTTTTGAATTACCTATCATAATATATATTCTTACCAAAATCGGTTTACTGACTCCCGAAATATTAAAGAAATACAGAAAATTTGCATTGATAATCGTGCTGACGGTCTCGGCAATTATCACTCCACCAGATGTTGCCAGCCAAATTATCGTGGCAATACCGATCCTTATTTTATATGAAGTAAGTATCTATATTTCAAAAATTGTTATTAGGAATCAAAAGAAAGAGCAAAAAAATGTCGCATAATATCGTTGATGAATTTAATGCCTATCGTTTAAAAATGAACGATAAAATGCTTGAGGACAATAATAAGATCTTGAAGCGTATTTTCAATTTGGACACCAATGCTTATATGGAAGGCGCACTTCCGAAGAAGACCAAGGAATTGCTCGGCTTAGGGAACTCACTGGTATTAAGATGTGATGACTGCGTTCGCTACCATTTAGAAGAATGTTATAAATTGGGGCTGACAAAAGAGGAAGTCGTCGAGGGAATGAGTATTTCCCTGCTAATAGGAGGAACCATTGTAATTCCACACTTACGAAGAGCTTTTGAATATTGGGAGGCTTTGGATGAAAAAAATAAATAATTAATATATTCGTAAGATAGAAAGAGCAGGAAAAATTTCCACAAGAATGAAAGATTCGGGGAAATGAGTAGATAAATTGGTAAAAATTTACGGTCAAATAAACTCAAAAGTTATGATTCCTATTCTTGCATTCACCTAAATTTCAATATGAATGAAGCTTAAAGCCGAAAACCTAATTAAATCATACAAGGGACGTAAAGTTGTAAAAGGCATTACGGTAGAAGTGAACCAAGGTGAGATTGTAGGTCTGCTTGGACCTAACGGCGCTGGGAAAACCACTTCATTCTATATGATTGTGGGGCTTATCAAGCCGAATGGTGGAAGAATATTTTTAGAAGGAAAAGAAATTACCAAATACCCAATGTATAAACGTGCGCAGAATGGTATTGGATATCTAGCACAAGAAGCTTCGGTTTTTAGAAAACTGAGTGTTGAGGACAACATATTAAGTGTACTTCAACTTACCAAACGAACAAAAAAGGAACAAAGAGAAAAGATGGAATCTCTTTTGGACGAATTTGGATTGAACCATATCCGCACCAATCGAGGGGACCTATTAAGCGGAGGTGAACGACGTAGAACAGAAATCGCGCGCGCTTTGGCAACCGATCCACATTTTATACTTCTGGATGAGCCTTTCGCGGGCGTGGATCCGGTGGCGGTGGAAGATATTCAAAGAATTGTCGCAAAATTGAAGAATAAAAATATCGGAATTCTAATTACCGATCACAACGTTCAGGAAACACTTGCTATTACCGACCGCACCTATCTTATGTTTGAGGGAAGTATACTAAAACACGGAATTCCAGAAGAGTTGGCGGCAGATGAAATGGTGAGAAAAGTTTATCTGGGACAAAATTTTGAACTTAGAAAGAAGAAATTGGAGTTCTAAACTTCAATATCAACTCTCACTTCTTCCTATTTAAAATTATGAGATTATCCTTTTTTCAGGCACCTTCCAGGTTAAAGAAAGTATAATATACATTAAGATTATTATTGGGATGGCCAAAAACTTTAAGGTTATCAAGAATAAAATGCACAGGGCCAAAAATACATAGCGAACCGCGTTACTCTTAAAATCCCAGGTTTTAAATTTTAGTGCAAACAGAGGAATTTCAGCATTAAGAAGAATACAACTCACCGCGGTAAGTCCAATCAGCACCCATTTATTTAATATAATGGATTCCGCAACCTCCGAAAACTGATATTCCAAAATTAAAGGAAGGCTCAATATCAGCAATGTATTTGCCGGAGTAGGAAGACCAATAAATCCTGAAGTCTGTCGTGTATCAACATTAAACTTCGCCAGTCTATATCCGGATGCGACCACTATCAATAGCCCTATAAGGGGTAGGTAATTCTTTATACCTACATTCCATCCCTGGGAAGAAAATACGTCGGTAAGATTTTGCATGGTTCCCAAAAATGCCAAATTCAACAATTGGAACATAACTATTGCGGGCACCAAGCCACTCGTAATCATATCGGCCAAGGAGTCGAGCTGAAGGCCAATATCACTTTGTGCATTCAATGATCGGGCCGCCAAGCCATCGAAAAAATCAAAGAAGATTCCCAAGAAAACAAAAACGGAAGCCACTATTAAATTCCCCGAAACTGCGAAAAGTACCGCTATACTTCCACAGAGAATATTGAGTGAAGTGATAAAATTTGGAATTTGCTTTTTCATTTGAAAAAAGTGGTTTAAAGGTTCTCTTTTTGAATGTTTAAAGGGATTTGCATAAAGTAGCCAAAAGTAAATATTTCAACTTCGTTTATTCTCTCTGCAAAGGTTACTGTAAAAATAACAAAGTATTTCCGTCCAAAGGCATCAAAGCACAATATGTCCGTTAATTTAAAGTTTAGTATTCTACAAAATAGTGAGATATTTGTCTAAATTTTATAGCTTGAGAAAGAACCTCTTCCTTGTAATTACCTTTGTTCTTCTTACCACCGTCATTCAGGCGCAGATTGTACGTAAATATTCAAACGAGTTTATGAACATTGGCGTAGATGCCGCGGCATTTGGAATGAGCAATGCTGTTGTAGCGTCTACCACAGATGTGAATTCGGGATATTGGAACCCAGCAGGACTTATCAATCTGGAAGACAAGCAACTGTCTGTGATGCACGCTTCCTATTTTGCAAATATTGCCAATTATGATTATGCGGCATTTGCTATGCCCTTGGATGATCGGAGCGCAGTAGGACTTTCTGTGATCCGTTTTGGTGTTGACGATATTTTGAATACCACCAGACTGATTGATGAACAGGGAAATATTGATTACAACCGGATTAGTCTTTTTTCTACTGCGGATTATGGAATCACCTTTTCCTATGCCCGAAAATTACCACTGGACGGTTTTAATTATGGAGTAAATGCAAAAGTAATTCGTCGTATTATAGGCGACTTCGCTTCCTCCTGGGGTTTTGGACTTGATGCTGGCATTCAATTTAAGAATGATAAATGGATGTTCGGATTGATGGCTCGGGACATTACCACGACCTTTAATGCTTGGACCATAGATGAAGATAAATTCGCGGATATCAAAGGAGCCGTAATGGATCAAAATCAGGAATTGCCAGAAACTACCGAGATTACCATCCCAAAATTACAACTTGGAGCAGCCCGAACTTTCATTTTCCATTATGATTATACACTTCTGGCAGAAGTGGATCTCAATTTTCGTTTTGCCGAAACAAATGATATAATTTCAACATCCTTCGCAAGCATAACGCCCTCATTGGGTCTCGAATTTGGATATTTGGAAATGGTGTATGTGCGCGCTGGTTTGGGCAACTTTCAAAATACTCTACAATTGGACGGTAGCGATGCCATAGGATTTCAGCCCAATATTGGAGTAGGGTTTAAATACAAAGGAATACACGTGGATTATGCGCTTACGGATATAGGGGATCAAAGCGTAGCGCTTTATTCAAATGTTTTTTCCTTAAAATTGGATTGGAACATATTTAGATAAAATCGTTCTCCGCTCTCTTTTAATAATTTAAAACTCTTGATAGGAAAAAGGACCATCCAATACGCCTTCCTATCGGATTTATTTAACAACTTTGTTTGCAATAAACCTTAATAATCACAACGGTGACAAAAAAAATTTTCCTTTTATTCTTTCTGTTGAGCGGTTTTATTTCCCACGCTCAATTTGGTTCCTTATCCCCAGCATCGGAAATAAGTATTATTACCATTGGACCGGGCACTGAGCTGTACGATAAGTTCGGACACAGCGCTTTTAGAATTAAGGATTCCCTAAGCGGCGTAGATGTGGCCTTTAATTATGGAGTATATGACTTTGAGACCCCAAATTTCTATACCAAATTTGCCCAGGGAAAATTGTTATATGAACTAAGAGTGGATTACTTTAATTCCTTCTTTCAGCAATATGTCAGCGAGAATAGATGGGTAAAAGAACAGGTTTTAAATCTTACCCCTACTGAAAAACAAGAAATCTCTGATTTTCTATGGAATAATGCACTTCCTGAAAATAAAAAATATAAGTACGACTTCTTTTTTGATAATTGCGCGACCAAAATTCGGGATGTGGTTCAAAGAGTGTTGGGTAATAAGTTAGAATACACGGACGATTATCTACCAAAGAATTTGACATTTAGAGATCTTATTCAGCAAAATTTAAATGCAAATACCTGGGGAAGTATGGGTATTGATATAGCTTTAGGAGCAGTAATAGACCGAAAAGCCAAGCCGATAGAATATCAATTTCTTCCCAATTATATATATGAAGGTGCTGCCCACGCTTTTATACATAGAGACAATACCAATGAACCACTAGTAAAGGCTACCAAAGTTCTTTTCAAAAGTAATCCCATGCCATCGCAATCTAATTTCCTTAGTAGTCCTTTATTTATTTTAGGAATAATTGCGCTTCTCATTATTTATATCACTTTTAAAGATTACCTGAAAAAGGTAAGAAGTAGATATCTCGATGGGATAATTTTCCTTTTCACAGGATTGATTGGTGTGTTTCTACTGCTATTATGGTTCGCTACGGACCATACAGCTACAGCAAACAATTACAATTTATTATGGGCGTTCCCTATTTCTATAGGTGTAACAGTGGCCGTTGTGCGCAAGATAAGCTCACCGTTACTTAAAAGATATGTATTTCTTCTGCTTCTGTTATTGGCACTATTGGCAATCCATTGGATAAGCGGAGTACAGATCTTCGCTATTGCTCTGTTGCCATTGCTTATAGCTCTTGCGGTTCGTTATATCTATCTTTTTAGTATATTGAAAAATCCCCATAGCCCTAAATAAAAAATAGTCTATAGAAAACTCAGTTTTATATAGACTATTCTTAAATCCATTTAAAAATGGATAGGGACTTTAGAATTGGAGTTCTAAATTTTTACAATTCTTTTTATGGTCACTTTGTTTTCTGAGGTGATTTTTACAAAATAATTTCCTGCCCTCAGGCTATTTGTATTTAATTGGATGTTATTTCCTCGGAAAGTTTTAGTCATCAAAGATTGCCCTAGAACATTTAAAATTTCTACAGTGTCCAAAACATCATTAGCCTGTATCGTTAAAACAGAACTTGTTGGATTTGGATAAACTACCAACCCATCTATTGAATTTTCTGAGATGCCGACGATTTCTTCAGTGGTAAAACTAAATACCTCACTATAATCGCCATCTCCACAAGTGTTTTTTGCTCTAACGTGCCAGAAGTATTCTGTGCCTCGAGTTAAGTTTCTGATGGTGACAGAAGTTTCAGTGGTGGTAGTTTCGGTAAATATAGTTCCAAAATTAGCATCGGTTGCCAATTGAAAATCATAGTTCTCGGCATCCATACCGGCATCTTCCCAATCAAAGGTCATTACCAAAGGCTGATCAATAGCATCATCAGCAGGAGAAAGTAAATCAACACCATCAAGTTGAGGATTATTTATATGCAATATCGGATAAACATTCACAGTTTCATTGGTTCCAGTAGCGGTAACTTTTATTTGGTAATCGCCTGGAGCTAAGTTTTGAAAACCATTTACAGTAAGGACTACAGTACCCTCTGCGCTAAGCGTATTAGGAGTTATTGTAGCATTCACACCATTTGGCAAATCTGATACTGAAAAATTGATTGTATCTGTGAAGCCCTCTCCAAAAGCCAAATCGATATCGTAAGTGGTAGTGTCTGCCCCGGGACAAAATTCTTGGTAACCTTGGTGCGAACTTACCGCAAAAGACTCTCTATCTATTCCGGTTGCAATCAATGAAAACACTTGAGAGCCATTTCTCAATTCACCTTTATGTGAAACTCTAATGATATATTCCCCACTTGCGTTGGCCACTTCCACTTTTTCGATATTGTCTACAATATTATCGCCTGTTGTAGCTCCGCTTGAAGGAACGTCTGGATTAAGCATCCATGGGTAAAAAGTGTTTCCTCCATCGTCTGATATTCTTAAATCCAAATCATTTACAAGCATAGGAGTACGCAAATCATTAATACCACCTCCTGGAGTTGTACCAGCAGGATCCGTCCAGGTAATTGACACCATAAGAGTATTTAAATCATCGGCCTTTACCGAAAATGTATAAACTTCATCTTGGGCAAGTTCTTCCTCGAGAATCAATGAAGTAACTCCGTTGTTGGTGATAACATCTGCCGCTCTGGCTGTATTCATCAATCCCCAGCCAAATCGATAATCAGGTCCTGGAGTACCGCCCGCTTCGTCGGCGGTATGAAGGACCAAACCGCGCAAAGTTGAGCTTAACATATAGGAAGAATTTACATTGTTGTAATGTTGTTGCAACAATAACAAACTGCCCGAAGTATTTGGAGCGGACATTGAGGTACCACTAAAATATGCGTAACTATGGTTTGAAAAAGCTGTGGAAGAATATGTATTTACACCTTTTGCAGAAAGATCTGGCTTAATACGGCCATCATCTGTGGGACCCCAACTACTAAAGTTGGACATTATGACATTACTTGGACCTGTATAATTAAGAACTTCAAAAACTGCAGCGCTGACAATGGAGTTTTTAGAAACTCCTTTGTCCGTCAAGTAATCGTATCCATAATCACCTGGATTTTGTCCCGATTGTCTATCATTTCCTGCTGAAACGACTGGCAGATAATAAGGTGCATTGTAGGCGATATTGTCCAAATTTCGAGCATTCTGATCATAATATCCAAGATACCACAATGGCAGTTGCTCAATCTTAAGTCCGTAAGAGTGATTGGAAATCAACAAGCCATCCGCAGCGGCGGCGGTCATTTCGGCTTCATCATTTAAAAAATCGTGCGCAAGCAATTCTGCCTCTGGCGCCATTCCTTTAGCCGCACCGTTTGCCACATCTCCTGTACCGATCATTGTACCTGAAACGTGGGTAGCGTGATCATTTAATTGGTAAGGATTATCTATTTGCGTAACCCTATTCTGAAGTAAAACGTGGCTTGCTCTTGTGCGTCCACCGTCCCAAACTCCTCCAATCATATTTTCACCATTAAGGTCCAGCCCAGAACTACCTCCAGTTTGAACCAGATTGGTTCGCGTAGTTATACCGGCTCCCCGATTATGCGTTTCGTAATATTTTGGAGAACCATCTTCAAGAACTCCCACCAAAATAGCGATGCCACCATCTGGAAGCTTGATTACTTCTTCCCAACCTTTTAAGGCCGCTAAGCGAAGAGCTTCTTCGTGATCTGCTTTAAACTCTTTAGCGTATTGTTGCTCAAGTTTATTTAGTAAGGGAAGATTATAATTACTGATTATTTTCGCACGCTCCTCAGGAGTTTGAGCGGTAAGAAAACTAAATGATAGGGAAAGAACTAAAATAAAAATTAGGGATAATTTACTCATTCTGAATAAGTTTAGGTTTAAAAAAAAAAATGAAGATTGCAAAAATATCCAAAATAATCCAATTTCAATCACAAAATTTGGTCGATGTACCTCCGAAGGGATTATTGCCCACGAAAGAATATGATGGTGCTCAACGTTTTAAGAAGTATTAACGCATCTAGGAACATACTGCGATGTTTAATATAATATAAATCATACTGCAATTTTTCTAGGGCATCGTCGAGTGACGCGCCATATTGGCCTTTTACTTGCGCCCACCCCGTAATACCAGGTTTCACAAGGTGTCTCACTTCATATAGCGGGAGTGACACGGAAAGATCGTGTACAAATTCGGGCCGTTCGGGCCGTGGACCGATAACACTCATTTCTCCCTTTAATACATTGATAAATTGCGGAATCTCATCATAGCGCGAATTCCGTAAAAACCTTCCAAACTTCGTTACCCGGTTATCCCCCTTTTTTGCAAACTGTACTCCATTCTCTTCTGCATTTTTGACCATGCTCCTTAACTTATGCAATTTGAAGGTTTTTCCGTTCCTGCCAACTCTGGTTTGATGATATAATAAAGGACCTTTATTGCCGATAAGATTCCCTATCAAAATTATAGGCAACAATAAAATTCCAAAAACCAAACCGATAATAGATAGTATTATATCCATCAGCCTACTAAAAAATAAGTACAATTGGTTTTGGTTATTCCGGCTAAAAGGAAAATAACGGTAAAAGCTCCCCACACCACTGGCGTGGATTGGAATGCGGTGGTTAAGTTCTTCATAAACTTGGGAATATTCGCGTATAGATATCCCCCTTTCGAGAAATTTTACAAGGTTATTGTGGATTTCAATAGACATATCTTCAGAAGAAATTGTACAAATTATGACTTCCGAAATTTGCATCTCGTCATATATTTGTGAAAATCCCCCCATACTTTGGACTGCTTCACCATTAGAGTTGATCAAAAATGTATTGTTGGAGGACGTATCAAAATAGCAGACCACTTTACAATTGGGATCCGAATTTATTAGAGAACTCACAATAGTGGGAACCATTTCTCCTTGTCCTACCAAAAGAACCCGTTTATTAAAACGAGGTGCCGATATAAAGGTTATGTAAGAATACCGCCATAATAGTAAAGCAAGTACGATGGTTAAATAGAAAAATACAATCTGCAAACGATTGGAGGGTAAGCTGGGAGTGAAGAAAGGAGTAAGCAGGTAAAATAGCACAGTTATAGAAACTGCGAGAACTACATTTTTAATAACAACAATATATTTACTAGCCTTTTGAAGATCATAAAGTTCAAATATGGTGGCAAATACGGTAAGATAAAGGGCTAAAACTATGGGCCACATCCAGCGACTTTTGTCTATTATGAAATAATCAAAATCAAAAATATTACCGCAAATGTGCAGTAAGACTAACACTGAAACAATGTCAAAAATCCGCAGAAGCACCTTCCGTTCAGAAATAGCAAAATGGAAATTATTTTTGATCATAGCAGTGCGTCACGGATAACTCAGATACAATATTTTCATTAATTCTCATAATTTTGGGCATCAAGTACAAAGAACCTGTTTCAACAGTAGCTTATATGTATTCATTTTCTTAAAATGTAATCTAATATATATTTAGACAGAACGAATATACAAAAGTTAATTATTCCTTAAAAATCAATTGTATTAATCCAAGATATTTTTAATTGTTGCCAGTCAAATCTCTCAATAGTAGTGCGTGCATTTATGGAGATTGCTTTTGTTTTGAACGGGTTTTGACATAAATCTAGGATCGTTTCCGCAAAAGCATGAGCATCATTTGGAGGCTGTAAAATTCCATTTACATTCGTCTCAATCAGAAAAGGCATTCCACCTACATCGGTAGAAATAACAGGCATTCCTAGAGCCATTGCCTCCATTACACTTACGGGCATATTGTCAAAATTGGTAGTATTAAGAAAGATATCATATTGGCTTGAGAGAGAAATCCACTCCTCCTTTGTAAGAAGATCAGTAAAGGTTACGGGAAGACCCAATTGTTTCGCAACCTCCCGGCATCGGCCTAAAGCACCATCCTTTTCAGGCCCTACCATACACAGATCAACCTCGATATCCCGTTTTTTTAAAATCTCCACTATCTCCAAAGCCATAAGGGGGTTGTATATTTCGGCAAAGGAGCGAACCCACAGCAACTTGGGCTTTACGGATTTTCGAATAAGAAAAGGATAGTCCTTTATTGCTATGGAATTTGGAATATAGGTAATGTTTTGGAATCCTTCCCTGTCAAAAAGTTCCATTAAATATATGGAAGGGGCAACATTTGTCTTGGCTCCTTTAAATAATTTTTGGCTTAATATTTTACTGTTTTTTAACCGATTGGGAAGATTTCCACCATGAAGAATAGGAATATAGGGTAATTTATAAAAGCGACAGATTCGTGCAATTATCACGGAATAATAGAAATTCCAGGTGCTATAAGTATCGATGATCACTATATCTATTTTTTTACGGTTTCGGATGGTCACCAGGACCATATCTAAAAATCGTTGAAATACGGACAATTTATCGGAGGCTACAGTAACGGAATATCCCTCCCTTTCCAGAGCTAATGGAAGTGTATCAGCTGTGGTTGGCGATTTCCCGTGTTTGGCAAGTTTATTACCTATATATAAAATTCTTTTTTTGGGTTTCATTGGTTCCAATATAATTACAGCACCGTACCCGAAACTTCTATATTATTCGCTTGGTAGGCGCTTCCAATTCAGTTTCTTGGAGTTCATAGTCCGTTCCATAAACATTTATAATTTTTCTAATAATAATTAATGAGAATCCAAAATCTCTTCCTGTATCCGTTTCCTATAGTATTCAAATGTAAACTGAAAAACCGCTTGGTGTGCAATACAACTTTTATTTATCAAAACCGCTTCCTCGGAATCTATAATCTTTTCCAACAATAGCTTCAATGTCTCACTAGTACAAGGAGAAATAATAAAACCATTATTACCATTTACATACTGTCCAATGCTAGAGACATTGGAAACAATGGGAATACATCCAAAATTCATGGCTTCGGCAATTACCTTGGGAAAACCTTCGGACGCTGTGGTTGGAAGCAAAAAGAAATGCGATTTCTTATAGATTTCAAACACTTTTTCTCTTTCCATAAATCCGTGAAAGACGGCAGGCAATCCAATTTTCTCACATTGGCTTTTATAAGAATCCTTTTGGTCTCCATCACCTATAAAGTGCATAACAGAAAGTTTTTCTAATGAATCCAATTTTGCGAAGGCATCGATAATTCGCTGCACCCCCTTTGCATTTTCCAGCCTACCAACGAAACAAAAAGTAAAAGGGGCTTTAAAGGTCCTGGACTGGGTAACCAACACACCTTCACCAAGTTCTCTTTCAATAAGACATGGATTCTCAAATGTGAGACAATGTTTTGGTTGTCCTGGCCATTTCCCATTGATAGTTACTATTCTATTTTGACGTCGCAACATACCGCGTTGTACTGCATATCCCAGCGGAGCATTTTTCTGGTTCCAGTTCCCAGCATATTTAAACCAACCCTTCTTCCTATGGAAAATTGTAAGATACGGAATCAAGAAAACCCCAATACCCGTGGGGGTGCGCAATTGAAAAACATCGACTCGCTTCAAGGTTTTTTTAACTGTACCCAATATATTGGGAATACTGGCTATAATCTTGAACTTTGCCCCTACTCCTTTCCCACCAACAGGATTTAGAGGGACAAAATGTATATTTTTTTGGGTATAGGGTAAAGAACTCGGTGGTGGATTACCAGGATATAGAATGGCAACATGATAAATTTCCTCAAAATCTGCCGCTAAATGGTTCAATTCAGCAACTGTTGGCCCCCAACCTACAACCTCGCCCTTCGAATTTTTATAATGTTCAGTATGGGAAATAACGGCAAGTTTCATGTATAAGACCTTATTTAGGGATATTTCAATATTAATTATTTTAAAGCTATTTTGTCTGAAATCATAAAAGTTTCAATATTAATCTTTCATCTCTAAAATATCCAAATACCTGTTTATTATGCCATCCCAAGAAAAATTCTCTGACCAAATTTTAGCCTGTTTTGAATACCCTTCATAGTTATCCAATATCTCCTTTAAAATACCAAGCAGCTCTTCCGGAGCTTTGTTGTCGACCAATTTACCAGAAAATCCATCACTAATCGCATCTTCAATTCCACATCCTTTGGAACCGATTGCTGGTATGCCTAAAGCATTGGCTTCCAAAATCGCAATTCCAAAACCTTCAACATCTCCCTTTTTTGTTGATTCGCTAAGCATTACAAAAATATCGGCTTGCTGCAGCAGTTCTATTTTTAAATCCTCCGATACTCTTCCGAAGAAAACCACCGAGGATTCCACGCCCAGTTTTAATGTTAGTCTCTCCAATTTTGCTTGCTCGGTAGGTATGCCCACAATATGATATTTAGCATCGGGATATTTCCTTAAAATTGTTGGCAGGGCGCGTATCATATTATGTTGACCTTTGCGCTTTGTGACATTCCCAATAGTGATAAAAACGGGAGCTGGCTTCACCTTCTCAACGATTACCTCCGGATTTTTAATTTCGAAGCCATTGGGGACCACGAAAACATTGTTTAAATTCAAATGAGAGATCAACGATTTAGTATAATTGCTGACGGCAATTACCTTATCGAAACTTTTAAGAGACCAATCCGTAAATTTTCTTAGGATAGCATTGGGAAGTTTAACTTCGCTCCCATGAATGACTGCAACAAACCGTCTCTTATAGAAGACGTTTAAAAAAGCTCCCAGCCATATAGAAAATTTTCCGGAGCTTATTACCACCTCACATTTTCGCACGAGAGAGAAAGCGACAAAGATTCTGTTCAAATAACTTAAAAAAATGATTTTCTTTCTCGGAATTCGTATAACCTCAAAGGGAAGTCCCTTATCAAAATCCCGCTCTTCTCCTGCACTTGCCGAACGCGTATCGCAAACCACTTGTATTTGATAACCATTAGCTTGCAATCCCTTCGCCAGATGAAAGGCGTGATTGCCAATCCCTCCAGGTTGGGGTGGAAATTCAGAAGCAAGTATAACTGCTTTAGTCATCAAATCATAGGTTTTGCAGATATCATTCCGGGCTGGTTAGCATAAGTATTAAGGCAGCAAAATAACGATTTTCAATTATCAAATGGCAGGATAATTCGGTCAATTTGGGAATGATTAAAAAAATATCCCTAATCAAAACATATTTTATAGAAATCTCCCAATCTCCGTGATAGCGAGATACAATCTCAGAAACATTGAAATTTCAATTTCCCTTCTTTAAGGACTCCCAGCCCTTCTTCAGAATTATTGAACCGTTATTCGTAAATTTGGGCATTCAAAACCAGAAATTTATAATGAAGATATACACTAAGACCGGGGATGCAGGCACAACCGCCCTTTTTGGAGGCACAAGGGTTCCAAAACACCATGCCCGAATTGAGAGCTATGGCACCGTGGACGAATTAAATTCAAATATTGGAATGATTCGCAGTCAGGAAATTGATGATCACAGTAAAGGCATCTTGATCCAGATTCAAAATAAACTTTTTACCGTTGGCTCAACTTTGGCCACTTCTCCGGACAAAGCTATATTAAGAAGTGGTAAGGAACGTTTAAAAATCGAAAAAATAAACGAGCAGCACATAGCTCTTTTAGAACAGGAAATGGATGCAATGAACGAAGTCCTGCCAGATTTGACCCACTTTATATTACCAGGTGGAAATACAGCGGTGTCATATTGTCACATTGCGCGTACTATTTGTAGACGTGCGGAACGTCGGGTTACTCTATTAAATGAAGCTGAACCTATTGATCCGGCCGTTATAAAATATTTAAACCGCCTATCTGACTATCTTTTTGTGCTGGCACGAAAATTGTCCCAAGACCTAAACGCAGAAGAAATTCAATGGCTTCCGGAAAAATTTGATTAAATTAAAAGAAATTATTTCCAATTGAGCTTTAAAAACTCAAATTGGAACAAAATCTTTTAAAAATTGAAAACCGCAAACATCTGATTATCAGCACACAAAAAACGTTCTTTAAAATAAAGCAGAAATAATTGAGATTTTACTTGACTTTTTGATCTAAAAAATTACTTTTGCAGAAAATTAAAACCTAATCGCTATGTACTGGACATTAGAACTTGCATCATATTTAAGCGATGCCCCGTGGCCTGCCACTAAAGATGAATTGATTGATTACGCAATCAGAAGGGGAGCTCCATTGGAGGTAGTAGAAAATCTTCAAGCAATCGAAGACGAGGGTGACTCGTATGACTCCATTGACGAAATTTGGGCAGATTACCCCACTGATGAAGATTATCTCTGGAACGAAGATGAATATTAATCCCTTGACGCGCAATCAAAAAATATAATAAAAAAGTCTCTTTTAGGAGGCTTTTTTTGATTCAAATAGCATTGAAAATTTGGCCACAGTTTTGCGAACAACCAAGAACCTTCCCTTTCGCGGAACTAATTTATGGCCACTGAAATACAAATTGAGGAATTCGAACGTTCAATTCCTGGGACTGAATAAATTGACATAGAGTTGGTGCCTTGCGCAACATTCTAAAAATAAAATCACATTATGGGAATATTAGACAGTGTAATAAAAGTTTTTGTTGGAGATAAATCCAAAAAAGATATTGGCCAAATCCAGCCGTTGGTCGATGAAATAAAAAAACACGAAGCGGCGATTGAAAAGTTATCCCACGATGCGCTTCGTGCCAAATCCATCTTCTTTCGAAATACCATTAAGGAAGCTCAGTCCGATATCCAAAAACAGATCGATGATCTTGAGAAACAATCGGAAGAGGAAGAGGATATTAATAAAAAAGAAGACATCTATAACGAGATAGATAAACTCAAGGATAGCCTATATGAGGTAGAAAAAGATACCCTTCTTAAAATTCTTCCAGAGGCCTTTGCGGTAATGAAAGAAACTGCAAAGCGCTTTAAGAACAATGAGACCCTTACGGTTACTGCTACTCCTTTTGACAGAGAAATAAGTGCTGATAAGGATTATGTTATTCTTGAAGAAGATCAAGCTATTTGGAAAAACTCTTGGGATGCCGCCGGAAAACCCATTACTTGGGATATGGTTCATTACGACGTACAGTTAATCGGTGGAATAGCGCTTCATCAAGGAAAAGTAGCAGAAATGCAAACAGGGGAAGGAAAAACTCTGGTTGCAACTCTCCCGATGTATCTTAATGCCCTGGCGGGAAATGGTGTTCATCTGGTTACCGTTAACGATTATCTTGCAAAACGTGACAGCGCATGGATGGCTCCTTTATTTGAATTCCACGGCCTGAGTGTAGATTGTATTGACAATCACCGCCCCAATTCCGCTGCTCGACGTAAAGCATATTTATCTGATATCACTTATGGAACCAACAACGAATTTGGTTTTGATTACCTGCGTGATAACATGGCACACTCTCCTGATGACTTGGTGCAACGTCCACACCACTACGCAATCGTGGATGAGGTGGATTCTGTATTGATTGATGATGCTCGTACGCCTTTAATTATTTCCGGACCAGTTCCTGAAGGTGACCGTCACGAGTTCAACGAGCTGAAACCAAAAATCAGCGATATCGTTGATGTTCAAAGACGGTATTTAACTGGTGTGCTTGCCGAAGCCAAAAAGTTGATAAAAGAAGGGGACCACAAGGAAGGTGGTTTTCAGCTACTTCGCGTTTACAGAGGTTTGCCGAAGAATAAGGCATTGATAAAATTCCTTTCAGAAGAAGGCGTAAAGCAAATTCTACAGAAAACCGAAAATCATTATATGAGCGACAACAATCGCGAAATGCCAAAGGTGGATGCGGAACTTTACTTTGTAATAGATGAAAAGAACAATCAGATAGAACTTAGCGATAAAGGAGTAGATTACCTATCGGGAACCGGAGGCGATCCTAACTTTTTCGTGATGCCTGAAATAGGAACTGAAATTGCCAAAATAGAGAGCCAAGGACTTTCTCCAGAAAAAGAAGCCGAACTTAAAGAAGATCTTTATCGCGATTTTTCTGTAAAAAGTGAGCGTATCCACACGATGACGCAGCTTCTTAAAGCCTATACTCTTTTTGAGAAAGACGATCAATACGTTGTTATGGACAACAAAGTCATGATCGTGGACGAACAGACCGGCCGTATTATGGATGGTCGCCGCTATAGTGACGGACTACACCAGGCTATTGAAGCCAAAGAAAATGTAAAGATCGAAGCTGTTACCCAAACCTTCGCAACTGTTACCCTGCAGAATTATTTTAGAATGTACCGCAAACTTTCTGGAATGACGGGTACCGCCGTTACCGAAGCAGGAGAGCTTTGGGAAATTTACAAACTGGACGTTATGGAAATTCCTACTAACCGTCCAATCGCACGATTTGACCGCGAGGACAAAATCTACAAGACCAAACGTGAAAAGTATAATGCCGTAATTGAAGAGGTTGTCAACCTTTCCAATGGAGGCAGACCTGTCCTTATCGGTACCACTTCTGTAGAAATATCGGAATTGCTTAGCCGAATGTTGAGTATCCGAAACATACATCACAACGTATTAAACGCGAAGCTCCATAAAAGGGAGGCTGATATTGTTGCTGAAGCTGGAAAGAGCGGTATTGTAACGATTGCTACAAACATGGCAGGTCGAGGTACGGATATCAAATTGAGTGATGAGGTGAAAAAAGCAGGTGGTTTGGCCATTGTAGGTACGGAACGCCACGACTCTCGTCGTGTAGACAGGCAGTTGCGCGGTCGTAGTGGTCGTCAGGGAGATCCAGGAAGTTCACAATTTTATGTCTCCTTGGAAGATAACCTTATGCGTCTCTTCGGAAGCGAGCGTATCGCAAAAATGATGGATAAAATGGGATTAAAGGAAGGTGAAGTTATTCAGCATTCCATGATTTCAAAATCCATTGAACGTGCCCAGAAAAAAGTTGAGGAAAACAACTTTGGAATCCGTAAAAGACTCCTTGAATATGACGACGTAATGAACGCCCAACGTGAGGTTGTTTACAAACGACGTTACCACGCATTGTTCGGAGATCGTCTTCGCGTGGATATCGCCAATATGATATACGATACGGCAGAAGTAATTGCCGAAAGCAATAAGAATGCCCAGGACTACAAAAACTTCGAATTTGAATTGATTCGCTTTTTCTCAATGAGCTCCCCTATAACAGAAAAGGAGTTCGAGAAAATGGATACTCTTGAAATTGCTGGAAAAGTTTATAAAGCAGCTTATCAATATTACCATGAGAAAATGGAGCGTAATGCTGAAATAGCATTTCCCGTTATCAAACAAGTTTACGAAACCCAAAAAGATAAGTACAAACGTATTCTCGTTCCTTTTACAGATGGCGTGAAAACATTAAACGTTGCTACAGATTTAGAAAAGGCTTACGAATCTGGCGGAAAACAACTGGTACACGATTTTGAAAAGAATATAACTCTGGCCATTATTGACGATTCATGGAAAACCCATCTTCGTAAAATGGACGAATTAAAACAATCGGTACAGTTAGCGGTTCACGAGCAAAAAGATCCATTGCTTATTTATAAGTTTGAAGCTTTTGAACTATTTAAAGCAATGATTGAAAAAGTAAATAAGGATGTTATTTCATTCCTGTTTAAAGGAGAGTTGCCGCAAGAAGACCAACAGCAAATCCAAGAAGCACGCGAGGTAAAGCGAAAAGAAAAACTTAGCGAGCAGAAGGAGGAAATTCCAAACATGGACGAACGCTCGGCTCAATCCAGAGCGGCCGGCAATACACAGCCTCAACAACAAGTTACTGAAACCATTGTTCGCGATCGACCAAAAATCAATCGCAATGACAAGGTGACCATCAAGAACGTGATGAGCGGTGAAAACAAAACCATGAAGTACAAACAAGCCATACCCTTATTGGATAAAGGAGATTGGGTTTTGGTAGACGAATAGTCTGGATATAATAAAAAACCGAATGGGGTAGGAATTATTTTCTATCCCATTTTTTTATGCATCTTACCCTAATTATTTCTTTTTCATAAGCTTATACTTCAGTCCAATCTAAATCCCCACCAAAAACTCTTTTATTTCAAAAACCTACCTTAAAAAATTTTAAGATTATTTTAAGAGTTCCTATATTTGGAGCATGACAAAGTATATCCTATTGGCAATATGGCTATTCAGCTTTGCCGCCTCTGCACAAGAAAAGCTCGAGATTATCGATCTTGATGAAATCAATAATTCCATTTCCCTAAAATCGCAACAGGGTGATTACGAGGGTGTCTTGGAATTGTTAAATAAAATCAATAAAAACGATACCACCTACGCCGCTTCCTTAATCAGAAAATCCTATCATCTCTTGGCTCTCAAACGTCACGACAACGTCATTGCGGTATTGGATGAAGGAATTTCGATGGATATTGGGGATATTAAAAGTTCATTTTACCAAAACAAAGGAGTCTCTTTCACTCAGCAGGAAAAATTTGATGAAGCCATTGCCGTATTAAACGAAGGCTTGGAGATTTTTCCAGCAAACCCCCAAATATTATTCAACAAAGCCGTTGCACTTCAAGGAAAAGGTGAGCTCAGAGAGGCGGTTCAAATTTTGGAACAGGTAATAACGCTAAGTCCATTTTATGCACGCGCTTATATTCAATTGGGGGCCATTTATAATTCACAGGAGCGTTCCGCTCAGGCCCTGATGGCATATGATCTTGCATTATTGATGGACCCAGATGGTGAGGCCTCCTTTGAAAGACTTAAAGCAATCAACAACATCTTTAGCTCTAAAAATGAGAACAAGCGGACACCGGGATTGGTTCTTTCCAAAGATGACGAAGCCTTTAACGACATTGATCTTATAATAAGCAACCGGATCGCTTTAAATAAGGAATATAAAACGGGAAACGCTATTGACATTCCTCTGACCAATCAAAATCATGCGCTTCTTGCCACGCTTGCCGATTTTAAAGGCAACGGCGGGTTTTGGAGTAAAAAAGTAGTTCCGTTCTATCAATGGATTCAAGACTCCAAAAATTTTGATGCTTTCACATATACGATTTCCTATTCCATAGAAAACGAAAAGTATAAAAAGATTGTTACCAAGAAAACAAAAGAAGTCGAAAATTTTCTAAAGGAGGCGATTGTGAACTGGATCAATAAAACCAAAGCTGATAACAAGTCACTTTTTAGTGATAAGGTGATTCAGTATGCATACGATGGTAATTCTCTGGTGATAAGTGGTATGGGCACAGAGGAAGCCGGAATACCGGTTGGAGAGTGGATATATTTTAATCAATCCGGCAGAATAATGGCTCAAGGCCAGTATAACAAAGATGGAGAGCGCACTGGAAACTGGAAATGGTATAATGAGAATCTAAAACTTAAAGAAACGGCGAACTACAAAGAGGGCGACCTGGATGGAGAGAACCATATATATTACCCCAATGGTCAATTATCATTAAAAGGATTTTACAAAAAAGGGGAACTTGATGGCGAATTTCTCTATTACAATGAAAAAGGAGCATTAAAACAAAAAAAATACTTTAAGAACGGAGAACTAGATGGTATTTATACCTCATATTTTAATGTAGGGGAAAAAATTCCAGAATTTATAATACCATATAAGAAGGGAAAAATAGAGAAAGAAGCAATGGAATATTATGCTAATGGAAAAGTATATTCCAAAAGTCCGGTAAAGGATGGAAAAAAACACGGAACAGAAAAAATCTTTTATGCAAATGATAAGCTTTCAAATGAATTTACGTATGTCGATGGCAAACTTGAAGGCCCCTTCAAATCATACTATCGAAATGGGGAAATCTATGAAATGGGCACGTACAAACAGGATCTATTCCAAGGACCATATACCATCTACTACTCCGACGGAACTTTACAGAGTGAGGCCAATTATTTAGATGGTTTCCGGGACGGGAGTTTTACTTATTACGACTACGATGGCAAAAAACACTATAACTACCGCTATAAAAAAGGAGACATTCTTGACTATAGATTTTACAATAAGAAAGGAGAAATTATTAAAGAAGGAAAAAGAAGAGGAGGCGAGTTTTATTACAATAGTTTTTCTCCTTACGGTACTCTTATTTCTGAAGGTCTTTATGATGTTTCGGGTGGGCAGAAAGGAGAATGGAAATTTTATAGCCCAAATGGAAATCTAACCAGCAAAGGCACTTTCGATAAAAACTTAGGTCAAGGAACCCACATTTCCTATTATTCCGATGGGACTAAGGAGTGGGAAGGAAATTACAGAAACGATACTCTTGTGGGATACTCTGCAAGTTATTATAAAAACGGTAAGATCAACAATCAAGGAGGTTATAAAAATGGCATGAAACAAGGGGAATGGCGTTTTTATTATATCGATGGAAGTTTAAAAAGTATCAATTTCTTCCATAAAGATAAATTTCACGGAGAACAGGAATATTTTGGAGTGGATGGAAAACTAATTAACACCGCCCAATACAAAAATGACGATGTAATATATGAATCGTTTTATGATCGTTCGGGAAATTCTCATTATCAAATAGAATACAAGCCGTCAAAAAAGGATACAATATTAGTTTCCAAACATTACAATGGAAAAGAGAACACTACAATTTCATACCTCCATGGCATAAAACATGGAGAATATAAGTCGTATTTCTTTAGTGGAAAATTAGAAGCTGAGGGCCAATATCTCGATGGTTCCCTACACGGAGCGTGGACTTGGTACTTTGAGAACGGAAAACCGAGAATGAAAGCCACGTATGTTCTTGGTAAACTAGATGGGGAATTCACAACTTATTTCAAAAATGGTCAGATTGATGATTCAACTTTTTACGACTCCGGAGACCTTATGGGAACTTGGAAATCATATTACGAAGATGGTACCCTATATACCAAAACCTCATATCTTTCCGGTGAAGCCCACGGTCGCAAGGAATTTTTCAGTCCAACTGGACAGTTACAACTGGTACGTTTCTACAATCACGGAACTTTAATTGGCTATTCCTATAATGACACTAATGGGGACGAGCTTCCAATGATCCCAATTATTAATGAAACTGCTAAGATTATTGCGTATTATGACAACGGAAAAATCTCCCGTGAATTTGAATATAAGAATGGAGAAACAGTAGGAACATACAAAACCTACTATTACAACGGTCAACTTAAAGACGAGTTTGTAAATGTAAACGGAGAGTATGAGGGACCAAAAATCTCATATTACGCAAATGGGAATATTGAGGAACGCCTCGAATACTTGATGGGCGAACTTCACGGAAAATCAACAAAATACTACGATAACGGTACGATTAAGGAAGAGACCAATTATAAAAATGGCATACAGACGGGAAACGCATCGAGTTACGACAAAACAGGAAAAAAGACCAGATCTGAAGATTATTTTAATGGAAAAATATATGCACAACAGATTTTTTAGCTTTCAAAACTTGTGGATTGTTTTAGTTTTGGTCGCATCCTCGGCAAAAGCTCAATATTCCGAAATATTTGAAAAATACAAGGATAAGTATCCTGAAGCCTCGGTAGTTTTACTAAATCAGGAATCCAATTTGTTTATTAACGTTACCAATGGCATCTTCGATATTACCCAACAGAATATCCAAGAGAATCTATACCTTAATGAATTTGCAACGCAGAGATCACAAGAATCCATCAGTTTTTCAAGTTTTTATGAGCTGGGTGCTATCGAGGCCTCTTCCTTTAACTACGATAACAACAAATACCGAGAAGAAAAAGTTTCGACTTTTACACAAAAGGACGAGTTGGGCGAATTTTTTTATGACGACATTAAATCCGTAAACTTTATATATTCCAACCTAAAAAAGGGATCTAGGTCCCAGCTCAAATATTCCCAAAAAATAAAAAATCCCCGATTGTTAACTCCCTTCTATTTTGGGGATTTCTCTCCCATCGCCCAGAATAAATTCAGTATTACAACCGATCCGTCGGTAAATCTTAAGTTTAAACAGTTTAATACCGAAGGGGTAAAGATTGACTTCACAAAACAAGAGAAACGCGGTAAGATTATTTATACCTGGGAATTAAAAGACGTTAACGCTTTTGATTATGAATCAAGATCTTCCACCCATAGAAATGTGTTGCCGCACATTATTCCCTTTATAGCGTCTTACGAGGTAAATGGCAATACAGTGCCTGTACTTAATGAAACCAAAGATCTTTATAATTGGTACTACTCAATGATAAAGGAAGTTGTTCACGAACCCGCGACGCCAGAACTGGTAGAACTTACGAATAGTCTGATCGAAGGTAAAGAGAACGATCTGGAAAAAGTAAAAGCTATTTATTATTGGACGCAACTGAACATTAAGTACATCGCTTTTGAGTATGCTCTTGGTGGTTTTATTCCTAGAGGAGCAAATGAGGTCTTTGAGAAGAAATATGGAGACTGCAAAGATAATAGCAGCATCCTCTACAAAATGCTCGAAATCGCAGGATTGAAAGGTCATTTAACTTGGATTGGGACTCGTAAAATTCCTTATAGTTATGAAGAGGTACCCACGCCAGTTGTGGACAATCACATGATTCTTAGCTATTTTGATGGAGAAGCAATTTATTATCTGGATGCGACGGGAAGAAACATTCCTATCACTTTTCCTACCTCCTTTATCCAAGGAAAAGAAGCATTAATTGCTATCGACGACAAGAATTACCGTATTGCGAAAGTGCCGATAATTCCTGCTGAAAAAAATTTTATTAAAGATATTACCAAGCTCAAAATAGAAGGGCAACTGCTTACTGGTTCGGCACGTGCAGAGTTCGCTGGGTATGCTAAAATCGATTATCTCTATGCAATGGAGGGTCTTAATACAAAAAGTAAAAGGGATAATTTCTACAACGATATTTTTGAAAAGGGGAACAATAAATTTATTGCCCAAAATATCTCAGAAATAAATAGGGAAGAATATGACCAAAATTTGATTATTACCTACAATTTTTCCATTGGTGATTACTTTAAGCAATTTGGAGATGAGATTTTCATCAATCTGAATCTTAACAAATACATTTCGCAACACCGAACAGACCCAAAGCGTAAACGTGAAATTGAAGTAGATTATAAAAACTCCTATGTGTTTGAAACCGAACTTCAAATTCCGGATGGATATGAAATAGAATTCCTTCCAAAGTCCCAAAACTTCGAAAATAATTATATAAAAGCCACTATAGATTATGAACAACTTGATGGCAAGATATTATACAAACACTCTGTAATCTGCGACTATCTAATCCTTGATCTAGACCAACAAAAAGAAGTAAATAAACTTATAAATGATGTTGAAAAGGCATATAAGGAAGTAGTTACACTTACAAGATCGAAATAATCCATTATGAAAAAAACCATTACTTGCTGGGCGCTCCTATTTATGGCTCCCCTTCTCCTTGCACAAGAAAGTCCATTTTATAAAAACTATTCCTGGGAAAAAATTCCTAAATTTTCAGTTCAGGTTCCGGACAGTACCTCTATTTTAGGGTTGAAGGATAAAATTATAACCGAATTTCTTTATGAAGGTGACAACTTTCTGGAATATTTCTTGGAACACAAAGCACTCTGGCTCAATAGTGATGATCGTATTGAGGAATATAACAAGATTTATTTACCGTATAGTAATACTTCTGAACTTCTTATTAGCAAGGCCCGCGTAATAAAACCAAATGGACAGATTATGGAACTTGACGATTCCAAAATCCTCACTGCGGAAGATGAGGAAACCCAAAGTGTCTATAAATTCTTCGCTTTTGAAGGTATCGAAAAAGGAAGCATTATTGAATACTATTATCTGATTAAGCGTGTTCCCGAATACTCAGGAAGACGACTTGTTTTTCAAACTTATTACGACAAGCAAGATGTCTCTTTTGATCTTTATTCTCCTTCCAACTTAATTTTTCAATTCAAAAGTTATAATAATCTACCGGAAATGGTGAGAGATACTCTTACGGAAAATAAATTACATTGGAAGATGCACGCGGATAAATTATCTGGATTAGAGAAGGAAGAACTATCTCCATACAATGCTTCTCGCGCATTTGTAGTTTATAAATTAGATCAGAATTTAGCCAATAACACTCGGGATATAACTTCGTATGGCAAGGTTTCCCAAAATTTATACAACTATTATTATACTAAAATTGATAAGAAGGTCCAGAAGAAGCTTAACAAATTTCTGGCGGAAGCTGGTGTAAAAGCAGATATGGAACAAAATAAATTGCTCAGAACCTTGGAATCGTATATTAAGACGAATGTTTTCATAAATGAGTCAAATAGTATGGGCAACGAACTAGAGAGTGTTCTCGATCAAAAAGTTGCTAGCTCAAAGGGATTAATGAGTCTGTATATCTCACTTTTCAACACCTTAGATATAAAACACGAAATGATATTGACCAGCGACCGTAAGGACCTTAAATTTGACAAGGAATTTGAGGCGCACAATTTTCTAAATGAATTTCTATTTTACTTTCCAAAGACCGGTAAATATATGGCACCCACCGATTCCGATTCCCGCTATGGTTTTCCTCCTGCTTTCTTAACAGACACCTACGGATTGCATATAAAGGAAGTGGCCGTTGGTGATTTTAAATCGGCAACTGGAAAAATTGAATACATAAATCCGGTTCCTGCGGAAGAAACCGTAGATAGAATGATAATCGATGTCAACTTTAACCATGACGATCTTACTAAAAACACGGTAAAACTCGACCACTCTATGTCCGGCTATTATGCATTGTATATCCAACCTTATATTCCACTTATTTCCGAAGAAAACAGAGATAAGCTTTTAGATGAATTTGCCAAAAGACTTGACGAAAATGCAGACATTAAGAGCAAGAAAATGCTGAATGATGATCCTGCGCTCTTTGGAGTAAAGCCCTTACAATTTAAAATCGATTTTGAATCGGAAGCCTTTGTTGAAAAAGCAGGAAACCGATATCTTTTTAAAGTTGGGAATCTTATTGGAAAGCAAATTCAGATGTACCAAGAAAATGAACGTAAGCTTCCGCTGGAAAACGAATATACCCGCATTTATAATCGCACAATAAACATTAATATTCCCAAAGGTTATCGGGTGGCAAACGCGGACGATATTAACATAGACCATTCCCTTTTGCAAGATGGAAAAAAAGTATTGCTGTTTAAATCCTCGTACGAGATGAACGGTAGCCAACTAACGATTACTGCTGATGAGTTTTATAAAATCAATAAAATTTCCCAAGAATTCTACGACGATTATCGAAGTGTGATAAATGGCGCCGCTGATTTTAATAAGGTCACCTTAGTGTTGGAACCTGAAAGTTAATCGGCTCATCAAAACTTCAGCTCAAAAGCAATTAAAGAAAGATTTCTTTTTATTCAAAGGAAATCTTTTTTGCTTTATCTGAATTTTACTTCAAAATAGTACCCTACTTTTAATACGAAGAAATATACTCGGCTAGCTCTCGCTTGGACTTGTCAAAATCAAAGGCATCGTAAACAATGAAATAATTTTTTTTATCGACGCAATACATATAGAGATCCTTTCCCATTTGCAGTTTGGCCTTTTCAAAAGTCAAAGTTCTTACCAATACATATATTTGTTCCGAAGTAAAATTGGTATTTCTTTAGCTTCTTGACTGTATATACCAGAGCTTAATAGAAATGTACATGTAGTAAAAATCAGTCTCATAGCGTTGGTTATTTTAAGTTGAAGTAATGAGATAGTCTATAAGTATGCAAAAAAAAACGATCAGGAAAAATCCTAATCGTTTTTTGAGGGTACTTCGACCTTAGTAGCGAGATCGGGACTTGAACCCGAGACCTCTGGGTTATGAATCCAGTGCTCTAACCAGCTGAGCTACCTCGCCATATTTGAATATAAGTTTGATTAAGGCTCAAACTAAACTTCCAGACACTATACCATCCCGATAACTATCGGGAGAGCTACCTCGCCATTTTTTAAAAAATTCTAAAAAATGCTTGTACTTAAGCGGGTGCAAAGATAAAAACAAAATGATGTGGCACAACAATTAGTTTTGTTTTTTTAATTTATTTCCTCTTTCTTATAAAACCTAAAACAAGTTTCTTCAAAACAATTTTCAGAGGATTTTGTCTCTCAAAAATCCCTAGCAATTCTTTCAGATTAAATAGATTTGTAACAAACACCTTTGCAAATGAAAATTCTTCATACTTCCGATTGGCACATCGGCAAGCAACTTCATAAATTCGATTTGGCCGAAGATCTCGATTATTTTTTTAAATGGCTGGTCGATTATATAAAGACCGAAAACATAGATATTCTGCTCGTCTCCGGTGATATTTTCGATCAGGCAAATCCGTCACAAGCTGCCTACAAACAGTATTATGATGTATTAAAACAGCTGATAAATCTGGATTGCAAAATTATTCTCACCGGTGGAAATCACGATTCGGCGTCGGTTTTGAATGCGCCGAAAGAATTACTTAAAACTTTTGATATTAGTGTTATTGGTGGAGCAACCGAGAAGACTTCAGAAATGTTTGTAGCCGTGGAAAAAAACGGAGAAAAAATTGTCGTTGCAGCGGTTCCATTTTTAAAAGACCGCGATATTAGAAAATCGGTTGCTGGTGAAAGCTATGCTACCAAAATAGAACAGATTAAAATGGGATTACAATCCTATTTTACGAATATCAATTCCCATTATACCCAAAATCATCCCGATCACGTTTTTGTACTTATGGCGCATTTATATGTTCAGGGAAGCCAATTATCAGAGAGTGAACGCGACATACAGATAGGAAACCAAGCGGGTATTGAAGCTCTAATATTTCAGGATATTCCACATTATATCGCTTTGGGACACATCCATAAACCTCAGGTTATTTCACAATCGCGCAATATCCATTACTGCGGTTCTCCCATTCCACTAAGTTTTTCTGAAAGAGAAGATTGTAAGCAAATTAATGTAATCACGATCCAGAATAATCAGGTTTACAATGTTGAAATAGTTCCCATTCCCAAATACCGGAATTTGGTAACTTTTGAAGGAAGTTTACAAGAGGTGAAGTATAAGTTGGAAAAATATTCCGAAGAAACTCCTTTAATTTCCCTCGCTGAAATAATCGTAAATGAAGAAGCAGAAAGTCTGGAAACCCGCCAAAATTTTGAGGAATATGTAAGCTCTAAACCCAATGAATTTATTGAGATTGTAAAATCCAGACTTTATTTTAAAAGCAAAATCCGCGGCGCTACGGATGCCTTTGCAGTTGGGACAGATGTGGCAGACGTAACCCCGATGCAAATGTTTGAAAAGAAACTTGAACTGCAAAGTGGCATGGAAAATACCCAGGAGTTAAAAAATGCCTTCAAGGAAATTTTAGAAGAATTGAAACTTTAACCTATGAAGATTACAAAAATACGTTTCGAAAACATCCATTCACTTAAAGGTGAGCATGAGATTGATTTCGCGGGTGGAATTCTGGGCGAAGCTGGATTATTTGCTATTACCGGCCCTACGGGATCGGGAAAATCTACGTTGCTCGATGTTATTACTCTTGCTATTTACAACCGAATCGCCAGAGTGGATAAGGCTATTTCCAACACGGTTCTTGAAGATGATGGCGGAATTATGACGCGGAATATGCGCACCTGTTATGCCGAAGTAGAATACCGAGTAAACGGAAAAGACTACCGCAGCCATTGGTCTATCGAACGAAATAGAAACAATAACTTAAATAGCAGAAAACAGGAACTCGTTGAAATAGCCACAGGATATATAATAGAATCCGGGACCAAAACTCCAGAAAAAAACGCTGAAATTATAGGTTTGAGCTATGAGCAATTTGTAAAAGCCATGGTTCTTTCGCAGGGAGAGTTTAGTAAACTATTACAAGCTCCAAGAAACGAACGCAATAAACTTCTGGAGGATATAACGGGCGCCCGGTCCTATCGTGAAATTGGGAGAGCGGTGTTCAGACGTTATTCTTCAATTAAAGATGAAGTTCGATTAAAAGAAGCGAATCTTGAAAGTATTGAAATTTTTACTCCCGAAATGATTAAGGAGAAGGAGGAAGAATTACAGAAATTAAAATCCTCGAAGCCAAGTATAGAAAAGGAATTTCAATTGTCATCAGAAAAAATAAACATTCGAAAAGAACTGGTCAAAAAACTGGAAGAGGAAAAGAGCCTAATAAAGAATCAAGAGATTTTAAAAGATCACGTTGACAGATTCAGAGAAAACAAAGCCAAGCTGGAGAAGCATGAAAAACTGTCCAAGTACATTAAAGATTTGCAGGAATATGACTCGTTTATAAAGGAAGTTGAAAAAAGCAATCAACAGCTAATTACTCTTAGAAAAAATAAGCAGACCGAGGAATCCAGTCAAAAAAGCTCTTTGGAATCAGCTTCCAATCTGATACAAGAGGAACTGATGGTCTCCAATGCCAATGAGCGATTAGAAACCTTTAGGACCAAAATCGTTGAACTTCAATCAAAAGAAAAAACCAAACAGAGTGAAGCAATTCTTTTTCAAAATCAAATCAAAGGTTATGGAAAAAACCTTGGTGCGCTCGGCTATCAATTGCATTCACGAGAGAAGCCTTCAGAATTTAAAGTTGAATTAAATAATCTTGAAAGTACAATTCAAGAAACTATACAAACTTCAGGGCTTAAAAACATAGCCGAATTAAGTTCAAAACTGGAATCCCTTCGGAAATCGAACGAAATTGCATTGGAATTGCTCAGCAAAAAGCAACAAATACTAAAACTTCAAAATGCTCTGATTTCAAACAAGAAAGATTTAGAACTTGGTGAAGAAAGTATTTCAAAAGATAGAGAAGCCATTCAATCTTTGGAAAAGGAAATTTTAAATTTGGATAAGGAAATAGCTGAACAGATAGCTTTAGTTGAACATCAACGGAAGCACCAAAGTCTGGAGGAACACCGAAAACAATTGAAGCCTGATGAGCCCTGCCCGCTTTGTGGATCTTTGGAGCATCCCTTTGCTTTTGAGAATCCTCATTTTGATGTAAGGGAAGAATTATTACGGGATAATCAAAAGTTACTGAAAACGAAATCAGCACTAATAATAGGATTGCAGCAGAAAGTAAAATTTCAGTCGGATTCGAATGTTCGATTAACCGAAGAAATTAAATTGCAATCTTCGGAATTTAGGCAAATTGAAAATTCATTAAATCTTTTAGCCCAACAATTATCCTGGAATCCCACGGACGGATTGGAGGTACTACAAACGAATCGCATCAAATTAAACAAAAATATAGAACTGCTAGAAAAATCGAAACTCGCATTTCAGGCAAAACTGATTTTAGAAGATATTAAAAAAAGTTTAGGTCAATGGGAGGACGCTTTAACCGACTTTCAAAACTTAAAAAACCAGCGTTTAAAACTCTATGCTGGAAACAATATCGATTCGGAAGTAGGTAATTTAACCACGAAACTTACCCAATCTGTTGCCCGTATTTCAGGATTTGAAACACAATTGCTCGAAACAACCGCTCAATTGAAAGCATGTGAAACGGAAAAACACAAGAAAAAAGAAACGCTGGATTTTATTGTTTCAAATGAAAGATTAGAAAGCATCGACCAATTAAGATTCCATATTCTTGATGAAGAGACCGCAGGCGCATTTAGAAGAAAGGATGCACAATTAAAGGATGGCGCCGCGCGGCTTTCGGAAACTGAGAAAACCTTAAAGGAGACATTAAAGGAACTGCGTTTAAAGGACGACGCTCAAGTTTCCTTGGAAGATTTAACTGAAACCTTTGAGTTGGCAAAAATCAAATGGGATGAACTTTCCATAAACATAGGAAGGATTACGGAAAGCCTTGATAAAGATGCGAAAACTCGGGAAAGACAAGAGAACTTCCTAAAACAATTAAATGCTCTAAAAAAAGATCAAACCCTTTGGAAAACTATGAACGATCTAATTGGGGATGCCAACGGAAATAAGTTTTCAAATTTCGTTCAAGATTTAACTCTCGAGCAACTTATCGGTTTTGCCAACAAACGTTTAATGGAGTTTAGCGATCGTTATATTCTCGACATTCCAACAGCTGAGGAAGCAGACAAAAGCGATACATTGAAAATTTTTGATAAATATATGGGAAATGCGCGGCGTTCAGTACGCACTCTCTCGGGAGGGGAAACGTTTTTGGTAAGCCTGGCAATGGCCTTTGCTCTTTCGGATATTGCTTCACGAAACGTAAAAATAGAATCCCTGTTTATCGATGAAGGATTTGGAACCTTGGATCCGGAGACCTTGGACCAGGCTATTACTATTCTCGAAAAAATGCAGAATGAGGGTGATAAATCGGTAGGGGTAATTTCGCACGTGGGCGCCTTAAAAGAAAGGATTACCACTCAAATCAAATTGGAAAAAGGAAGTTTGGGATATTCCACGATTGCTATTATACAGTAAAAAAAGGAAGCCGAGCCGACTTCCTTTTAGTATAAAGTATTGTTTGGATTATTCCATTTGATGTTTCATCAAAATAGCTTGTAATCTTTGCTGCAACGCCTGATCTTGTTGGATTACCGTAGCAAGTTCTTGAAAACGCTCAAAAGTCATTCCCTTTGATTCGATTCCTGCTTTTGCTTTTTGTTCCAATTGTGGTTGCAATTTTTCCATTTTGGCAACGGCCGCATCATGCATTTTCATTTCTTCAGGAGTTGCATCATTCGTCTGGTTTGGATCCATAGAGGCTTGTTGAATTTCCCCAAAGCGCTCAATTTTCAAACCTTCACCCTCGATGATAGAGATCATTTCCTGTTGTGCCTCCTGATTCTGCATTTGCACGTTAATATAGGCATCGGCAAATTTGTTCAATTCGCTATCGCTGATGTCCTTATCCTGAGCAAATACGCCAGCAGAACCTAAAACAGCAACGAATAAAAACAAACTTTTAATCTTTAATGACTTAAACATAATTGAATATTAAAATTTATAATTAGTTTTTAGAGACCTTCAGAATATTGAACTCCAAGCATTTAAATTTACCGAGTATTCCAATTTCGAATCTCTTTCGCCAAAACTAAGACTATGGAAATTCCTGACCAATAAAATTAGAAACCTTAACTATTAATTATAATTTACTTATGAAAAGCTGAGACATCATTTCACTTCTAACTCTCGGTGAATAGCACCACCAATACATTATTTGATTTTCGTATTAATAATGCTTGGTTTCTGATTTCCTTTATTTTTGATTTCTTCCAACCCTCTCAAGCTACATTGCTTCCTGTTTCACCAAATCCCGGCCCAGACCGAAGTGTATTTTCACCTTTCAATTCGATTTCATTTTTGATTTCGATTTCAATTTCCCCGCTGTATTGTTATATTGCGGACTATTCCTAAAAACTATCTTATGAAATTATTGCGCCTGCTATTTATTTTTTTATCCGTTCCTCTTTTTGCCCAGCAGGGAGGTATGTGGATCCCCTCGCTTCTTGAGGGAATGAACGAAACTGAAATGAAAAATCTTGGCATGAAAATGTCCGCCCAGGATATTTATGACATAAATAAATCAAGTCTCAAAGACGCTATTGTTCATTTCAATGGTGGGTGTACCAGTGAGATGATAAGCAACAAAGGACTTTTGCTTACCAATCATCATTGCGGGTATTCCCAGATCCAAAAACACTCAACTTTAGAGAATGATTATTTGGAAAACGGTTTTTGGGCGAAAAGTTTAAAAGAGGAATTACCCAATCCCGGGGTAACCGCTACGTTTATCATCAAAATTGAAGACGTTACTGACAAGATATTGGCTGGAGTGAATCCAGAAATGGAAGAAGCTGAAAGACAGAAAATTGTAGAAGCCAATATTGCCTCTACTGTCCAAAATTCACCTAAGGAAAAATACCAGGAAAATAGAGTACGTACTTTCTATGAAGGCAATCAGTATATGCTTTTTGTAGTTGAAACCTTTAAAGATATCCGTTTAGTTGGAGCTCCGCCATCTTCAATTGGCAAGTTTGGCAGCGATACGGACAACTGGGTTTGGCCACGACATACGGGCGATTTTTCCCTATTCAGAATTTATGCAGATAAAGACAATCGTCCAGCAGAATATTCCGAAGATAATGTTCCTTATACCCCAAAGCATTTCCTTCCTATCTCCCTCGATGGAGTTGCAGAAAATGATTTCACCTTGGTCTTTGGATTTCCAGGTTCTACAGATGAATATCTTCCTTCAATAGCAATCGACCAGGTAATAAACACAATTAATCCTGCCAGAATAGCAATTCGCGACGAGGCATTGGCGATTGTAGATAAATACATGCGGGCGGATCCACAGATTAAAATTCAATATGCTTCAAAATTTGCCAGCATTGCCAATTATTGGAAAAAATGGAGGGGTGAAACAACCGGTTTGAAGAAATCGGATGCCGTAGGAATCAAGAAAGAACAGGAAAGACAACTTACACAGGAAATTAAGAAGAAAGGCAAGACTTCAGAATATGGTGATCTACTTCCCCAGTTTGAAACCTATTACACCCAAATTGAACCCTACAAACTTGCGCGCGAGTATTTTACGGAAACGGTTTTAAGAAATGTGGAATTACTTAGAACCGCTTTTCAGGCATACCAGTTGAAAAATTCCTTTGAACAGCGAGGGGAACAGTCTTTTGATGATAGAAGGGACAACTTCCTTAATTCGGCGAGAGTAAAGTACAAAGATTATAACACCCAAGTGGACAAGGAGGTTTTTGAAGCATTGATAGCGCTTTATGCTAAAAAAGTCCCCGCACAATTTCTTCCAGATTCATTTAAAAATCTAAATGTGCAAACCCTTACGGAAAATGTTTATAGCAATTCGGCTTTTGTAGATTATGATAAACTGAAAAATTTAATGGAGGGCGACGCGGAAACGGTAATTAAAAATTTAGAAAAAGATCCCGGATTTCAAATAACCAAGGAATTGGCAGATGCTTATTTCAATAAAGTAGCGCCAGATTATGAGGCGTTGGATTTAAAAATAAAAGGACTTGAAAGAGATTATATGAAAGCTATGATGGAACTCAGTCCCAAAGATGCAAGAATCTTCCCAAATGCCAATAGTACGCTAAGAGTAACCTACGGACAAGTAAAAGGTTATTCTCCCGCCGATGCCATTTATTACGAACCGGTAACGCACCTAGAAGGAGTTATGGAAAAATATGTGCCAGGAGATTATGAGTTCGATGTGCCGCAAAAACTGATTGATCTATATAACAAAAAAGACTACGGGCAATATGCCGAGGATGGTAAAATTGCAGTAAATTTTATTGGAACAAATCACACCACAGGTGGAAACTCAGGAAGTCCAGCTATTGATGCCCACGGTAACTTGATCGGTCTAAACTTTGACCGCGTTTGGGAAGGAACGATGAGCGATTATTATTACGATCCTTCCTTATCCAGAAATATTATGGTAGATATTCGCTATGTACTTTTTATAATGGATAAATATGCCGGAGCGACCAATTTGATTGACGAATTGAAACTTGTCCATCCAAAAAAGGAGAAGTCGAAGAAGAAGAAAAAATAGTTTTTAGTTGATAGAGGGCAGTTGGTAGTCGGTAGAAACTAGGACCGCGAATTCACGAATGAATTTATAAACCTCACAGGTCTTCCTCCTACGCTAAAAAAGCTTCGGCGGACAAGTTGAGACCTGTGAGATTTTTTTGCTTTTAGCTTTTAGAAGACTATTCCAATTAAAAAACCACGACTTCACGAATGTATAAAACATTATTCGTGAAGTCGTGGTTCATTTTTTTCCAGGGACTGAAAAGGAGATTATATAACATCCCCAAAAAGATGTTCTCGTTCCCGAGCGGAGCCGAGGGACTACTTTAATCCTCTTGCTTTCAACAAAGGTCCAATCTTAGGATCTGCTCCTCGCCAAGCTTTGTACATTTTTTCAAGGTCCTGGGTGTTCCCACGAGAAAGTACCATATCCCGGAAACGTTGTCCATTTTCGCGAGTCATTCCACCATTTTCTTCAAACCAGTTATAGGCGTCGTGGTCCAGCATTTCTGTCCATAGGTAGGAATAATATCCAGCAGCATAGCCGCCTGCAAAAATATGCGCAAAGTAAGTAGATCGGTAACGCGGTGGTACAGCGTGTACAACATCCAATTTTGTTTTATGAAGCGCTTCTTTTTCAAAAGCATCCACATCATCAATCTTTTTTGTACTTGGAATTGTGTGCCACTGCATATCCAAATTGGATGAAGCCAAGTTTTCGGTAATACTATAGCCCTGATTAAAAGTGCCGGATTTTTTGATTTTTGAAATCAGCTCCTGGGGAATTTGCTCTCCAGTTTCATAATGAACTGCATAGTTTTTCAATACCTCTGGATAAAGTGCCCAATTCTCATTAAACTGTGAAGGGAACTCCACAAAATCACGAGCTACGGAAGTTCCAGAGAGTGAAGGATATTGTTGATCGGCGAAAAATCCGTGAAGGGCATGGCCAAATTCATGGAACATAGTTGTCACTTCATCAAAAGTTAATAAAGCAGGATTACCGTCTGAAGGCTTTGGGAAATTACACACGTTGTAAATTACAGGCTTCTTATTGTAAAGTTTAGATTGGGTAACAAAATTGGACATCCACGCTCCTCCCCTTTTGCTGGGTCTAGCAAAGAAATCGGCATAAAAGAGCCCGAGCTGGTCGCCATTTTCCTCAAAAAGTTCGTACACCAAAACATCATCTTGATAAACAGGAATATCTGTTCTTTCTTTAAAAGTAATTCCATATAACTGGGTGGCTGCGAAGAACACCCCTTTTTCAAGAACGGTTTTTAATTCGAAATAAGGTTTGATCTGTTCTTCATCGAGATCGTATTTTTCTTTTCGAACCATTTCGGCATAATAGTTCCAATCCCAAGGCTCTAAGGTAAAATCCTCTCCTTGTGCTTTGATCATTTTTTGGATCTCATCAGACTCTGCCTGAGCCTTCGCAGTTCCCGCGGGAATTAGACCTTCAAAGAATTTATTAACATGCGCTGGCGTCTTTGCCATTGTTTTTTGAAGGCTCCAAGCTGCATAATTATCAAATCCAAGCAACTTGGCTTTCTGGGCGCGCAACTCGACAATTTCCTTTACCAGATCTCTAGTATCATTTGCCCCTCCATCTGCCCTCATCCAAGCGGCCTTAAAAAGTTTTTCTCGGCTTGCTCTGTTATCCATGGATTGCAACAACGGTTGTTGCGTGGTATTCTGCAGAGGAATTGTCCATCCCTTACCATCTTCGTTTGCCCTGGATTTTAGAACATCTTCAGAAACTCCTGCTAGCTCTTCTTTATCATTGAAAGTAACTGCACCGGCATTATTTGCTGCCAAAAGTGTTTTTCCAAATTTGGTGGTAAGTGTCGCTAGCCTTCCGTTGTAATCAGATAAAGTCTTTTTATCTTCTGCGGAAAGATTTGCTCCAGCAATTTCAAAATCTTCGTAATAATTCTCAAGAAGCTTTAATGATTCTGGATCAAGGTTTAAGGATTCTCTCTTATTATACAGAGTTTTAAAACGCTGAAATAATTTATCGTTAAGATAAATTGCATCCTGTTGGGCGGCAAATTTTGGAGCCATCCTGTCATCAATAGCTTGGAGAGCATCATTTGTATTGGCAGAACCCAGTGCCCCAAAAATTTGGGAAGACCTATCAAGTAGTTCCCCACTCTTTTCTAATGCAACAACAGTGTTTTCAAAAGTAGGTTCTTCGGGGTTGCTGGTTATTTCATCTATTGCCTTTTTCTGCTGTGCTATTCCTTCGAGCATTGCCGGCTCAAAATCCTCATCCTTTATTTTGGAAAAATCGGGAGCGTAATAGGGCAAAGTACTTTCTACGAGAAGTGGATTGCTTCTTTCACTCATATTGTCATCATCGTTTAATTTGGTTTCTTTCGAATTGTTGCAGGCTGAAATTAAAACAGCCAGCATTAAAAAAGGGATTGCTTTTCTCATGTTGATTTGGTTTTAAAAAAAGAAATGTAAATATACGGATTTAGAAGGTGATTGGTAGAATAGACCAAAAATCAAGATACTTGGATTGATGGATAGATTTTCCCAGTTTTTAATTGATACTATGTTTTAAAGAATATTGTTCAACCGACGCTATTGTATAGAAATAGTAAGGCAAAAAGAGGATCAAAACCAATAGCGTCATAAATAATCATGCCTTTACTCGCAGAACTTCTCGACTGCGCTCGAAATGACCCTTTAATTCATTAAAAATCAATATTTATTGTCAGGTCGAGCGCATTTGGTAGCTATCGGATCGAGACCTTTTTATAGTAAATAATAGATGTTATTTTTAAAGTAAAACTTTTATAGATCTCTACAAAATTAAACCAATCCCTTTCAAAAAAACTCCCTATACTGCATGACTCTAAAATCAATTACATTAAAATCCGGGTTTTCAGCTTTCATTTTTTTGTAGAGCTCCATGCTTCCAACTGCTCTATTCGCTGAGCCAGAGGGAGCGATTAAAGAAACGGTCTTAATCAATCTTTCGGAGTTGGGTAAGTGAAAAGAATGTATCCTTGGTGGTTTGCTGGAAATTACTTTCATTTTAATATCATAATCCTTTAAATTTTTTCTGAAGAAATACTCTGGACCGTTTTTGCTATTTCCGCCTGTAAATAATAGCGTATCGATTTTTGGATGTTTTTGAAGCACTTTAATTAAATCCCGAAGTTTTACATGTTTCATTCCTATATCCGTCGCATCTATCTTTTCACGCTTTGCCGATGCCACCATATCGCAAATTCCGATTCCTCTGGTAATAAGAAAATGTTCTCGTTGGGCTATGGCTTCCGCAGTAGTTTCAAATTTCAGGTTAAGATCAAAGATCTTATCCAAAATGACCCATAACTGCCCGTCGCCACTCCCATAACAGAAATCAACATCTTTTTCCTTTAATTCCCCAGTAGTAAAACGGGGCGGCGGGAGGGTGCCTACAATGAGCTTTGTTGCAGTCTTGGGAATGTAAGGGGAATATGGGTGGATGTGGTGAAACAAAATGATTTTAGATTTACGATTTTAAAATTGATGATTTTTGATTTTGGTTTCGTTAATCCCCTGAATCCGGATGGGAAAGAGAATAATTGTAAAAAGTTTTCAATGCTCAAGTCTCGACCCTCCTACGGCCAAGTTTCGGTTTCGGTTTCGTCCGTCCCCCTGACCTCCGAGGAGGAAGATATTAATTTTGCAAAAGATTGCTTAAGTTGGTTCAATTTCTCGCCGCTTCATCTTCAATTCGTTTTCGTTTTCGATTTCGATTTCGTTTTCCCAACTTACCTTATAAAAACAGGTTCATTTTCCTTCTCGGTATATTCTTCGCTATAGCCATAACCTTCATAATTAAAAGCTTTAACCTCATCTAAAGTTGATATATCATTATCTATGGCAAACCGGGTCATACTTCCCCGGGCTTTTTTGGCGAAAAAGGAAATGATTTTTAGTTCACCGTTTTTAAAATCCTTAAAAACCGGAGCAATTACGGGAACTTTTAATCTTTTTGAATCAATTGCGCTAAAATATTCTACGCTGGCAAGATTTAAAAATAGCTCGCCCTCTTTTAATTCCTTATTCAAGGAATCGGTCAGCGTATTTTTCCAAAATGCATACAAGTTCTTTTTTCGATCTACAGCAAGCTTGGTTCCCATTTCCAATCGATAGGGTTGCATCAGGTCCAACGGACGAAGAATTCCGTACATCCCAGAGAGAATACGCAAGGAATCTTGCAGAAGATCTATTTTATCGGTAGGAATTGTATAAGCATCCAATCCTGTATAAACATCTCCAGCGAAGGCATAAATGGCAGGTCTGGCGTTCTGCCTGGTAAAAGGTGTACTGAATTCCTTATATCGATGATAATTCAGTTCGGCTAACTTATCACTGATATCCATTAACTCTGAAATTGCTTTTTTGCTTTTGCGTTGGAGTTTGTTGTTTATCAATTCAGCTTTCTCCAAAAATTGAGGTTGGGTAGCTCTTGTAGTAGGAAGTTTGCTTTTATAATCCAACGTCTTCGCTGGAGAAATTACTATTTTCATTAAAATTGCTTTTCCCCAAAAATAACGAAAAACTATTGGTGATTCAAGGATTTTAAGGCTTGCCTAACAATCGTGAAAAAGTTACATTGTTTCCTCTGTTTTGATTTTTAGATCCTCAAAAGTATCAGATTGTATGCAGATCAAACCGTATTTTGACCCTCCTTTATTTATTAACGTACCGTTAATATGGAGATCTTAAACGGCATATTCTTTAATACCCAGCGCTTTATAAACTTTTTTCATTCCTTTTTTGGATTCCGAGAGTACAATCAAAACATCATCGCTATTGATGACGGTACTTCCATTTGGAGTAAGATATTTATTATCTCTTTTTATCATGGCGATAATGGCTGATTTAGGGAACTCTATATCTACTATCATCTTGCCCACTGCTTTATTGGTATTACCTATTCCTATTTCTCGCATTTCGGTTTTAGGATGTTCTTCCAAGAATTTTTCCGAAGGAGTAAGAATTTTATCGGCGCTGGGGATACTTACATTAAGCCATTTTGCCACCATCGATAGAGAGGTACCCTGAATCAAAATGGAAGTAAGAGCAATAAAGAATACTATGTTGAAAATCATATTCGCTTTTTCAATTCCCGCAAGTAAAGGATAAGTAGCAAATACAATCGGCACCGCGCCTCTTAATCCCACCCACGAAATATAAAAACGACGTCGCATTTTCATTTTGAAGGGAATCAAACTAATAAATACGCTTAAGGGTCTGGAAACCAGTATGAGAAATAAAGAGATTACGAGACCAATGCCGATTACTGGTAAAATTTGGGTTGGCAATACCAAAAGTCCCAAGGTAAGGAACAGTACAATCTGCATAAGCCAGGCCAGTCCATCAAACATTTTTAATATCGTCTTTTTGTGGATAAGGTATTTGTTGCCCAAATAAACTGCCGCGATATAAATCGCCAAAAATCCATTTCCACCTACGGCATCGGTCACCGAAAATGTTATAAACATTAAGGCGATAACCAGAACCGGATATAACCCTTCGAAGTCCAGTTTTATTCGGTTGATAATAATTTTGCTAAGTCGCCCAAATCCAAAGCCGGCAATCGTACCAATAATCATCTGTTGAAAAAACAGAGGAATTATAGAGGTCCAGCTCTGATCTTGGTGCACCACCAATCCCAAAAAGGCAATGGTAAGCACATAAGCCATAGGATCGTTACTTCCACTTTCCAGCTCCAAAGTGGGTCGCAGATTAGCACGGAGTGCCAGATTTTTGGAACGCAAAATAGAAAATACCGCCGCTGCATCTGTTGAGGAAACGATACTACCAAGCAACAGACTTTCGAAAATTGTAAAATCGGTGATAAAATACACAAACATTCCAAGCGACACGGCCGTCAGCAAGACACCGAGAGTGGCTAGGACAAGTCCTTCTTTCCATATAGGTTTTACCGCCTTCCAATCGGTATCCAATCCACCGGAGAATAATATAAAGTTTAATGCAACCACCCCCACAAGTTGGGCAATCTGTGGATCGTTAAAAGTAATACCACCAATACCATCTTCTCCCGCCAACATTCCAATAGCTAAGAAAAGCACCAAGGTGGGAACGCCAAATTTATAAGAAGTTTTACCGGCAATAATGCTTATAAAAAGCAATAAAGAACCAATAAGCAGAATGTTCTCTATGGTTAGATTCAATACAGTAGGCTATTTCGGCAAAAATACAAATTAAAGACTGGAATAAGTACAGACTTTTTGTTCTAAAAGTGGAAATCAAATTGGTTAAAAAATCCAAGTTTCATATCCAACAAATAAACCTAATTTTACAAGCTAATGTTTTGTTCCAAATGTCAAATAACAAAATAGAACTTCGAACGATAAACGTTACCCGATATATCACCCCGCTGCGGGAAGGTGGTTCGCTGCCTGCTCTGGCAGAAGGAAACGACGATTTTAAATATGTTTTAAAATTTCGTGGAGCGGGTCATGGGGTGAAAGCTTTAATCGCGGAATTATTGGGTGGTGAAATAGCTCGAACCTTAGGATTACGAGTTCCCGAACTGGTTTTTGCAAACTTGGATGAAGCTTTTGGAAGAAGTGAGGGCGATGAAGAAATCCAAGATTTATTGAAGGGAAGCCAAGGTTTAAATCTTGCTCTTCATTTTCTTTCCGGCGCACTTACATTTGATCCGGTTGTAACTCAAATCGATGAAGAACCGGCGTCCAAAATTGTCTGGTTGGATGCATTTACGACCAATATAGACCGCACAGTGAAAAATACGAATATGCTTATTTGGCATAAGGAACTATGGCTGATTGACCACGGCGCTACCTTCTATTTCCACCATTCTTGGGACAATTGGGAAAAAGCCGCAAAAAGTCCATTTCCATATATTAAAGATCACGTTTTATTGCCACAAGCTTCGAAGGTGGATGAATTAAATGATGAGATGATTTCGCTTCTAAATGATGAAAAATTAAAAGAAATCACTGATCTCATTCCAGTTGATTGGATGCAATGGGAAGATTCCGATTTAACTCCAGAAGAAATCCGAAATGTGTATTTGCAATTTCTAATTCTTCGAAGAGACAGTGCCCAAAACTTTGTAACACAGATTCGCGATGCCCGGAAAACACTTGTATGAATATGCGGTAATCCGTTTGGTACCTCGTGTAGAACGCGAAGAATTTCTGAATGTGGGAGTAATCCTTTTCAGCAAGGGAGCCAAATATCTAAACTGTAAATTCTTTGTTGATAATGAAAAGCTAAACCTATTTAACTCCGAACTTCCATTAGATGAAATAGAAAAAAATCTGGAAGCTTTCGGTAAAATTTGCTCTGGCTCTAAGAAAGGCGGCCACGTGGCCCAATGGGAAATACCTGATCGATTCCGATGGCTCACCGCCCAACGCAGCTCTTCTATACAAACCTCTCGTCCCCATAACGGATTTAGTGACGATTTGGATGAAACTTTGGAACGACTTTTTGTGGAGCTGGTGCTTTGAATTAAGAGTTTAGGAGCTTATGAGTTTATGGGTTTATGGGTTTATGACAAATTAAAAAATGGACTGAGATTTTCGCCGTTCATTAAAGGAAAGTAAGTTTGAGAAATAAAATAAAATGGGTAGTTGCTTATTTTGCTGACCACTGAATATTCACTACTGAACACTGATCACGGATTACTTAGCAATTATCGAAACCTCCACAATCTCTCCTTGATAGGAGATAGTTTCACGATCATTGCTATTTATTGTCAGTCTACCATATCCTGAGTCACTAACAGATAATGTAATTCTATAGGTATCGCCGTCATGCACAGTGGAATAAAGTCGATAGCCATCTTTCTTCGTAACAGTGAAGTTTTCTGGTTTTCCTTTAAAACTCATTCCCGTATCTTCGGTCATCCCCACTGCACTATATGCTTTTCCATAAAAGGGTAAGTTACTTACAATCATTTCAGGCGAAAAAGTAACTGTATAACTATCTCCTGCCAAATTCTTGGGAGTTCCACTAAGAGGAAATGCGCGGGTGGCGATGAATTCAAAAGTTTTGGAATCTAAAAGATTGTCAAGTCTGTCCGCGCTTATAGTTGCTTTATTTGTGTTCGATTTAATCTGTTTTTCTTGTGCGGAAACATTTCCGAAGAGAAAGCATACCAACACGGCTAAGAATATTCCTTGTGTTTTCATTTTTACAAAATTTTTCGGTGAATCATAGGTCAAGTAAAAATGCCTGCCTAATGTTATTCGTTTAAAAATCAATCCAAGTCTTGTCCCAAAAAATATGCCATCAAATAGGTTTTCCTAGATGAAACATTAATAACGGTTTCGAAATTCCACTACCAATTTACGGAATTAAAAAAGAAATATTCTTAATCCGAATTTAAAACTAAGCTTTCAAATCCATCTCCTTCAGATTTTCAATTCTATTGCGCTGAAGAAAATCGTCGATGGTTTCAAAATGTTCAATTACGCGTTTGTCCTTAAACTCAAATACTTTTTCTGAAAGTCCGTGAAGGAAATCACGGTCGTGTGACACCAAGATTAGCGTCCCATCAAATTGGAGAAGTGCCTCTTTTAATACATCCTTAGATTTTAAATCTAAGTGATTTGTGGGTTCATCGAGAATCAAAACGTTTACGGGTTCCAACAATAATTTAACCATTGCTAGACGGGTTTTTTCTCCCCCCGAAAGCAATCCTACTTTTTTGTCGATATCATCACCACTGAACATAAATCGGCCAAGTATGTTTTTTATTTGTGTCCTGATTTCACCCTTGGCGACTTCATCCACAGTTTGGAAAACCGTTAGTTCCTTATCTAAAAGCGCGGCTTGGTTTTGGGCAAAATATCCCATTTTGGCATTATGACCAAGAGTGCAGATTCCCTCAAAATCAATTTCGCCCATAATGGCTTTAATCATTGTTGATTTTCCTTCACCATTTCTTCCCACAAAACTCACTTTTTGTCCGCGGGAAATGCTCATATTGGCATCATTAAAAACTATGTGGTCGCCATATTTTTTAGTCAGTCCTTCAGCAATTACGGGGTAATCCCCACTGCGCTGTGCTGGAGGAAAACGCAATGCCAAAGCTGAAGTATCTATTTCGTCAATCTCAATAATCTGAAGTTTTTCGAGCATGCGCTCTCTAGAATTCACTTGGTTTGTTTTAGAATAAGTTCCTTTAAAGCGCTCAATAAACTGTTGGGTTTCGGCAATGAATTTTTGTTGTTCCTCGTATGCCTTCAATTGATGGGCTCTTCTATCTGCGCGCAATTGTAGGTAATGGCTATAATTGGCTTTGTAATCATAGATTCGCCCCATTGTAACTTCAATCGTCCTATTTGTTATGTTGTCGATAAAGGTTCTATCGTGGGAAATTACTATTACAGCCTTCGCTTTATTGATTAGGAAATCCTCGAGCCAAATTACGGATTCAATATCCACGTGATTTGTTGGTTCATCCAGTAAAATTAAATCAGGTTTTTGAAGGAGCAGCTTTGCCAATTCAATACGCATGCGCCATCCTCCACTAAACTCGGAAGTTTGACGGTGCAAATCACTTCTTTTAAATCCGAGGCCTCGAAGCGCTTTTTCAACTTCTGCTTCGTAATTTATTTCTTCCAAGGCGTAGTACTTCTCACCAAGTTCAGCCACTTTGGTAATAATGTCCATATAGGCATCACTCTCATAATCGGTGCGGGTTTCAAGTTCCTTGTTCAGCCTGTCCATTTCATCGCGCATTTCAAAAATCTGCTTAAAGGCTTTTGAGGCTTCTTCAAATACGGTACAATTATCATCAGTTAATAGATGTTGTGGCAAGTATGCGATAACTGCATCTTTTGGACCACGAACACTTCCGCGGGTAGGTTTTTGAACGCCGGCAATAATCTTCATCATCGTACTTTTGCCCGCGCCATTTTTTCCCATTAAAGCTATTTTGTCATTTTCATTTACTACGAAGGAAACATCGCTAAAAAGGGTATCACCGCTAAACTCAACTGCTAAATTGTCTATTGAAATCATACTTTACCTGAAAAATTGTGAGTTTTTTAAAATTGATTTAGGACTGAATGAGGTAGTACATAGGACAAGTCCATTCAAAATAATTATTATTTAAAGAAAGGGGTCGTCCTATTTCTTAAATTCTTTTGTTGTAAGTCTTTCTTAAAGGCTGCAAAACTATTGAAAAGAAACAGACGGAAAACAATAAATATGATTTTGAGTAGAAATTTTAATTCTGATTATCAATGAGAGACCTATGATCAGGTTGACAAGAAAACAATCATTTAAGAAGTGAATTCTGTACCGTGAAGTTGAATTTGCTTTTAATAAATATATTGGATATGTTTGCTCGACATTAACAAAATTTAACATTTATCCAAATGTAATTTCTTGAAAATGTAGAATAAAATATTACAACAAACACAGACCGCATTTAGCTTTTGTTTTTTTGATTTAGCGGTTTGACAAAAAGAAATAGGGCTTTGTCATTTAGTGGGACAAGCCCTTTTTCTGTTTTAGACCTTTGCGATTGGCTGAAGAAATACAAAAACGGCCAAACATGGTTATTGTTTCATTTGTTTATCCCGTGTCGCTTTGAATTCGCTCCCCTCATTCCACTTCGGAAAATAATCCTCATTGGCCAGCTTTAATCCCACTTCGTATAAAAGCTGAGCGTCAAACCGAACGCCACTCAATATAGTGGTTTTAGGATCGTATTCATCTGAAGGTTGGTGGTATTTATTTTGGTTATAATCTTCACGAAGTTTTTCCACTTCTTCTTTACTCATATCAAAGCCTTCTGTAGTTCCGGATGCATAAAGAGCGGGAATTCCAATCTTGGCAAAACTAAAATGATCTGATCTAAAAAATCCGCCCGATCCTGGATTTGGATCTGGAATTATATAACGTCCTTGTCCATCGGCAATTTCTTTGGCATAATTATCCATTTCACTTTGACCATAGCCAATTATGGTTAAATCTTTCATTGGACCTGGGCTTGATAACGCGTCCATGTTGATATTTGCCACCGTTTTCTCAACAGGATAAATTGGATGTTCGGCATAATAGCCAGAACCTAATAAGCCCTGCTCCTCGCCTGTAACGGCCATAAAAAGAATAGATCGTCTCGTAGGACCAGACTTTTTAAAAGCTTCGGCAATTGCCAGCAAACTTGCAGTGCCTGAAGCATTATCTACGGCACCATTGTAAATAGAATCTCCGTTAACCGGTTTCCCAATTCCCAAGTGGTCCCAATGTGCAGAGTAAATAATATATTCATCTTTAAGATCGGTTCCTGGAATTATGGCAACCACGTTATTGGATGAATCTCTTTTTATTTCGTTTTTGATACTTAAAGAAGCTGTTATGCCCATTGGCACAGGTTTAAAATCCTTTTTACTCGCCATTAGCTTATAATCTTTTCCGGCCAATGGAGAAGCATCCATCAATTTTTGAGCGGCTTCATTACTAATCCAAGCTTGAACATCGGCTACAGGTGCATCGCTTTCCAAACTCAACTGCGCACCACGCCAACCGCTTTGGATCACGTTCCAACCATAAGAGGCTGGTTCGGTTTCGTGGATTATTATTACACCCGCAGCCCCCTGCCTAGCTGCTTCCTCATATTTGTACGTCCATCTTCCATAATAAGTCATTTCATCTCCTTTAAACAAAGTGGAATCTCCAGAATTAAAGCCGGGATCGTTCACCAAGACTACCGCGGTTTTTCCCTTCCAATCTATTCCTTCGTAATCATTCCAGCCATATTCAGGAGCAACTATGCCAAATCCAGCAAAGACGAGTTCAGAATTCTTAAGGCTAACAACGGAATCAGTTTTTAAGGTTACCGCAACATAATCCTTATAATAATCGATATCAAAATCTCCTTTTGGACTCCCAATATGCATTTCTTCGGAAGGAGTTCCCGTTATTTCAACCATCGGTACTTTCTGAAAATAGCTATCGCCATTGCCGGGTTCAAGACCGAGATCCTTGAATTGCTTTTCCAAATAAGTAGTTGTTTTTATATCCCCTTCCGTAAAGGGCATTCTTCCCATAAATTCATCGGAAGCCAAACGTTCTATTTTGTTGGCAATGGTTGCTTCACTTACTTGAATAGCTTCAGTTTTTTCTTTTTTTTCTTCTTTACAAGCAATTAAAAGAAGCAATAAGACGAAGGGAATAAACTTTTTCATACGAATCTGGTTTTCAATTGAACTTGTTCAAGTGTTTCAAATATTAAAAATGAGCGGTAAGTGCCATAATAAAATTTCTGCCAGCTCCCGAAATTCCTGAAGCATATGGTCTGTATCTTTGATCTGTCAAGTTTTCAATTCCTGCAGTTAAATCGATAGAGTTGCTGAGTTTGTAAAGGCCTTTAAAATTAAGGGTGTACCAAGCTGGAGAATATATATTTCCATTTTCGTCAAGTGCATATATTTCCTTTTTACTCTTTTCACCATTTGGCATGTCGTCAAAATCTCTTTTTCCATTAAAAACAAAATTGAATTCCATACTCAATTTTTCGGCATTATAGTTTAATCGTGAAATTCCGAAGAACGGTGCTGCGTGTCTCATCGGACTAGTGTCGCCATTTTCAAGTTCCTCTTTTCCTTTTTGGAAATTTACATCCGTACTTAATCCGAAACCTTGCGGAAGTTTAATCTCAACTCCGGCCTGAATACCATAAACATTAGCAACAGCGGAGTTTTGGATAGCTTGTATTTTACTCATTTCTCCTTGGTACATAATACTATCCTGACCGTTAAGTTTATAATCTCGACGCAACATGGAATTTTTTAAATGGGTATAATACCCTGTTACATCGATTTTTATAACATCTGCAATCACTTTTGCCACGCCAAGGTCTGCGTTATATGCATATTCTGGTTTAAGATCAGGATTTGGAACGACTACTTGCCCTGGAGCGGAATCGAAAACCTTTCCAACATCATCGACATTTGGAGCTCGAAAGGCAGTACCCAAATTGGTACTTAGAACCCAAGTATCACTAGGCCTATAGACTCCTCCTAAACTTCCTGTTAGCGCGCCATTGTTCAATTTTGCTTCCGTAAAAGGAAAAGGGTAAAAAGTAGTGTCAAATTCAGAATCAAGAATAATCTGATTGTAACGAGCGCCAGCACTTAGGGTAAAGCGATCGGTCATTTTATATTCATCCGTAACATAGGCCGCAATTGACTGCCAAGTACTTTTTGGGTAGCGCGATGGTCCTGCTTCGGTTATTCCAGTGGTAACATCTGTTATTTTACCAACCGATTTCACATCATCCAAAACATATTCAATTCCGTAGAAAAGGGTGTTTTTTCCGCTTGTCGATTTTATAAAATCGGCATTGAACGAAAAGGCACTTACTTCCTCTTCATTTATACTCCTATCAGATTTGTTTAATGTTCGATCGATACGGCTCTCTTCAAACCATTGGTGTGCCAGACGAATATTCATCTGATCAAAAATTGAGGTGGATTCATTATAAGAAATACCTAAATTGTTCATCATCCATATTTGTGGACCGTAATTCCATTCGGCATAACGTGCAGTTCCATTTTTTACGCGTTGGTGACGATCATAACGTCCATATTCCGAAGTTTCTGAGTAGTGAAATCCGTATTGGAAATCAAATTTTTCATTAGGCTGAAACCTGACTTTTTGCATCATATTTATCTGCGAATAAGCCGAAGGAATTTGCAACAACTTATCATCATTGGTAATCACAACGTCTGTCCCATTTTGACGCTGTACGTGGTAATCGCGGATATAATCGTCTGGGCCGTGACTTCCTTGACGAAGGTTATCAAAATCCCAAGAACTAATGCTCGTCAAGAAACTCCAATTTTTAAAACCAACGTTCACATCAAAATGTCCGGTTTTCTCTTTATTTGCAGAGGAATAACGTGCCGTAGCTTTTCCAGTTATCAAAGGTGAGGCCGTCAATGAGAACTGTGGAGTCAATGTAAGAAAACTCATAACACCTCCAATGGCATCACTTCCATAAACGACAGAACCTGGTCCAAAAACCACCTCGGTATTTTCCATGACGAAAGGATCTAGGTTAATAACATTCTGTAAATTTCCTGAACGGAATATGGCAGTATTCATACGTACACCATCGACAGAATATAGAAGTCGGCTGGTTGAGAATCCACGAATCATCGGACTCCCTCCTCCTTGTTGACTTTTCTGAATAAAAACCTTTCCCGAAATTCCTAAAAGGTCGGCTGCGGTTTGCGGATTTTGCAATTCGATTTCCTTGGGACTAATAGAAATTACCTTTGCCGGAACATCATCACTACTCTGTCTCCATTTGGAAGCGGAAATTACCACCTCATCCAGGTTTAGATTGGTAGGTTGTAGAGGTAATACAAAACCATCTATTTTCAATTCCTCATAACTTCTAACGACCGTTTTATAACCGAGACTTCTAATTTCAATTTGTGAAACATCTTTAAATTTGGAAATGTCCGCCTGACCTTCATTATTTGTGGTAGCAAAAAGTCGTGTACCGCTTGACAATGTTGCCAGTTCAATAGGTTCATTGGTTTTTTGATCTTTTATGATAATGGTTTGGGCGAAAATTCCAAGATTGCAGAGGAGAAATAAACAAAGTAGGGAATGTTTTATCATTTTACGTAAAATGGTTATAAGAATTTTGGAGTTATGACTTTCAATATTTCAATAACATTTAAAGTCTTGAGTTCATTGTTTGAAAATAAAATAAAAAGACAAATTTACATAATCACGCTCATTACGAGTGATTATGAAATTTACTTTTATAAAAATATCTGAAGAAAAATAGAAATAGGGGAATGATGTGAAAGGGTAGGTTATGTACAAATTAAACTTAATGATTTTCCTAAAGTTTTTCTAATAAATATAATTTATTTCAAGTTAGCCGTATCTTTATTTTTTAACTTTAAAATTTAAACAAAATGGTCAAATCAAAATATCAGGATGTCTTAGTTCTAGCGAGTAAATTATATATGCGGGAATTGGACGTTCAAGAAGAGAACGGAAAACTGAAATTGTCAGGAACCGTAAAAAATCAATATGAGAAAAACCAGCTTTGGGACGCTATCAAACGCGCAGGTGGAGAAAATCCATCGGATATTGTCGCGGATATTAAAGTTTCCGACACTTCCGCACTTGCCCACCATACCGTTAAAAGCGGAGAGAGCCTGAGCAAAATCGCAAAACAATATTATGGCGACGCGGGCAAATACAACAAAATTTATGAAGCGAATAAAGACAAACTGAAATCGGCAGATTTAATCCATCCCGGTGATGAATTGGTAATTCCAAATCTCTAATATTATTTATTGAAGATTATAATTTTCTATTTTATTTAGAATACGCATTGAGCAGAATTTATCAAAATTCTGCTTTTTTGTTCCAATGGAACGTCGTGAATAATATGGATTTTTCCTTAAGCCTCGTCTTAAGGGCTTTTTAACTCTATAGTTCTGAGGTTTATAATTTTGTTAGTACCAAAACGCAAGGGTGTTCTTTAACTTTGGAAATAACAAAAAAAGTATAACTAAAATATAACTAATATGAAAAAGAGAGTAGCCATTTTGGCAACAGACGGATTTGAGGAAAGCGAATTGAAATCTCCAAAAGAAGCAATGGAAAATGAGGGTTTTGAAGTGGATATTGTGAGTCCCAAGAGCGGAAAAATAAAATCTTGGAGCAACGGCGATTGGAGCAACGAATATAATGTAGATAAAACTTTAGATGAAGTAAACGCCCAAGATTATAATGCCTTGATGCTGCCAGGAGGAGTTTTAAATCCTGATAAATTAAGAATCAATGAGGACGCCATTAAATTTATCCAAGCCTTTTTTAAAGAACATAAACCGGTTGCCGCTATTTGCCACGGACCATGGTCACTGATCAATGCAGAAGTGGTAAAGGGGAGAAAGATGACCTCATACAAATCGATCAGAAAAGATCTGGAAAATGCAGGAGCCAATTGGGTCGACAAGGAAGTTGTCGTAGATCAGGGATTTGTAACAAGCAGAAATCCCGATGACCTGCCGGCCTTCAACAAAAAATTAATTGAGGAGATTAAAGAAGGAAAGCATGAGCGACAACACGCGTAATTTGTAATAAATGAAATATATTCAAAAAGATTTAGCCCATTCGGCTAAATCTTTTTGTATTTAAGACCAATTTCATCATAGAAATTTTATCATTTCCAGATTATGATCTAAACTTTTTCCAGACCCACTTGGCACCCAAAACTATGAACAGAGCAATAAAGCCTATAATAAGACCCACAGTAAATTCAAGAAGTAAAGAAGGCCACGAGGGAAACAAATTATGAAAGAAATCCAGATTATGAACGAAGATTCCCCCTGATACAAATATCAAGGCAATGGTACCTATTACGCTCAATGCTCTTATTACATAGGGCAAAGCATTTACCAAAAGATTTCCGAACCAAACAATGAATCCTTTCTTTTTCTTACTACTTTCAATTAATTTATAGCCTGCCTCATCCATACGTACAATTAGGGCAACAATGCCATAAACCCCTACAGTTGCCAACAAGGCAATAAAACTGACCACGATTATCTGAGATAACAATGGCTTGCCCACTACACTCCCTAGAGCTATAATTACGATTTCAATAGACAGAATAAAATCCGTAACAATTGCCGCCTTTACCCGCCCCTTTTCTATTTCCAATATTTCGGTTTCGGTAATTCCTTCTTTAAATTTGGAAGGCACATCCAATTTATCAGGAAAGAAAAAATGAAAGATTTTCTCCGCCCCTTCATATGCCAAATAGATTCCTCCCAAAATCAAAATCACCGTGATTGCCACGGGCAAAAAGGCCGTTAATAAGAATGCAATGGGAAGGATAACTACTTTGTTTAGCAATGAGCCTTTTGAAATTGCCCATAATACCGGAAGTTCACGAGAAGAAGCAAAGCCTGATGCCTTCTCGGCATTAACCGCTAAATCATCACCTAAAATTCCTGCGGTTTTTCTCGCCGCAACTTTGCTCATCATGGCTACGTCGTCCATAATTGCTGCTATATCATCTAAAACGGCGAATATTCCTGAAGCCATATTTTTCTTTTGGAATCATCAAAAATAGGCAAGTAGTTTTAAATAGATTTTAGTATATGGAGCGATTTAACATTTTGGGTTCATGAATCCGTTAAAAAGAATCGTTATCAGATATCCATTATTTTCGCAAACATGCCTACGTTCAGACTTCAATCATACTAACAAATCAGCCTTGCTTATTTCAATCCAGGTAGAAAAGAAATTTAAAGCAAGGCTGATAAAGAACTTGTAATTCGATAAATACTAATATCTGGTTATTGCGCCAAAGCCGTTGAATTTATCAAGTTCACCCTTGGGAAGAAAAACAACGTCTCCGCCAAAATCCATATTGGCTTCAATCATTTCATCATAAATATCGTCAATAACTCCTGTGTCATTTCGTCTATCGTCAGACACATATTCAATTTCGCCATTGTTCATTACTGCCGGTTGAAAGCGTCCTTGTTCAATAAAAAGAGTTTGAATTTTTCCTTCGGAAATTGCTCTCCAAATTTCATTGGTATCGCTTAGGAATTTATTTTCACCTACGGCCTTTTTCAGTTCTTCTTTACGGTTATTGTTCTTTTCAATTACGTAATTTTTTACCACGGCCCAAGAATCCTCAACGATGGAATGAACAGGATCATTAATCTTATTTTTATCCAAGAATACGTCAAAAATAGAATCTTTTAAATCCGCTATTTTCAAATATTCATTGTGGTTTTCCTCAAGCGCACAAATAAAAACTGGAAGTGGATTCGACTTTCTCTGCGCATTCACGTCCTTATCGGCTTGATTAAAAAATTCGGCTATCAAATTAGTTTGTTTTGATGCAATGGCATTTGCTGCTCTATTTTTAGAGAAAAACTGCGTGTTTTCAATCGGGAAAGGTTTTCCGACCTCCTTAATTGCTTTGTTATTCATAGCTTCAATCAGGCGGATTTTTTCCTGACTTAGAACCAAAATATAATAATGGGTTTCTAAATGCATAGAACGAATAAGATCGCGGGTGGCAAAGGTTTCATCAATAACCACACGGTCCTCCACTTTTATGGGCAAGCGAGTATATTCTGCAACATCCTCATTCACAAAAAGCATCAAACTTTCTAAATTTTGACTGTGATCAATGGAATCTGCCAATTTATTTACTCTTTCCAATAATTTCGCTGCGTTTTTCTTATCCGTATCAGCCATTAATCTTGTTTCCACCTCTTTAATAAGGTTTTTTAACCGTAACGGATCATTTAAATAATCTGGTTTGGTCCGATGGGTTGTCATTATAATGGTAATGCAATTTTCGGAATGGATGTTTTTCAGTTCTTTTAAGGTCAAATTCATTATTATCTAATTTTTGATTACTAATATGTTAGCGAATGCAGATCCAGCATTCAAATAAGAAATTTATATCTCTCCTTCAAACATACTCAAATCGTCATTGGATAACTATGATTTATCTCATTGAAAAAGGTTAAACATTTTATAAAAGAACCTGAAAAATAGGGCACTGAATTAATAATTTTACCTGTTTATTGTTTTAGGAAGTGAAGATTATAGGAGCAATTTCAATGACATAAAAGAATAGTTCCCTTGTAAGATCCGTAAAAGGTTGTCTTCCTTAAAAGTTAAGATGAAGAAGTTTGACTTACAAAATCCTTATCCCAAACTTCAAATGAATATGCTAATGCTTATCCTTGAGAACGGGAAATTTGGATGGAGTGAGCAATAAAATGATTAGAGTAATAATACCTGCAACCACCATTCCTAAATATACATAGTGGGTAGCATCGAAAAAGGTCTCCCGAAGATACAAGTTGACATCTGAAACGGAGTTATGGGATTGGAGCACTTCCACAACCTTGTTTACGCCAGGCAATTCGGATTTTAAACTAGTAGGTGCCCCGTTAATTTTATCGGTAAGTACGGAATTAAAAATAGCTGCAAATACCGCAGCACCAATACTCTGACCAAAATATCTGGAAAACATACTTGTGCCGGTTACAACTCCTCTTTGCCCCCACTCCACTGTTGACTGGATTCCTACCAGCAGAGGTGTAGTAATTAAACCAAAACCTGCACCCAAGGTCATTTGTACTGCCACTAAAAACCAAACTGAGCCGGGAAATGGTAAAAAGAGAAAACTGGAAGCTCCGATAATTACTATTAAAATTCCGCAGAGAGCAGTATTTCTAAATCCAATACGCAGGTATAGATTTCCTGAAAGGGCAGAGGAAAGAGGCCAAGTGATACTCATACTTGCCAAGATAAAACCTGCAGCCATTGCCCCCACTCCCGTAACAGATTGGGCAAAAACCGGAAGATACATATTAGGTCCCATAGTGGCCACTCCCATACCGATAGTTGCCAAATTCGCTCCCAAAATTACTCTCCGTTTCCACACCCAACTTGGTAGAATGGGTTCGTCCGCACGGCGTTCAATTCGGACAGTGATATAAATCATTACCGCACCTATAGCAACGATCAATAAGGTATTCCACGAAAACCATGGCCAGGATTGTCCTCCTTGCAAAAGTCCAAACATGATTACACTTCCGGTGATAAGCATTGCTCCTGCACCTGCCCAATCAATTTTATGGCGTTTGGTGGTTTTGTCTTCGTGTAGAAAATAGGCTATCAATGCAATGGAAGCTGCACCCATTGGAATATTGATCAAGAATATCCATCTCCAGGAGGCATAATCTGCCAAAGCTCCTCCAATGGCTGGTCCTAAAATTGCGGAAACTCCCCATACACTGGAAAGCCATCCCTGAATTTTGGCACGCTGTTTTATAGTGTAGATATCTCCGGCAATTGTATTGACCGTTGCCATAATAGCACCGGCTCCAACCGCCTGGACACCTCGAAAAGCTATCAAGGAATACATATTCCAAGCTGCAGCGCAAGTTGCGGAACCCACTACGAAAATGATAATACCAACAATCAATATTGGTTTGCGGCCATAGATATCCGCCAATTTCCCATAAACGGGAATGGTGATAGTTTGGATGAGAAGATAGATAGAAAACAGCCAGCTGAACATTGAGAAACCCCCTAGATCGCCAACAATTTGCGGAATGGCAGTGGCAACAATTGTGCTATCCATAGCTGCCAAACTCATAGTGAGCATCAGTGCAATCAGGATATAGTCCCGACGCATTTTTTTCACTGGTTTTTCCTGCATTTCTCTTTCCTAAGTTTTTTGGCAAAGGTATGGTTTTCCTTAAATGGTTTTTAGATATAAATCTTATGTTTATCTTAATAAAACGTATCAACAAAAAATAAAAATCCCACAATTCCGAATAAAAAGGAATTATGGGATTTTGATTTTTAAAGAAGGAGATATTTCTTCTAAATCTCTTATTTCACTAATGTAAGCTCATCAATAATATGACCTGCTCCAGCTAGTTTGTCTATTAAGAACAGCACATACCGAATGTCAACATTTATACAACGCTGAAGTTGATCGTCAAAAATAACATCACCGGCCATAGCTTCGATATTTCCATCAAAAGCAATTCCTATCAACTCTCCTTTTCCGTTTAATACTGGGGAACCTGAATTTCCTCCTGTAATGTCGTTATCAGACAAAAAGTTGACCGGCAAATAACCGTCTTTGTCAGCATATTGTCCAAAATCTTTCTTCTCATAAAGGTCGATTAGTTTTTTGGGCATATCAAATTCGGCATCACCCGGCTGATATTTCGCAACGGTTCCTTTTAGGGTAGTGTAATAATTTTCCTTTGCATCATTTCGCTTATCGGCTGGAAGGGAATTTATTTTTCCATAGGTAAGTCTTAATGTACTGTTGGCATCTGGATAGTATTTCTTATCCGGATTTTGAGTTCTCATTCCCTGTACCATCAATCTGTATGCACGTTGAAAATCGTTATCCCATTGCTTTTCTTCCTCAGATTTGTAACGGTACCTATCCAGAAGATCTTGAGATAATAAATAAAGTGGATCATTCTTCAAAACCTCTGCATCTGGTTTTTCCAAAAATGCATTAAGCTTTTCTTTTGAGGCAAAGATGCTTTTTTTGAACGCAGTTTCAAGATAACTCTGCCATCCTTCAACGCCCTTTTTATTACCCGCAGCAATCTTGGCCACTAATGGAGCAGGATTTTTTGCCTTTCTGGAATAAAGATCCAATTGTGCGGCAAGCATATCTCTTTCCAAGGGAAGATAAAGACCATCGTACATACTTTCAATACCTTCTTCAAACTTAGGTTTCAACTCGGCCTGCTTAGCTTCATTTTGATCCATATAATATTCCAACTCTTTACCCAAACGATAAGGAATTACTGCCGAACGCGTACGAAGCAGAAGACTTAAATAATTATTGTGTCGGCTTATTTCGTTGGTTTTCTTATAGTAATCGTTAATGGTATTCATTACATCGGCATACTTTTCATTTCCTTTCTTAGAAGCCCATTCTTGGAAACTTTCTTCATCCTTATATTTGGTCTGTGCCGTTTCATGTTGTTTTAAGGCATCGATCATACCCTGACGGTTTTTCCAGTAGTTGGCAATGCTCGCATAACTTGAAGCGTAATCAAGGTTTACCTGTTGATCCTTTTTCATATACTTTTCCATCACGTTCATAGAAGTTCTAGAAGCTTCTACCCAAGCTGGATACGCATAGTTTACATTTTGCTCGATTCCTGCGCCAGGCATCCATCTATTGGTTCTTCCTGGGTAGCCCAAAATCATGGCGAAGTCGTTATCCTCAAAACCTTTAAGGCTTGTGGTTAAATGATACTTTGGTTTCAAAGGCACATTATCTTCAGAATATTCCGCTGGATTTCCGTCTTTATCAGCATATACTCTAAACAGCGAAAAGTCGCCAGTGTGTCTCGGCCATTCCCAATTGTCGGTATCGCCACCAAATTTTCCGATACTCTTTGGAGGAGTTCCCACCAAACGAACATCGTTAAAGTCTTGGTAAACGAAATAATAGAATTCATTTCCGTTATAAAAAGATTTTACTGAAACAGTATATTTTCCATCTTCATTATTTTCCATTTCAATTTTTGAAATTTCCTGATTGATGGCAGCCTCGCGCTCTAGTTCGGTCATTTGATCGTTTACACGCCCAAGAATACGTTTTGACACATCGTCCATTCTTACAAAAAACCGAACGGAGAGACTTTTTGGCTTCAACTCCTCTTTTAAGTTTTTTGCCCAGAATCCGTTTGTTAAGTAATCATTTTCAGCTGTTGAAAGTTCAGCGATTGCGCCATATCCACAGTGATGATTGGTAAGCACCAATCCTTTATCGGAAATAATTTCGGCAGTACATCCGCCGCCAAATTGAACTATGGCATCTTTTAGACTAGCGTTATTTACACTATAAATTTCTTCGGGGGTAAGTTGAAGCCCCATTTTTTGCATATCGACATAGTTCAGTCGTTTTATATGCATTAAAAACCACATACCTTCGTTCGCATTTACGGGAATGGCAAATACGGCAAGGATAAAACAAATAATAAATTTTTTCATCAATAGAGAGTTTGTAATTAAGGATAATTTAATGACGACCGTATTTACACAGTCAAATTATTGGGGCGTAAATATACTCGATATTATTCAGGAATTTAAAAGGAAAGTTTGATAAGTGCGGTAGTAGGAGGTTCTCTCCTTTTTTCAAAAAAAGGAATTTAAAGGCAGGGATGGATAATCATTATCAAATCAAAAATGATCAAACTGAACTATTACCATTCCGAATCATTCCAACATTACCTTTCAAAAATAAATCCTCCCAGCGTTTGAAACGCTGGAAGGGTTAGGCAAATTAACAATAATGACAATGATTCTTTATTGTTCATATATTGGTCTTCGAGACGTAAGGGGATCTATCTGATTATAAATTTCCCAAAGTCCGTGGATGCTCCGGCTCGCACAGAATAAAGATAAAGACCCGTGGACCACTCTTGAGCATTAAGGTCAATAGAGATACTATTCTTATTTTGTAAATTTTCTTGGAAAATCATCCTTCCCATTAAGTCTGTAATTGTTAAAATACCCTCGATCGGCTGGGCAAATTGAAAGGATATTAAATCAGTTGCGGGGTTGGGATAAACTACGGTATGTAAGGATATTTGCATATCACCAACTGCCATAACATCGGCAGGTACTGGTACCTTATAAACACCGCCCACTCCTTCAATAGCGGAATAGACTCCAGCAAACATTGTATCTCCGGAAAAAACAAAATTCATAGGAACTCCGTAGAGATTAACTTCGGGAATAGGTGAAAATGCGGGAAAATCCTCTCTGTATTCATTCCATGTTTGTCCATCATCGACACTATAGAACACTGCTTCATTTACGTGTCCCATAAAAAACGCTCCTCTATAATATTCCAAAGTTCGGACACTTGTAGAGACACCTGACGGAAGCGGCATTACATCCCAATCTAGAAGGTTGGTTGTATATCTAATGCCAGCGGGTATTCCCGAAGCATTATAGACCACGTAGAGTACATCGTCCACAATTAAAGATTCGCTACCATACCAAGTATCGTCCACCATGGTCCATAGATCCTCAATTTCATCGTACTCCCAAATTCCAAAGGCTCCAATGTTATAGAGATTTCCGTTAAAACTAACAAGATTATAGGTCCACTGTCCGCCGTTCTCCGGATCGATAGGATCAAGAAGAGAATTGCGATCCGTAAGGATCCAGGACGCACCTTGGTCAGTCGAATATACTACTCCATAAGCAAAAAGTGAGGCGTAGATCCTATCATTGTGTTTTGTCATGGCGTAAATAGCGTCATCTGGTAAAGAGTCCGGAAACAAGGTGCCAAAACTTGAAGTATTCCAAGTAGCACCATTATCGTGGGAAATGGCAACATTCCCTGCTACCCCGCCCATATAAACACTTTCTTGGTCAACCAAATGGGCTGTATATGAATAATTTTCTGCTTGGGTATCTTCCCAAGACACCCCTTCATCTACAGAGATAAAAATTCCTCCCATATCAGGGTAGACATCATTTGCCGAAAGGAGGTTGCCGTTTGCAGTTTGACACAATATCCAAGTGGATTGGTTAAATCCAGTTGGCTGCCATTGGGCCGATAAGGTAAAAGCACTTAATAAAAAGATAAATACGGGGATAAGTAAAGATTTGTTCATTTTAAATAATTTTGGGTTAAATTCTCAATTCCACGAATTTACTTATTCTTTGAAATATGACCTGACTATAGCCAGTTAAAATAATTCTCACCCAATTGGATAAGAATAGAGTTTAAAATATATCTTCCTTTTAGACCCCAGCTGTATTAAAAAGCCTTCATTATATTATTCTTTGGAAATAAATCCTCATTTTAATAAGGGTGCTTTGTTTTCATTATAAAGTTCAACCAAATATTCAATCCGCCCCGTTTTATTGGGAAATGGTTGTGGACGGTAACACAAGTTCACAGCCATATCCAACGCGTGGCGCGCCCTTGCGCCGTATTTAATTCATTCCTACTAAGAGCCATTTATAACAAGCATTTTCCTATTTTGTTAAAAGTAGTAAGGTTTTTAATTTGCAATAGATCTTCAAGAAAATCATAAGTTTGAAATCACATTTTCCCATTTCCATCTTCATTCTGCTTTGGCTCAAAGTTTGCTATTTTTGACCAAAATTCTAATGATAATGAATAAGCTTGTTTTCACATTTTTCATCTTATGCTGCGGATTTATATTTTCCCAGGACAATACGGAAGTTTATGTTTTTGATATTGCTCCATCATACGGAGGTTTAGACGTGATGAATGCTCAAAACATCTCCAATAACAAAGGTTATAACAATCAACCGTCCTTTATTTCCAATGAAGTAGTCGTTTTTGCTAAAAATAATGAGGGTCAAACGGATATTGCGGAATACAACCTAACTACCAAAACAGAAAAATGGATTTGTAATGATACTGAAGGAAGCGAATATTCTCCCCAAAAATTTCCTACAAGCAATGATGTAGCGGCGGTGAGGTTAGATACGGATGGAAAACAAAGATTATACAGATATAATTCCGAAACAGGTGTCTCTAACGAAATAATAGAAAATCTCCAAGTGGCATATTTTGCCTTTTATAACAATGAGAAAATGCTGGCCACGGTTCTATCCGGCGACATTATGGATTTGGTTCTGGTTAACTTAAAAACAAAATCCACGGATACCTTATTGGAAAATGCAGGAAGATCTTTACAAAAAATTCCTGGTAACAATTCAATGTCGTATACCCTGGTAAATGAGGATAAAAATCTGGATTTATATGTATTGGATATGAATTTAAAGGAAAGTTTTTTTATATGTGAGTTACCTTCTGGAACCCAGGATTATGTTTGGCTAAACGACACACAAATTTTAACGGGAAAAGGAAGCAAACTTTATATTTATGATACCTTGGGAACATCTGAATGGAATAGAGTGGCTTCCTTGGAAGAATATGAAATAAATGATATCACCCGAATGGCAATAAGTCCGGACGGGAAAAAGCTAGCTCTTGTTGCAGCAGAAAATTAGAAATTCTTATAAAGAAGTTTTATACATTCTGTTTTTATTCTTTACTTAAGTCTGCAAACATTAAGGTTCCATCTCATTAAAAATATCAAACCATTATTACGCTTAAATCTGTACTTTTGGACGATATGCGCAAATTAGTCTGTTTATTTTCATTTAGTATTACCTTGCTTTTTGGAACTGGAAATCTTTCAGCACAAGAGATAGCGCTTTTGCATTATGGCGGAGGTGGCGATTGGTATGCGAATCCTACTTCCCTTCCCAACCTTATAAAATTCTGCAACCAGAATATCGACACGGCCATTCAGGAGAAACCAGAAACTGTTACTCCGGGAAGTGTAGATCTTTTTGATTATCCATTTGTGCATATGACGGGTCATGGAAATGTTTATTTTTCTCCTGAGGAAGCTGAAAACCTGCGGAAATATCTGATAAGTGGCGGTTTTCTTCATATAGATGACAACTATGGAATGGACCAATATATCCGAAAGGAAATTGTAAAAATATTTCCTAACAAGGAATTAAAAGAGCTGCCTGCCAACCATCCGATCTTTAATTATTTCTATAAATTCCCTCAAGGCTTGCCAAAAATACACGAACATGATGGACTGCCGCCGCAAGCGTTCGGAATCTACGTAGAGGACAGATTGGTTTTGGTCTATACCTATGAAACCGACCTTGGCGATGGATGGGAAAATCCAGAAGTTCATAACGATCCTCCAGAAGTAAGATTAAAAGCTTTGCAAATGGGCGCCAATTTGGTAAAATACGTATTTGAGAATTAGTCTTTGGAAATCAGCCATATTCCAAACTTCATTCTTAGACCATTTCAGAGCCTATATATTAAGGGAAGGCTGAGATAACCCCAAATTTTAAACTCAAAAACCAAAAATTGTTATGATTGAGTAAATTTGAGTGGCGAAACCCCGATGAAATTTGCATCGATGTCCTTAACATAACTTTTATTATTGACATCTTGGAATATAGTATATTTACCAAGTGAGAAACAGAGCAAAAGCAATTACTCTTGGTATCCTAAGAGCCGTGGCCATAATGGCCGGGATTGTTATTTTGTTGTGGTTTCTGTATCAAATACAAGAACTGATTCTCTTTATCGGTCTTGCCCTAGTACTTTCACTTATAGGACGTCCCGTAGTCCAATTTTTAAAACATCGTTGTAAGTTTGGGAATGCGTTGGCCTCGGTTACCACATTGCTTTTGATTTTAGGGGGTTTAGCATTACTGCTGAGTATTTTTATACCAGTAATTATTGAACAGGGAAAACATATTTCAAAAATTGATTTCAATCAGGTAAAGCAGGATCTAAACGAGTTAAACATTCAAGCCAGTGATTACCTGGGAGTAGACCACTTTCAATTGGTAGAGGCGTTTAAACGTTCCTCATATGTCCAAAATTTCAATGTTGAATTAATACCTAGTTTTCTGCAGATTCTCTTTGGAAGTATTGGAAGCCTTGTTGTTGGAATTTTTGCGGTACTTTTCATTCTATTTTTCCTTCTCAAGGATGAAAGCCTTCTCGCCCGGAGCGTGCTAACTCTATCTCGAACAGGTGATGAGGAAAAGTACAAACGGGTTCTGTTAAAGATAAACGAGCTTTTATCGCGTTATTTTATCGGTCTTCTGCTCCAAATGACGATTCTGGTTTTATTTTATTCCGTTCTCCTTCTATATTTGGAGGTTGAAGATGCCATTGCCGTTGCCCTCATCTGTGCCTTCCTTAACATTATCCCCTACTTGGGGCCACTAATAGGCTGGGCACTTATGCTCTTGGTAATAGTGTCCAACAATCTCGGCGCCGATTTTTCAACCGGACTTCTTCCTCTACTATTAATAGCATCCATTGGCTATGCCATTGCACAACTTTTTGATAATCTGATCTCCCAACCTGTGATCTTTGGGAGAAGCGTGCGATCACATCCATTGGAAATATTTATGGTTATTTTGATCGGTGGCTTTTTGTTCGGTATCATAGGAATGGTTTTGGCTGTACCTACCTATACAAGTATAAAAGTAATTGCCAAGGAGTTCCTCTCAGAACACAAAGTGGTAAAACACCTTACCCGAAACCTCTAATAATTGCTTAATAAAAAACTTTTAAATAGCGAAGTACAGGATTTTATAACGTCTTATGATGGCGATTTGTTCAAGCTCGCATTCGTGAAAAGTCCCTTTAAAAATGTTTCCATCCAAGAATTAGTTCAGCAAATTGAGAGCAGAAGAAAAGTGGAAAAAAAATTGCCCACATGGTTTGGATCGTCAAACATATTGTATCCACCAATGCTCAATCTAGAGCAAACCTCATCGGAAATTACTGGAAAATACAAGGCTTCTATGATAAGTGGAAAAACTATAGCAGATATCACCGGCGGGTTTGGTGTAGATAGCTTTTTCTTCTCCGAAAACTTTGAAGAAGTCTTTCATTTTGAAATTAATACCGAGCTTTCAGAGATAGCTCAACATAATTTTAAGGTTTTGAATAGATTAAATGTTCGTTGTTCAACGGAAGACGGACTGAATAACATTTTAAAAAATAAATATGACGTAATCTATTCCGATCCATCCCGTCGTCACGAAAGTAAAGGAAAGGTCTTTTTCCTGAAAGATTGCCAGCCCAATATTCCAGAAAATATTTATGAAGTATTAAATCACTGTGATATTTTTCTACTAAAGACCTCTCCGATGTTGGACATTTCGGTTGGTCTAAATGAATTGAAGGGTGTATCTGAAATACATATTGTAGCTGTTGAAAATGAAGTAAAGGAATTATTGTGGCTTCTTAGAAAAGATTATGAAGAACCATTAAAAATTTATACGGTCAATTTTACAAAATCAGCAATAGAAAAATTTCAATTTACTTGGAACCAAACTTCAGAAGCTTCATACAGTTTGCCACAAAAATATCTATATGAACCCAATACTGCCATTTTAAAGAGTGGAGCATTCAATTTACTTTCTGAAAAACTAGAGTTGCATAAACTTCATAAAAATACGCATCTTTATACAAGCCAAGCATTAAAAGATTTCCCCGGTCGAAAGTTTTTAATTGAAAAAATGGTTCCCTACACCAAATCTGAAATGCGGGCGGCATTATCTTTTGAGAAAGCCAATATCGCCATTAGAAACTTTCCTGAATCGGTTGCCACGATTCGTAAAAAATGGAAAATAGCAGATGGCGGAAACATCTATCTTTTCTTTACAACCAATTTGGAAGATAAGAAGATAATGATTGTTTGCTCTAAATTGTAAAGCACCTCTGAATGGATAATATTATACTCCACTTGATTGATTTTAATGCCTTTGAGATTTATCTATAAAAAAGACTATTTTTTGTTTGCGTTATTACAATTGAAGAGCTACATTTGCAACCGCAATTTAAAGCGATACGTTCATAAAAAATTGGAGAGGTGCCGGAGTGGTAACGGAGCAGATTGCTAATCTGTCGACGGGTAACCGTCGCCAGGGTTCGAGTCCCTGTCTCTCCGCATTGACATAAAACAGGAAGCATTCTAAGTTGCCGGATTTAGAATTTGTTTTTTTGTTAAGGTTGATAAAGTTCTAAAAAACTTTTTCGGGGTGTAGCGTAGCCCGGTTATCGCGTCCCGATTTTGCATCGGGAAGATCGCAGTTATCGAATCGCAAGAAGTTGAAAGTACTTCGGGGTGTAGCGTAGCCCGGTTATCGCGTCCCGATTTTGCATCGGGAAGATCGCAGTTATCGAATCGCAAGAAGTTGAAAGTACTTCGGGGTGTAGCGTAGCCCGGTTATCGCGTCCCGATTTTGCATCGGGAAGATCGCAGTTATCGAATCGCAAGAAGTTGAAAGTACTTCGGGGTGTAGCGTAGCCCGGTTATCGCGTCCCGATTTTGCATCGGGAAGATCGCAGTTAACGAATCGCAAGAAGTTGAAAGTACTTCGGGGTGTAGCGTAGCCCGGTTATCGCGTCCCGATTTTGCATCGGGAAGATCGCAGTTAACGAATCGCAAGAAGTTGAAAGTACTTCGGGGTGTAGCGTAGCCCGGTTATCGCGTCCCGATTTTGCATCGGGAAGATCGCAGTTAACGAATCGCAAGAAGTTGAAAGTACTTCGGGGTGTAGCGTAGCCCGGTTATCGCGTCCCGATTTTGCATCGGGAAGATCGCAGTTAACGAATCGCAAGAAGTTGAAAGTACTTCGGGGTGTAGCGTAGCCCGGTTATCGCGTCCCGATTTTGCATCGGGAAGATCGCAGTTAACGAATCGCAAGAAGTTGAAAGTACTTCGGGGTGTAGCGTAGCCCGGTTATCGCGTCCCGATTTTGCATCGGGAAGATCGCAGTTAACGAATCGCAAGAAGTTGAAAGTACTTCGGGGTGTAGCGTAGCCCGGTTATCGCGTCCCGATTTTGCATCGGGAAGATCGCAGTTAACGAATCGCAAGAAGTTGAAAGTACTTCGGGGTGTAGCGTAGCCCGGTTATCGCGTCCCGATTTTGCATCGGGAAGGTCGCAGTTAACGAATCGCAAGAAGTTGAAAGTACTTCGGGGTGTAGCGTAGCCCGGTTATCGCGCCTGCTTTGGGAGCAGGAGGTCGCAGGTTCGAATCCTGCCACCCCGACAAGAAGCCGGACAATTAATATTGTTCGGCTTTTTATTTTCAATGGTCGCATAGCTCAGCTGGATAGAGCACCTGCCTTCTAAGCAGGCGGTCGAAGGTTCGAATCCTTCTGCGATCACAGATAATCCCCTCTTTTCAGGGGATTTTTTGTATGCAATACTATGTCTACATATTATATTCTAGCGCAATAAACCGATATTATATTGGCCATACGGGAGAACCGATTGAAGAACGTTTAAGAAAACATCTTTCCAATCATTCGGGCTTTACCTCAAAAGCCAAAGATTGGGAAATAAAATATACCGAAAGATTCCGCACCAAATCGGAAGCATATACTCGGGAGTTGTACATTAAAAGAAAAAAGTCTGTAAAATTCATTCAAAACTTAATAAGCTCAGCGGGATATCCGCCAATACCGAACGGTACGGACGGGTAGGGAGCATCCCGAGGCAAGCTCGGGACGGTCGAAGGTTCGAATCCTTCTGCGATCACAGATGATCCCCTCTTTTCAGGGGATTTTTTGTATGCAATACTATGTCTACATATTATATTCTAGCGCAATAAACCGATATTATATTGGCCATACGGGAGAACCGATTGAAGAACGTTTAAGAAAACATCTTTCCAATCATTCGGGCTTTACCTCAAAAGCCAAAGATTGGGAAATAAAATATACCGAAAGATTCCGCACCAAATCGGAAGCATATACTCGGGAGTTGTACATTAAAAGAAAAAAGTCTGTAAAGTTCATTCAAAACTTAATAAGCTCAGCGGGATACCCGCCAATACCGAACGGTACGGACGTGTAGGGAGCATCCCGAGGCAAGCTCGGGACGGTCGAAGGTTTCTCCGAAATCTCGGGGCTTATGCAATAACAGACAATTCCCTACTTGAGCGGTTGTTTTACAAAAAGAATTTTACAAAGTAGATTCCTTTCAGGATCTCCCGGCCAATAAACAAAACTTAAGTTTTATATAAAACCCTTATTTCTGGCAATAGCAAGTAATTCTCGGTCATCCAGGCTATCCATATTAAAGATGTGTTTAAGCTGGCGCTTTCTCTTTTCGATCCCAGCGATGGATAGCGGTAAAATATCCGGGAGATCTTTCATTTTTGTGCCGATGGATAATTCATATAAAATCCTTCTATCAATATTATCCAACAGAAAATCGTTTGCCACGTGTTTTCGAAGTAACTTCAATACCGTTCTACTATAATAAGGTGGGTCATTGAGGAGCACATCAATTGTTTCAATAAGTTCCTTTGCGTTTATATCATTTTTTATCAAAAATCCATCGGGATCCAAACTCTTAAAAATACTATGCACTCGATAATTGTCATTAAGGGTAGTAGCAACTATAATTTTGGTGTTTGGCAACAACTTTCGAATTATTAGACCCAAATCCTCTCCCGAAAGAATCTTCCCATCCTTGGACGAAGGGAGCATAATATCCAAGAAAACGATATCCAATATTTTCTTTTCCGAAGAAAACGAATTTATCATCTTAATACCCTCATCACAATCTTCTGCCGTATATATAGAAAACGAAATAGAACTATTTTGCGTGCTGTAATAATCAAAAGCCGTCCTATAGGCGTCCAAAATTAAAGGATGGTCGTCTATGAGGAGAACCGAAATATTTTTATTTTCCATTTTATATTGCTTTATATTGGAATTTGAATGCTTATGGTAGTGCCTTCATTTGGGAGCGAATGGATACTAAATACCCCCTTTAATTTTTTCACTCGGGATTTCATATTTTTTAATCCAATGCCCTTTTTCTTCTGTTTTAGATTAAACCCTTGACCATCATCTTTTATTTCCAAGGTTATTTTTCCATTATTTAATAAGAAGGAAACGCAAACAGTATTGGCAGAAGCATATTTAATAATATTCTGAATTGACTCTTGAGTAATTCTAAAAAGATTTACTTTAATAGTATCGTCCAGGTTATCCCAACTAATTTCCTCGTCCAATCGCAGCTCATATTTAAAATTACCTATTTCGGAATTCGTTTCCATAAACTCTTTAAGTGTGTTTGGAAAGCTTATTTCGAAATCCTCAAAGTTATCACTTAATTTATGGGAAACTTCCCGTATCTCCTTTTCTATATTTTGAAGTTCCTCAAGGTATAAACTATGTTTTTCTCGTGTGAATTGATCCTCATTTAATGGTAAAAATCCCAAACCTACCCGTGTCCCGAATAATTTCCCCAAAATCCCATCGTGCAGTTCTTCGGCAATCCTGTTACGCTCCTCAATTCTTTCTTTCTCCAGCCTTTCTTGCTGCTTTAAGGTGATAAGATATATTTGCTCATTCGCTTTTTGCTGTTCATATTCCAGCTGTAATTTTTCGTGTTTCGATCTTTGGTTTCTTAAAAAAAACAATAAACCCAAAATGGAGAATGCGCTAATCCCAACCACAGAAATCCAAATCCTTTGTTGGGACAAGCGTTTGGCTTTTTCAATATAGCCGTCAGTTTCATAAGCTATACGGGCAAATTTGTTTTGAATCTTGCGCTCAACTTTTTGCAAGCTATCACTATAGTGAATGTGTCTTTTAAAATAATCCCGAGAATTGTTAGGTTCCAATTTTGCCAACAGCAACAGTGTCTCTAAATAATCAGCACTGTTTTTGATTTCATGTGCACCTTCATTGGCCTCTTTTGCAAGATGAATCGCTTGTATGGAGTCCTGCTTATAAATATAATATTCCGCTAAATAAATTTCACTGGCAACAACACCCGCCTTATTGTTCAAACTGTCACGAATATGCAACCCTTCATATAAATAATCAGCTACGTGGGCAGTATCTCGCATACGCAATAAACAATAGGCCTTATTGCTTAACACTCTGGCATAATGGTTTACATTTTTGGATTTTAGGTCTTTGTTGTTCAGAATCTGGTCAAAATATCCGATGGCCTCGGCAAATTCCCCCTTCTTTAAATAAGTATAACCAATATTATTTAAGGACCCTTCAAATAAGAAAGGATTGTCATTCACTTTATTAGCGTAGGTTATTGATTCATTATAATATTCTAACGCTTTGTCATATTCATAAATGTCATTTTGCAATTGCCCTAAAAGGTCATAACAGGAATACAATGATTTGTAATCTTTTAATTTTTCAAACTTTGGAATGGCATTAAAAATCAAAACCTCACTTCCGGAATAATCCTTAAACCGTGATTTTACAAAGGCCATTCCGTATTGAACTTTGGCAGATTCATATAGATAACCACCTTTATCGAAATAGGTATGAGCTAAATTAAAATGAAAATAAGCACTATCGTAGACCTCCTTGTCATTAAAATAGCTGGCGTAATTCCAATGAGCATCACCTATAATATAAAGATCCTCTGATTTTTCGGCAAGTCTTAAAACTTCATTATTTATATTTTTGAACCATAAGGTATCCCCTAAAATATAGTTTTGAAATGCGAGGGAACTCAAACTTTTTAGAGCCGAACTATCTATTTTAGATCTTTGTATGACACCATATGATTTCTGTAGCAACCGTAGTCTCTCCTCTTTGGTATAAGAGGCGTCCTTTGAAGCTTTTATCCAAACAGCGACACTGTCCTTAATGGAATTTGGAATACTGGCCTTTGATTTCTCAGTGTGATCATCACAGGAGTAAACCATGAAAGAAATGGAGACCAACAGAATGAGGAGAATCCGATATAGGAGATTAAATTTCAAAAATTATATTTCGAACAAAGCTATTAAAAAAGCCTCTAAAAATTAGAGGCTTAATATAAGATATTCCGTGTTACCGTTTACTTCCATTGTCGATAACAATAGTGTTATCATTTGTGGCCTGTGAGCCATCATTTGCGCTGGTATCGGCCAGAACTTCTGGCGAACAGGAGGTTATCAAGGATAACAGAAATAAAAAAATAAATAATTTAGGGAGTCTCATAATATAGGATTTTAAGGATTAACATTGGTTTTAGGGTGTTTTAAAAACTTTACCCGCCATTTACGGCAAGCATAATCAGTAGCTAAGATAGAAACCTTTTTACTACCTGACCCTTAAATAGTTAACATTTTAGGGATTTGGGTAGTAGGGCGAGTGAAAAGTTACTTCTATATAGGGAAATCAATTTAACGTGACTATCGTGCTATTCGATAAATCATTAAAAATACTTTCTATATTAGCATTAAATGTTTTGGTAAAAGGTATTTCATGCGCATTATTGATAACAAATATCGATTTACTATAATTAATTCTGGAAATACAGTTTTTATTAATAATAAAACTTTTATGAATACGTATAAAAGTTTGAGGGAGTTGATCTTCAAAAACTTTAAGTGTTTTATAGGCTCCCACTATCCTTCCATCTGCCATATAAAAATCAGTAGTATTATTATCTGCTTTTAGGTAAAGTATTTCATCGATATTTAAATATTGATAATCCTTGTTGGATTTCAAGCAAATAGTCTCATTTCTTTTTGCAACCACACTTTTTTGACCCTTTAAAAAACTCTTTCTAAGGGTGAGCTCACTCAATGGTTTTAAGAGATAATCGGCAAAACCATAGGCAAAGGCATCGAAGGCGTTTTCTTTGGTGGAAGATAGGGCTATAAAATGAGGCTTAATAAGACCATATTCGGATATGTCAAAAAGAAATTCACACAGCGAAATTTTGATTGTTTGAATATTGATAAAAACAATATCCGGTGCAACTTTTAAAACTAAATTTAGGGCACTTTCATGATTTTCGGCAGAAGCATAGAGGGAAATATCAGAAAAATCATTCCCTATAGCTTTTATCGTTTCAACTATACTTAGGTCATCCTCAATTATTAAGCAACGAATCATTCAAATAGTTTTAGACCAAATTAACCCTGATCTAGGAAAAAGATGTGTGGTTTAGGCTTTCTAAAAGTAAGGCAAAAGCCTACTTATTGTTGTTATTAACTAAATACCAGATGTTTAAAAGCTGATTTTTTATCTCATTTTAGGTCTTACTCTAATAGGAATCGCTTCTCTTTGGCCGTGTAATAATGGAAATAAAATAAAGGGTTTATCCTTACTTATTCTACGGAAAGAATTGCTTTGTACATCTTATAGTCTTTGTAATTTTGACAATAACGACAAACATATTACAATTTATAGTTTTAGGTAGATGATTGAAATAAACTACTTTTTTTAATGATAAATCTAAACCTCTTTTGATAATTGTTCATAATCCATGAGTAGCATAATTTTTTTGATCGACAAGAATTAAAAAAGTTGAATATTATAACTCCTCAGAACTCTGCTACGACTTGGAATAAAGGGCACTGTAATAGGTGCCCTTTATTTATCAATCTATAATGATAAAGATTTCATTCATTTTTGAGGAAGAAATAAAAACTATGAATGAGGTGCAATTTGGAAAGTTTTGATAGCTCTAGATTTGAATCAAATTAAAATTTCTTTCTTAAAAGTTTTTCCCGTTGGGATTTGGTCCCTAAAATCTTACTTCTACCAAAACACAAAAGGCCGGAATTTCTTATTCTGGATACTCCACTCTTAGGTGAAAAATATTGTTCAATTTTTTCTTTAATACCCTTTTTATCAATTGAATCTCCTTAAAGGTAATATCCGCATTGAGGAATTGCCCTTGATCCATCTGGTTATTTACAATTTTTTCCACAAGCTCCTCAACAATGGTGGAAGAAGGCTCTTTTAAACTTTTACTGGCAGCCTCTACACTATCGGCCATCATCAAAATGGCTGTCTCCTTTGAAAAGGGAATTGGACCGGGATATATAAAATCCTCTTTATTAGCCTTTCCCTGAATTTCACGTTCCTTGGCATAAAAATAATACACCAAAGTAGTTCCGTGGTGAGTGCGTATAAAATCGATTACTCTATCAGGCAGGTTGTTTTTGCGGGCAATTTCAATGCCCTTAATTACGTGATCTATAATGATACGAGCACTTTCCTTCGGATCCAATTCGGTATGGGAGTTAATAGAATTGACCTGGTTTTCCGTGAACATGGTAGGATTGAGCATTTTACCAATGTCATGATAAAGCGCCCCCACTCTTACGAGCATACTATTGGCGCCTATTTCATTCGCAGAAGCTTCGGCAAGGTTAGCCACATTTAACGAATGGTGGAAAGTTCCCGGAGCCTTATTGGACAGTTCCTTTAGGAGTTTGGAATTGGTATCACTAAGCTCAAGGAGAGAAACGTCTGAGACTAGTCCAAACAATTTTTCATAGAAATAAATAAGAGGATGGGCAAACAAGGTTGCCAATCCACAAAGAATAAAATACCCAAAATTCTCAACAGGAATTGTCTGTATATTTCCCTCCTGTATCACATAAAAAGCGAAATATCCTATGATATAAATTAGGGTAATTTGACCAACCGAGATAAACAGGTTAGCTCTTTTATACAATTCTGAAACGGTTAAAATGGTCACAATACCTGCAATAAATTGCAGAAACATATATTCAAAACTGTTCGGCACGATAAAACCAAGGAGCAAAACCGTTAAAACGTGGACAAACAGTCCCACGCGAGGATCGAAAAAAGCTTTGAGAATAAGAGGCAGGATACAAATGGGGATAACATAAACATAATCGGAGTGAACCTTGACAATGAGGGTGGTCAAGAAGACCATCAAAAAGACATTGAAAAAAATAAAAGTGACCTTCGTATTGTTGTGGTAGATATCCGATCGATATTTTTTCAGGAAGAGAAATAACATCAAGAATACCAAGGAAACCAATAGGGAATATCCCACAAGAAGCCATAAATAATTGTTTTTGCTCCAAATCTGACTTTGGTATTCAGCTTTAAGAGATTCCAAAATCTGGTACTTATCTCCCTCCACTACTTCGCCCTTAGCGATAATACGTCCGCCTTTCTCGATTACTCCTCTATTGGGATTTAATGCCTTTATTTCAGCATCAATGGAGGATTGCGTCAATTTATTGTTCAGTTTAACATTGGGCTCTAGGGATTCATTGAGCAAATTATAGAGAAGAGGCTGAATATCCTCGGCCTTATTTTTCTCAACAACTTCCCTTACTTTTTTGTCGAGGTTTCTCTTTTTAAACAACTGCGAATATTTCCGCTCTTCAATCTCATTACCGCGTTTTAGATAAATCAATTTATCATCGTCGTACGGAAGAATTTCATCTGAAAATCCATTGGCATATATCTCCTTTATAACGCCTTCACCCAATCGTTCTACCGTTCGTTTGGATGTGGTATAAAGACTATCTACATATTCCAGATCGAGATTATCGTGAAAATTGGTTTCAACATCGGTGATGGTTTCGGTATCAAAATCAAAATACGGAATGGAATTGTCCCGGATTTCCTGCTGTTCCTTTTTAAGAACTTCATCGCTTTTCTTTATAGAAAAACTAAATGGTGCATATAGATTTTCATATTGCCACGGTTTTCCCTTTTGAAAATTATATTTAAACTGCCCTCCCTTGGGCAAGAGATAAATTAACAGAAGTGTGGAAACAATAAATAAAAAAACCTTATAAATCAAGGATTGATTTCTGGCAAAGAAGGATAGAAGGTTCTTCATAAAAACTTAAGGTTAGAGTAAAGGTATAAATAAGGAACGGATTAACACAAATCTGAATTCTGAATTAGTTTTTTTGTATTTAGTAAATCCACAAATCTTTACAACTCAATAAAGAAGGGGCTCACAAAATTTCTCCTGAAAAAGATCAACCATTTTTTAAATGAATAGTCTTCATTTAAGTGTTATTGCTAGTGGCAGCTAACACTTATAATTGGAGGATTTTATCAAGAAATTTCCTTTTAGTTCAAGAAAAAATGATCCTAGATCACGTATTGACAAAACTCAATATCACCCCAAAAACGTTTGGGCCAGGATTGATATTCCGGTTATAAATCTGTAATTTTGCAGTCCTTATTTGAATCGTAAAAAAACATAGCATGAGTAATAAAGTAGTAATAGTTTCCGCCGCCAGAACCCCTATTGGAAGTTTTTTAGGGAGTCTTTCTTCATTGACCGCTGTCCAGTTAGGTTCAGCCGCGATTAAAGGAGCAATGAAAAAAATAAACTTGGATCCTTCTCTGGTAGAGGAGGTTTTCATGGGCAATGTTGTACAGGCGGGAGTAGGTCAAGCCCCAGCGCGACAGGCCGCCCTTGGTGCCGGACTTCCTCAATCCGTTCCTTGTACCACCGTTAATAAAGTTTGTGCTTCAGGAATGAAGTCAATAATGTTGGCGGCACAATCTATTGCTGCGGGTGATGCCGAAGTGATTATCGCTGGAGGAATGGAAAGCATGAGCAACATTCCCCATTATGTTCAAATGCGAAATGGAACTAAATTCGGTCCCGCCACCTTAGTAGATGGAATGCAAAAAGATGGTTTGGTAGATGCTTATGACAATAACGCAATGGGAACATGTGCCGATCTGTGCGCTACGGAATATAAATTTTCACGAGAAGAGCAGGATGCTTTCGCCATACAATCTTATGAACGCTCTGCAAAAGCTTGGGCAGACGGTAAGTTTAAAGAAGAAGTAGTTCCCGTTGAAGTGCCACAAAGGCGAGGTGAACCTGTTATCGTTTCGGAGGATGAGGAATTTAAGAATGTTAGGATGGACAAAATATCATCATTAAGACCTGCATTTACAAAGGACGGAACGGTAACTGCCGCGAACTCTTCTACTATCAACGATGGGGCAGCTGCATTGGTTTTGATGAGTGAAGCAAAAGCAAAAGAACTGGGACTCGCTCCATTAGCATATATAAAAGGATTTGCCGATGCTGCACAAGAACCAGAATGGTTTACCACAGCCCCTGCAAAAGCGTTGCCAAAAGCACTTGGAAAAGCTGGCGTTGATATTAAGGATGTAGATTATTTTGAATTTAATGAAGCATTTGCCGTGGTGGGATTGGCAAATATGAAAATTCTAAACTTGGACGACAGTAATGTAAACGTTAATGGGGGTGCAGTTTCTTTGGGCCATCCACTTGGTTGCAGCGGAGCTCGTATTGTTATTACACTTCTAAATGTACTAAAACAGAACGATGCTAAAATAGGAGCAGCCGCAATCTGTAATGGTGGTGGTGGTGCTTCCGCTATGGTAATTGAAAAAATCTAATTCCTTCGCGGAAACCTTGAATCGACCTGAATGGAATACGGCATTTGTAACCTAAGCATTGTCCCACTTCGTGCTGAGTCCAGCGACCTAAGCGAAATGGTAAGCCAACTGCTTTATGGTGAACATTTTAAAGTTTTGGAAAAACGAAAAAAATGGAGCTATGTCCGTTTATCTTTTGATGGCTATGAAGGTTGGTTGGATAATAAACAATTCGTAATCATTAGTGAGGAAACCTACGAGCAACTCGAAAAAAAACCACTAAGGTTATCCACGGACATTGTGGATTTTATTACTAGTGAAAATCAGCACTTAATTTCCATTTGTTTAGGAAGCAGCATCTCAGCTGCGAATACTCTAAATCATAGATTTGAAGGGAAAGCAATTTCGGGATTACTTCCGAAAATTCATTTAATAGAAACCGCTATATCCTATTTAAACACGCCTTATTTGTGGGGCGGAAAAAGTCCATTTGGAATTGATTGTAGCGGATTTACCCAAATGGTTTACAAGCTGAATGGACATAAACTGTTCCGCGATGCTAGTCAACAAGCAACACAAGGTGAAGCTTTAAGTTTTATTGAGGAAAGTGAACCTGGGGATTTGGCGTTTTTTGATAACGAGGAAGGTAAAATAACCCATGTGGGTATTATAATGGAAGATAACTATATAATCCATGCCCACGGAAAAGTAAGAATAGATAGACTAGATCACAGTGGAATCTTTAATTATGATCTACGCCAGCATACGCACAGATTGAGAGTGATAAAGAGAATTATTTAAGCGATCAATCTAAAACGACTCAGAAAGGTAATATCCGAAGTATCTTAAAACAAAAATCCCTCGAAATTTTCGAGGGATTTTTGTTTTGATTATTCTTGCTCTTTAAATTTATCGAACCTGGCTTTCATATCTTGATATTTGGCATCATCACCTAATTGACCATAGATATTCATTAGCGTTCGGACAACTTCTCCATTGTTTGGGTTAATTTTAAACGATCTTTCCAAATAAGGTAAAGCTTCTTTTTGGATTTTTTGACGTTCCATTTTCAACTGATCGTATCTTTTATTATCCGCAGCGGAGTTCCCTAAGCTATTCATTTCCTCTACTAACTTATCCTCTGCCGCCAATTTCAATACTGAAATATTGATCAAGGCTCCCTCATAATCTGGTTTTAATTCAAGAGCTTTTTTATAATACTGAACCGCTTTTTCATTATTCCCCATTTCGCCCGCAGCAACGCCCAAATTAAAATAAATCTCGGGATTGTTGGGATCTGAAGCAACTATTTGATTTAGGATTTCATTATATCGCTCTACGTCGCCCATTTTATAACTCATATATGCATCTGCTCGCATAAGTTGAATATCATCTGGGCTTTCGGCACGAGCAGCTTTCATCAGGTCACTTGCCTTTTCCGTATTTCCTTCCTCAATATATATAAGGGTCATATTTCGTAAAATCTCCCCTTTTCTTGAGTCGGTTTTCTTCATCTGTGGTTTTATATATTCCCCACTTTTTACGGCAAGATCGCGTAGGTTCTTGCTCCCAAAAGCTTTTTCCTCACCAGAAACCTTATCAGTTGCAACAAATTGTTCTTCTATTCCAGTATATCCTTGGTCTAAAAGCATTTGATAATACTTTAAAGCAGTATCATAATCATGACCGTTAACGGCGTTACCGGCAGCAAAATATAAATCGCCTGGATCTTGTGACACTAAATAAAGTGCGTACAATTTTTCTGTAGCGGGTGTATAATTTTGTGCGTTTTGATCATCCATCGCAGCATTAATAATATCAACTCGGAGGTTTTGGAGCGCTGTTTCGAACTCCATATTAATCTTTGGATTTAAGGAAATTGCTGTTTGGAAGGCTTCGGCGGCAGCCAATAACTTCTTGTGATTTTTATTGGCAGCACCCAGAATCGCTTCACCTCGGGTGGCATAAAATTGGGCTTTCATCTGATTATCCACGGTCCCTAATTGCGGTTCCGCTTCATCCAAATACTTTAATGCCTCATTAAATTGACTGGACTTTATGGCTTTTTCAGCTTTTTTGATTTCCTTTTTTTGTCCAAAGGAAACAGCGGTTACAAGTGCCAATCCGGCTATTAAAACTCGTTTTTTCATTTGTTTAATAATTTTTGTTTTTCTAAAGGTAAAAATAATCCTCTTATTTATAATTCATCTTAATTCAAAGATAATAAGTGGAGGTATCATTCTTACTGCTTTATTCGTTATTTTCAGTTTCTTCGTCGTTGGAGTCAAGAATAGTGCCATTATTTTCTATATCATTTTCAATCTCTTGATCCAGAACAGCTTCTTCTTCATCTTTCATCGCTTTTGCAACTGCGGCAATGGCATCATCCTCCCTTACCTTTATCAGCCGAACACCTTGAGTGGCGCGACCCATAACCCTCAGGGTCGAAACAGCCATTCTAATGGCAATCCCAGATTTGTTGATAATCATCAAATCATCGTCATCCGTAACATTTTTAATGGCAACGAGTTTACCTGTCTTTTCGGTTACGTTAATAGTTTTCACACCTTTACCGCCCCGATTGGTTACACGATAATCCTCGATTGAAGACCTTTTACCATATCCATTTTCAGACACTACAAGAACGTCCGATTGGGCATCATTGACTGCGATCATTCCTATTACCTCATCCTTTTCATTTGCAAGAGTTATTCCTCTTACTCCTGAAGCATTTCTTCCCATAGGCCTTGTTTTCTCTTCCTCAAAACGTATAGCCTTCCCAGACCTCACAGCAAGCATTACCTGGCTGTCTCCAGTTGTAAGTTTTGCCTCCAGCAATTCGTCATCTTCTCTAATGGTTATGGCATTGATCCCGTTTGTTCTTGGGCGGGAATACTGCTCAAGGGAAGTCTTTTTAACTTGGCCCTTTTTGGTGGCCATAATTACATAATGACTGTTTATATATTCTTCATCTTTTAAATCCTGGGTATTAATAAAAGCTTTAACGCTATCGTCCGGTTCAATATTTATCAAATTCTGAATTGCCCGACCTTTTGAAGTTCTTGTTCCCTCAGGGATTTCGAAAACCCGCATCCAGAAACATTTTCCTTTTTGGGTGAAGAATAGCATATACTGATGGTTTGTCCCCACAAAAAGATGCTCAAGAAAGTCCTCATTTCTGGTAGCCGAAGCTTTTTGACCCACTCCTCCTCTCGCTTGGGTTTTATATTCAGTAAGAGAAGTTCTTTTTATATAACCAGCGTGCGAAATAGTAATTACAACCTGTTCATCTGCAATAAGATCTGTAATACTCACATCCCCTCCGGCATATTCTATAGTTGAGCGACGCTCATCACCATACTTGCTACGAACTTCTGCAAGTTCATCCTTAATAATTTCCATTCTTCTTTCAAAACTGGCAAGAATTTCTTTATAATCCTCGATGGTTTTCATCAACTCCTCATATTCTGTTCGCAGCTTATCCTGTTCTAGGCCTGTTAACTGACGCAAACGCATCTCGACAATTGCCTTCGCCTGGATCTCGGATAAACTGAAAGCTTCAATAAGTTTTTGTCGCGCCTCATCCGCATTGGAAGACGCACGGATTAGACGAATTACCTCATCAATATTATCCGAAGCTATAATCAAACCTTCCAAAATATGCGCGCGCTCCTCCGCCTTTCGCAGTAAATATTCTGTTCGGCGCACTACAACTTCGTGTCTGTGCTCTACAAAATAATGGATCAGATCCTTTAGATTCAACATTTGCGGCCTTCCATTAACCAAGGCAATGTTGTTTACGCTAAAACTGGATTGAAGTGCGGTATATTTATATAAAGTGTTGAGAACAATGTTTGGGATTGCATCTCTTTTCAGAATATAGACAATGCGCATTCCCTTTCTATCACTCTCATCGCGAATATTTGATATACCCTCTATTTTCTTTTCATTGACCAGATCGGCTGTTTTCTTGATCATTTCAGCCTTGTTTACCTGATATGGAATTTCGGTAACTATAATACATTCGCGCCCGTTTACCACTTCAAAAGAAGCTTTGGCGCGCATTACCACCCGTCCTCGTCCCGTTTTAAAGGCTTCACGGACTCCTTCATAGCCATAAATAATTCCACCCGTGGGAAAGTCGGGTGCTTTGATGTATTGCATCAGTCCATCAACATCAATATCATTATCATCAATGTAAGCGATTATTCCATTCACCACTTCCGTAAGGTTATGGGGAGGCATATTCGTTGCCATACCAACGGCGATTCCACTCGCTCCATTTATTAGAAGTCCTGGAATTCGCGTGGGCAGAACTGTTGGTTCATTTAAAGTATCATCAAAATTAAGTTGGTGATCTACGGTATCTTTATCAATATCGGCCAACATATCCTCTGAAATCTTCTGCATGCGCGCCTCTGTATATCGCATTGCTGCAGGCGAATCTCCATCCACCGAACCAAAGTTACCTTGCCCGTCGATAAGCATATATCTCAAACTCCATTCTTGGGCCATTCTCACCATGGCATCATAAACGGAAGTATCACCGTGCGGGTGATATTTACCTAAAACTTCCCCAACAATTCTCGCTGATTTTTTATGTGCGCCTGTGGCCCTAATTCCCAATTCGTGCATTCCAAACAAGACCCGTCGATGTACGGGCTTCATACCATCACGAACATCTGGCAAAGCTCGTGACACAATGACGGACATTGAATAATCAATGTATGCCGATTTCATCTCATCTTCAATGTTTATGGGAATTAATCTTTCTCCTTCAGCCATAAAAATATAGGTTTATTAATCATTAATATATTAAGGAGCAAGATACATATTTCAGTAGGTTTTACGCGGGTTTTTAGGGTTCAAAATTACCTATTTATTAACAAAACATAGCGGTGCAATCGTTGATAAGTATAGGCCTTAACGCTTTGAATTACCGTTTACTTTTCGTCCTTTTACTAAATTGATCTGAAATAGGAATGGTTTTTGACCTAATTTGGGTAATTTAGTAGTTTAATGAAAGAAAGGAAATTAAAACATGGATGATAATTTTTCACCAAGAGTAAAAGACGTAATTGCCTATAGCAAGGAAGAAGCACTCCGTTTGGGTCATGATTTTATTGGCACGGAACACTTAATGCTGGGACTTTTAAGGGATGGCAGTGGGAAGGCGGTAACAATTTTAAACGCACTTGCGATAGATCTAAACCATTTGCGCAGAAAAGTAGAGATTTTGAGCCCCGCCAATTCCGCAGTGTTAACCACGACCAATGAGAAAAAAAACCTCCACCTTACTCGGCAGGCAGAAAGAGCTTTAAAGACCACATTTTTGGAAGCGAAGCTTTTTCAAAGCACCTCGATTAATACCGCACATTTACTTTTATGTATTTTGCGGAATGAAAACGACCCTACGACCAAACTGTTGAACAAAATGAAGATTGATTATGATGCGGTTAAAGACCAATTTAAACTTATGATAACCAATGACGACGACTATATAGAATCTCCTAGTGCCGAATCCTTTTCAAACGATGACGATACATCTGCGGGTGATGCAGGAAAGGAAAATCTGTTTATGGGAGGCACCTCCAAAACAAACAAGAAATCGAAAACTCCCGTACTCGATAATTTTGGAAGAGACCTTACTTCCCTCGCGGAAGAAGGAAAACTTGATCCGGTTGTGGGAAGAGAAAACGAAATCCAACGCGTATCCCAGATTTTAAGCCGAAGAAAGAAAAACAATCCTCTGCTAATCGGTGAGCCAGGAGTAGGTAAATCTGCCATTGCAGAAGGTCTTGCTCTTCGTATTATTCAACGAAAAGTCTCTCGAATTCTGTACGACAAACGCGTTGTTACTTTAGATTTGGCCAGTTTGGTTGCAGGTACAAAATACCGAGGCCAATTTGAGGAGCGAATGAAGGCTGTAATGAACGAACTTGAAAAGAACGATGATATCATTCTTTTTATAGATGAAATACATACCATCGTGGGCGCAGGTGGAGCTACAGGCTCTCTTGACGCTTCCAACATGTTCAAACCCGCGCTTGCTAGGGGAGAAATTCAATGTATAGGAGCTACTACACTTGATGAATACCGTCAATATATTGAAAAGGATGGTGCTCTGGAAAGACGTTTCCAAAAAGTATTGGTAGAACCTACGAGTGTAGAGGAAACCGTTGAAATACTTATGAATATTAAGGATAAGTATGAAACCCACCATAATGTGGAATATACCGATGAAGCGATTTTGGCTTGTGTCAAACTTACAAATCGATATATGACGGAACGCTTTCTACCGGACAAAGCTATTGATGCCCTGGATGAAGCGGGATCAAGGGTCCATATCACTAACATTCACGTACCGGAAAAGATTCTTAAAATAGAGGCCAAACTTGAAGAAGTACGGGAGCTGAAAAATTCTGTAGTCAAAAAACAGAAATACGAAGAAGCGGCGAAACTTCGGGATGATGAGAAAAACCTTGAAAAAGAGCTGGCAGAACAACAGGCAACCTGGGAGGCGGATTCTAAGCTGAACAAGGTAGCGGTAACCGAAGAAAATGTTGCAGAGGTTGTTTCCATGATGACAGGGATTCCAGTAAATAGGATTGCCCAAACTGAAAGCAAGAAACTCGCTGCCCTCCCCGACCGAATTAAAGGAAAAGTAATTGGACAGGACGAAGCTGTTGCTAAAGTCGTTAAGGCTATTCAAAGAAATCGTGCTGGATTGAAGGACCCGAACAAACCTATTGGATCATTTATTTTCCTAGGTCAAACAGGGGTTGGTAAAACCCAACTTGCTAAGGTTTTGGCGCGAGAACTTTTTGATTCGGATAATGCACTCATTCGTATTGATATGAGCGAGTATATGGAGAAATTTGCTATCTCTCGTTTAGTTGGAGCACCTCCGGGATACGTAGGGTATGAAGAGGGCGGTCAGTTAACCGAAAAAATAAGAAGAAAACCTTATGCGGTTGTACTGCTCGATGAAATTGAGAAAGCCCACCCAGATGTTTTCAATATGTTGCTACAGGTATTGGATGACGGATTTCTCACTGATAGTTTAGGTAGAAAAATCGATTTCAGAAATACCATAATCATAATGACCTCCAACATTGGAGCACGTCAGATCAAGGATTTTGGACAAGGAGTTGGTTTTGGAACTTCGGCGAAAAAGAGCCAAGAGGAAACCTACACAAAGAGTGTTATCGAAAACGCACTGAAAAAGACCTTTGCTCCAGAATTCCTGAACCGAATTGACGATGTAATGGTTTTCAACGCTCTGGAAAAAGAGGATATCCATAAAATTATCGATATCGAGCTGGATAAACTTTATCTGCGAATCAAAGATTTGGGCTATACTCTAAATCTTTCAGAAAAAGCGAAAGACTTTATCGCAGAAAAAGGCTTCGATAAGCAATATGGCGCAAGACCTCTAAACCGAGCCATCCAGAAATATATTGAGGATGCCCTAGCGGAAGAAATCATCAACAGCGGACTTACCGAAGGAGATGCAATTTCAATGGATCTGGATGAAGATAAGGACGAATTGACAATAAGCATCAAAAAACAGAAGAAGGCCACTGAATCTTAGCCGGTTGAAAAGCCGATAAATTACCTATCCCGAGAGAAATCTTGGGGATTTTTTTTGTTTACATATAAAGAATAAGATTCCTTATTCAAACATAATTTCAGGATCCACATCCAAGGAAGATAAAAATGCAATGCTTGCATGAATGTCATCTGCCATTACACGGTCTTCCTCTATAAATGGAACAATAGATCGATATGGTTTTAGAAATGTCTCCAAAAATGGAGACGTCTTTGTAGGTTCTCGAAAACGCAATGCCTGTGATGCATTCATTAATTCGATAGCCAAAACGGTTTCGATATTATCCACTACTTTTAAACACTTGGTAGCACCGTTCGCACCCATACTAACGTGATCCTCCTGCCCGTTTGAAGAAACAATGGAATCGACTGACGATGGCGTAGCAAATTGCTTATTCTGGCTTACAATACTTGCAGCGGTATATTGAGGGATCATAAAACCGCTGTTCAGCCCGGGATTGTTCACAAGAAATGCTGGAAGCTCCCTTAATCCTGATACCAATTGGTAAGTCCTTCTTTCGGAAATATTGCCCAATTCGCACATTGCAATAGCAAGATAGTCTAAAGCAAGAGCCAATGGCTGCCCGTGAAAGTTTCCCCCAGAAATAATCATATCATCCTTTACAAAAATGTTAGGATTATCCGTAACCGAGTTCATTTCGGTTTTAAAGGTTTTATGCACAAAAGTGATAGTGTCTTTGGTTGCACCATGAACTTGTGGGATACACCTAAAAGAATATGGATCCTGAACATTTTTCTTTTCGGATTTTCCAATTTCGCTTTCATGCAAGAATTCTCGAAATCTTTCCGCTGTTTTTATCTGTCCACGGTGAGGCCGTATCAAGTGGACCAAAGGATTAAAAGGGCTCATATTACAGTCGAATGCATCGGTAGAAATGGCTCCTATTAAATCGGCCAAATAGGAAAGTTTATAGCTTTTTAAAAGACAATGTACCCCATAAGCGGTCATAAACTGGGTACCATTAAGAAGTGCGAGACCTTCTTTGGCCTTTAAAGTAATAGGCTCCCAACCAAACTTTTTCAATATTTTTTCCGAAGGCGTTCTTTTCCCGCTCCAATACACTTCACCTTTCCCTAAAAGAGGAAGAGAGAGGTGGGCCAAGGGCGCCAAATCGCCTGAAGCTCCCAAACTTCCTTGAGTATAAACAACCGGAAGTATCTCGTTATTATAAAAATCAATTAGTCTTTCTATGGTTTCCAGTTGCACACCACTATATCCATAACTCAGCGACTGAATTTTCAGCAGGAGCATTAGTTTTATAATTGGTTTTGGCACCAGATCTCCTGTACCACAAGCGTGGGACATTACAAGGTTTTCCTGTAATTTATAAATGCCCTCAGATGGAATTTTAACATAGCAAAGCGACCCAAAACCAGTGTTGATACCATATACCGGGGTTTCATTATCCTTCATTTTGTTAACCAGATAATCCCGGGATTTATTAATATTCAATTGGGCTTCTTCCGAAAGCGCCAACTTCATATGCTTCTCCAAAATTTCCTTTATATTGGATAAATCTAGTATTTCAGAACTTATATAATGTATTTCCTGCATTGAGATAAAATTTTTACAAAAATAAGAATTTTAAAGGGCGGACTTGACCAAACTTTTCAAAAAAGGTTTCCAAACCTTAGGAAAAGGACCTTTTCTTTGAAAAAGAAACGAAATAAAAAATTAACAAACTAATGGCGGAGTTTTGAAATTGGGATTCCTAATTTTATAAATTCATTATATATTTTTTAGTTCCCTTTTATTCAGTTCAGAAAGGTTACATTCATCATAAACAATAAGAAAAACATTAAAAAAAATGAAATATTTAGCATTCTTACTTTTGGCACTCGTCCTACTTTCTTGCGATAAAAATGAACCGTCGTACTCTATTATTCATGGTACATTAGAAAATAGTCCCGCGGACTTCATCGTGGTTACTGGGAACAAGTTGGAAACAAAGATCCCAGTTTCCGCAGACCGAACATTTTCAGATACCTTACACTTACATAGCGATGGTTTTTATCAATTATATGCCGGCAGGGAACAAACTGAGATTTATTTGGAAAAAGGGAAAAACTTAACTATCAATATGGATGGAGATAATTTTGACGAGTCCTTAAAATTCTCTGGCGATCTTGCAACTGAAAACAATTATTTGAACCAAAGATATCTTTGGAATGAAACACATATAGACTATAAGGATCTTTATTCTTCAGATGAAGATACCTTTATAAAAAAACTGGATGCAAATCAGAAAGCTATGGATAGTCTTTATAAAGTCCACAAAATTAAAAATCCAAACTTTGAAAAAATCTCTCAAAAGGAAAATGAATATTTGAAAGCAACCCATATTGAAAATTATGTTGATGCACATAGATACCTTACAGGAATAGAAGATTATCAAGTGGAAAGCAACTTTTATAATCCCTTAAAGGATATAAATTATGCAGATACTCTTGCCTTTCGTAACTCACTCGCTTATCAAAATATGTTGGATGCACATTTTAATCGCTTGGTAAATGAAGAAACTTATGAAAGTGGAGACAATGAACACACTTTACTTTTTATGAAAAAAGTAAATTCCTCTTTGCCAGATGGGTATGCTAAGGATAAAATAATGTTCAATTACCTTCATTTTGGTCTAAAACCAGATAACAGTCTGGAAGAAGCGTTTAATATTTATAAGAATTCCAATCCCAATCCGGATAACTTAATGGAAATTACAGGCCGCTATAATAAACTGCAGACCCTTATTAAAGGAAAGGCCTCTCCTACTTTCAACTATGAAAACCATAAAGGTGGAAAAACTAGCCTAGCAGATTTAAAAGGGAAATATGTATATATAGACGTTTGGGCTACTTGGTGTGGACCATGTTTAAGGGAAATTCCCGCTTTAAAAGAAAGAGAAAAAGAGTATCAAAGTAAAAACATTGAATTTGTTAGTATTTCTATTGACGAGCCAAAGGATTATGATAAGTGGAAAAATATGGTTACGGAAAAATCTCTTGCAGGTGTGCAATTAATGGCGGATAACAACTGGAATTCAGAATTTGTGAAGGATTACGGAATACTTGGTATCCCAAGGTTTATATTACTCGACCCCGACGGAAATATAGTTTCTGCAGATGCGCCAAGACCATCAGATCCTATGCTAAAAAAGACTCTTGACGCATTACTTTAAGGAAGTATCATTTTAAAATATAATCGCCCACGAATACCAAAATGTTCGTGGGTTTTTTATTTCCATTTCTATCCTGGGATTTGCTATACTAGAGATGAAACTAAAAACATATGTAAAGAAAAGAGGTCCAAACATTCTAACGTTTCAACCTTCTTCATTTGAAAATTAAAGCTGAAAAGAATTCATCTTAAAATTAAGAAATCCTATCTAAAACTTATTTAATCTTTCGAGTCCTTTTCGTTTTTCCATAATACTTCTTATATCGGAAGTATGCAACAACACTCAGGATTACCGCGAACAATGTAATCCACCAAACAAAGGTCGGAGTGGCCGGCGCATCTCCACTGGCGTAAGAATGTAATCCACTTAGATAAAAGTTTACACCAAAATACGTCATCATAATTGAGGCGTAGGAAAACAGGGCAAAAACATTAAAAGTCCAACGACCTCGAAGTCCGGGCACCAATCTTGCGTGAATTACAAATGCGTAAACCATAATACTTATCAAGGCCCAGGTTTCTTTCGGATCCCAACCCCAATAACGGCCCCAACTCTCGTTCGCCCATTGTCCGCCTAAGAAGTTACCGATGGTCAATAACACCAATCCAGCTGTAAGAGCCATTTCGGTAATTACCGTAAGCTCACTGATGTTTATTTCCATCTTGCTGTAATTCTTCCTCGTGGTAAATATCATTAGTAACAATGATATTGCTGCCAGAATCATTCCCAAGGTAAAAGGACCATAGCTCATTACTATTACCGCCACATGAATCATCAACCAATAGCTATCCAATACTGGCTGAAGGTTCGCAATAGAGGGATCTAACCAATTTTCGTGGGCAACCCATAAAATAATCGCGCCAACAAAAGCAGTAGAGGCAACCGTTAGGTCACTTTTTCGGCCAAAGGATAGTCCGAAGAAAACAGTGGCCCAAGCAACGTAAATCACCGATTCGTAGGCGTCACTCCAAGGTGCATGACCACTTACATACCAGCGAAGGGCCAATCCTAGGGTCATTAAAGTGAAGAATATCCACATTAATATTTTTGAACCACTTATTAGAATACGAAGAATTTTTCTATCCCTAAAGAGTTGGGCTATAATGAAAATGAACATTAGAATACCGAATATTCCAAATAACTTATACAACCGATTAAATATATCTGCCTTATTGTAAATAGTTTCAGCTGCCAATTTATTTTCGGAAGGCATAATCTCGGCTCCATATTTTTTCTGGAAATTGGTTATGCTCTCCAAAAAATCATCAGCTTGAGTGTAATCTCCAGATTCCCTAGCTTTTTTCAAACTGTCAAAATACATGGGCAGAATATTTCTGGCATAGAGAGAGTCCATACCTGTAATATTCACCTCTCCCAATTCAGGATAAGAAACCCACTTATTCCCAGGATCGCCGGGAATGGGAAATATTTTTAATATACTCCCACTTAAAGCAGCATTTAATAATGAAAAATTTTCATGCGCTTTTATAAAATCTTTTTGATATTGATTGGGCGTAGTAGTTCGCGTGGCAGCTGCCAGATAGGGTTCAAGTTTATAATTTCCTTTATTATCAAAAAGATCTAGAAGAGATATGTTTTTTTGGCCATCAGGAACACCGGCTACGTGACGGATGCTATCATTACCTCTTTTTAGGGCGATTAATGGAACTTCAACCCAGAGTCGCGGAAATTCAGACATCGAAATAAATACCTGATCTGCGTCTAGGCCTTTGTAATGGTCACTGCGACTAACTTTTCTCAATAACTCACTGGCGAACGTATTGATTGGCTTCATCCGACCGTTGTCCTGGATCAATAAATGCCCAAATTTTTCAGCGTGTTCTTTACTTACGGCATTTGCAATTATCAGGGAATCAACCTGCTCCTTAGGCAGAGAAGCGTGTGATGTGGACTCGGGTTGTTGTGCCATTCCGGAAAAACCAAGAAGAAGCACCAAAATAGTAATCATACTCTTTTTCTTACGCTTTATGCGGTCCAGCATAATTTCCAGTTTTCCGAAACGGCTATCCTTGCTGAATAATATGGCGAGAAGACCTATATATAAGAAGAAATAAGCAATATATGTAATCCAAGTACCCCACCAGTCGTGGTTTACAGATAGAATAGTCCCACCTTCATCTGGATCGAAACCAGATTGGAAGAAACGATATCCATCATGATCAAGAACGTTGTTCATAAAAATATCGGCATCAAAATGACTTTTATCCTCGTCTATTACGGTAACCTTACTCTTAAAAGAAGAATACCCTTTTTCGGTACCTGGATATTTATCGGCGATAAACTCGTTTAATGTAATGCTAAAAGGAAGTGGGATACTTTCAGAGCCATAGCTCATGTATACTTTTAATCCACCCACCTCAGTTTCCGTAGGACTTGGCGCGCTACCTTTACCTCCTAGCAACGCCACGGTTTTGGTTTCATCCTTCGACGAAACTTCAACAACCAAAGCATCTTGATGAGATTCTCCTGGTTTAGCCTTCACTACGCCAAATTTCCCTTTGGTCAGTTCTTCAGGCACGACAAAACCAATTCCTCCAAGTTGGTAAAGCGATCGAAGATTAAAGTCCTGAACGCTATCTGCCGCAACAGTTCCTTCTTTTTGATCTGCCATCCTTAGATAATTTCCTTCAAATGGGCTGGAAATTTTGTATTCCCCATCGGCCGTAGTGGAAATATTTATAGCACCTTCTGTTGGCTTGTTAACAGCAAATAAAATATTATGAATGTTGGAAACCTCTCCATCCTTCACCCAATGGTCATGTCTTTCCCCACCGCTGGATTCCACAATTTTTAGATATTCGTCTCCGGTTTCATCCAGAGTCAATCCTTCCGTGGCCCCCTTAATAAACTCTTTGAATTTAATGGTTACTGGCTGCCCCTTATAATCTGTATTTATTTTAAAATCATTGTTGAGCCTTTCAGAGAGCCTAAGTTTTTTAGGCTTCAATTTTCGACGTTGCGGAACGCCATCGACCATATAATCTCCATCTATAAAAACATCCAAATAAGTTTCCTCAGACAGAATGGAGTTTTCAGTTTGCCCTTCGCGGATATGCATTACACCTTCAAAACCAATATATCGGGTAACAAATGCACCAAATATCGCCAGAATCAAAGCGAGATGGAGCATTAGCGAAGCCCACATTTTCCTCTTATGGAGATTATATCTAAATATATTGCCGATAAAGTTTATAACGAATATTCCCATTATAGCCTCAAACCACCATGCATTATATATTAACTCTCTAGTATAGGGGGTTGGCGGGGTTTCTGAGGAAGCGTCCAAAAATGTTCCTATTGCCATTGCAGCGGCAAAAACTAGGAAGAGAACAGCGGTTAATCGGGTAGAAAAAAGAACAGAAGCTACTTTTTTTAGCATTGTAAAAAATTTTGAAGCAAATTTAGGTATTTGTGCCCATTTAAGCTATTAAAAACACAGTTCAAACATAACTGGATACGAGGATTTATTTTTAAAGTTTAGCTTTAAATTTCGCAACATCAAATAAGAGGTCAAGCGGTAGAAATCGATATCCACCTCCAAAAGGCCATTTCCAAAAACAATTATTTTTCCTGAGGCGAAGTGCGTGAGTTGAAAATATTCAGGTGTAGGAACGTTCCCATATGGCGTGCGCGGTTTTTTGCCACTTGCGCTCTTTCATCATTTGGATTAAAAAGTTCGTCAATGGTCTGCACCCAAAGGTTGATCCAAGTTCCAAAGTGCATTTCATTAATAGTATTACCACACATATTGTCCACTTCAACATGTGCGTGCATAGGGTTTCCAAAGTATTTTCTATTAAAGAAAAGGTTGGTTTCCCAGAAATCTGTCAGCAATTCCAAATGGGTTTCCCAATCGGTAATTATTCCATTAAAAATAGGTCCAAGAAGCTCATCCTGCCTGATTTTTGCGTAAAATGTGCGGACCAATAGAGAAACATCGTCTCTAGATTTTATTTCGCGTTCTATCATTTTCCTTTTTCCTGCAAAGTTACCAAAATCAATAACAAGATACATGCTAAAATTACAAGGAGGAAAACTTGAAATCTTTACCCATACGGCGATCTAAAACATCAATACTAAATATCTACCAATCGCTAGAAATCTAATTTATTTTGGTTTATGAACGTACTGAAATTTCTAGTAGCCCATTATACAATAGAACTGACCTGAAAATCGGCGTAAAACTAAAAAAGAAACAAGGAAAATAGAATTGTTACGGGTAAGAATTCCGTTGAAAAATTAAAAAACCTTACTTTCGCATTATGATAAACGTAGTGTTTTTGGGATTTGGAAACCTTAATTATCACCTGTGCCACGCCTTGAACAAACTTGATGGCATTAATATAAAACAGGTTTTCAATAGAAATTACATCAACTTTCTTTCTCCATTGGATGGTATCCAATTCACCGATAAAATTTCGGAAATTGTGGATGCGGATATCTATATTATCGGAATTCCTGATGATGCTATTTCTCCTTTTTCCGAGGATCTTCCTTTTCAGAATAAGCTTACTGTTCATACCTCTGGCGGGGTGGCAATGGAAAATCTTTCAAAAAAGAACAGACGCGGGGTTTTTTATCCGCTACAGACATTCTCTAAAAAACGGGATGTGGACTTCTCAAATATTCCAGTTTGCTATGAAGCTGAAACTCCTGAAGACTTGGAATTGCTCAGAAAATTGGGCAGTCTTATCTCTAACACTGTTGTAAATATCTCTTCTGAAAAAAGAGAAAAATTGCATTTGGCAGCCGTTTTCGTTAATAACTTCGTTAACTATTTATATGGAATTGGCCACGACATTTTGGAAAAAGAAGACCTCTCCTTCAATCTATTAAAGCCATTGATTTTGGAAACCGCCATAAAAATCGAAACACTTTCTCCAGTAGAAGCACAAACCGGTCCGGCGCGGCGAAATGATATTAAAACTATAAAAAAACATCTTCATTTACTCGATAATGAAAACCCTGAATATAAAAAGTTTTACGAACAGTTTACCGAAGCATTAAAAAAGTAATAGACCCCAGCGAATATCCTATTATTAAAAAGGTCTCTCGTTGGTGATAAAAAAATCGATTATATGAGTTACAAAGAATACTTAAAACACATAACCACCTTTATTTTCGACGTGGACGGAGTGCTGACTGATGGCACCGTAAAAGTGACTACGGAAGGAGAAATGTTCCGTACCATGAATGTTAAGGATGGATACGCTCTTAAAACTGCGGTGGAAAAAGGGTTTAAAGTATGTGTTATTTCTGGTGGAACCAATGAAGGAGTGCGCGTAAGGCTCCAAAATTTAGGAATCAAGGATATTTTCCTGGGCGCGAGCCAAAAAACCCAAGTCCTGGAGGAATATTTAAAAACAAACAATCTAAAAGCCGAAAATGTGCTTTATATGGGCGACGATTTGCCCGATTTTAAAATAATGCAAGAAGTAGGACTACCTACCTGCCCACAGGATGCAGTTCCGGAAATCAAGGCCATTTCCAAATACGTATCCCATAAAAAAGGCGGTAAAGGCTGCGTGCGCGATGTCCTGGAACAAGTTATGAAAGTTCAAGGAAAATGGGCGATAACCAATGGAGTAAGCGCTAAATATGATTAACAATTCAGAATTCTGAATTAATTAAACCTCTTAACTTGAAGTATCTTCACCTCATCCGCTACCAAAACCTGATATTTATTGCGCTGGCGCAGGTATTTATCAGATACGGCCTTTTTAAACCATTTGGGATTGATATAACTTTAAATGGTTTTGGTTTTTCTCTGTTGGTAATTGCAACACTTTGCATAGCGGCGGCGGGAAATATCATAAATGATATTTACGACATAGAAATCGACAAAATAAACAAACCCAAAAAGGTATTGATTGGAAGGAAAGTCAGCGAAAGAAGCGCTAATAATCTGTTTATTGGATTAAACGTAGTTGGTGTAGCAATCGGATTTTATCTTGCCAATATTATCGGAAAGCCGGCATTTGCTGCACTTTTTATAGTTTTCTCTGCTCTCCTCTATTTGTATGCCTCTTATCTAAAGGGAATTATTCTGGTCGGCAACATCCTGATTTCAGTTCTAGTAGCCATGAGCCTCATTATTGTCGGACTCTTTGATTTGATGCCCGCCATTACACCTACCAATCAAACAACCCAATCCACAATATTCAGTATTGTCCTTGATTATGCCCTGTTTGCATTTTTTCTCAATGTTATTAGAGAAATAGTAAAAGATTTAGAGGATATCAATGGTGACAAAAAAGGAGAGATGAATACACTTCCCATTGCCTTGGGAAGAAAAAGAACCACGCTTATCGTCTTTATTCTGGGTGTATTATTGGTATTGGGAGTTGTATTTTATATGTACCAATATCTTTACAATCAACAAATTTTACTTCTTTACTTTCTTTGCGCGATTGTTGCTCCCTTACTTTATTTTTGCGTCTTGGCGTGGACAGCAAAAACCAAAAAGGAGTATGGCTTTCTTTCAATGGTTCTAAAAATAATTATGTTTACGGGAATCTGCTCAATACTGTTGTTTCAAATAGCGCTTTTGGATTAGGAAATAAGGATTGAGAATTTAAAGCCTAGGGTCTAGAGTCAAAAAAAAGGAATTTTGAACCAAGCACTAAGAGACCACGAGGAGGCAAAAGCTAGGAAGCGCTTGTGCGCCACAATTTCAGCGTTTTGGAAGAACTTAGGGTCTAGAAAAGAGAAAAGAAGGAGAAAACGCTAGAAGCTAGAAGCTGGAGCCTAGAAAAAAGACAGAGTCACGTCCCACATCTTAAGTCGTATGTCTTAAAACTTTCGTGATTTAAACAATTATTTCAAAACCCATCATATGCTTCGGGAAAAACTTAAAAATTACAATATAATACTCGCTTCGGCTTCACCCAGACGACAAACATTTTTCAGAGAACTGGATTTGGACTTTCAGATTCAGGTGAAGGTTATAAACGAAACTTATCCCCCACATCTTGTACATTCAGAAATAACCGATTATATCTCCCAACTCAAAGCTTCCGCATTTTCAGATTTAAAAAAAGAGGAAATCCTAATTACCAGTGATACTCTTGTATGGCTCGATGGTGAAGCACTCGGGAAACCAAAAGATGAACAAGATGCGCAAGAAATGCTCCATAAATTAAGCGGTCAAATGCATGAGGTTATCACCTCGGTTTGTTTCACCTTAAAAGACTTTCAGAAAACCATAAATGATGTTACGAAAGTTTGGTTCAGAACTCTAACTACCGAAGAAATAGAATATTATATTAAAACCTGCCGACCCTTTGACAAGGCTGGAAGTTATGGCATTCAGGAGTGGATTGGATATATAGGCATTGAAAAAATAGAAGGATGCTATTTTAACGTAATGGGTCTTCCAATTCGTCTTGTTTACAAAACCTTAAACGACATTGCCGACCGTTGATTTTTTGGTATTTTAGCACGAAATTCGGTTAATGGGCGGTTTTCGATTTATATTCATTTTCATTCTGTTGCTAGTTCTAGATGGATGCAATTCTTCTGAAGAAAAGAAGAGCTTAAGTACTATCCTACCCAAAAATACACTTTCAAAAACTGAAAATCCGCGAAACATATCCCAAGAATTTAAAGATTACTGGTTTTCGGGTAACGCTGAAATTACTTCCTACCATTTAAAACAGGAACGCTATAATGAAATCCGAGAAGGGACTGCGGTAACAATCTTTGTAACGGAAGATTTTTCACCCGACGCCCAAGTAAAAACCAATCAGATTTCGGAAAAAAATATTTCTGTATTAAAACTGAATTTCACTAAAAATTTTAACACCGGCATTTATCCCTATTCAATTATGAATAGCATTTTCAGCCCTATTTCCACTACTGGACACGCAATAAAACTTAGTAACAGTGTTCAGGAATGGTGCGGCCAGGTTTATATACAGCTCAATAATAAAAAGGAATTTGAAATACAGGAACACTCATACTTTGAAGGTGAGGGCGACCAAAAGTTTATCCTACCAAAAACTTGGCTTGAAGATGAGCTGTGGAATATAATTCGAATTAATCCCGAAGGATTGCCTACTGGCGATTTAAAGGTTATTCCTTCATTAGAATATATCCGATTTCGACATATAGAGCCTAAGGAGCACAATGCCTTTGCAAATCTGAAACAAGGTGATTCCTTAACCGTATATACCCTAAACTATCCCGATCTGCAACGCCAACTAAAGCTTTTCTTTAAGAACAACTTTCCGTATGAAATAGAAAAATGGGAAGAGTTAAACGGTTCGGTTAAAAATGATACGCTCCGCTTACTTACAACGGCTACCAAGATCAAAAGGATGAAATTGGATTATTGGAATAAAAACCGGAACGAATATGCGTCTTTAAGAGATTCCTTAGGTCTAAACTAAAAAAGAATATGGAAAACATAACGGAATATACTTCCCAACTTGTTCAATCTGCGGCATTGATTATTTTACTTTTGCTGATTAGGATTATACTAAGACGGACCATTCGCAACTACGCAAAAAAGGTTGAAAGACTAGAGCACCGTACCGGCCTTATAATGAAACACGTGGATTTTGCGGTTTTCTTTCTAATTGTTCTAGGGCTTATTACCGTTTGGGGAGTGGATTTTAGAAACTTAGGAGTGTTTATGTCCTCGGTATTTGCAGTAATTGGGATTGCCTTCTTTGCTCAATGGTCTATCCTCAGCAACATAACAAGTGGAGTGATAATGTTTTTTACATTTCCCTATAAAATTGGAGATTACATCAAAATCCATGACAAAGAGATACCATCAGAAGGTTTTATTGAGGATATAAAAACTTTTCATATTATTCTACACACTAAGGATAACGAAGTAATAACCTACCCCAATAGTATGATGTTGCAAAAAGGAGTGAGTATTATCAAACCCGATAGAATTCCTGAAATCATTACCGAGATTGACAAAAACAAAATGGAACTTCCCCACGACTGATTTAAATAGGGTTCAACTTCATTTTTGGGAATTAAAATTCGCTAAATAACAAGTCCCCTTATTTTCAGAGGTTTGGCCTAAAATAATTTTATCTCATAATAAGTATCTTTGTGGCTCTGCCGTGTAATAACTATTTCATTTTATGCAAAAATCCTTCCTTTTAAACTTTCTGTTCCTACTTATTACAACAGTAGCTGCAGCTCAAGCACCCAAAAAACCAACTTCTTCTGAAATATACCACAACCTCCAAAAATTGAATTTTATTGGGTCCGCTCTATACATCGCAGCCCATCCTGATGACGAGAACACACGTCTCATCTCATATTTGGTCAATGATGTTCACGCCAACACTGCCTATCTTTCAATAACTCGTGGCGATGGTGGTCAAAATCTCATAGGTCCTGAATTGCGTGAACTTTTGGGAGCAATTCGTACGGAAGAACTTTTGGAAGCACGAAAAATAGATGGAGGAAAACAGTTTTTTACTCGCGCGAACGACTTTGGTTATAGCAAGAACCCAGATGAAACTTTTACATTTTGGAATAGAAATGATGTGTTAAGTGATGTGGTTCGGGTAATTAGAGAATTTAAACCCGACATCATTATAAATCGTTTTGACCACCGCAGTCCTGGAACAACTCACGGACATCATACGGCGTCGGCAATGTTGAGTATGGAAGCCTATAAGGATGCTGGGAACGTCGCAAAGTTTCCGAAATCGGTTAAAGAATTTGGTACTTGGGAACCAAAAAGATTGTTCTTCAACACCTCATGGTGGTTTTATGGAAGTCAGGAGAAATTTCAGCAGGCGGATAAATCAAATCTTGTTCCTGTAGAAATTGGGAGTTATTTTCCATTGCTCGGACTCTCAAACGGCGAAATTGCTTCTTTAAGTAGAAGTATGCATAAATCACAGGGATTTGGAAGCACCGGCTCTCGAGGCGCGGAAACAGAATATCTGGAATTGCTTAAAGGTTCCAAACTCAAAGACAATGATCTTTTTGATGGTATAAATACCGAATGGAACCGGCTAGAAGGAGGCGCAGAAATTGGAGCAATTCTAAATCCTTTAGAGAAAGATTTCGACTTTAAGGATCCCTCCACAATGCTACCAGAACTGCTTAAAGCTTATCCTTTAATTTTAAAGCTAAAAGACGAGCATTGGAAAAATATAAAGTTGGAACAATTAAAACAATTAATTCTAGATTGTAGCGGGATTTTCCTTGAAGCTATTTCAGAACAGCATACTGTAAATCCCCAAGAAGATTTTAAAGTTAACATTGAAGCCGTTAATCGCGGTAAAAATGAAGTGATTTTGAAGTCGATCAGTGTGTCTTCATCTAAAAACCAAATCAGTCCTAAAAAGATTATTTGGGACAAATCAGAAGTTCTTTCATTCAATGCAGATAAAAAGATTGAGATTACGTTGAATTCTGGAATGCACAATCCGCCCTATTCGTCTCCTTATTGGTTAAACGAAAAAGGAACATTGGGAATGTATGTAGCACCCGAAGAGTTTATTGGCCTTCCAGAAACTCCACACCTCGAACAATTGGATTTTGAAATCCAGTTTGGCAATGCCGTTATTCCGTTTACCAAGTCTGTTATATACAAGTTCAATGATCCGGTGAACGGTGAAGTATATAGACCGCTGGAAGTTTTGCCTGAAGTTACCGCCTCTATCCCCGAAAAAGTTCTGATTTTCGCTAATGACGACCCTAGGAATATTAACGTAATAGTACGGGCCGGTAAAAGTAATATTTCAGGAAACGTTAGTCTCGAACATCCAGAAGGATGGAAAGTGGAGCCATCAAATTTGCCCTTTAAACTAGAACGAACTGGCGAAACAAAAACCGTCAATTTTACAGTTTCGCCCCCAAGAGGAGAAAGTGAAGGATTTATAAAAACCCTTATCACACTAGATGGCAGTGAGGAAACCTTTGATAAGGAATTGATAACCATCGATTATGAACACATTCCCTATCAAAGTATTTTATTGCCTTCGGAAGCAAAGGTCGCAAAAATCGACATTCAGAAAAAAGGAGAAAATATAGGCTATATAAACGGCGCTGGTGATGCTATACCCGAAAGTTTAAAACAAATTGGATATTCCGTAACTACTTTTGACCCAACGAATATTTCAGAAAAGAGTCTTCAGAAATTTGATGCGGTTGTAATTGGAATTCGGGCCTACAACACCGTTCCGGAACTTGCTTTTGCACAGAAAACTTTGAATAAATATGTAGAAAACGGAGGAACGCTAATAGTTCAATACAATACGAACCACGCTCTGGTTACAGAAAATATTGCCCCTTACCCTCTTAAACTTTCCCGTGATCGCGTTACGGATGAATTTTCCGCAGTTACATTTCTTGCACCCAAAAATCCACTATTAAACACTCCCAACAAAATAACCCAAAAAGATTTTGAAGGATGGGTACAGGAACGTGGACTTTACTTTCCAAATGAATGGTCGAAGGAATTCACGCCCATCTTGGGAATGCACGACCGAGGAGAACCTGAAACAAAGGGTGCTCTACTGGTGGCTAAATATGGAAAAGGTTATTATATCTATACAGGTTTGAGTTTTTTCCGTGAACTTCCCGCGGGCGTTCCGGGAGCATATAGATTGTTTGCCAATATGCTGTCGATTGGGAAATAAGATAGCGATGGGACTTAAGCGGTAAAAATTCCGTATTTTTAAGCTTTAAAAAATTGAGAAAACTGTGAAACAATAAGACCTTACAGGTTTTGGAAACCTATGAGGTCTGTTCAAAATAAAGTCCTGATTGAGGAATGTTTTTATAATTATAAATATAAAGAGATTATAAAAAATTCAATTTCAAATTAAAAACCTTAATGTTAAATCTGTGAATACTCAATAGTACTGTGAGAGATTACTAATCCTAGAATTACGCGAAGTTCCGCATAGAATTCCCGAGAACTTAGAAGTATTTTAAATATGAATCAACAATCCCAAAAATTTGTCTGGAAATGGAGCTTTACAATTGTGCTTCTTCTAAATGCTGTTTATATCTATTTGTTTTATCTATTAATGCAAAATTTCACCTAGATGCAGCAGATTGATTGGATTGTATTAATCGGAACCCTTCTTTTTATCGTACTATATGGCACTTGGAAATCCCGTCAACAAAAGGATACCGAGGATTATCTAAAGGGTGGAAATACTGCAAATTGGTGGACCATAGGCCTGAGCGTTATGGCTACACAGGCTAGCGCAATTACCTTTCTGTCCACTCCTGGGCAGGCGTTCCAAGACGGAATGGGATTTGTCCAGTTTTACTTTGGGCTACCTATTGCCATGGTAATTATCTGTATGGTTTTTATTCCCATTTACCATAAATTAAATGTTTACACCGCCTACGAATATCTTGAAACCCGCTTTGATAAAAAAACACGGACTTTAACTGCAATATTGTTTTTAATCCAACGCGGGCTCGCTTGCGGCATAACCATATTTGCACCGTCAATTATACTGTCTGCAGTACTCGGCTGGAATTTGGTTTATCTAAATATCATTATTGGCGTTCTGGTAATAATATATACGGTAAGCGGAGGAACAAAAGCAGTGAGTGTAACCCAAAAACAACAAATGGCGGTCATTTTTCTGGGAATGACAATTGCCTTCCTCTTGATTTTAAACTATTTACCCCTTGATATAACCTTTAGTAAAGCACTCGAAATTGCTGGCGCAAATGGAAAAATGGATATTCTCGATTTTTCATTCGATTTTGACAATAGGTACACGTTTTGGAGCGGAATAATAGGTGGAACATTTTTAGCACTTTCCTATTTTGGAACAGACCAAAGTCAAGTTCAACGATACCTGTCTGGAAGAAGCGTAAAACAGAGTCAGATGGGATTGATAATGAATGGATTGCTAAAGGTCCCTATGCAATTCTTCATTTTATTAGTGGGAGTTATGGTTTTTGTTTTTTATCAGTTTAACAGTTCTCCACTCCATTTTAACCCATCGGCAGTAAAAGATGTAAAACAATCTGTTTATGCCGAGGAATATAATGATCTCGAAGTTAAAAAAGAAGAGGCGGACAAGCAACTTATTGCTACCCAAATTGACTATTCTAAAGCCGCAACAGACTTAGAGAAGCAAGAATATATTCAAAAAATAGAGCAACTTAACTTGACTGAAAAACAACTTCGTGAAGAATCTGTTGCACTTATTAAAAAAGCCAATCCCGGAGCTGAGACCAATGATAAGGATTATGTGTTTATCCATTTTATTCTAACGAACCTTCCGCGCGGTTTGATTGGGCTGTTGCTAGCTGTAATACTTAGTGCAGCCATGTCTTCGACAGCGTCAGAACTTAATGCTCTCGGGAGCACTACGGCCATCGATCTGTATAAAAGAAATGTTCCTCACAAAAGAGAAAAACATTATGTGGCTGCTTCGCGAGGGTTTACTTTGGTTTGGGGAATAATAGCCATTTTAGTAGCCTGTACCGCCCATTTATTTGATAATCTGATCCAATTGGTAAATATTATTGGTTCTATTTTTTATGGAAATGTTTTAGGAATTTTCCTTTTAGCCTTTTTTATCCGTTATGTACGCGGAAAGGCAGTTTTTATTGCCGCTTTAATTACCCAGGCCATCATTATTTATATCTGGTATATCGATTTGATGCCTTATCTCTGGTTGAACTTAGTGGGTTGTGCAGTGGTAATGGGCATTGCTCTTCTGCTTCAGACCCTACTTCCCAGAAATGAAGATGAAAATACAGCGACTGTTCGGTAATTATTGATACTGTAAAATTCTCACTAAAGCAAAAAGCTAATTGGTTTATATCTTCCTATCTGTATTATTTTCTTCTATTGGTATATGGAAGTGAGGAAAGGTAACATTTTCATTAAACTGGTTAGCTTTACGACAAGAGAATATTCCCCTTCTTCCCAAAATAAAATGTGTGAACTTCTTAATTACCAAGGTAGTATTAATTGCCGTTGAAAAAATTCTTAGAAAATAGAATTGTTGGAAAATGTCCAGTAATAAAATATTTTCTGAAGTAGGTTTTGTATAAGAGCAGGAACTAATTTTCTTATATAAACTATAATCCTAGAGCTTACTAAATGCTCATCATTGGACCGGTGTGCACGGATTCGCTTCAATCAAATAGAATATCTGATATATAATCGAAAATTAAATCTCTCAAAATCTGGTTTTAGCAACTGAGAGTTTTCGGAAAAAATATCCCTATCCATCCTCAAAAGAATAAAAATCAAAAAAAAATAGCCGCTCCAAACTTGGAACGGCTATTTCTACCTTATAATTGGTGTTTCTTAAGTACCAACTATTGTTTTAGAACCTTGAAATTCTCTTCAAGTCCTCCTTCAAAAGTAACTCGGAAGATATAAGTTCCGGTAGGCAAAGTGGATACATCAACTTTACCATCAGCAAATTGTTTATTGCTTATTACCTGCTGTCCTAATACATTGTAAGCAGACACAGACTCAATAGTTCGGTTTGCAGAAATGTTCAGAATTTCTGACATTGGGTTTGGATGGTAAGAGAAATTCAAGTTTGAATAATCCTGAACTCCAACAACGCCATCTACGACAACCGTGTAGTCTTCAGTTTCTCCATATCCTTGATCCTCGTCACAAGACATATCCCAAGTAGCGGAAGCTTCACCTACTGCGGCAACACGAACCCTCATTCTATAATTTCCATCAGTAGTACCGGCAGGAATAGCAATGTTGCCAGTTAAAGCCTGAGCACTGCCTGTTCCAATGTAGAAGAATTCGTCCTCATCAAAAGTTCCGTTGGAATCAAAATCGATCCACACAGAAACTGACTCGTAGGCCCATCCGTTTCCAACACTTACGGAGATTGGGTATGTTCCACCTGACTGAACGGTTGCTTCCATTGCAGTGTAGTCACCATAACCATTAGGACTACAAGAAGTTGTATTGTCAATTTCTTGGAAAGTAACATTGGTTATCATATCACCATCTGTACAATCCAACTCAGGTGTACAGTATATCATAGACTCTGCAGTAGTAAAGGTGGCAATTTCAGAATAGGAAGTTTCTTGTGAAAAAGAACAAGTTACTTCTAATCTCCATTCTACAGATACACCTAGGCCAGAAGGAGCTGTTGCTTGGTAAGAAGAATAATGATCTTCTGCAACACCCTCATCAATCCATCCAGCACCATCTGTATTGGACTGCCACTGGTAGGTCAATCCATTGCCAGTTGAATATCCTGAAGCAGAAACGGTGTAGCTGCTATTTGGATTTCCTTCGGTTGGGTTAACAGAAGCAATACCGGCATCAGGAGTGCCTGAGCAGTCTTCCATTTCTCCAATAAATAGAGTATAATCCTCACCCTGACCAAAACTGTAGGAAGCACAAGGGAATAATGGAGAAGTATTATAATTCTTCACTACTCTCAGTAAATGTTCTCCGGCAGTCAAACTTGAAGGCAAAGTTATAGTAGCTGTAGCCTGTTGGCCATCTGTACCAGTTGAATTTGTAATTGAACCAATTTCAAACATTTCAAACGTACGCCATGGTTGCTCGCTATCAGTGTTAATGAAAACAGTGAAATAATTGGTATAGGAGCCAGCTGTATTCCCCTCCAAAGCTACCTCTAGGGTTGCTCCTTCTTCAGCATTAATTACGATACTTGTAAAGTCCTCTAGAACTACGGTACTGGTAGCAGGCGAGGAATTATCAACGTTAGCAATTTGAACTCTAGTAATAGGTTCTACCGTTGAGGTAATGTTGAAGTTACACTCAAACGGTGGTGGGTCAACTACAGTACAGTAAAGTTTAAATACAGCTTGATTTCCATCTTCGTCACTTATCCAAGCTCCTCCAGCTTCGGAAGTGTGGATTGGTGCGCCAAGCGTTCCAACAGAGGTTACTTCCCAATAAGCTGTACCACCATTTGCAACCGGTTGCATCCAGAAAGTAGCTCCATTTGGTCCTCCTTCAAATTCAAGATCAGTCTCTAGCATTACCTGATAAACATCAAAGCCAAAGGCACCTCCAATCACAGTTTGGGAGTAAGGAACAAGGCCAGTTACAGCCTCTACTACAGTACTTCCAGGAGCGCCATTGTTATCGTTATAGAAATTGATATCTACAGACGTTAGAGGACCTTGACTCAGAATATTCAATACAATTGAGCGTACATTCAAAGTATTGTCCGGAGATACCATAAAGTCGTCGGCATTTCTAAAACTACCGCCAGCGGTTATGTTATATCCATTTTCAAAGTTGTTACTATCATCTCCTTGACCACAATCAGGACCTTCCCCTTCCTCGATATTTAAAGTGAAGTCCAAAGCCTGTCCGTATCCCGACTCAGTTCCCATTCCAAAGGGATCAAACTGAATTCCGCAAGGAGTAACAATTGCATCAGATAACTCGTCAAAATAAGTTTTGGTAATTCTGATACGGGTTTCACCTAGAACAGCACCGGATGGTACTTCGATATCCATGGATACAGAAATTCCGTCATTTCCGCTAGAATTCTCTAAGGTCCCAAGTTCGTAAACTTCACCTTCATCATCCAAAATTCCATTTTGGTTCCAGTCGATGAATGCCACGATATTTGTTGTGAAATCGCCATAAGTATTTCCTTCAACAGAAAGATTATACGTATTTCCGGAGATAAGATCTACAATAACGTCTGTCTTGTCTATCAATACGTCAGTTGAATTATCATTGGTAATAGTAGTACCAGCAAGTTCAACTTTAGTAATTTCCTCAACAACCACTGAACCATCACTTTCATCAATATTACAATATGGACTAGGGAAAGGTTCTTCTCCACCGGCAACATTCACTGTATAATCCTCAATCTGACCAAAAGAGGCTGATCCGCAAGGATTTGTTCTGGCCGAGTTGAAATTCTTGATTACACGCATACGGGTTTCACCAGCAACAGCATCTTCAGGAACAAGAATATCACTTATAGCCTGTTGTCCATCAGATCCTGTCGAATTTACTATTGAACCAATTGTATACATCTCCTCTGTTTCAAACTCGCCGTTGTGGTTCCAATCTACCCAAACAGTAAAATAATTTGTATAATTTCCTTTAGTGTTTCCTTCAGCCGCAAAACTATATGTTTCTCCGGCTTCTACTTCAGCAGTAAATGCTGTAAAATCTTCATAAGGAACAGTACTGGCAGCATCTGAACTGTTATCAATGCCAGCAAAGATTACACGGGTTATTGCTTCAACACTAGAAACTGTAGCATTACAGTACACAAGGGTAACGGTGAAAGTTGCAACTTCAGAATAGGCAGTTTCCCCGGAGGTTGTACAAGTTAAAGCCAATCTCCACTCAACTTCATCTCCAACATTGGATGGGGCAGTGGCGGTAAACGGCACATGAAACTCTGTGGCACCACCTTCATCAATCCATCCCTCACCGTTGGTATTTGATTGCCATTGAAAAGATAAGTTAGTAGCGCTCTCATAACCTGTAGCAGTTACTGTATAGGTAGTACCTCCATTTCCAGTTTCTGGATCTACAGCTGCTGTCCCTGCCTCTGGCTCTCCAGAACATGTATCTGGAAAAATCACATTAAACGTATAATCCTCAAATTCACCTAATGTATAAGCTGTAGCACACGGATCTGTATTTCCAGTAGAGCTACTCCAATTGCTTACAATCCGCATTCTTGTTTCACCTTCCAAGGCTCCACCAGGTACTTCAAAAGATCCTGAAGGGCTGGTATTATAGGAAGTAGATGCATACGCTACCTCATCAGCAGTAAAGGCTCCATCGTGGTTCCAGTCTACCCAAATTTTAAATCCAGCAGATCCACCAAGGACGTCGGCTTCAAATGCAACAGATTCGTTAACTGCCTGAGACACTGTTTGAGTATCAGAAAAATCTCCATATCCTCCTGGTGAGAAACCACTTTCAAGGTTGGAAATATTCTCAATTCCACCAGATGTAGAAAAGTTATTAATATATCGTGCTGTGTTCGTAGCTTCTGGAATACAATAGCACTCATTAGCATTAGGGTTTATTGTTACCGCAATGACTTCTGAGTTATCGATGTCTCCATTAGAGCACTCTACGTGGTAGCGGTAATCTGTTGCATCCTCGATTCCAGGGATAGTAATAGTAGATGCGGATACATCTAAATCTGTCCAGGTCCCAGTTCCAGCTGGAGAGGATTGCCAAGTACGTATTAAACCAACGGCTGGTTCTGAATTGCCAGTAACCGACATGCTGAAAGCTGTATTTGCACACACCATCATTTCGGTATCACCTACTACAGTTCCTGCCACTGCTTCTGTGCAGCTATCCAGTACTATAATTTGAATTGAATAATCTTCATATTCTCCTTGACCACTGTGCGAACAAGGCCCATTTGGACCTCCACTTGGGGTATAAGATGAACCAATACGCATTCTAAGAGTTCCGGATGCACTTGAAGGCAAAGTGAAAGAACCAGAATAAGAACCATTATAACTGGAGCTTTGGAAAACCATTTCAGAAGCATCAAAAATAAGATCATTATTATAATCCACCCAGATTTTTAAACCTGCCGTTTCGCCAGATTGAAGTACCACAGAATATTCAATGGTTCCTTCTGGAATGGCCATAACGGTCTCTTCTGAGAAGTCGCTATAGCCACTTCCATTTTCACCAGGTCCCGTATTTGCATTATTAACATCTTGGTTAGCGCCACCCATAAGAGTAACGGATTCTATATAAGCCGAATTACCCGTTGTGGTTGGAATACAATGTCCGGTGTAAATATTTAACGGACCGGACCAAAAACTCAAATCTCCAGACCCACAATCTGCTTGAACATATACATGATAAGCGGTCCCAGCCATTAAGTTAGTAATTTGATAATTGGTAACAGAAGCAACCTCTGATCCTATCTCTGCGGAATCACCGGGAGTATAACCAACAGGACCCCAAGAAACATTCCAAGAAGATTCATTACCTCCAGCCGTCCAAGAAATATCAGCTTGAGACAGTGTAAGGTTTGCAGCCGTCAAAGCGGTTGGTCTAGGACAGGTTGGCGGATCAGCAACATCAGTACCAGTAATACTAAGTGTATATGCCGTACTCTGCGGAGACGCCCATGTTGAAATAACAATATAATAAGTCTCTCCTTGAATTACAGGTAATTGAGGAATAGATCGGGTACCAGACCCAGATCCTACGTGGTAACCAACGGTAGATGAAAATGGGCAGCCAATAAATGCAAATAGGCCCGTGTAAGATCCCACTCCCTCTAGGTTAATATCTACAAAACCATTTGCTCCGGCTGTATAGGAGTAAACGGCCTCATCGCCATTTAAGTAAAAGGTGTACGAAGTTCCATTCGTAATTGCTCCAGGTGCCACTGGTGGTATGTCTGAAGACGAATAATTGCTGCCATAATCGGCGGTGTTTCCTGTGACCGTAAACGGCATGCTACTGACCACCACCGGGTCTTCACAGGTGCTACCGGTTTGCGCCCATCCTTGCCAGGAAAAGGTGAAAGCCAATAACGTGAAAAATAGAAAAGTAATTCTCTTATTCATAATTAAGGGTTTTAGTTAATATTGGGGTCAAGTTAAAAAAAAGAAAAATGAACTACAACGTTTTGCCAATCTCAATTCTAAAATCCAAGTAATATCCCAAAACTTTAACATCTAAAGTATGGGGAAATTCGCAGCGGATGTAATCTTGAACCACTGTCTCAGAACTTTTTTCCTCAATGTTATTAGAAAATTCTTGGCTGCAGAAAAAGTAATATCTGGAAAAATGTTGCATAGAAATTTGTCCACGAAATGAGGCAGATTCCTTTCATTAGATATACATTCTGATGAGGTGTTGTTAATTTCTTAGAAAACTCTCTCCTATCTATTTTTCTTCCTTCTGAAAAATAAGTTTCGATATTTTTTTATTCCCTGAAGCAAACGCCAAACTATCATTTACAAATTCAATTGCGAAAAATCCTTCATCTGAAAGTTTTCTCCAATGTTTCCCTCCGCTACCACTGAAAAATATTCCGTTGGGCCCCACCGATACAACACCTTGGCCCTGAGTAAAAGGCATATATTTAACGGATGATTGATACCCAGGCTCTTCCCCATCAGCGATTAAATTCCAGGATTTACCACCGTTTGTGGTAATTGCTTTATTTTTTACATTGGAATTCTTGTCCTCCCAATCACCACCTAAGATTATTCCATTTTGTGCGTCCCAGAAGTCAACTGTAAAAATTCCCGTCATAGCCTTTCCACTAACAATTGGAGTATCATATATTTCCCAGGTTTTCCCTTTATCTCCCGAGTGCATAACCCGGGAATTTTTACCGCCCGTTACAACCCAGGCATTATCCTTGTATATCGCGATATTAGAATTACTTGCCGCAAAAGCAGCTTCACCTTTTTCGACTTTAGGCAAGTTTTCACAAGGGATTTTTTCCCAAGTATTTCCACCATCACGAGTAATTATAACCAACATGCAACCTCCAATGGGATCTCCAATGGCAATTCCTTCCTTTTCATTCCAAAATTTCATAGAATCGTAAAATACTTCAGGGCCACTTTCTTTATAAACCTCTTCAATATTAGTAGCCTCCGTGCCATTGAACCCAATTTTATAGAGAACGGCAGGACTTGCAATACTGAGCACAAATACGGCTTCCTTGGTGGTAGCAATAGAGCGAAAATGCAATAGAGAATCAGAATATTTTATAACCGCAAGTTTTGGAATATCACCATCGATAAGCCCCACCTTCCCATTGTTTGCGGCGAACCAAACACGATTCTCATCAAGAGGAGCTAACGCTCGAATATTCAAACTATCCACAAACACCGGAGTGATTTGTACCGAGTCAATCTGGAATTCGGTTTTCTTTTTGCAGGAAGCAAAAGCTATTAGTATTAGATAAAACACCGTTAACTTTCCAATGGGGATTCGCATGAAGTTTGTTTTAGGTAAAAATAAAGATAAATTAGAAGTATTATGAGGGCCAAACCCGATAATGATGGAATTTAATTTTTATAGCTCAATTTTATATAAGAATTAGATTTTATTTCTTGTTAATTTATAATTCAAAATGTGATTCTAATTGTCTTTTAATTCAGTTTCAAAAAGATACCTTTGCACCCTCTAATGTTTTTTGCAAAACTGGAGTCTTTTAAATATAAGAAGACAACACAGAGTTTAATCTAAAATATTAGTGCTTCCAAGCTAAATATAACCTAATGAAACTACACCGAAATTTAGTATTTGCAACTATAGACTCTCTTAACCAAATTTTTAACGAGGGAAAACAGGCAGACAAGGTGCTACGCCATACTTTAAGACTAGATAAACGCTGGGGCTCCAGGGATCGGAGTTTTATTGCGGAAACAACTTATGATATTGTTAGGTGGAAACGACTATATGCTGAAATTGCCGAAGTGCGCGAACCTTTTGACCGCGCCAATCTTTTTCGTCTTTTTGCCGTTTGGGCAACATTGAGCGGAATAAAAATCCCAGATTGGAAACAATTTGAGGACACACCCACCCGCCGAATAAAAGGTAGGTTCGATGAACTTTCAAAAATCAGGAAATATCGAGAATCCATTCCCGATTGGATGGATGAACTAGGTGAAAAAGAACTGGGCAAAAAGTGGGACAAGGAAATTGCGGCGTTAAACCAATTGGCAGATGTTGTACTTCGTGTCAATACCTTAAAGACTACGCTCGAGAATCTCCAAAATGAACTGGCCGATTTGAATATTGAAACCGAAACCATTCCTGGTTATCCAAATGCACTGAAACTAAAAGAGCGCGCCAATGTATTTATAACGGATGCTTTTAAAAATGGCTTGTTTGAGGTGCAAGATGCGTCATCCCAAAAAGTTGCGGAGATGCTCGACGCAAAACCTGGGATGCGCGTGGTGGATGCTTGTGCAGGCGCTGGTGGTAAGAGCCTCCATATTGCTACAATGATGGAAAACAAGGGACAATTGATCGCAATGGATATTTATGAGAATAAATTGAACGAATTAAAGCGCCGCGCCCGAAGAAATGATATTTTCAATATCGAAACAAGAGTAATAGATTCCACCAAGGTTATAAAAAAACTAGCTGAAAAGGCGGATAAAGTTTTGATCGATGCCCCTTGCTCCGGATTGGGTGTCCTAAAAAGAAATCCAGATAGCAAATGGAAACTACAGCCTGAATTCCTGGACAGCATCCGCAACACCCAGAAGGAACTGCTGGATTCTTATTCGCGCATGGTAAAACCTGGCGGAGATTTAGTTTATGCCACTTGTTCTATTTTGCCGTCCGAAAATGAAAAACAGGTAAAATCTTTTTTAGCCCGAGAAGAAGGAAAGGACTTTTCACTATTAAAGGAGGAAAAAATATTGCCAAGTAAAAGCGGTTTTGACGGATTTTATATTTCTTTGTTAAGAAAAGCGGAAAAAGTAGAAAAATAATCAGCTTGTCGACTAACCAAAAGATCATTTTAAAATGAAAAAAACCATTACCCTCATTTTTTTAATTTGCCTTCAAACCTTATTCGCCCAACAGCCGTACTATAATAATGTTGATCTTACATTAACTGGGCAAGAACTTTATATGGCACTTCAGCAAAAAATAAATAATGCCAGTACTTCCTTTACGTATGGTGATACCAAAGAATCGATGAAAGTAACCGACCAAGATCCCAACAACAGCAATAATGTGCTGTTGATCTATGGTTACAATGATACAGATGGTAATTGCACCACAGACCGAACTCGAAACAAAAATAAATTTGGAGGTGGAAACTGCGAGTATAATCGAGAACACACTTTTGCTCGATCCAATGCAAATCCTTCTATGGGTGATGCGAGCAATGGCAGAACTGGCATTGTGGCCGATCCTCATAATCTTAGACCCGCGGATCAACAAATGAACAACAATAGAGGAAATCGCAAAATGGCAGCGGGCTCAGGAAATGCCGGGAACATTGATAACAGCACATTTTATCCCGGTGACGAGTGGAAAGGTGATGTGGCCCGTATGATGATGTATATGTACACCCGATATGGCAATCAATGTCTGCCATCCTTGAATGGAACTGGAAGCCTTCAGGGAGGCACCCAAATGCTCCAAATATACCTACAATGGAATGTTGAAGATCCGGTAAGTGACTTTGAAGATCAGCGCAATCCTTATCTAGAAACCATATATGGCAACAGAAATCCCTTTATTGACAACCCTTATTTGGCCACCATAATTTGGGGCGGCCCTATGGCGGAAGATCGTTGGGACATGATGGGTGCTCAAGATTTTATTGTGGATAACATCAGCGTATATCCCAACCCTACTTCAGAAATGATATGGGTAAGCGACAATACATCCTTCCCAATAGATAATTATTCTGTTTACGACGTTTCTGGAAGAATGGTTCTACACAATACTTTCAATACATCAGAAAAAAAGATAGATGTATCAAATTTGGATACAGGTATATATTTGTTGGAACTTATCTCTGCGGAAAAAAGAGTTGTTAAAAAGATTATGGTCCAATAAATATAAGCTATCCTAAGAACCAAAGCGGATCTCTCTTGAGGTCCGTTTTTTTGTTTCAATTATTTCAGGAGAAGGAATAAATAAACGAGCAAAATAAAATGACAATGTGGCGATAAATCCATAGTTTAAAAATCGCAAATGATAATGCGACTAGAGGATTCTGTAATTCTTAAAATCTTCTCTCACTTCATTCCGGACATTCTTAAGCTTGAGAACCTCTCAAAAGATTGTTCCATTCTTACAAGCAACCTGTACAAACAGATGCCCATATTCTATGAATTAAGTTACCTTTGCACCTCAATAATTTTTAAAGAAAGTTCAGGATGATTCACTTTTTTGGAAATGCCGAAAACACCGTTTATGCCGTTCACACTAAGGGCAATCTCACAGAGGATACCGTAAAAAAACTGCAATGGCTATTTGGGGGACAACCCTTGATTCCGCAATCCGTTGTGTTGCCGGTCCATTCCAACTATTTTATCGGACCCCGCGCCGCGATGATTACTCCGTGGAGTACAAATGCTGTTGAAATAACCCAAAATATGGGCATAGAAGGCATTATTCGAATTGAGGAAATGCACAATGACCAGAATCAGGATTTTGACAATATGCTTTCGCAAAAGTTTCCAGAGCTTAACCAAAATATATTCGATATTAATATTTTTCCTGAAGGCATATTAGAGATTGAAAACATTTCGGAATACAATTTAAAAGAAGGGCTGGCCCTAAATGAGGAGGAAGTGGAATATTTAGAAAATATGTCCACAAAAATCGGGAGAAAATTAACGGATAGTGAAGTTTTCGGTTTTAGCCAAGTAAACAGTGAGCATTGCCGACATAAGATTTTTAACGGAACGTTTGAGATCGATGGTCATGAAATGCCTTCCTCCCTTTTCAAATTAATTAAAAAAACCTCCGCCGTAAATCCGAATGATATCGTTTCGGCATATAAAGACAATGTAGCCTTTATTAAAGGTCCAAAAGTGATGCAATGGGCACCCAAAACCGCGGACAAACCAGATTGGTATGAAGAGAAGGAATTTGAGAGCGTAATTTCACTAAAAGCAGAAACCCATAATTTTCCTACCACAGTTGAACCCTTTAACGGGGCGGCAACTGGCAGTGGCGGTGAAATCCGTGATAGGTTGGCCGGAGGAAAAGGATCGCTGCCATTGGCTGGAACTGCGGTATATATGACTTCCTACTCCCGTTTGGATGAAGCCCGGCCTTGGGAAAAAGGAATGGAAGAAAGACAATGGCTGTACCAAACTCCTTTGGATATATTGATAAAAGCCAGCAACGGAGCCTCAGATTTTGGAAACAAATTCGGGCAACCTTTAATTGCTGGATCGGTTTTGACTTTTGAGCACCAAGAAAGCTTCGACAAGCTCAGCCTGACAAAGGAAAGAAAATTAGGCTATGACAAAGTTATAATGATGGCTGGTGGAATTGGTTATGGAAAAGCCAGCCAGGCCATTAAAGGGAAACCTGTTGAAGGAGATAAAATCGTAGTTCTAGGAGGAGAAAATTATAGAATTGGTATGGGCGGCGCCGCAGTTTCTTCGGCCGATACGGGAGAATTCCATAGCGGAATTGAACTCAATGCCATCCAAAGAAGTAATCCCGAAATGCAAAAACGGGCAGCCAACGCCATTCGGGCAATGGTGGAAAGGGATCATAATCCCATCGTTTCCATTCACGATCATGGTGCTGGCGGACATTTAAATTGCTTGAGCGAATTGGTAGAAGATACTGGCGGAAGGATTTCCCTTGATAAACTTCCCGTAGGCGACCCAACCCTCTCTGCAAAGGAAATAATGGGCAACGAAAGTCAGGAACGGATGGGATTGATAATAGCCGAAGATAATATGGATATTCTCCAGCGCGTTGCGGATCGGGAACGCTCCCCAATGTATGAAGTGGGACATGTTACCGGCGATAAACGTTTTTGTTTTGAGAATGCAAAGGGTGAAAAACCTATGGACTTTGCTTTGGAAGATATGTTCGGCAGTTCTCCGAAAACTATTATGCGAGATAAGACTGTCGATCGAAGTTATAAGAATCCAGAATATGATAATTCCAAAATAAAAGAATACTTAGAGCAGCTGCTTCAATTGGAAGCGGTTGCCTGCAAAGACTGGCTTACCAATAAAGTCGATCGATGCGTTACCGGTCGTGTTGCCAAGCAACAAACTGTGGGTCCACTGCAGTTGCCCCTTAATAATTGCGGGGTAATGGCATTGGACTTTAAGGGAAAGGAAGGGGTGGCAACTTCATTGGGACATTCTCCTTTGACTGCATTGATCGATCCTGCAATCGGTTCGCGAAATGCAATTACCGAAGCGCTGACTAATATAGTTTGGGCGCCGATGAAAGACGGTTTAAAAAGTATTTCACTTTCTGCAAACTGGATGTGGCCAGCAAACAATGAAGGCGAAGACGCTCGCTTATACGCTGCCGTAAAAGAAGTTTCAGACTTTGCCATCGATTTGGGAATAAATGTTCCAACAGGAAAAGATTCACTTTCGATGAAACAGCGTTATAAAGACGATGAGGTCATTTCTCCCGGAACGGTCATTATTTCAGCTGCCGGGAATTGTAATGACATCAAAAAAGTGGTGGAACCTGTTCTTAAAAAGTCCCATAGTATTGGGGGTGGCAGTATATATTATATCAACATTTCCCAAGACGATTTTAAATTAGGCGGTTCTTCTTTCAATCAAATTTTAAGCGGAATCGGTAACGAGGCACCAACCGTGAAAAGTGCGAAATATGTGAAAACGGTTTTCAATACTCTGCAGAAATTAATTGCTGATGAAAAGATTATTGCCGGTCACGATGTAGCTTCAGGGGGTTTAATTACTACTTTATTGGAAATGTGCTTTGCCGATTTAAATCTGGGAGCAGATTTGGATGTATCATCTTTAGGTGAAAAGGATTCCGTAAAGCTTCTTTTTGCTGAAAACTGTGGAATAGTAATACAAGCTTCAAATGATGGATCGGTTGAAAAAATGCTGACTTCAAACCACATCGATTTCCAGAAAATTGGAACGGTTACCGAAAGCGACACACTTAAAATAAAAAATAATTCCGAAGATTTCAATTTCAACATTACAGATTTGCGTGATACCTGGTATAGAACTTCATACTTGCTGGATATTCACCAAAGCGGAAAAGTTTATGCAAATGAGCGATTTGACAACTATAAAAAACAACCTTTAAAGTTCGAGTTCCCTAAGAATTTTACAGGCAACCTCTCGACTTCTTTCGAGCAAACAATGTCAGGTCCAGCGCAGTCGAGACCTCATAGAATCAAAGCAGCCGTTATTCGCGAAAAAGGAAGTAATAGCGAGCGCGAAATGGCTTATATGATGCACTTAGCCGGGTTTGATGTGAAGGATGTGCATATGACCGATTTAATAGAAGGCCGGGAAACTTTAGAGGATATCAAGCTTTTAGTTGCCGTAGGTGGATTTAGTAACAGCGACGTTTTGGGAAGCGCTAAAGGATGGGCTGGAGCTTTTCTATATAATCCATTGGCGAAACAAGCCTTAGAAAATTTCTTTGCAAAGGATGATACGCTATCGTTGGGAGTATGTAATGGCTGCCAGCTCTTTATCGAACTCGGACTTTTAAATCCCGAGGATAAGGAGAAACCGAAAATGCTTCACAATAAAACCAACAAATTTGAATGTGTCTTCACTTCGGTAAAAATTCAAGAAAACAACTCCATAATGCTTTCATCTTTAGCCGGAAGCACCTTGGGAATTTGGTCCGCCCACGGTGAGGGAAAATTCAGTTTCCCGATGGACGAATCACATTATGATATCGTGGCAAAGTATACCTATGATAAATTGCCAGCGAGCCCTAATGGCAGCGATTTCAACACGGCAATGATGGCAGACAAAACCGGGCGCCACTTGGTAATGATGCCGCATTTGGAGCGCTCTATTTTTCCATGGAACTGGGCATATTATCCAGACGATAGAAAAGATGATGCTGTTACACCTTGGGTGCAGGCATTGGTTAATGCTAGAGAGTGGATCGAAGTTAGTCGGTAGTCGGTAGTCGGTAGTCGGTAGAAAAATAAAATCTGAATTTATAAAAGCCGCTTTTTGCGGCTTTTAATTTTCTATATAAAAACAAGATTTTAATATTACAGCAATTCCCCAGGAATAGAAAAAAATTAATAGGTTCTATTGTTCCGTATCTTCCTTTTCTCCCGGTCTTCCATCAATTCGGCTTACAGAAAACTTAGAAGGTTCTGGTGAAAATGCCTTATCATACTTGGTTTGCAATTGGATGTAATATTTTTGGTTGGCCTTGACCTCTATTTTGGCAGGTAGGGTTTTCCATTTATCGATTGGCTTTTGTTCAAAATCCACTTCCTCGTAAAGCTGAAATTCAGCTCTGAAATCTGCGGGAAAACCTACTGCTATACGGAGTGTGGAATTCGCTTTTGGAGTGAAAGTAAAATAATCCTTATCTCCCTGAGGAAAAATAGCTATTTGCACGGTGTCGTTTATGGTTAAATTATACGCTTCTTTAAAATTATTATTGGGCTCTGTTTTATCCATCTCCTTTATAAAATCAACCTTCCATTCCGCCATATCGCGCGACATTTCCTTATTGTATTTATCCTTTAATTGGATATAGTAATCTCCTGGAGTATTTACCTGAATTGAGGCAGGAAGGCCCATGCCTCCGCTAATATATTCCACCTTACCAAATTCATCGGCTTTCTTGGCAAAACGAACCTCCACGTTTATATTTTCAGGAACCTGTCTAGCCTGAACCATAAGATATCCCGAACTATCGACCTGGGTTTTAAACCAATCAACATCTGTAGTTGGGTAAAAGATTGACTTCACGATTTCCCCAGTCGACACACTTGTGGCGCCATCGGCTTCATTATTTGGCTCGTGCTCGTCAAACTCTTCTATGAATTCCGCCTTAAATACAATTTCCTCTTCGGAGAAATTCTTGTTATACTTATCCTTAAAAGCAAAATAAATAGTATCTGGTTTACTTACAATTATAGTTGCAGGCAATCCTAATTCACCCGATATCCAGTTTTCCTTTTGTGATTTCCATTCCTCCTTATTGGCAAAACGTACTACAAAGTTTAAATTATCTGGAATATTTCTGGCACTCACGTCGAGATACCCCTGTCCCGATACCGGAACTGCGAACCAATCAATATCGCCTATGCTATCGATCTTCATGGAATACGATTCTCCAGATTTCAATAATCCAGCTTCTAGGATGGAATTATTGGGTTCGCCTATATCATTTTTCTCTTTTGGAGAAGAACACGCAGCAATCAAGAAAAATAGTGAAGCCGCATACAAAATGTGATTTGAAAAAATTTTCATTGTAGTTGATTTTTAATTTAGTATTCGTTGAAAGTGAAACCATCAATTAGTAATAGTTTCCGTAGTTGATTGTTAAAACTACTAAATTAAAATGAAAGGAGTTTAGCAATGAGCTTATTATGACCGTTTTGCATATTTATGATATTCTCCTTTTGGAAAAAAGACGTCTTTAATTTAAAAACTAGGACCAATCGTGAAAACCTGAGGGGACTTAAGAAGAAGAAACCCAACAACATCAATATGCTCCTGGGTTCCAATCAATTGGGGAGTAAAGCATAAAGCTCTGAGCCAAATATAATTATAAATAAAATAAAATAACGATGAGTTTTAGATTTTTTTAACTTACTAAACTTATAGCAAATTTTTTATTAAAAATATTTACCCTTGCTAAATAAATTCTCGAAATTTATTCTTGAATTAGTGAACAAATTAAAAAAGAATAAGATTGGCCGAACGGAAGAGAATAACCAAAAAAGACTGCTTATAAATTCATCTAAATTCCTATTGCTATTAATGAGTACCTCTTCCTCAAATATAATTATGATTATGCCTTCAGTGTATTCAATTTTGTAAATCCTTTCCCCGTATTTTCGGACTTTTATCCGGTGGGTATGCCTTCTTTTTATTTCAAGACAAAAACCTCAAAAATTATTGTTATTTTCACTTCCTTAACATCACAATCATGACAGATCCAAAACGACTTTTCGACTTTCCATATTACCAACTTGAGAAATATCCTCAGGAAAAAGCACTGATTACCAAATATGAGGGAAAATGGGTGGCTACCTCTACTCAGGAATATATAGACAAAGCGAATGCCCTCAGCCGAGCGTTGATTAAAATGGAGGTTAAGCCTAATGACAAAATAGCGTTGATTTCGTCGACAAACCGAACGGAATGGAATATTTGCGATATAGCAATTATGCAAACCGGGGCACAGGATGTACCTATTTATCCTACAATTTCGGAGGATGAGTATGAATATGTTTTAAATCATAGTGAATCGATTTATTGTTTTGTTTCAGATAAAGAGGTGTATGACAAAGTGATGGCCATTAAAGCAAACGTTCCTTCTTTGAAGGAGGTATATACCTTCGACAAAATTGAGGGAGCTAAAAACTGGTCGGAAGTTTTGCAAATGGGAAAAGATGAAAGCAACCAATCAGAATTGGACAAGCGAAAAGAAGCCATTCACGAGGATGATGTTGCGACCCTCATTTATACTTCGGGAACAACCGGAAAACCAAAAGGTGTAATGCTTTCACATAAAAACATTGGCAGCAATGCGAAATACAGTGCGGAAAGATTGCCAATCGTTATGGGCAAGTCTAAAGCATTGAGCTTTTTGCCCGTTTGCCACGTATACGAACGTATGCTTCACTATATGTATCAATATTGTGGTGTAGAACTTTATTTTGCCGAATCGCTAGACACGATAAGCCAGAATTTAAATGAGGTGAAACCAGAAGTGATGACTGCTGTTCCGCGAGTTCTAGAAAAAGTATATGATAAAATTTATGCGAAAGGTGGAGAACTTACCGGCATTAAAAAGAAACTTTTCTTCTGGGCGATTGATTTAGGATTAAGGTATGAACCTTACGGCCAAAATGGCTGGTGGTACGAAACCCAGTTAAAACTGGCAAATAAATTAATTTTCAGTAAATGGAGAGAGGCACTCGGAGGAAACATAAAAGCAATTGCTTCTGGTAGCGCACCTCTTCAACCAAGGTTGGCGCGTGTATTCAACGCAGGACAAATTCCTGTAATGGAAGGATACGGACTTACAGAAACCTCTCCAGTGGTATCTGTAAACGACATGCGAAATCACGGTTTTAAAATTGGAACTGTAGGAAAACCACTTCGCGAAACTGAAGTAAAAATCGCAGAGGACGGAGAGATTTTGGTCAAGGGTCCCCAAGTAATGTTGGGATATTTTAAAAATGATGAAGAGACCGAAAAGGTTATGGAAGGTGGATATTTCCACACAGGAGATATAGGTGAAATTGACAGCGAAGGTTTCTTAAAGATTACCGATCGTAAAAAGGAAATGTTTAAAACCAGCGGCGGAAAATACGTGGCTCCGCAAACCATCGAAAATGTCATGAAGCAATCGCGTTTCATAGAACAGATGATGGTGGTTGGCGAAGGTGAAAAAATGCCGGCAGCGCTCATTCAACCTGATTTTGAATTTATCAAGGAATGGGGAAAACTAAAAAACCACAATTTACCGTCGGACAACAAAGAATTGGTGAAAAATAAGCAGGTAATCGACCGTATTCAGGAGGAAGTAGATTTCTACAACGAGCGATTTGGCCAATGGGAGAAAATCAAGAAGTTCGAACTAACTCCAGATCCGTGGAGTATCGAAGGAGGACAACTAACCCCAACCATGAAGATGAAGCGAAAGGTAATCAAGGAAATGTACAAAGATTTGTATGATAAAATTTATGGCGCTTAGACGGGCATCAATAGTTGGTAAGCTTAATCGGTAGTTTTATTTTAATTGGAATTCCTTTTCACTACCTCCCTTGCATTAAAGTTTCGTTAAACGGCCTAGGGTAGCGGAATCTGTATTTCAGATTTAATAACTTTAGATGTTTAATGCGCTTAAATAATGAAAACCATCTGGACTATTGGTCACTCTACGCATCCATTGAAGGAGTTTTTACATATGTTGAAATCCTTTGACATTGAATTGTTGATGGATGTACGCTCCTATCCTGGCTCCCGAAAGTTTCCACAATTCAACAAGGAAAATATGGAGATTTCTCTGCCCGAAAATGGATTTGAATACGATCATATGAGAGATTTGGGCGGAAGGAGAAAAGTAGATCCAAATTCCAAAAACGATGCTTGGAGATTAGCTTCATTCAGAGGTTATGCCGACTATATGGATACTGAGGAATTTTCCGCAGCTTTAAAACGTTTAGAAAAGATTGCTGCAAAAAAACGTACTGCCATAATGTGCGCCGAGGCGGTGTGGTGGAGCTGCCACCGTTCCATGATTTCCGATGCGCTGAAGGTAAGAGGGTGGAAAGTTCTTCATATTATGAATGACAAGACAGCTACCGAACATCCATATACCGCTCCCGCAAAAATAGTGGATGGAAAATTGGACTATTCTAAACCCAAAGAAGACTAATATCCCCAATTCCATATTCTTTTAGTTAATTATCCACTTCTCTCCATAATTATTTGAGAACTGAAACCAAAAAAAACAGTTCAATTTACTATGCGTGCATAATAAATTTTCCTATCTTTGGTATCAATGGAAGAAAAAGCAACTAAAGAAAAAACCATTGATTATATTTTACGGTCCACTTGGATGAGTGTAACCAAAATGTACAATGAAGAAGCTGGAAAAAAGGGAAGTACGATGGCAACGGGTTTCGCCCTAATAAGTATCGATCCAGAAAACGGAACCCCTTCCACTACTCTAGGTCCAAAAATGGGAATTGAAGCCACCAGTCTTTCCCGGACCCTAAAATCAATGGAAGAAAAGGGTCTTATAGAAAGAAAACCGAACCCTGAAGACGGACGTGGTGTTCTAATCCATTTAACTCCTTTTGGAAAGGAGATGCGGGAATTTTCCAAACAAGTAGTATTGGCATTTGATCAAGCAGTACAAAAAAATGTGAATCCCCAAGAATTACAAACATTTCGGAAAGTAGCTTATACCATCAACGATTTAATAAACTCAAAAAAGATCTACGGTCCCGAATAAAACACTGAAAATCTAATAACACAACTGACTTGTCTTCGGGCAAGTATTTAATTTTAGAATATGTCAAAAAGAAGAATTAATAAGGTAGCCGTCATCGGTTCCGGAATTATGGGAAGCGGTATTGCTTGTCATTTTGCAAATATCGGGGTGGAGGTTTTATTGCTGGATATCGTCCCCCGTGAACTTACAGATGACGAAAAGAAGAAAGGCCTTACTTTAGAAGATAAGGTAGTAAGAAATAGGATTGTCAACCAAGACTTGGCCAAGGCAATTAAAAGCAACCCTGCCCCACTCTACCATAAGGATTTTGCAAACCGCATAACAACAGGAAATCTAGAGGACGACATTTCCAAGGTAAAAAATGTGGATTGGATCATAGAAGTAGTGGTTGAACGTCTTGACATTAAAAAGCAGGTTTTTGAAAATCTGGACAAGCATAGAAAACCCGGAACCCTTATAACTTCCAATACTTCCGGAATTCCTATTAAATATATGAGCGAAGACCGAAGTGAAGATTTCCAAAAGCATTTCTGTGGCACGCACTTTTTTAATCCACCACGATATTTAAAACTTCTTGAGATTATTCCCGGACCTAAAACCTCGCAAGATGTTTTGGATTTTTTAAATGATTACGGACAAAAGTTTTTAGGAAAAACCACGGTAATCGCAAAAGATACTCCCGCATTTATAGGAAATAGAATTGGAATTTTCGGAATTCAAAGTCTCTTTCATCTAGTAAAAGAAATGGGACTGACAATTGGGGACGTAGACAAACTTACCGGTCCCGTAATAGGCCGTCCAAAATCCGCCACCTTCAGAACCGTTGATGTCGTCGGTCTAGATACTTTGGTACACGTTGCAAACGGGATTTACGAAAACGCCCCCGACGATGAGGAACACGAAATCTTCCAAATCCCAGGATTTATTGACACCATGATGGCAAACAAATGGTTAGGAAGCAAGAGCGGACAGGGGTTTTATAAAAAATAAAAAAGGACGACGGCAGCAGCGAAATCCTTTCTCTGGATCTCGATACTTTGGATTATAGGAATAGTAAAAAGGCCTCTTTCGGGACTTTAGAGAAAACAAAATCTGTAGATAATGTAATCGATCGCTTCCCCATTTTGATTGCGGGAGATGATAAAGCCGGAGAATTTTACCGAAAAAATTTCGGGGCTATGTTCGCCTATGTGTCAAAAAGAATTCCGGAAATTACGGACGATTTATACAAAATAGATGACGCCATGAAAGCTGGTTTTGGTTGGGATCAGGGTCCGTTCGAAATCTGGGATGCTGTTGGAGTTAAAAAAGGAATCGAACTTATAAAGGATTTAGGAAAAGAACCTGCACCTTGGGTGAATGAAATGCTCGAAACAGGAATCGACTCTTTCTACACTATAAAGGACGGAAATACTTATTATTATAATATCTCCCAGAAAAAACATTTAAAGGTGCCTGGCCAGGATTCATTCATCATTCTGGATAACATCCGTAAAACTTCCGAAGTTTTTAAAAATAATGAAGTTGTGGTGGAAGATTTGGGCGATGGAATTCTCAATGTAGAATTCCGAAGCAAAATGAACAGCATCGGAGCGGATGTGCTGTCGGGAGTGAACAAAGCTATAGACTTAGCGGAGAAAAATTTTGATGGATTGGTAATAGCCAACAACGGGAAAAATTTCTCCGTAGGTGCCAATATCGGAATGATCTTTATGATGGCAGTAGAACAAGAATATGACGAATTGAATGCTGCTGTCAAGTATTTTCAAGATACCAGTATGCGTATCCGTTACTCCTCTATTCCGGTAATCGTAGCTCCACACGCAATGACATTGGGTGGAGGTTGCGAGTTCTCCCTCCATGCAGACAGAGTAGTGGCCGCAGCCGAAACATATATAGGTCTAGTAGAATTTGGAGTTGGCGTTATTCCCGGTGGGGGTGGATCAAAGGAGATGACCCTTAGAGCGAGCGATGCATTTTCAAAAGACGATGTAGAATTAAACATTCTTCAAAAATATTTCTTAACAATAGGAATGGCGAAGGTTTCAACTTCTGCCTATGAAGCCTACGACCTGGGAATTCTTCAAAAAGGAAAAGATATTGTTGTTGTAAATCAAGATAGCCAAATCGCCACAGCAAAAAAGCTAGCGCGATTTATGGCCGACCAAGGCTACACCAAACCAATCCCCCGAACCGATATTAAAGTTCTCGGAAAACAGGCATTGGGAATGTTCTTAGTTGGCACTGACCAAATGGTAGCCGGAAATTATATTAGCGAATACGACCAAAAAATCGCAAATAAATTGGCCTATGTAATGGCCGGCGGTAATTTAAGTGAGGCAAGTTATGTAAGCGAACAATATTTATTGGATCTGGAGAGAGAAGCATTCTTAAGCCTTGCCGGAGAAAGAAAAACATTGGAAAGATTGCAGAATATGATTCAGAAAGGAAAGCCGCTCAGAAATTAGAAGAGAAGTTAGACCGCTAGAATAAAGAGGCTAGACAAAAGCGAAAACAATTTAACTATTTTCGATATGAGTCGGCACAATTTTAAAAAGTTAAAGATCTGTCAAGAAAGTATCAATCTAATTGGGTTAAGTTATAAGCTCAAACGAACTTTACCTGATTTTGGAAGATATAACTTGATTAGTCAGATGAACAAATGTTTGGTTTCAATTGCTTAAAATATTGCTGAAGGTTCGAGCAAAAGCACATATAATCATTTTAAAAAGTGTCTTGAAGATAGCTTGGGCTCGGCATTTGAATGGGAAACCCAATTAATTGTTGCTTACAACGAAGAATATTTAGATCAGGTAAAATTCGACAAATTGGAAGATAAAATATTACAATTACAAAAAATGATAGGAGCCTTTATTGATAAGCTGGATGATTAATATTCTAAATTCCAGCTGTCTATATTCTAGACTCTATTCGATAAAAAAATAACACGTTATGAAACAAAGAACAGCATATATAGTCAAAGGTTACCGAACTGCCGTGGGCAAGGCACCAAGAGGAGTTTTCCGTTTTAAAAGACCGGATGAACTGGCTGCGGAAACAATAAAATATATTTTAAAGGAAGTACCCCAACTGGACAAAAAACGCATTGACGACGTAATGGTAGGGAATGCGATGCCGGAAGCAGAACAGGGAATGAATATGGGCCGATTTATTTCCTTAATGGCCTTGGATATAGTGGATGTTCCTGGCATGACCGTAAACCGGTATTGTGCCTCGGGATTGGAAACTATTTCCATAGCCACTGCCAAAATCCAAACTGGAATGGCAGATTGTATAATTGCCGGAGGAGCAGAGAGCATGAGTTATATACCAATGGGTGGATATAAACCCGTGCCCGATTATAAGCTGGCCAAAGACGGAAAGGAAGATTACTATTGGAATATGGGTCTTACTGCCGAGGCAGTAGCCAAAAAATATGATATCTCCCGTGAAGAACAAGACGAATTTGCTTACACCAGTCAGATGCGGGCATTAAAAGCACAGGAAGAAAACCGCTTTAAAGATCAAATAGTTCCTATAGAAGTGGAACATACCTTCGTTAATGACGCGGGAAAAAAGGTTACCGAAAAATATACGGTGGATAAAGATGAAGGTCCAAGAAAGGGTACGAATATGGAAGCACTTTCCAAACTTCGGCCGGTATTTGCTGCAGGAGGAACAGTCACCGCTGGAAACTCTTCTCAAATGAGCGATGGAGCAGCCTTCACCTTAATTATGAGTGAGGAAATGGTAAAGGAATTGAATCTAGAACCAATAGCCAGAATGGTTAGCTACACCGCTGTGGGTGTAGATCCAAAAATTATGGGTATTGGACCGATGTATGCCATTCCGAAAGCATTGAAACAAGCAGGATTAAAGCAGGACCAAATGGAGTTGATAGAACTCAACGAGGCATTCGCCTCACAGTCCGTCGCCGTTATCAAAGGTCTTGGCTTAGACCGAGAGAAAGTAAACGTAAACGGAGGGGCTATTGCACTGGGCCATCCATTAGGTTGTACAGGAACCAAGCTATCCGTTCAACTTTTCGACGAAATGCGCAAACGAAACCTACAGGGAAAATATGGAATGGTAACGATGTGTGTGGGTACCGGGCAAGGGGCTGCGGGAGTTTATGAGTTTTTGAAATAGTGTGGACCAAAGAATAGAGAATAGAGAAAAGAGGAAATGCGAAAAAGACATAATTACAAGAATCTAAAGATTTGGCAATTAGGTTCCGAAATAGCTAACGACATCTCTGACATTCTCCTAACCTTCCCGAAGCACGAGCGTTATGATTTAAGCTCTCAATTGTCCCAATACCTAGCAATATTGCCGAAGGCTTGGGGAGAACAAATAAATCATTTAGTTCCTTCTTAGACTAGGCCATTAGTTCATCTTTCGAACTTGGAACTCAATTCTTAATAGCTAAACATAGAGAATATATAAACGAATACATTTTAAAAAAGTTGGAAAATAAAATAGCAGAACGGCAAAGAATGACCATGGGTTTTTAGAATGGTTTGAAGCCTTAAAGTCTCTTATCTTTTTTTCTAAGAAAAATACTTTAATTAATAAAGACATGAACACAACTGAATCAAAAAACAACGAACTCCTTCGCGGTGGCCAATTCCTGGTAAAAGAAACAAAAGCCGAAGATGTATTTACTCCTGAAGATTTTACGGAGGAACAAAAAATGATGCGTGATTCCGTTAAGGAATTTATTGATCGTGAAGTTTGGCCCCTTAAAGAGAGATTTGAGCACCATGACTACGCGCTAACCGAGGAGATGATGAAAAAAATCGGCGAACTAGGCCTACTAGGCGTTGCCGTACCCGAAGAATATGATGGTCTTGGAATGGGATTCGTCACTACCATGTTGGTGTGTGATTATATTTCTGGCGCAACAGGTTCTTTGGCCACTGCTTTCGGAGCACATACCGGTATTGGAACCATGCCTATCACCCTATATGGTACCGAGGAACAAAAGAAGAAATATGTCCCAAAACTCGCCTCTGGAGAATGGTTTGGGGCATACGCATTAACCGAACCAGGGGCTGGTAGCGATGCCAACAGCGGCAAAACAAAGGCAGTGCTATCTGAAGACGGAAAATACTATTCAATTTCTGGTCAGAAAATGTGGATCTCCAATTCAGGATTTTGCCATACAATGATTGTTTTTGCCCGAATTGAAGATGACAAATATATCACTGGTTTCATTGTGGAAAATGATCCAGAGAACGGAATTACAATGGGTGAGGAAGAAAAGAAACTTGGAATCCACTCCTCCTCTACCCGCCAGGTGTTTTTTAATGAAACAAAAGTGCCCGTAGAAAATATGTTGGCCGGGCGAGGCGATGGTTTTAAAATTGCCATGAACGCTTTAAATATTGGACGTATAAAACTAGCGGCCGCGGGTCTTGACGCACAACGTAGGGTAATTACCAAATCCGTTGAGTATGCAAATGAACGGTTTCAATTTAATGTTCCTATTTCTTCTTTTGGAGCAATAAAATTAAAGCTAGCCGAAATGGCGACCAATGCCTATGTCGATGAAAGTGCCACTTATAGAGCAGGAAAAAATATTGAAGATAGAATTGCTCTCAGAGTCGAGGGTGGTAACAGCCATCAGGAAGCTGAACTAAAAGGAGTGGAAGAATACGCTATCGAATGTTCTATCTTAAAAGTTGCTATTTCTGAAGATATTCAGCATTGTACAGATGAAGGAATCCAAATTTTTGGAGGAATGGGTTATAGTGCAGACACTCCAATGGAATCAGCCTGGCGCGACGCACGTATTACTCGTATTTATGAAGGAACCAACGAAATAAACCGAATGCTCTCGGTTGGTATGTTGGTCAAAAAAGCAATGAAAGGACACGTAGATTTGTTGAATCCCGCCCAGGCGGTAGCTTCAGAATTAACAGGAATTCCCTCCTTCGACATTCCAGATTATTCCGAATTGTTCTCTGAAGAAAAGGATATGATTGCCAAATTAAAAAAGGTTTTCTTGATGGTAGCAGGAAGTGCCGTACAAAAATACGGAACGGAGCTGGAGGAGCACCAACAAACCCTAATGGCAGCGGCTGATATCCTCATTGAAATATATATGGCAGAAAGTGCGATATTAAGAACAGAAAAGAATGCAAAACGTTTTGGAAAGGACAGTCAAAAGGAGCAAATCGCGATGTCCCAACTCTATTTATACCATGCGGTGGATATCATAACTATGAAAGCCAAGGAAGCTATTTTATCCTTTGCTGAGGGTGACGAGCAAAAAATGATGCTTATGGGACTTAGACGTTTTACTAAGTACCAAAATATGCCGAATATCGGACAGTTGCGCAAAACGATTGCTGAAAAGGTGATTGCGGAAAACGCTTATCCCTTTTAATAGCGCGCGGCATACCGCTCTTTGTTTCTGAAAAGTTATCAGATTTCTGAAAATTACTTCAACCAAGAATAAAAACTTAGCCCTTATGGATTTCAAAAACTGTGAGGGCTATTTTTTTTAGAAGTTCGTATTCAAATATAATTCGGTATAAATAGTTCCGAAGGAAAACATAACACCCCAGGGTGTGTAAGTTTTTATGAATTAAGATTCGTCAATAATATGTTGTGAATAATTACGCCATTTTTCAAGACAAGCTTCCATATCGTCAGGTATGGGACATTCAAAGCGCATATACTCTTCCGAGAAAGGATGGACAAATCCTAAAGTGCGCGCGTGCAGAGCCTGGCGAGGAAGAATCTTAAAACAATTTTCTACAAACTGTTTGTATTTGGTGAAGGTGGTTCCCTTTAAAATCTTTTCACCACCATATCGCTCGTCGTTAAAAAGTGTATGTCCAATATGTTTCATATGGACACGGATCTGATGGGTGCGGCCGGTTTCCAATCGGCAGGAAACCAACGTAACGTATCCAAACCGTTCTAAAACCTTAAAATGCGTAACTGCTGGCTTTCCTTTTTCTTCAAAATCGTTTTCATATACGGTATTCTGCAAACGATTTTTAGGATGTCTTCCTATATTGCCTTCAATTGTTCCTTCATCTTGTTCCACATTTCCCCAAACCAAAGCCACATATTCACGTTCCGTGCTTTTATCAAAAAATTGTCTGGCGAGATGAGTCATAGCCTCCTCAGTTTTGGCAATTACCAAAAGACCTGACGTATCCTTATCTATTCTATGCACCAGCCCAGGTCGATTGCTACTGTTGTTCGGCAAATTCTCAAAGTGATATGTAAGTGCATTTATAAGAGTGCCACTATAATTACCGTGACCTGGATGTACTACCATACCGGCAGGCTTATTTACGATAATCACGGCCTCATCTTCGTAGGTAATATCCAGAGGAATGTTTTCCGGAACGAGTAGAAACTCGTAAGGAGGATGTTCAAACATTACAGTTACAACATCGTTGCCTTTAACCTTATAACTTGATTTTACGGGAATACCATTTACGTGTATATTTCCTGATTCGGCAGCTTTTTGAATTTTGTTCCGAGTTGCCTTTTCAATCAGGTTCATTAGGTATTTATCTACCCGAAGAGCGCCTTGCCCTTTATCTGCCTTAAAACGATAATGTTCATAAAGATCATCACTTCCCCCAGCATCCTCAATATCTTCTTTAGAATTCATCATTGGGCTCTTCTTCATTTGGAACGGCTTGATCGTCTGTATCAGAGCCGTCATCGGTGGTAAGTCGGTTGAGGGATTGATCACCGACAATTAAGTCAATAACTGAAGTTTTTTGAATAGACGTTCCCGGTTCAAGTTTTTCGCCATTATATCGCATCTCGAGCACATTATCGCTAATATGCGGACGGTAACTTATTTTCCCTATCTCAAAACCCATAGCCAGAAGTGTAGGTTCTGCTTGTCTTCGAGTGCGGCCCAAAACATTTGGAACCTCAACTTTGTTGTAACCGGAAGGATTAAGGGTTAAATATAACTTTCTGTTTTCTTTTACATATTTTCCAGGTTTGGGAATCTGATCTATTACCGAATATTTGGGATAATTTGGATTATAATTCGCAGAATCCAGAATTTCATATCTCAAATCCATTTCGTCCAACTTATCCTCTACTTTATCCAAAGTCATTTTCGCTAAATCCGGGACGGCGATTTTCTCATTGTGATTGGTTGTCATTCGAAGCCACCATAGAATAAGAAATCCCAAAACTATGATCGCTAAAAACGCCAATATCAATTGCTTGATAAATGTCCGGGTAAAAATGAATCGAAAAAATGTCATAAGCTTCTTTGTTTTGTCGCCAAAAATTTAAAGACCCAAAGGTAATGTCTTTTGTTGAAATTGCACCGACCCTTGTTGGAAATCGAAATTGAAATTGAAATTGAAACCTAAGACGATTTCAAGTTCTTTATGACATTGAAAGGCTACCGAGATTTAATCCTGGACGAATTTTCACGCTGTGACTATGGCAAAACACGATTAAATATTGTCTTTGGCTCCCCATATTTTTTACTAACGGGACGTACGCAATATTATCTTGTTCCGGCACAGAATTGTTTGAATCAAAAATTACATCAAATTTTAACTACATTAAGTCCATAATGTGACAGAAATAAAATAGGATAAAATCCCAAAAAATATTCCGTTAGGAAAAGCATTTCAAGAATCAATTTTGTGATGAAAAGATAAGGATTTGTAAAAATTATTTTTAAGAATATTTCATAATAGAATGAAATTTTGTTTCTTGGCTCCTGTACCCTCTCTCTATTAACTTAGAACCCATAACTCACCTCTCATTACCCCTAGACTCATCACATATTTTCATACTTTTACAATCGAATTTTTTAAAATCCTTTGATATGGGAAAGAAACATATAGCAGTGGTAATGGGCGGGTATTCCAGCGAATTCGAAATCTCTATAGGTAGTGGTACCGTGGTATGCAATTCACTGAATAGAGATAAATATGAAGTGTATCCAATCCATATCCTAAAATCAGGATGGTTTTTTGTTGACCAGGACGGCACGAAACACCCAGTAAATAAGGCAGATTTTAGTTTTAATAGCGGTACCGAAACCATTCATTCAGATGCCATTTTCAACACCATTCATGGAACTCCGGGAGAAGATGGATATCTCCAAGCCTATTGGAAGTTGCTGGATATTCCCCAGACCAGTACGGAATATTATCAGGCAGCACTTAGCTTTAATAAAAGAGATTGTTTATCAGTTCTCAAAGGTTTCGGCGTGCTTTGCGCAAATTCCTTCTATATAAATAAGGGTAACGAAATAGATATGGAACAAATCGTCCTGAAAACCGGCCTGCCATGTTTCGTAAAACCTAACCGTTCAGGATCGAGTTTTGGGATAAGCAAAGTTCATAATATAGAAGATTTAATGCCTGCCATTGATTTGGCCTTTACCGAGGATTCTGAAATAATTATAGAAACTGCCCTCAATGGAACCGAGGTACAAGTAGGAGTTTACAACAATGGAAGCGAAATCATCGCTCTACCGCCTACGGAAATAGTCTCTGAAAATGAATTTTTCGATTACGCCGCCAAGTATTTGGGGAAATCACAAGAAATTACACCAGCTCGAATTTCGGAAGAGGAAACCGAAATGCTGCAACAAGAAGCTAAAAGAATCTACGGCCTGCTCAATATGAAAGGTATCACAAGAAGCGATTTTATTATCCAAAAAGGAAAACCCTATTTTTTAGAAATAAATACCAATCCTGGACTGTCAAAAGAAAGTATTGTCCCCAAACAAGCTCGGGAAGCAGGAATGACCTTAACTGATTTTTTTGATATCTTAATACAAAACGTACTAAAATAGTTTCTGGTTTAAGGTTTAAAGTTTCAGGTTCTATTTAGACCGAACTTGTAACCTCCAACCTGAAAGCCCTAACTTGCAACCTTTTTAAGAATGAAATATTACCTCATAGCGGGAGAGGCTTCGGGAGATTTACACGGAGCTAATCTAATAAAAGCCCTAAAAAAAGAAGACCTTAAGGCGGAATTTCGCTTCTGGGGTGGCGATTTGATGAAAGCTGCTGGCGGAACAGAGGTAAAGCATTATAGAGATCTCGCCTTTATGGGTTTTCTGGAGGTGGCCATGAACTTGGGCACCATCTTAAAAAATATAAAATTCTGTAAAAACGACATTGAAACCTTTAATCCGGATGTTATTATTTTTATAGATTATCCAGGTTTTAATCTACGCATCGCAAAATGGGCCCGAGAAAAGGGTTACCGAACACATTACTATATTTCTCCCCAGATTTGGGCCTGGAAAGAAGGTAGGATAAAAGAAATAAAAAGGGATATAGATGAAATGTACGTGATTCTTCCTTTTGAAAAAGATTTTTATGAGAAGAAACACAATTTTCCCGTTCACTTTGTAGGCCATCCATTAATTGATGCCATTCATAATAGAAAACAGGTAAATCCAAAGGTTTTTAAGAAAGACAATGGTCTCGATCAACGACCCGTTATTGCGCTATTACCCGGAAGTCGAAAACAGGAAATTAAAAAAATGTTGGAAATAATGATTTCGGTAGCCAAAAATTTCGGAGGATACCAATTTGTGATTGCTGGAGCGCCCAGCCAGGAAAAATCATTTTACGAAACTTTTCTCACTACGAAAAATGTCCACTTTGTTTCCAATAAAACCTATGATTTATTGAGTATTGCCCATGCTGCGCTCGTTACTTCCGGCACGGCTACCCTAGAAACTGCACTTTTCAAAGTGCCACAAGTGGTGTGTTATAAGGGAAACAGAATTAGCTACGAGATTGCCAAGCGGGTTATTAATCTAGAGTATATTTCCCTCGTAAATCTGATACTGAACAAAACCGTTGTAACCGAATTGATTCAAAAAGATTTCAACAAAAAGGAGCTGGAAGTAGCTCTGAAAAATATCTTAAATCCACAAAAGCGCAATGAAATGTTCTTGGATTATTATAATCTTGAGAACGCTCTGGGTGGACGCGGAGCCAGTGAAAAAACCGCGCAAATGATTTATCATTCCATCTCTGGCAAGCATTAAGGAATTCCATTTCCTTAAAATACCCTGATGCGTATAATTCGACAGTTTATAATATATATATTTTCATATCTTTAACAGATGATTTTAAAGTTGTCAATGATGAGAAATTTATCGCTCCTTTTGATCTTGAGTTTACTACTTATTTCGTGCGGTACTACCCATACTACCCAGACCGCCCACCATAAATCAAAAAACAGCAGTAATAGTCATTCAAGAATTGGCAGAGCTCCAAATACTCCTAAAACGCCAATACGCAAGGTAGAACCGAGTTCGAACGAATTGTTTTATGAAGATAGGGATGAAGCGCCGTATAAAGTGAAGCAGGAAATTATTGATTATGCCAAAACTTTTGAAGGCACCCGTTATAAGTTTGGTGGAACCACCAAAGCTGGAATGGATTGTTCCGGGTTGGTGTGTACCGCCTTTAAAAAAGAAAACATTGAATTACCCAGAATTTCCCGAGATATGGCTACTCAGGGAATACCAATATCTCTTAAGGAAGTGGAAGAAGGAGATTTGGTGTTTTTTAAAACCAGCAGTAAAAATGTTATTAGTCACGTAGGACTGGTAGTGAAAGCTGAGGGTGGGCAAATAAGGTTTATCCATTCTACAACGCGCGCCGGCGTAATTATTTCCTCTCTGGATGAAACCTATTGGAAAAATGCCTTCGTTGAAGTTCGACGCGTTATTTGATTTCAAATTTTCTTTATCTTAGTAGGAACATCTCGAAAAGAATAGAACAAAAACAGATATAAAAAGCGTCATCTTTCACAAAACTTCCCGAGAATAGATTGGCTATTAAATTTTCTCTCCCCATTATAAGTTAAACGCCCCGGTAATTTTAAGTAACAAACTTAAAAATATGGGACATGAAATTTATAAACTTCGCCATAGTCAGGTTTTCATGTTTACTAATGTTGGGGATTCTTACGGCCCACTTCTTCCCTATTCCCTATCTCATTCTCAGACCCCTTCTATTTCTATTTTGTCTAACAAGCATCTTATGGTTGATATCACGAAAGCAGTTAATCCAGCAGATTTATTTTGGAAGTGCTACCTATCTCTGCTTCTTCGCAGTTGGATATTTTAGTTACCAATTGAGATTGCCACAATTTCGGCCCAATCATTTCACATATTTTGTGGCTGAAGATGCTCCGAAAATAATTCAGATTAAGATTTTTCAGACTTTAAAACCGGATAACTATAACTACAAATATTTTGCAAATGTACAAGCCATAAATGAAATACCTGTAAGTGGTAATATAGTTTTAGTTATGGCCAAGGATTCCCTGCACCCAGAGTTTAAACCAGACGAAGTACTATTGGTTTATGGTTCAATTTCTACAATTCCACAACCTTTAAATCCACATCAGTTCGATTATTCAAAATACATGAAATCTCAAGGGGTTTATGGTCAAATTAGGGTTTCAGAAAAGCAAGTTTTAAAAGCGATGTCGAGTCGCTCCACAATATTTGGTACAGCCCAAAACCTCCGTACTGGAATAGTAGAGAAACTGAAGGAATCAAAACTGAAAACTGATGAGCGTGCTATTGTGCAGGCCCTTATCTTAGGTGAAAAGAAGGATATTGACAAAAGTCTTTATGACGAATATGCCGCTGCGGGTGCGGTGCACATTCTAGCAGTATCGGGTCTTCACGTAGGCATTCTTTATGCAATACTTGCCGTCTTATTTGCTCCTCTTAAACGGTGGAAATATGGAAACATTCTCGGTTCCGTTTCAATTATACTTTTGTTATGGTTTTTCGCCATTCTCTCAGGATTATCTCCCTCCGTCACTAGAGCTGTTACTATGTTCAGCTTCTTTGCCTTTGCGCAAATATTGCAACGGAGGACCAATGGTATCAACACGCTTTTTTTATCGCTGTTAACCATATTAATTATTAATCCGCTATGGTTGTTTCAGGTGGGGTTTCAACTGAGCTATCTTGCTGTATTTTTCATTTTATGGTTACATCCTATTCTCTATAAAATCGGCTATTCTACAAATTGGTTCCTGAGGAAATTATGGGGAATTGCGAGCGTAACAATCTGTGCTCAAATTGGAGTTTTACCTCTTAACCTATATTACTTCCATCAATTTCCAGGATTATTCTTATTAACCAATATCGTTGTCTTGCCCTTCCTAACTATTTTAATGTGTGGTGGATTGCTTATAGTAATCCTGGCTGTTATAAATACTTTGCCCGATTGGCTTGCGGAAACTTACAATGCAATGATAGAGGCGCTTAACGGATTTATCTATTGGATAGCAGATAAAGACGAATTTCTTTTCAAGGATATACATTTCTCAACTTTAAAAGTTTTGGGAACGTATCTAATGGTCATAGCATTGGGAATGCTTTTGAGAAAGTTAAATTATTCCCGGCTCGTGTATTCCCTATTGTCGATGACCATACTGGTAGGGGTTTTTATATATGATGAATTCAGAACTTCTAAAAATCAATTAATATTATTTCATAAGAATAATAAAACTATACTGGCTTATAAACGGCGCGGAGAAATGTTGATTTTTCACAATGATTCTACCGCTGATGCTGGAAATGCCTATCCTATAAAATCATATAAAACCGCCATGAACATTAGAAATATTTCAGAAACATCCCTACCCACGGTTGTGAGTTATAAGAATAGGAATATTCTAATTTTGGACAGTCTAGCATTATTCCCAAAACAAGGAAATATTCATACAGTAATCCTTACGGAAAATTCTAAGGTAAATCTAACGAGGCTTATTGATAGTGTGAAGCCCTTTCGTGTTTTGGCAGATGGCACAAATTATTATTCTTATAAAAATCGATGGAAAGCCACTTGCAAATTAAAAAAGCTCCCGTTCTTCGATACTGCAGAACAAGGAGCTTTCCTAATAGAATAGTCTGAATATGAAACGCAAAAGACTATTCTAAAATGTATACTTAAAATTCTTTTGATATTCCTCCCAAGCCTCAGGTGTGGTTAACTTCATATAATCATCGTTGTAGATCATCTTTAGAAAAATCTCAAGTTGCTGTGGTGTTCTATATCCCGGCACTCCTTGGATGAGATCACCATTTTCCCTGAAAAATACCACTGTGGGATAAGCATTCACTTTTAAGGCATGAGCGAGCAGATGCTGGCTGTTCCTTCCCTTTCTTTCCGCTTGATAATTCGGATTGGTATAGGTAAAATCCTGATAGGTTATGGATTCGTTGCCTTCGGCATTAAATTTTACAGGGTAATAATTCTTGTTTAAATACTCAGCCACATTCTTATCGCTAAATGTATTTTTATCAAGCATTTTACACGGTCCGCACCAAGTGGTATATACATCCATAAAAATCTTCTTCGGATTTTCTTTTTGGGCGGCTAAGGCCTCTTCCATAGTCATCCAGTTTACCTGTTGCGCGGTTATTGAGCCAAATGCCAATAACAAACAAAGTAGAAATATATTTTTCATCAAAGTCTCTTTTTATTAATAATGTAAAAGTAAGAAAACAAAAAACGTTCCACAAAAAGGAACGTTTTTATAAAAAAAGTATTGTGTATTAACGTATTCCGTGCATCAGCCTTTTCAATACGGGATTTAATAACATTGAAATTATTCCAACTCCGATAGGAATTAATGTAAAAATCAAGAAGAATGTTCCAAGGGAATATTCCGCAGAAATTTTATCGATCATTCCGCCCATAGTATTTGCGGCCTTTTGCCCAACGGCAATTGCCAAATACCAAACACCAAACATAAATCCAATCATTCGGGCCGGAACCAACTTACTTAAATAAGACAACCCAAGAGGAGACAAACATAGTTCGCCCATAGTATGGAGGAGGTATGCCAGAATCAAGAAAATCATGCTGACTGAGGCAGTCATTGCCCCAGGTGGAATATCGGAAGCACCATAGGAAAGAATGGCAAAACCAAGACCCAACAAAATCAAACCAATTCCATATTTCATGGCTGCACTGGGATTGTATTTGCTCTCCCACCATTTTGAGAAAAGCGGAGCAAGGGTAATAATAAAAAATGAGTTCAAGATTCCGAACCAAGTGGCATCTACTTCAAGGTGTGGTTGGCTGAATTTATCTACAAGCCTATAAATAACAAGGGCCCAAATAATAACAAAGGCTAGCGACAAGGCAAAATTTGACCACGCAATCCTATGATGGGTTTTCTTGACCAACAGAAATATCACCCAAGTAATAATTATAAGAGGGACAGTGGTAAGAAGCGTATCCACTATCCTAAATATATTTGCTGAATTTCCTGTTAATGTCCTATCGGTATAATCTTGTGCAAACAAGGTCATAGAACCTAAGGACTGCTCAAAGAAGGCGAAGAAAAAAACCGTAAACAACGCGAATATGGTTACGGCAATCAGTCTGTCCCTAACAATAGGAAGGTAGCGAGCTATACGGGTTACAAGCAAAACAAGAAACATAGCCAGTGCAGCCAATACAACGATATTAGTTCCGCTCATACCTCCTATTTCAAAAGGAACCAAGGAATAATCATAAATAGTATCTAAAGGATCATTAAATAAATATAACAGACCACCAATTGAGGATAGGACTATTAAAACATAATCGAAAGAGGTAAAAGGGTTGAGTTTTATTTCAGCTTTTATTTCTTCTTCAACATTTTCAGGAGTCTCATTTCTATCAGCAGTTGGAATAACTACAGCTTCCTTTCTAGCTGGTTTATCTCCCACTTTTCCGAAGATTTTGTGAGCAAGAATAAACTGCAGCATTCCCAAGAGCATAAAAATACCGGCAAGTCCAAAACCATAATGCCATCCATAATTTTCGCCAAGGTAGCCACAAAGCATCATTCCGAAGAATGCACCGGCATTTACACCCATATAAAAAATAGTGTAGGCACCGTCCTTCTTGGATTCGCGGGTTTTGTACATTTCAGAAATAATGGATGTAATGTTCGGTTTAAAGAAACCCGTTCCTATTACCAAAAAGGCCAGACCTAAATAAAAGGTAAGCGTAGTGTCCAACGCCATTGCAGCGTGACCCATAGTCATAATAATACACCCAATAATTACCGCTATGCGATATCCTGTAAATTTATCGGCTATCCATCCGCCCACAATGGGTGTTAGGTACAACAGCGAAGCATAGGTACCAATTAACGATAGTGCATGCTCCCGTGGCCAGTCCCATCCGGGATTGTTACTTAAAAAAGGAGCGGTAAGAAATAAAATTAAGAGAATCCGCATTCCATAGAATGAAAAACGCTCCCACATTTCGGTAAAGAAAAGTATAAAAAGTCCCGCGGGATGTCCCAGAACCGTGTCCTTAAAAAGTTTTTCGATGTCAGTATTCATAGATATAAAAATAAATTCTCAGTTGATTTTAAAAGTTGAATAGCTTTAAAAAAGAATTATCCATTTATTGTAGGATTTCCCAAATCAAATTTTTCCTGTTCGGGAACAAATTCACGTTCGTTATCCTCTACTCCGTGAGTCAATTTTTCAAATCGCTTTCTCACTATGAGAACCAAAAATCCGAAGGCTACGGAAAAGATGGCTATCCCTGTAAATACGGTAAATTCTCCTAATGACGAAGCAGATTCTCCCAAGAGCCCGGCAATCTTATCGCCAAATCCGGTCATAGCAAAATAAATTCCCATCATTATGGATGCATATTTTACTGGAGTAAGTTTAGTGATATAGGAAAGTGCTACTGGTGAAAGACACAGTTCGCCAGTAGTATGAAAAAGATAAGCAAGGACCAACCAATACATTGCAGAAGAACCTTCGGCTTGATATTGTGCTGCAGCCCCTGTCATAAAGAAAAAACCTGCACCCATTATAATCAGTCCGATACACATTTTGAACAAAGAAGATGCGTTTTTTCCCTTAAGCTTTCTCTTGGCCCAAAACCCAGCTACAAAAGTTCCAAGAATAATTATATAAGCCGGATTTAAGGACTGGAACCAAGAGGCGGGTATTTCAAAAGTTCCCAAAAACCGGTTGGTCTTTTCCATGGCATAAATATTCATCAAACCTCCGGCCTGCTCATAAGCGCCCCAAAAAACGATAACTAAAAGAAACGATAACAAAAGCACTTTGATTCGATCCTTTTCTATCTTGGTTAACGGACGTTTGGCAGCAGCCACTTCTTCCGGATCGGTACTTTTTGGAAGATGGTTGCCTACATGCTTTAAATGCTTTTGACCTACAATATACTGAATCAAACCAAGTGTCATTCCGATTGCCGCCAATCCGAAACCATAATGCCACCCATAGACTTCACCTACGTATCCTACGATAAGGCTTGCAGCAAAGGCACCCACATTGATCCCTATATAAAAAATGGTAAATCCTTTGTCACGTCTTATATCCCCCGGAGCATATAAGCCCCCGACCATGGTAGAAATATTTGGTTTAAGCATTCCTACACCTGCCACAATTAAAGCTAGACCTGAATAGAACGCCCATACTTCTTCCACAGATAATATTCCATGACCGAAAACCAGTAAGATCCCTCCGTAGAGCACGGACTTTTTTTGCCCGATAAATTTATCAGCAATCCAACCACCTGGAATTGACATAACATATACCAACATGGTATACCAACCGTACAAGCTTAAAGCTTCCTGATTTGTCCAGCCCAAACCAGCATTTCCATCTGTGGTTCTGGCTACTAAATAAAGTACTAAAATAGCCCGCATTCCATAATAGGAGAAGCGCTCCCACATTTCCGTAAAGAACAGAATATAGAGCCCAATTGGATGTCCAAAAATTTCCTTTTGCTTATGGTAGGTAACGGGTTCGTCCATTTGATATGTTTTTAGTTAATGCACATAGAATCCATTAACGAATTCCGTGCATCATTTTCTTTAATTTCGGATTGAAAATCAACAAGAGCACCGCGGCAAACATTGGTATTCCGGCAATAATCAAGAAGAATGTTGACATTGAGTATGTTTCTGAAATTCTGTCAATATACGCTCCGGTTTGGCCAGCGATAAAGTTGGCGATAGCGGAAGCTGTAAACCAAAGACCAAACAACAATCCCGATAAGCGTTTTGGTGATAACTTGGATACATAAGACAGCCCTACTGGCGATAAACATAATTCTCCCGTAGTGTGGAAGAAATAAGCAAGAATCAACCAGATCATACTTACTGCGGCAGTTTCTGCACCCTGGGGAATACTACTGGATCCAACTGCCAATACAATAAAACCGACTCCTACCAATGCCAATCCCATTGCGAATTTAACAGGACCTGAAGGGTTCCATACTTTTTCCCACATTTTACTAAAAGAAGATGCTAGGGTAATGATGAAAAAGGAATTCAAAATTTGGAACCAGGAAACCGTAACTTCTGTTTCCTCTAGGTTAAATTCTCTATTTACTTTCCAGATTCCTAATATCCAAATGATAACAAATGAAATGGCCGTAAAAATAATGGTTAATGGATAATCTTTAAAAATCCTCTTACCTAGACCATATAATACATAGGAAACAATAAGAATAGGGAAAATAGTCAATATTGCGTCCACCCACTTAAATATACTTCCGGCGTTACCTTCAAGTATTCTCTGTGTATAATTTTTAGCAAAAACAGTCATAGATCCTCCAGCTTGCTCAAAGGCAAAGAAGAAAAATATACTTGCAACCATTAAAACCCCAACTACTACCAATCGGTCTCTTACAATATGTGCCTCTGGTTCTGGCTCTTCATCCTCGTCAACAATTTTTTCAACAGGAACCTCACTTTTTGCAGGTGGCTCCTCTCCTATTATACCAAAAATCTTTTGACCAAAATAGAATTGTAGCATCCCAAATAGCATAAAGACTCCTGCCAATCCAAATCCATAATGCCATCCCACTTTTTCACCAATATATCCACAAAGCAACATTCCTAAAAAGGCACCGGCATTAATTCCCATATAGAAAATGGTATAGCCTGCATCCTTTTTGGCACTATTATCAGGGTACAATTGTCCCACCATAGAGGAAATGTTCGGTTTAAACATCCCGTTCCCTAAAATCATAAATACAAGACCGATGTAAAAGAAAGTTGGGCTTACCATTTCCAACGCCATAGAAGCATGCCCCAGCGTCATTATCAATGCCCCTAATAAAATAGCTTTTCTAAAGCCAGTAAATTTATCGGCGATAATACCTCCAATTAGCGGGGTTAAATAAACCAGTCCGGTATACCAGGAATATAACTGTAGTGCTTCCGCGCTCGTCCATCCCCAGCCCTCCTTACTAATTTCGGTTATCAAGAATACCGTCAATAACGCACGCATTCCATAATAACTGAAACGTTCCCACATTTCGGTAAAAAACAGGATAAACAAACCAGCGGGATGCCCCATTACCATTTTATCGTCTATGCCGCGTTTCGCAAGGTGCCTTGCCAATTGAGGATCATCTATTCTGCCCATAAATTGAATTTAAGTTATTTGTTATAAGTTCTTTTTTATAAAATCGGTCATTAATGTATATAAATGCAATCGTGTATTTCCACCATAGATCCCATGGTTTTTATCGGGATAAATTCGCCAATCAAACTGCTTGTTTTCCTGTACTAGAGCCTCTACCAGACGCATCGTATTTTGAACGTGGACATTATCGTCAGCACTTCCGTGAACCAAAAGAAATGCGCCCTCTAAATTTTTAACGTGCGATAGCGGGGAGTTTTCATCATAACCAGAAGGATTCTCCTGTGGAGTTTGCATATAACGCTCAGTATAAATACTATCATAAAATCTCCAACTGGTTACCGGTGCCACGGCAATTGCCATTTCGAAAACATCGGGAGCCTGGAACAAACAATTTGAAGCCATAAACCCACCGTAACTCCAACCCCAAATTCCCGTGTGGGCTGGATCTATATACGGGAGTTCACTTAGTTTTTTAGCAGCATCAATTTGATCTTGGACCTCGTATTTACCGAGTTCCTTTTGAGTCATTTTCTTAAACTTACTTCCTTTAAAACCAGTTCCGCGACCATCAACACACACCACAATGATATCCTGCTCATTGGCAAGCATCTGATGCCAATAATCATTTGTACCCATCCAGCTGTTTGAAACATTTTGTGAACCGGGACCCGAATACTGGTACATAAACAATGGATATTCTTTTTTAGGATCAAAATCCAAAGGCTTTATCATATACATATTCAGGTCTTCCCCATTGATAGGGATGGTGGAAAATTCCTTAGGTGAAATTTTATAAGAAGATAACCGTGATCTTAAATCGTTATTGTTTTTGATTTCACGAATCATTTTTCCTGATTTGGATTCGTAAAGAGAATAGATATACGGAGTGGTTGCGTTTGAAAAAACATTGATAAAATAAGTGTAATCTGCACTGAAATCGGCACTATTGGTTCCTGTTTCCTGGGTCAATCGCACTTTGTTTTTCCCTGATGGCAATATAGAATAAACATCGCGGTTAATACTTCCATTTTCGGTGCTTTGGTAATAAACCCGTCCAGTATTCTCATCAAAACCATAGAAATCGGTAACCTCCCACGAACCTTTAGTTATCTGATACAGCAACTTGCCATTTTTATCATATTGATAGATATGATTCCAGCCATCTTTTTCGCTAGTCCAGAAAAAGCTATTGTTGCCTAAAAATGTCAGATTATCGGTAATATCGACATAAGCAGCGTCTTTTTCTTCCAAAATCAATTTGGAAGTATTGTTTGCCGCATCCACAAAAACCAAATCAACAGCATTCTGATGACGGTTGGTAAGTTGAACGCTAAGAATGTTATTTTCTTTGGTCCATTTCAAACGGGGAATGTAGTAGTTGTTGTATTTTGAAAGATCTATCTCGGAGGTATTTCCCGAGGCAAGGTCATAAAGTTGTAGAGAAACCACAGAGTTGTTTTCCCCCGCCTTCGGATATTTAAAAGTTTCTGGATACGGATAAAGATCACTTCCATATACGTCCATACTATACTCAGGTACATCTTTTTCATCAAACCTTATGTAAGCCAATTTGTCACCGTTAACGCTCCACTCAAAAGCACGAACAAAGGCAAATTCTTCTTCATAAACCCAGTCCGTAATTCCGTTTATAATACTATTTTTCTTCCCATCCTGTGTAATCTGCTTGGTTTCATTAGAGTTTAAATCTTTTATGTAAAGATTGTTCTGAAAACCGTAGGCAATTTTAGTTCCATCATTGCTTAAGGTGGGTTCTTGAATTTTATTTGTAGAAACAAGGGCGATTTTCTGGGTTTTTGTATCGTAAACATAATAGGTACCTAGAGAGGAGCGGCGATAAATCTGCTGTAATTCTGTTGAGAATAGGATTTTTGATTCATCCTTATTTAGTTCATACGATATAATATAATTTACTCCGGGAAAGTTCGAACTGTTTAATAGTGTGCGGACTTTTTCTCCATCTTTATATCTATAAACATCTATGGTGGAGGCTTTCTTGTTTCTATCGTAATTTAGCACTGCATATTCCTTTCCATTTTTAAGCGATCGCAGAACGTCCATTCCTTGTGTGCGAAATTCACCACCCCATATTTCTTTAAGAGTTATGTCCTTTTTCTGTGAGGTAATGGGGGAAAAAGCTGTGATAAACAACAGTAAAAGAGAGAGCGAAATAAGTCTGTTCAAAATGTTAAATTTTTGGCATGCCAAGTTTACTAATTTTTTGTGAAAGATGCGTCCGTTTTTCTGTTAAATAAGGATTTTAGAGGTATTCGAAGCAAAGAAGGGTTTTAAACAAGTGTACCAAATTGTTAGAAATCTTCCCTATGGAAATTTCCTAATTAGAAACTTCTTAAACCTCACGGAGTTGGAACGGCAAAGTCGATCTCTTTCTAATTCACTTTAAAAAGAGCATAAACAAAGAACCTGTATTCCATAAGCTATCAACATTATTTCTTAGTTTTACGGATATTAGATAAAATTCTAAAAAAGGAAAAAAACTCCATTTATGGTAAAAATGAACTCGATGCACTCGAAACATGAGCTAAAATACACCTGGAGGGCAAAAACGTACAGGTCTAGTAATATCGAATTCAAATTGTCCAAAATCTATATTAATAACAAATACACCAATGGTAAATTTTCATAACCAGCATCCCGCCGACATTGCGGAGCAACTGACAGAAATGGAAAGTCAGGAAAGAAATGTTTCTTTCCTTATGCTTCCTGCGGACAAGAAAACGCTTGTATTTCCTTTTTTGAAACCCTTGGTGCAATTAGAAATAATAAAGTCATTAGGAACGAAAGACCTTGCTAATGTTCTTAACAATCTTCCACCGGATGACCGGACAAAACTCTTTGATAATTTTCCTGATCACTTAATCAAAACCTCCATTAATTTACTGAACCACGACGAACGCGAAATCGCCCTAAGTCTCATTGGTTATGAAAAAGACAGTATTGCCCGTTTGATGACGCCGCATTATATACAGACGAAACCCGAGAAAACAGTAGAGCAGGTTTTGAGGCATATCAAATTGGTAGGTAAAAAAGCTGAAACCTTAAATTTTGTTTATGTAGTAGATAAGGACAATAAACTTATCGATGACCTTCGGATTGGACAATTACTTATGGCGGAATCGAGCACCAAAATATCGGAGCTTATGGACTACCATGTGCTATCAATAACATCAACAACCCCCATTGAGGAAGCCATAGATATATTTGACAAATACGATCGTTCGGCCCTACCCATAACTACGGAATCTGGTGTTTTGGTTGGTATCGTAACTTTCGACGACATCCTTGATAGAGTTCAAGAGGAAACCACTGAAGACATACATAAATTTGGGGGTACGGAAGGTTTGGATATGTCGTACACGCAATCCTCATTACGAGATTTGGTGAAAAAGCGTGCAGGCTGGTTGGTAATTTTATTTTTTGGAGAAATGCTTACCGCATCGGCAATGGGATATTTTGAAGGAGAAATTGAAAAAGCGGTAGTGTTGGCCCTGTTTGTTCCACTGATAATTTCCAGTGGAGGTAACTCCGGTTCTCAAGCAGCTTCTCTGATAATTCGGGCAATGGCCCTTAAAGAGTTGAAATTAAAAGACTGGTGGTATGTTATGAAAAAAGAACTTTTCTCCGGACTTATTCTTGGCGCCATCTTAGGATCAATCGGATTTATCCGAATATTTATTTGGCAGGAAACGGGAATATACAACTATGGTGAGTTTTGGTTGTATGTGGCATTGAGTGTATCGGTTTCTCTTGTTTTTATCGTTTTATGGGGAACATTATCAGGGTCTCTAATTCCCTTTATATTACGATGGGTAAAACTGGATCCAGCCACAGCCTCGGCTCCATTCGTAGCAACTTTGGTTGACGTTACCGGTATAATAATCTATTTTTCAATTGCAGCCTTCTTCTTGGCGGGGAAACTTTTATGACCCACTATGAGACAAAGAGATAAGGAAATAGGAATTTATTCAACGAAAGTCTTTTTTATAAGAACTTTGAACTAGAGCTTATTAAATAGCTTGATACCATCAGAATGATTTAAACAAAAAATCCACTCCTTCAACAGAAGAAGAGAGTCTTTCGAAATAAGCTACTCCTTCAATTATAGCCCGACACCTACCTTAATCTCTTATTAAAGGCAAAGTAGAGCACCGAAGCAAACCTTCTTGTTTGGCAATTTCTGCATAAGGAACTTCTTCTACAGTGAAACCGTGTTCTCGTAACCATTTGTTAAGTCGGGAAAAGTTTTTTTCTGAAATGACCACATCTGGAGCAATGGAGAATATATTGCTGTTCATATCGTACATTTCTCGTTTATCGATATGAAAACAGTTTTCCATTCCGAAGAAATCGACGAGCCATTTATACTCCTCTTCTATTAAAAATCCTTCTTTGTGAATAATTGCCTTTCCCATTCCTAAGGGTTGGAAACAGCAATCCAAATGGAGTGCATTTTCATCGGCTACTGTATTACTTTTTCTTAAACTGAAAGATTTTACTTTTTTATGGGGAAATAATTTTTGAAGATGTTCGACCCCTTTCATGTTTGTTCGAGCCGTAATATAGTTGGAATAATCTTTACCATAATAGGTGCCGACAAAAATATAATCGCCCCAAGGCATTACATCGCCTCCCTCAATATGGGCATCCTCTGGAAATTCGATAATCTTTGAAGGATCTATTTGCTTCATTACATCTTCAATGGCATCAATTTCTTGGGACCGGTCGTCTAAAATATTGGCAATTATAAATTTGTCCTCAATTACAAAAGCAATATCACGACAGAAAATCTGATTATAGTCCGCAATTGAATGTGGACGATAGACCTTTACATCATACTTTTCGAGCACCTTTGCCACTTCGTCCATTTCTAAGGTCATGTCCTCGTCGGTGGGATAAGTCCCTGCCTTAATATGTTCGGCAGATTTTGGATCGTAGGCGTGCTCGAGTTTCGGAATAGGACCATTACTATCAGCTCTTCCAAGAACTACCGCTCGCAATCGTGAAATTTCGTCGTTAATATTTAATTTAATCATAGTGTCTAGTCCTAAATAACCGATACAGATTATTAAAGGATTAAATTTATTAATTAAAGCTGAACAATGACGTCATTGTTCAGCTTTTTTGATTTGTATTGTTTTCTTTTCAATTTATTTTGTCCGTGCATTTGTATTGGTGTTAGCATATGATTGGAAAAATGCGGCCTTACATTGTTGTATGTTTTTATTGCACCTGCAATAAGTTGCTGCTTTAAACTAAAATCCTTGACGTTTTTTGCTATGTCAAATTCTTGTTTCAAAATTCCATTTATCCGCTCTGCGATTGCATTTTCGTAAGGATCGTATTTTTCGGTCATGCTTGGGGTGATCCCATTATCATCCAATAATTTTTGATAGTCATTTGAGCAATATTGCAATCCCCGGTCAGAGTGGTGTATTAATGGATACTCTCTTTGTTTTCGATTGTTCAGAGCCATTTCCAAAGCTTTTACTGAACCATCCACAGAAAGTGATGTCGATACATTATACCCTACGATCTTTTTTGAATATGCGTCCGTAATCAATGCCAGATACGATGGATTGGCTCTGGTCCCTACATATGTTATATCGCTTACCCATACAGAATCTGGTCTTTCTATATCCAATGTGCTTACAAGATTTTTATGTTTTCTAAATCGATGGTGCGAGTTTGTTGTAATATGGTACTGTCTTTTTGGAGTTATCAGCATATGGTTAGCGCTTAATATTCTAAAGAGTTTATCTCTCCCTACTTTAAGAGGTGACAATTGATCTTTAAGTAAAAAATATAGTTTTTTACCGCCCAATCTGGGCATAATCATTCGGATCTCCCGCACCATCACTATTACCTTTTGAGCAATGGACTGTTTATGCAGTTTAGTCTTTTTTGATCTATAATATACCTGTCTATTTACCCCGAGCAAATCACAGGTGGAAACTAATGTTTCTTTGTGCTCTTCTTTGAAGAGGTCGATGAGTCGGGTGTGTAATTTTTTCTGATATCAATTTGATATTCCTTTTCAGCCAGATCTACAAGCATATCAAATATTATCGCCTTCTTATCTGCTCTTTCGGCGAGATGCTCCGCACGGTTCTTCTGCTTTTCTAATAACCTTATCTTAGCTTCCAGTTCTAGAATCTTCTGTTCGGGTGTTTTTGCCACAACTTTTTGGGATTGGTTCTCCCAATCAAAAGTACCATATTTTCGCAACCATTGTGTTATAGTTGACCTAGCTTGGATCCCATATTTATGACAAGCTTCGAGTCTTTCAAGTTGACCTGACTCTATTTCTTGAACAACTTGAAGCTTAAAAGAAAGCGAGTAGTCTTTTTGGGTACGCTTGACATACCCAGTATTTTCTGATGTTTTCATTACACTAAAGTTTTAGTGTATCGCTATTTCAGGACGGGACATAGGGCAAATATAAAAAAGCACCCCAATATTGAAGTGCTTTTTTTGCATATTAAGGTTTAGTTCTTATCGTTCCTCGACAGGCACAAATTTACGAAGGGTCTCCCCTATATAAATTTGTCTTGGACGTCCTATAGGTTCCTTATTAAGACGCATTTCTCTCCATTGGGCAATCCAACCTGGCAATCGTCCCAGCGCAAACATCGGGGTAAACATTTCAACCGGAATCCCTAGAGCTCTATAAATAATACCTGAATAGAAATCGACATTTGGATATAGTTTTCTGTCAACAAAGTATTTGTCTTCCAAGGCTTCTTTTTCCAAAGCTTTTGCAATGTCCAACACATCGTCATCCATCCCTAGCGTTTCCAATACGCTGTCTGCTGCCTTTTTGATTATTTTGGCGCGCGGATCGAAGTTTTTATAAACTCTATGGCCGAAGCCCATTAAACGGAACGGATCGTCTTTGTCCTTTGCTTTGGCCATATACTTTTTAGTATCACCTCCATCTTCCTTAATAGCTTCCAGCATTTCGATTACAGCTTGGTTTGCCCCTCCGTGAAGTGGACCCCAAAGTGCTGCGATACCAGCGGAAATAGAAATAAAAAGCCCAGCGTGGGAGGATCCCACAATACGCACTGTAGACGTAGAACAGTTTTGTTCGTGATCCGCGTGCAAAATCAATAATTTATCAAGCGCCTCCAATATAGTTTCATTGGTCTTGTATTCTCCATTTGGTTTTCTGAACATCATTTTTAGGAAGTTCTCTACATAACCCAAACTCTCTCCTCCGTAATCCAATGGAAGTCCCATCCGCTTTCTATAGGTCCACGCAGCAAGTACCGGGAATTTAGCGAGAATCTTTACAATGGCCTTGTACATATCTTCCTCGCTATCCACATTTACAGAAGAAGGGTTGAATGCAACCAATGCAGAAGTAAGAGAGGAAAGAACGCCCATAGGATGTGCCGATTTTGGAAAACCATCCAGAATCTTTTTAACATCCTCGTCCACTTGGGACTGAGCCTTTATATCATTATGAAATTTTGTGAGTTGATCTTTGGTAGGCAATTCTCCAAAAATAAGTAGGTAACAAACTTCCAGAAAGTTGGCCTTCTCCGCCAGTTCCTCTATAGCATAACCTCGGTACCGCAGAATTCCTTTTTCGCCATCCAAAAACGTAATAGCACTTTCACAGGCTCCCGTATTTTTATAGCCAGGGTCCAATGTTACTACGCCATTGGTCTCGCTGCGCAGATTTTTTATATCTATACCTAACTCATTCTCGGTTCCTTCTACCACAGGTAGCTCATATTTTTTCCCATCCAATTCGAGGGTCGCAATCTTTGTCATATATATCGTTTATTTTCTTAATTAACCAGATTCGCTAAAGTACAAAATTGCCGTCAATTATTTTAACATTTTTGATGTATGTTAGGTTAAAAATTACTTAAAGATCTTCCTAGTATTTCCAGGGCATCCAAATTAAAAAACCCTGCGTTTGCAAGGTTTTTAATCAAAAATTAAATTTTGAAAGCACTACGTTGGGGGTAAAATGCCACATCCCCCAATTGTTCCTCTATACGCAACAATTGGTTATACTTAGCCATTCTATCACTACGGGAGGCTGAGCCAGTTTTAATTTGTCCGCAATTTAGCGCCACCGCAAGATCAGCAATGGTATTGTCTTCAGTTTCGCCACTTCTATGGGACATTACGGAGGTATAGCCCGCATGGTGAGCCATATTTACTGCGGCAATGGTTTCAGTTAAAGTACCGATTTGGTTTACTTTGATTAAAATTGAATTGGCTATTTTTTCAGAAATACCACGGGAGAGCCTTTCCACATTGGTTACAAATAGGTCGTCTCCAACCAATTGAACTTTATCGCCAATTTTCTCGGTTAAATATTTCCAACCTTCCCAATCGTTCTCATCCATTCCATCCTCGATAGAAATTATTGGATATTTTTCACAGAGTTCCGCCAAATAATCGGCTTGTTCTTGAGAGGAACGCACTTTTCCTTTTTCACCTTCAAATTTGGAGTAATCGTATTTCTTTTTAACATAAAATTCAGCAGCAGCGCAATCCAATGCTATCATTACATCATCTCCCAATTTATAGCCTGCGTTTTTAGTTGCCTTTGCAATCGTATCCAAAGCATCCTCCGTTCCGTCCAAGGTAGGAGCAAATCCCCCTTCATCTCCAACCGCAGTGCTCAAACCACGATCGTGCAATACCTTTTTAAGACTATGGAAAATCTCCGAGCCCATTTGCATAGCATGGGTGAAATTTTTAGCTTTTATTGGCATCACCATAAATTCCTGAAAAGCAATTGGCGCATCACTATGGGAACCTCCATTGATGATGTTCATCATTGGCACAGGAAGGGTTTTGGCACTTACTCCACCCACATAACGGTAAAGCGGCATCCCCAATTCATTTGCGGCCGCTTTTGCACAAGCAAGGGAAACTCCGAGAATGGCATTGGCTCCTAGTTTTGATTTGTTTTTCGTACCATCCAGATCGATCATGGTTTTATCGATAAGTTCCTGATCAAAAACATCCATTCCCAATAAAGTCTGTGCAATTTTCCCGTTGACGTTCTCAACAGCTTTTAAAACTCCCTTGCCCATATAGCTTTTTCCCCCATCACGAAGTTCCACCGCTTCATGCTCACCGGTAGATGCTCCCGATGGAACAGCAGCACGGCCCATAAAACCACTTTCGGTAATGACGTCCACCTCCACAGTTGGATTACCACGGGAATCAAAAATTTGGCGGGCTTTTACGTCTATTATAATGCTCATTGGAATTATTTTTTATTGTTATTATTTATTTTAAGTGTTTTTTGAAAGCTCCCTTTCAATCTTTTCAATAGTTGGTAGACTTGATTTTAGATCTTTGGGAATTGACTTACTTAATTGTCCCCAAGGTATTTGTTCAACAAGCTGTTGGACTTTTTCATTCGTTAAATTTGAAATGTTATAAAATTAAAACCATTTTTTCATCGAGAATAAATTGGTTCTTGAAAATCCTTTTTGATCCGGAAATTCATTTTTTAAATCTTTTGACAATTCGTAAGCAATAGAAGAACCCCGATTTGAACTTTCTATTTTGGAAGAAATTGATTTTCCAATTTCCCAATAAAGTGAAAGAAGTTCTCTATTTACAGATAAAGCTGCTTTTATTTGAGCCGACTGAACTTTACTTTTCAGATCGGCAATCCAATTTGTATATTCAGGAGTTTTAAATGTATCTAAATCCATCGGGAAAATTAAAAAAACCTGACAGGTTTTGGAAACAAGTCAGGTTTGGAATTTCAAGAATCTAAACTGTTTGCAATTTATATTTTTCCATACTATCGATAAACTGATCAAAAAGATATGTTGCATCGTGAGGACCTGGACTGGCTTCAGGATGATATTGTACAGAAAATGCTGGCTTGTTTTTCATACGGATTCCAGCAGCTGTATGATCGTTTAAATGTACGTGGGTAATCTCCAATTCCGCATTTGCTTCTGCTTCTTCTCTGTTTATTGCAAAACCATGATTTTGTGAGGTTATCTCTCCCTTTCCGGTTATTAGGTTCATTACGGGATGGTTTATCCCGCGATGGCCATTGTGCATCTTATAGGTGGAAACTCCATTTGCCAACGCCAACATTTGATGGCCCAGACATATTCCGAACATTGGCAATTCCTTATCCAAAATAGTTTTTACCAACTCAATAGCACCTGTTAGAGGCTGTGGATCTCCAGGACCATTTGAAATAAAATAGCCATCAGGAGTAAAAGCTTCCATATCGGAAAAGGTAGCATCGTAAGGGAATACCTTTATATAACAATCACGTTCTGCAAATCGGCGCAAAATATTCTTTTTAATTCCAAGATCAAGGGCGGAGATTCTATATTTGGCATTTTCGTTTCCAACAAAGTAAGGTTCTTTAGTAGAAACCTTAGAAGCCAGCTCAAGCCCGTCCATATTTGGAATTTCAGACAATTGCTTTTTAAGTTCCTCTATATTATCCACCTCGGTGGTAATAACTGCGTTCATCGCTCCATTGTCGCGGATATAATTTACCAATGCCCGTGTATCTACATCGCTAATGGCTAGAAGATTATTCTTATTTAAGAATTCTTCCAACGAACCATCGGCAGCGGGACGGGAATAATGGTAACTAAAATTTCGAACGACCAAACCGGCAATCTTTATTCCTTCAGATTCAATCTCTTCATCGCTTACTCCATAATTTCCAATATGAACGGAAGTGGCGACCATAATTTGACCGTGATAAGATGGATCTGTAAAAATCTCCTCATATCCTGTCATTCCAGTATTAAAACAGACTTCTCCAAAGGCTGAACCTTCCTTATTTCCAACAGCTTTTCCGTAGAAAATGGTTCCGTCGGCAAGTAAAATTAATGCTTTTTTTCGTGTTTGGTAATTCATTGTTTGAAGGGTTTTAGGTTTCTGGTCTCAACCCTTTGACAAGCTCAGGGTAACAATCTAGGTTTCTCAAAAAATCTTTGCAAAAGTAGTATAAAAAAAAGGGATAAACGAAACCGCTTATCCCTTTGTTACTTATTGAAATGGAATTCAATTAATCGTGCAATAAAAATGATTGGTAGGATTTACAACTTGCCAAATTGGGCTCCAAAAGACAAGTAACGGTTTCACCACAACCCCACAATCTCTTTCCGTCAATTATAAAAATGTTTGGCAAGCAGTTTTGAGCGCCAAAACAAGTTATGTAGATCTGTTTAAAATTATCTTCCTCACTCGAATTACTCAAATACAAATAATTATCCTGTAACGTCAACCCTCTTGCAACTCTTAAGGGTTAAACTGGATGTTTTACTACATCCATAAGAACAATAAGTAGAGCCCCATTCCCATACTCCGTCTCCAATATAGAATTTTCTAGGCGTGCAACCAACAGAACACGTACTAGAGCAGATAATTGTCTCCTTGGATAAAGATAAAATTCCGGAATCAAGATTTTGAGTTATGGTTACAAAAGTAAAATTCCGAAAATCAATTTTTTAAATAAAATAAAAAAACCAGGTAATTCAATTTTGATTGCCATATCTCAATCCATTTGTTTAAAATTAAAAAGGCCATCCAAAACAGGACAGCCTTTTTAAAAACATGTAAGGAAGAAAATCTATTCCTCCTCTTTCTTAGCATCTTTTTTAGTCTTGGCCGGAGCAGCTTTTTTCTGGTCCTTATCAGCTTTAGATGCAGTAGCAGTATCTGTGGTTGCAGCACCACCTCGACGACTTCTACGTGTGGTTTTCTTCTTGGTAGCTTTACCGGCATTGTAGATTTCGTTGAAATCAACAAGCTCGATCATTGCCATATCTGCATTATCACCTAAACGATTTCCCAACTTAATGATTCGGGTATATCCCCCTGGACGATCTCCAACTTTTGGCGCAACAGTTCTAAAGAGTTCGGCAACAGCATCTTTTTGACGCAACTTTGCGAAAACCAAACGACGATTGTGAGTGGTATCTTCTTTAGACTTGGTAACCAATGGCTCAACAAATTGTTTTAAGGCCTTTGCTTTTGCAACAGTAGTGTTGATTCTTTTGTGCTCAATCAATGAGTTTGCCATGTTGGCCAACATTGAGTGTCTGTGGGCGGTTTTTCTACCTAGGTGATTGTGTTTTTTTCCGTGTCTCATGACATTTTTGATTTCATCATCTTGCTACAAGATCCGTTCATCGGAGAGCAAACTATGATGGATTAAATTGATTTACGATCTACGATTTTAGATTTACGATTTTAGCAATCTAAAATCGTAAATCCGAAATCTAAAGTCCTCTAGTCTTTATCTAATTTGTATTTTGTAAGATCCATTCCGAAGTTAAGTCCTTTAATACTTACAAGCTCTTCAAGCTCGGTAAGTGATTTTTTACCAAAATTTCGGAATTTCATCAAATCATTTTTGTTGTAGGATACAAGGTCACCCAAAGTATCAACCTCTGCAGCTTTCAAACAGTTTAGCGCACGAACCGAAAGGTCCATATCAACTAATTTTGTTTTAAGCAACTGGCGCATATGAAGAGATTCTTCATCATAAGTCTCAGTTTGTGCAATCTCATCTGCTTCCAAGGTAATGCGCTCATCGCTGAACAGCATAAAGTGGTGGATCAATGTTTTTGCAGCTTCGGTCAAGGCATCTTTTGGATGGATAGATCCGTCTGTCTGGATTTCGAATACCAATTTTTCATAATCGGTCTTCTGCTCTACCCTAAAGTTTTCAATACTGTACTTTACGTTTTTGATAGGCGTATAGATCGAGTCCATAAAAATGGTACCCAAAGGTGCGTTAGCTTTTTTGTTCTCTTCAGCAGGAACGTAACCACGACCTTTTTCGATAGTAATTTCGAAATTCAAACTAACTTTAGGATCCATATTGCAAAGAACCAACTCTGGGTTCAATACTTGGAATCCTGAAATGAATTTTTGGAAATCCCCAGCTTTCAACTGCTCACTTCCAGAGACCGAAATAGTAACGGTTTCGTTGTCTATCTCGTCGATTTGTCTTTTGAAACGAACTTGCTTTAGGTTCAAAATAATTTCGGTAACGTCCTCAACAACTCCCGCAATCGTTGAAAATTCGTGATCCACACCCTCGATACGAACTGAGGTAATGGCGAATCCTTCCAATGATGAAAGAAGTACGCGTCTTAATGCGTTACCAATAGTAAGTCCATAACCGGGTTCCAAAGGACGGAATTCAAACTTTCCTTCGAAATCGGTAGAATTTACCATTATAACTTTATCAGGCTTCTGAAAACTAAATATTGCCATAATTGACTTTGTGTGTTTTTGTTATTTAGAATATAATTCAACGATCAACTGCTCGTTGATGTTTTCTGGTATTTGGATGCGCTCTGGAGCTGAAACAAATGTTCCTTCCTTCTTATCGCCATTCCAAGTAATCCATTCGTAAACGTGATTGGCATTTGCCAAAGAAGAATTGATAGCTTCAAGAGATTTTGATTTTTCTCTAACAGCAACAACATCGCCAGCTTTCAATTGGTAAGAAGGGATATTCACGCTATTTCCGTTTACCGTAATATGACGGTGAGAAACTAGTTGTCTAGCACCTGAACGGCTTGGAGAAATCCCCATTCTGTAAACTACGTTATCCAAACGTGATTCACATAGTTGAAGCAAAACTTCCCCTGTAATTCCGGGGGCAGCGTTCGCTTTTTTAAACATATTTCTGAACTGACGCTCCAAGATACCATAGGTATATTTGGTTTTTTGCTTTTCAGTAAGCTGAATAGCATATTCAGATTTTTTTCCACGACGACGGGTGTTCCCGTGTTGTCCTGGAGGGTAATTTCTCTTTTCGAAAGATTTGTCGTCTCCGAAGATTGCTTCCCCGAATTTACGGGCGATTTTTGTTTTTGGACCAGTATATCTTGCCATTTCTAATTGTTGGGTTTTGAAGAAAAACTAAATTAAGGTCTTATGCTATCCTCTAGTTTCTATATATCTTCAGTTGATACTTATTGATTTCTGAAATACGATTTACGATTTACGATTGAAGAAAATCTACAACCGTAAATCGTAAATCGAAAATTATTAAACTCTACGACGCTTTGGAGGGCGACATCCGTTGTGCGGCATTGGGGTAACGTCAACGATCTCGGTAACTTCAATTCCAGCATTGTGGATAGAACGAATGGCAGATTCTCTACCGTTTCCTGGACCCTTAACATATACCTTTACTTTGCGCAAACCAGCGTCGTGCGCAACTTTTGCACATTCCTCTGAGGCCAATTGGGCCGCATAAGGAGTGTTTTTCTTAGATCCACGGAAACCCATCTTACCGGCCGAGGACCAAGAGATAACATCTCCGTTCTTATTTGTCAACGATACGATAATGTTGTTAAAGGAAGCTGTAATATGTGCTTCACCCACTGATTCAACATTAACCTTTCGTTTCTTAACTGCTTTTGTAGTTTTTTGACTTGTCTTTGCCATAACCTTAGGTATTATTTAGTCACTTTTTTCTTGTTAGCGACTGTTTTACGTCTTCCTTTTCTTGTACGAGAGTTATTCTTAGTTCGTTGTCCTCTCAATGGAAGACCTGATCTGTGACGAATTCCTCTATAACATCCAATATCCATTAAGCGTTTAATGCTCAATTGAACTTCACTACGTAATTCACCTTCGATTTTGAAAGACCCTACAGCATCACGAATAGCTCCGATTTCATCATCGTTCCACTCGCTTACTTTTTTGTCTTCGTCAACCCCGGCTTTTTTCAGAATATCTTGTGCACGGCTTTTACCGATTCCAAAGATATACGTTAACGCGATTACACCCCTTTTGTGTTTTGGGATATCTACACCTGCGATTCTTGCCATAACTTATCCTTGTCTTTGTTTGAACTTTGGGTTCTTTTTGTTAATTACATATAATCTACCTTTTCTGCGAACAATCTTGCAGTCGGCACTTCTCTTTTTTACGGATGCTCTTACTTTCATCTCTCTTTGTATTTGTTTTTTAAGGGTGAGATGAAACTCTTCATCTCAATTGCATTCTTTTCTTAATAAACCGTGAGGTCCTCCCGATATTCTGCGGGATTAGTATCTATAGGTAATTCTTGCTTTGGTCAAATCGTAAGGACTCATTTCGAGCTTTACTTTATCTCCAGGCAACAATTTAATATAGTGCATACGCATTTTGCCAGAAATGTGCGCAGTCACTACGTGACCGTTTTCCAACTCCACACGGAACATTGCATTTGAAAGTGCTTCCACTATGCTCCCATCTTGCTCTATTGCGTTTTGTTTAGCCATTTAATTTATTGTGTATTATTTATTCTTATTGTCTATTATAGTTTATACTACTGTATATTCTCTACTAGATCAAGCTACAGCTTTTCTATTCTTTCCACTCTTCATCAAGCCATCGTAATGACGGTTCAATAAATAGGAGTTTACCTGTTGCATAGTGTCTATAGCAACCCCAACCATAATAAGTAGCGAGGTCCCTCCATAAAATAATGCCCAACCTTGCTGTACGTCCATCAATTTGACGACGAAGGCAGGAAATATTGCAATCAACGCCAAGAATATGGAACCAGGAAGGGTTATCTGCGACATTATTTTATCTAAATATTCTCCGGTTTGTCCTCCTGGTTTAATCCCAGGAATAAATCCTCCACTTCGTTTAAGGTCGTCTGCCATTTTATTGGTAGGAACCGTAATCGCCGTATAGAAATAGGTGAATATGATAATCAAAACCGCAAATACCAAATTATACCAAAACCCGAAAATATCACTAAAAGTAGCCTGTACTCTTTGAGCCATATCGCTTTCAGAAAGACTTGCTACTGCAGAAGGCACGAACATAATTGCCTGGGCAAAAATGATTGGCATTACTCCAGAAGCATTTAATTTTAGAGGAATAAATTGGCGTGCGCCAAAGATATTCTTTTCATAGCTTCCACTTGCAGTTCTTCTGGCATATTGTACAGGAATTTTACGTACTGCCATTACCAACATTACGGATAACAGGATAATTACGAACCAGATTACCAATTCAATAAGTATCATAATCGCCCCGCCATTGGATTCTACAACTCTGGAAATAAATTCCTGAGCAAAAGATTGTGGCAGTCTAGCGATGATACCTACCATAATAAGGATGGATATCCCGTTTCCGATACCTTTGTCGGTAATTTTCTCACCCAACCACATTGCAAATATCGTTCCTGTAACCAAAATGATTACTGAAGAAACGTAGAACATTACGCTTTGTCCCATTACAAAAGCTTCTGCTGGAACGCCCATTGCTGGAAGACCTGCTAGATAACTGGGAGCCTGAACCAAACAGATACCTATTGTTAGCCAACGGGTGATCTGGTTGATTTTCTTACGACCACTTTCCCCTTCCTTCTGAAGTTTCTGAAGATAGGGTACGGCAATCTGCATTAACTGCACCACAATGGAGGCAGAGATATAGGGCATAATACCCAAAGCAAAAACAGAAGCATTGGCAAAAGCCCCTCCTGTAAATGCATTAAGCAATCCTGTAAGACCACCGGAATCAAATTTACCGGCAAATGAAGCCAACATATCGGCATCAATACCTGGCAAAACTACCTGCGCCCCAAAACGGTACACAAGAAGCAATCCAAGCGTAAGCATGATGCGATTGCGGAGCTCTTCAATTTTCCAAACATTCTTTAAGGTTTCGATAAATTTCATCCTATTCCCTATTACAATGTTATTACTTCTCCACCGGCTGCTTCTATAGCTTCTTTAGCCGAGGCAGTAAATTTGTGGGCTGACACCTTTAATTTAGCTTTAATTTCTCCTCTTCCCAATATCTTCACCATTTCGCTTTTTCGAGCTAGACCCAAACCTACCAAGGTTTCAAAATCTACGGTATCATTCAATACTTTATCATCAACCAATTGTTGCAAGGTATCAATGTTGATTCCCTTATACTCAACTCGGTTAATATTGGTAAAACCAAATTTAGGCACACGACGTTGTAGGGGCATTTGTCCACCTTCAAATCCAACTTTCTTGGAATATCCTGAACGTGATTTTGCTCCTTTATGTCCGCGGGCGGCAGTACCACCTTTACCGGAACCTTGTCCGCGACCTACTCGCTTGCCTTTGTTTTTCGCCGATCCTGCGGCGGGTTGTAAGTTACTTAAATCCATCTTTCGTGTGTTCCTTATACGGTTTCAACAGAAACCAAGTGATTAACTTTATTGATCATCCCAAGAATGCTTGGAGTATCCTCATGTTCAACCGTTTGGTTCATCTTGCGAAGACCCAATGATTCCATGATTCTTTTCTGGGTTTTAGGGCGCTTAATAACGCTTTTAACCATTGTTACTTTAATTTTTGCCATCTCGCTATGTTTTTATCCGTTGAAGACCTTATCCAGTGAAATTCCTCTTTGGTCGGCGATTGTCTGTGCACTTCGCATTTGCAATAGCGCATCAAAAGTAGCCTTTACCACGTTATGTGGATTTGAAGACCCTTGTGATTTTGACAAAACATCGTGAACTCCTAGGGATTCCAATACCGCACGCACAGCACCACCAGCAATAACTCCTGTACCAGGGGCAGCAGGAATAAGGTTTACACGGGCACCCGCATATTTCCCTTTTTGTTCGTGTGGAAGTGTTACTTTGTTAAGTGGAATACGAACCAAGTTTTTCTTGGCATCCTCGATTGCCTTAGCAATGGCGCTTGCCACATCCTTGGATTTCCCAAGACCCTGGCCTACCACTCCTTTTTCGTCACCCACAACTACAATAGCTGAAAACCCGAAAGCTCTACCACCTTTGGTAACTTTGGTTACACGTTGTACACCTACCAATCGGTCCTTTAATTCAAGTCCAACAGGCTTTACTAATTCTACGTTTTTATAATCTTGATACATAATGCTACTTAGAATTTAAGGCCACCTTCGCGTGCACCTTCAGCTAATGATTTTACTCTTCCGTGATATAGGTAACCTCCTCTGTCAAAAGCGATGGTATCAACCCCAGCTTTTACAGCCTTCTCGGCGATTAATTTTCCTACCATTTTTGCCACTTCAGATTTGTTTCCATTTGAAGCGTCAATATCCTTATCTCTTGAAGATGCAGCGGTAATAGTCTTTCCGTTTACATCATCGATAATCTGAGCATATATTTCCTTATTGCTTCTGAAAACAGCCAAACGTGGACGACTTTCAGTCCCCTCAACAGTTTTTCTAATTCTCCTTCGCAGGCGAGCTCTTCTTTCGTATTTTGATAATGCCATGTCGATTTTAGATTTTAGATTTCGGATTAAATACTTATCGGACTCCCGATAAATTCCAATGACCGAAAAATATTTTTATGCAGATTTTCCTGCTTTTCTTCTTAATTGTTCTCCAACGAATTTGATACCCTTTCCTTTGTAAGGCTCTGGCTTACGGAAGTTACGGATCTTAGCCGCTACTTGTCCAACCAATTGCTTATCGTGAGAGGTCAATTTTACTATTGGGTTTTTACCTTTATCTGAAACGGTCTCAACTTTTACTTCCGGAGCGATGTCCAAAACAATGTTGTGAGAGAAACCTAAAGCCAAATCCAATTTTTGTCCTTGGTTACTGGCACGGAACCCCACACCAACCAATTCCAAATTCTTTGTCCAACCTTCGCTAACCCCGTGTACCATATTATTGATAAGGGATCTGTAAAGACCGTGTCTTGCAACGTGATCTTTCGATTCGGAAGGACGTTCCACAATTACGTGGTTATCTTCTACTTTCACGGTTATATCAGAAAACTCCTGAGACAACTCGCCTAATTTTCCTTTTACGGTAATTACGTTGTCTTTTACATCAACTGTAACTCCTTGTGGGATCGATACCGGGCTTTTACCTATTCTTGACATTTCTTTGTCTATTTTTTAGTAAACGTAACATAAAACTTCGCCTCCAACATTCTCGGCTTTTGCCTGCTTGCCTGTCATCACTCCCGAAGAAGTTGATACTATGGCAATACCAAGGCCGTTAAGCACGCGAGGAAGATCGTGGGAACCAGCATATTTACGTAAACCTGGTTTACTTATTCTTTGAATTTTCTTGATCACGGACTCTTTTGTAATCTTGTCATACTTCAAAGCTATTTTGATGATACCTTGTGGGGTACTTTCGTCATCAAATTTATAGCTCAGAATATAGCCCTGATCAAAAAGGATTTTTGTAATCTCCTTTTTTAGATTTGATGCTGGAATCTCTACAACGCGATGCCCAGCTTTGGCAGCATTTCTAACCCGTGTTAGATAATCTGAAATTGGATCTGTATTCATTTATGGATATTTGCGGAAGTGGTTTTTGCCCCATCATTGGACCAAACCTGCCACCAGTTTATACTATTGTTCTTGTTGACCAAATAAAGGTTTCTACCAAGATGCTTTTCTAACACCTGGGATAAGACCTTGGTTCGCCATTTCGCGGAAGGTAACTCGAGAAATACCAAAGGTTCTCATGTAACCTCTTGGTCTTCCGGTAAGCTTGCAACGATTGTGCAAACGTACTGGAGAAGCGTTTTTTGGTAGCTTTTGCAATCCTTCCCAATCGCCAGCCTCTTTCAAAGCTTTACGTTTGGCAGCATACTTGGCAACCATTCTTTCTCTCTTCACCTCGCGGGCTTTCATTGATTCTTTAGCCATCTCTTAGTTCTTTTTAAAGGGTAATCCCAATTCCTGTAATAATGATTTCGCTTCTTTATCGGTAGCTGCGGAAGTGATGAACGTAATGTTCATCCCTTCAATTTTCTTCACTTTATCGATATCGATTTCTGGGAAGATAATCTGCTCGGTAATTCCCAAAGAGTAATTTCCTCTTCCGTCAAAACCAGTTGCTTTAATTCCGTTAAAGTCACGTACCCTAGGCAGAGCTGAAGTAATCAATCTATCCAAAAATTCGTACATACGTTCACCTCTTAATGTAACTTTCACACCGATAGGCATTCCCTTACGAAGTTTGAAGTTTGCAACGTCTTTTTTAGAATTTGTCGATACCGCTTTTTGCCCGGTTATCTTAGTAAACTCATCAACCGAATAGTCAATAAGTTTTTTGTCAGCCACAGCTGCACCCACTCCGCGGGAAACAACGATGCGCTCTAATTTTGGTACTTGCATGACGTTTTTGTAACCAAATTCGTCGGTAAGTGCATTGATCACTCTGCCTTTGTACTCTTCTTTAAGTCTTGGTGTATATCCCATAACTATATTGCTTGATTCGATTGTTTTGAAAACCGTACTTTCTTACCATTCTCCATTTTGTATCCTGCACGGGTTGCTTTTCCAGATTTTGGATCAACCAATGAAAGATTGGAAATGTGGATAGGAGCCTCTTTTTTAGTAATACCACCTTGTGGATTACTTGCGCTTGGCTTCTCGTGTTTTGAAACCACGTTTACTCCCTCTACGATTGCTTTGTTTTTGTCAAGGAATATTTTCAATACCTTTCCTTCAGACCCTTTGTGGTCGCCGGCGGTAACTACTACTGTATCCCCAGATTTTATTTTAAGCTTTGTCATCTTAGTTTTCATATTAAAGCACCTCAGGTGCCAATGATACTATTTTCATAAATTGCTTGTCGCGAAGCTCTCTTGCTACCGGTCCAAAAACACGGGTTCCTCTCATTTCGCCCTGTGGGTTTAAAAGCACACAAGCGTTATCATCGAAACGGATGTAAGAACCGTCAGGTCTTCTTACTTCCTTTACGGTACGTACTACCACTGCGGTAGAAACGGCTCCTTTCTTAATGTTTCCATTAGGTGTAGATTCTTTAACTGAAACCACAATCTTATCACCAATTGAAGCATACCTTCTTTTTGTTCCGCCCAACACGCGTATGCAAAGAACTTCCTTTGCTCCTGTATTATCGGCGACTTTGAGTCTTGATTCTTGTTGTAACATAATTACTTCGCTCTTTCAATTATTTCTACTAATCTCCAACATTTGGTTTTGCTCAAGGGCCGTGTTTCCATGATCCTTACTTTATCACCTTCGTTGCAGTTGTTTGTCTCGTCGTGGGCCACATACTTTTTAGTTTTGGTCACGAATTTTCCGTACATAGGGTGCTTGATCTTTTTAACCTCTGACACAACAATGGATTTGTCCATTTTGTTACTGGTTACTACCCCAATACGCTCTTTTCTTAGATTTCTTTTAGTTTCTTCCATCTTTCAGCTGTACAATTATTGCACTTCTCTATTAGTTAATTCGGTAGCTATTCTTGCTATCGCCCTTTTTTGGGTTCTAAGTTGGATTGGATTTTCCAAAGGCGAAATGGTGTGAGCCATTTTCAGGTCAATGAATGCTTTTTTGGAGTCAGCCAATGCTTCCTGAAGTTCAGCCGTCGATGCGTTTTTTATCTCTGATTGTTTCATAGTTCAAAAATTAAGCTTGGAAATCCCGAGACATTACAAATTTAGTTTTTACAGGAAGTTTTTGTGCTGCAAGGCGCAATGCTTCCTTTGCTGTTTCAATAGATACACCTGAAACTTCGAAAAGCATTCTTCCAGGTTTTACGATAGCAGCGTAGTATTCAACAGCACCTTTACCTTTACCCATACGTACTTCAAGAGGTTTTTTGGTAATTGGCTTATCTGGGAATATCATAATCCAGATAGAACCTTCTCTTTTCATATAACGTGTAGCGGCAATACGTGCAGCTTCAATTTGTCTTGCTGTAAGAAATTCTGATTCCAACGATTTAATACCGAAGGTTCCATAAGCAAGCTGAGTGCCTCGACCGGCATCGCCTTTCATACGGCCTTTTTGCTGCTTACGGTACTTTGTTCTTTTAGGTTGTAACATTTTCTTCTATTTAAAAAATTACTTTCTACGGCGTGCTTTATTGCCACCGCGTCCTGCTGGAGCTCCTGCTTTACCACCACTCTTTTTGCCAGTCGATAGACCTACAAGTGGAGAAAGCTCTCTCTTTCCATATACTTCGCCTTTCATAATCCATACTTTAACACCCAATCTTCCGTAAGAAGTGTGTGCCTCAACTAAAGCGTAGTCAATATCGGCTCTGAAAGTTGACAAAGGGATACGTCCTTCCTTAAAGGATTCTGAACGTGCCATCTCTGCACCGTTCAAACGTCCTGAGATCATAACCTTGATACCCTCGGCATTCATCCGCATTGTTGCCGCGATTCCCATTTTAATGGCACGACGGTAAGAAATACGGCTTTCAATTTGGCGTGCAATACTTGCAGCTACCAAATAGGCGTCAAGTTCAGGTCTTTTGATCTCGTGAATGTTGATCTGTACCTCTTTATCTGTAATTTTCTTAAGCTCCTCTTTTAGCTTGTCTACTTCCTGACCACCTTTACCGATAATGATACCGGGACGGGCAGTGGTTATAGTAACGGTTACAAGCTTAAGCGTACGCTCAATAATTACTCTACTCACACTAGCTTTACTTAAACGAGCGTGGATATACTTCCTGATCTTGTCGTCCTCGGCCAATTTATCGCCGTAGTCGTTGCCTCCGTACCAGTTGGATTCCCAACCTCTAATGATACCTAAGCGATTCCCGATTGGATTTGTCTTCTGTCCCATTTAATTATTTGCTTTGTGTGTTATCGTTTGCTGCCAAAACCAAGGTAACGTGGTTGGAGCGTTTTCTAATTCTGTGTGCACGGCCTTGTGGAGCTGGACGAAGTCTTTTCAACATTGTACCACCATCCACACGGATTTCCTTAACAAAAAGATCTGCATCTTCTACTGAAGCGTCTTCGTTCTTTTGTTGCCAGTTATTGATGGCAGACAAAAGTAATTTCTCCAATTTACGTGAAGATTCTTTAGAACTAAACTTCAAAATATTAAGTGCTTTGTCTATTTTCTCACCTCTAACCAAGTCTGCCATTAAACGCATTTTTCTTGGCGAAGTAGGGCAATTGTTCAATTTGGCCATGTAAATAGTCTTCTTGGCTTCCTTGATTGCTTCTGCTCTTTCTCTTTTACGAACTCCCATGGCCTCTTATTTTTTACCTTTGTTTTTAGCACCTGCGTGACCTCGGAAAGATCTTGTAGGTGAAAATTCTCCTAGTTTATGTCCCACCATATTCTCTGTGACGTACACAGGTACAAACTGGCGCCCGTTGTGCACTGCGATAGTCTGCCCAACGAAATCTGGAGTAATCATTGAAGCTCGTGACCAGGTTTTGATTACGGTCTTCTTATTGTCCTGAACGTTTTGTTCAACTTTTCTGTCAAGTTTATAATGAACGTACGGTCCTTTTTTTAACGATCTTGCCATAACTTATTTCTTTCTACGTTCTAAGATGTATTTATTACTTGCTTTCGTTCTAGTACGGGTTCTGTAACCTTTTGCAGGGATACCTTTTCTTGAACGTGGGTGACCTCCAGAGGCACGACCTTCCCCACCACCCATTGGGTGATCTACTGGGTTCATCGCTACTGGTCTCGTTCTTGGTCTTCTGCCCAACCATCTGCTTCTACCAGCCTTACCGGAAACAAGCAATTGATGGTCGTGGTTTGATACAGCTCCAATTGTAGCCATACAGTTAACCAAGATCAATCTTGTTTCGCCAGAAGGCAATTTAATAGTAGCATATTTACCATCGCGAGCCATTAGCTGTGCAAAAGCACCAGCGCTACGAGCCATAACAGCTCCTTGACCTGGACGAAGTTCGATGCAGGAAATAATAGTACCTAAAGGGATTCCTGAAAGTGGCATGGCATTTCCGATTTCTGGGGCAACTGCCTCTCCGGAAACGATATTTGTTCCAACTTGTAGTCCGCTCTGCGCAATTACATATCGCTTTTCACCATCTTGATAGTTTAAAAGTGCGATAAACGCTGTACGGTTTGGATCGTATTCAATAGTTGCAACTTCTGCAGGAATTCCTGCTTTGTCACGTTTAAAATCGATAACTCGATATCTTCTTTTGTGCCCACCGCCTAAATTGCGCATGGTCATTTTTCCTCGACTGTTTCTACCACCAGATTTTTTCATCGGAGCAATCAGTGATTTCTCCGGCTTATCGGTTGTAATGGCGTCAAAACCATTAACAACCCTAAAACGCTGACCTGGGGTGATTGGCTTTAATTTTCTTACTGACATTTGTGTCTAATTAAATTTAAGTTTCCTTAAATGTTACTGTAAAAATCTATTGTATCACCTTCCGCCACCTGTACGATCGCTTTTTTCCAAGCATTCGTTTTACCAGTTTGGACACCTGTTTTTGTATAACGGGTCTTCCTATTCGGGCGGACATTCATTGTGCGAACTTTATCAACAGAAACTCCGTAAGTGGCCTCGACCGCTTTCTTGATTTCTATCTTATTCGCCTTCGGGTGCACTTCAAATGTGAAGACATTAGAATCTTCAGCACTTTTGGTGGCTTTTTCCGTAATTATAGGTTTAATTAAGATGTTCATCTCGTTTCTATTTACTTAAGTTTGATTCAATTCCTTCCAAAGAACCTTCAAACAGCACTACACTGTTTGCATTCATAATTTTGTAAGTACTTAATTGCGAGTCTGTTACGACCTCAGTACCTTTCAAATTGCGAGAGGACAAATATACATTATTATTTATGTCTCCCAACACAAATAAGGATTTTTTGTCTTCAAGCCCTAATCCTTTCAAAACTTTTGTGAAATTCTTCGTTTTTGGGGCATCGAATTTAAGATCTTCCATAACAACAATTGCGTTTTCATTTGCTTTCATTGTCAAGGCAGATTTACGCGCCAAACGCTTTAGGTTTTTGTTCAATTTGAAAGAATAATTTCTTGGGCGTGGTCCAAACATTCTTCCACCACCTTTGAAAATTCCAGATTTGATACTACCCGCACGGGCTGTACCTGTACCTTTTTGTTTCTTAATCTTTCTAGTAGAACCAGAAATCTCAGCACGTTCCTTTGATTTGTGAGTACCTTGTCTTTGATTGGCCAGGTATTGTTTCACATCAAGATAAACCGCATGATTGTTAGGCTCTATCCCGAACACTTCTGCAGAAAGTTCAACTTTCCGGCCTGTGTCTTTTCCGTTTATATCTAATACAGCTACCTTCATTATTTCTCGATCATTACATAAGAGTTTTTATGGCCAGGAACAGCTCCTTTTACCACAAGTAGATTCTTTTCTGGAATCACTTTCAAAACTTTTAAATTATCAATTTTTACTCTCGCGTTCCCCATTTGGCCCGCCATACGCATACCCTTAAATACTCTTCCAGGATATGATGCAGCTCCAATAGAACCCGGCGCACGCAAACGGTTGTGCTGACCGTGTGTGGCTTGACCAACACCGCCAAAACCGTGACGTTTAACAACCCCTTGGAAACCCTTACCTTTAGATGTACCTGCGATATCCACGTATTCACCTTCGATAAAATGCTCCACAGTAATGGTGTCGCCTAATTTGTAATCCTCTTCAAAATCCTTGAATTCGGCGACTTTGCGTTTTGCAACGGTTCCTGCTTTTTTGGCGTGCCCTTCGGCAGCTTTAGTTACAGTCTTCTTGTCATCGAAACCAAGTTGAAGAGCGTTGTACCCGTCAACCTCTTTGGTTCTGACTTGGGTGACAACACAAGGGCCTGCCTCAATAACGGTACACGGAATATTTTTTCCGTTCTCGTCAAAGATGCTGGTCATCCCTATCTTTCTTCCAATTAACCCAGACATATTTATTTAATTAAGAATTATGAATTCAGAATGTAGAATTCGGTTCCTACAGTCTTCCTCCGATTATTTTTGTTTTCTATTCCATTTTTTCCCTTTTCCCCTTCCGCCCCGATGGATTGCGAAAAAAATTCCGTCCGCAGCGGCGGAAAAGGGAAAAGAATCTTCTATTTCAAAAGAAACGGGATCAAAATAAATTCGATCCCGAATGTTACTTTGTTTACCGTTTTTCCGTTGCTAACAAGCGCGGGACATTTTAACAATTCAGAATTCTGAATTCTGAATTCTGAATTTCATCACACTTTAATCTCTACTTCAACTCCACTTGGCAACTCTAGTTTCATTAGAGCGTCAATCGTTTTTGAAGAAGAACTGTAGATATCCAAAAGTCTCTTGTAAGAACTCAATTGGAATTGCTCTCTACTTTTCTTGTTCACGTGCGGAGAACGCAGAACTGTAAATATTTTTTTGTGTGTTGGCAAAGGAATCGGACCTGTAACTACAGCACCGGTACTCTTTACTGTCTTAACGATTTTCTCAGCAGATTTGTCCACCAAATTGTGATCGTAAGATTTTAGCTTTATTCTTATTTTTTGACTCATTGCTGAAATTATTATACGTTAGCGGTTCCTCTTGCTGCTGCAATTACTTCTTCAGAAATATTTGAAGGAGTTTGCGCATAGTGTGAAAATTCCATAGTGGAAGTTGCACGGCCTGAAGACAATGTTCTCAAGGTTGTTACATAACCGAACATTTCTGAAAGTGGCACTTCGGCTTTAATAACCTTTGCACCTGCACGGTCGCTCATATTGTTAACCTGTCCGCGACGACGGTTAAGGTCACCAACCACATCACCCATATTCTCTTCAGGAGTCAATACCTCAAGTTTCATAATAGGCTCTAGGATTACAGCACCAGCAGCTTTTGCAGCGGCTTTGTAACCAATTTTAGCGGCAAGTTCAAAAGAAAGTGCATCAGAATCCACAGGGTGGAAAGATCCGTCTTTCAATGTAACCTTCATACTATCCATTTCAAAACCTGCCAATGGACCATTTACCATTGCTTGTCTGAAACCTTTTTCAACTGCAGGAATAAATTCTTTAGGAACGTTCCCACCTTTTACTTCGTTTACGAATTCAAGACCAACCTTTCCCTCCTCAGCAGGCTCCAATGTGAATACGATATCGGCAAATTTACCACGTCCACCAGATTGCTTCTTGTAAACTTCTCTGTGGTTGGCAGCTTTTGTTAATGCCTCCTTGTATTCAACTTGTGGCTGACCTTGGCTCACTTCTACTTTAAATTCACGACGCAAACGGTCGATAAGTACATCTAAGTGAAGCTCGCCCATTCCAGAAATAATTGTTTGACCCGAAGCCTCATCTGTACGTACCTGGAAAGTTGGATCTTCTTCGGCAAGCTTAGATAAAGCCATACCCAATTTATCAACATCCGCCTTGGTTTTAGGCTCAACCGCAACCCCGATTACAGGATCAGGGAAGTTCATACTTTCCAAAACTATTGGGAATTTCTCGGCAGATAGTGTATCACCTGTTTTAATATCCTTAAAACCAACTGCAGCTCCAATATCTCCTGCCTCAATAAAATCAATTGCATTTTGCTTGTTAGCGTGCATCTGATAGATACGTGAGATACGCTCTTTGTTACCAGTACGGTTATTAAGAACATAAGAACCTGCATCCAAGTGACCTGAATAGGTACGGAAGAAAGCCAAACGACCAACAAAAGGATCGGTAGCAATCTTAAATGCAAGAGCAGCAAAAGGCTCAGCGGTTGAAGGCTTACGCAATTCTTCTTTTTCGGTATCCGGATTAATCCCTCTAATACCTTCCTTATCCATTGGAGAAGGTAGGTAGCGACAAACACCATCAATCAAAAACTGAACTCCTTTATTTTTAAAAGAAGAACCACATATCATAGGAATAATACTCATATCCATTACAGCAGCACGAAGCGCAGCGTGCACTTCATCTTCTGTGATGGAATCCTCATCCTCCATATATTTTTCAAGAAGGTTCTCGTCATAAGCGGCAACTTCTTCAATAAGCTTACCACGATACATACGAACTTCTTCCTTCATATCTTCAGGAATTTCAACAACGTCAAAAGTTGAACCGAATGATTCATCGTGCCAAACAATTGCACGGTTTTTAACCAAATCAACGATTCCTTTGAAGTCGGCTTCATCACCTAAAGGCAAAACGATTGGCACAGCGTTGGAACCCAACATATCCTTAACCTGTTGGCAAACTGCCAAAAAGTTAGCTCCATTTCGGTCCATTTTATTAACGAAACCAATTCGTGGCACTTTATAGTTATCAGCCAATCTCCAGTTAGTTTCTGATTGAGGCTCAACACCGTCAACAGCACTAAACAAAAATACCAATCCATCAAGAACCCGTAGCGAGCGGTTCACCTCTACGGTAAAGTCCACGTGGCCAGGAGTGTCTATAATATTAAAGTGGTATTCTTTGGTTTCCGGAGTAGGCTCTCCATTCTCCATAGGAAACTTCCACTTACAGGTGGTAGCAGCTGAAGTAATGGTAATACCACGCTCCTGTTCTTGCTCCATCCAGTCCATTGTAGCCGAACCTTCGTGGGTTTCGCCCAATTTATGGTTTACACCAGTATAAAAAAGTATCCGTTCAGTTGTTGTAGTCTTACCGGCATCGATATGCGCGGCAATTCCAATATTTCTTGTATAACTTAAATCTCTTCCCATTGTTTAGAATCTGAAATGTGAGAATGCTTTGTTAGCTTCTGCCATTTTATGAGTATCCATACGCTTCTTAACAGCAGCTCCTTCCTCTTTTGCAGCGGCAAGGACCTCAGCAGCTAATTTAGCGGCCATAGATTTCTCGTTTCTTTTTCTTGAATAAACAATTAACCACTTCATTGCAGTAGCAATTTTACGGTCTGGACGTATTTGCATAGGAATCTGGAAGGTTGCACCCCCAACTCTACGGCTACGTACCTCTACGTGGGGCATAACATTGGAAAGAGCATCTTTCCATAGCTCCAGTGATGTTTTCTCGTCGTCTTGTTTCTTTTCTTCTACAATGTCCATTGCATCATAGAAAACTTTGAAAGCCACACTCTTTTTTCCGTCCCACATCATGTTGTTTACAAAACGCGTAACCAACTGGTCGTTAAACCTAGGATCTGGCAAAAGGGGTCTTTTCTTGGCCTGTTTTTTTCTCATTTCTTGTTTTGTTAATGGCTAAGAAGTCAATTGTTTAACACGATCGACCTATAACCCGTTTTCATTTTACTTCTTTGGGCGTTTTGCTCCGTACTTAGATCTACGTTGCGTGCGGCCTGCAACACCTGCGGTGTCCAATGCGCCACGAACAATGTGATACCTAACCCCTGGCAAATCTTTTACCCTTCCACCTCTAACCAATACTATCGAGTGCTCTTGGAGATTGTGACCTTCGCCTGGGATGTATGCGTTTACTTCCTTACCATTTGTAAGCCTTACCCTTGCTACTTTACGCATAGCAGAGTTTGGTTTTTTTGGCGTAGTAGTATATACACGCGTACAAACACCACGACGTTGTGGGCACGAATCCAAAGCAACCGATTTACTCTTCTTGGTTATTCTGGTCCTTCCTTTACGTACTAATTGTGAAATTGTTGGCATATAAAATATGTATTATTACTGTTTAAAATAAAACACCCCTATTTTTAGGGGATGCAAATGTAGAATTTTTTTTCTACTAATCAAACCCTATCGAATTAATTTTCAGTATGCTTTAAATATTTTTTTAATTTGAATATGAAAAAGGGAGATGAAACGTTAGTTTTGGGAGGGAATGATGAGGTGCTGGATGCCGGATGCCGGATAACGGATGCTGGATGATACAAGACGATTATCATTTAGTTTCCGCCTGGGAAGAGATAAAATGTAAACTTTGAGATTCCGGGCCAAACAGAATTTTTGAATGAAATGCGCCCATTATCTTGGCCCTTGGCTCAAAAAACAAACAAATATAAAAGTTGAAATTAAAACAACCTCCTTACCTTTTCCTATACCTTAATATAATAAGCTGTTTTCTCATCGGAATAAACGCGCAAGAAACCACGCTTATTATCAAGGCCGAAAAACCGCTTTCACAAGGTTTGAGGGATTCGTTACAACTTCAATCCAGCTATAATGGTTTTGATATGGTTAAACAGAAAACCGATACTGTTTTTTTGTCGCTTCTTCATATGGGCTATATTGATTCGGAATTGCGGGAATTGAAAAAGCAAGATGACAGTACCTATATTGCCGACTTTTATTTAGGAAGGAAATATAATACTCTCAAGATTTACTATTCCAAGAATGATTTCTCACCAAAAGAACTTCAGAAAATCTCTTCACAAATTACCGACACCTACTTTCTTCTTCCTTTCGAAAAAACCCCACTGTCGCTAACAAAACTGGCCACCATTCAAAACCAAAAAGGAAATGCCTTTGCCCGAGTTAAACTTACCGAAATTGAAAAGGATGAAAATGACGAATTGACAGCAACACTATTTCTGGACCATGGGAACATCAGAACGGTAGATTCAATTGCAATTAAAGGTTATGAAAAATTTCCAAAATCGTTTTTAAAATATTACGCTGGAATAAAGAAGGGGAAAATATTTGACAGACAAAAACTGATTAAGAAAAACGAAAACCTGAACAGTCTTGGTTTTGCATCCTCAACAAAGGCACCTGAAGCGCTCTTCAGAAAAGATTCGACTATTGTATATTTTTATCTGGAAAAACAGAACCACAACCAATTTGAAGGCATATTAGGTTTCGCTACCGATGAGGAAACGCAAAAACTGGAACTCAATGGATATTTAAACCTCCAGTTGAATAACAATCTAAATTACGGGGAACAATTTCTCCTTAATTATAAGGCCGATGGAAAAGAGCAAGTGGAATTCCGAACCAAGGCAACACTACCCTATTTATTCGCAACTCCCTTTGGGGTAAGTGCGGAACTTAAAATTTTTAAACGCGACTCGAGTTTTGTTACCACAGAACAACAATTGCGGATTACCTATCAGATAAATCCATCCAGTCAAACATATATAGGATATCGCGGCTTTGAGTCCAGCAATCTTCTGGACGAAATACTTGTAGGAACTCCCATTGAAGATTCGAAATCCAAATTTATTCTTTCGGGGGCCAATTACATCAAAAATCAAAATAAACGGTTGTTCCCAATAAAAACTTATCTATCGCTGGATTTCGGGTTGGGAAACAGAGAGAGCAAAAAAGAAAAGGAAAATCAATATCTCGCAGAAACAAGACTGAACAATATTTTCTACTTAAATCATAAAAATTCCATCTTTGCTCAATTAACCGCCAATGCTCTTTTCAGCGAAACTTACCTAGTAAATGAACTTTTCCGGTTTGGGGGCATCAACAGTATCCGTGGATTTGATGAAAACAGTATAGATGCCTCTCTCTTTTCAGTATTAAATACGGAATATAGATATCAATTCAATGAATCCGTGTTCGCGCATTCCATAATTGACTTTGCATATTTTGAAAACCCAACTCTAGATCTCAGGCAAAAACTGTACAGCTTTGGTTTTGGCTTAGGATTAACTACAAAAGCCGGCCTGTTCCGATTTATCGTTGCAAATGGAAGCACCCAAGAACAAAACTTCGATTTAGGGAACATAAAAATTCACGTTAGTGTTACTTCTCGATTTTGACAGGCCTTATTAGGCTTTGGGCGCGAAAAGAGGGCCCTCAAAATTTAACCTCAAAATGCTTGTGTAATTAACTTTTTATTAGGATTTTTGCCGTTGGCTAATTCAAAAATATATAAAATGAGAACAAAGTTTAGTGGAATTCTAACGCTGTTGCTAGCGTTGGTTGTGCAGCTTACCTTCGCACAACAAAAAACAATCACAGGTAATGTCACCGATGATAACGGAGTGCCTCTTCCTGGGGTAAACGTTATCATAAAAAACACCAATTCTGGAACCCAAACAGACTTTGACGGAAATTACTCCCTTCAAGCTAGTGTAGGCCAGACTTTGGTATTTAGTTATGTTGGATATGATTCTCCAGAAATTAAAATTGGGGCTTCAAATTCAATAAACGTAAAAATGGCTCCCGGAGAATCCTTGGAGGAAGTGGTAATTATGGGTTATGACCAAAGTATCACTAAAAAGGAATCAATGGGTGCACAAACGACCATTACCGCAGAGACATTTGAGTCTCGTCCTAGTGGTTCGTTTTTGAATACGTTGCAAGGAAATAGCCCTGGTGCTGTTATCCAGTCAAATTCAGGTTCTCCTGGATCTGCGCAGATCGACGTACTCATCCGTGGTAGAAACTCTATAAACGCTTCATCCGATCCATTGATTGTTGTTGATGGTATCGTAATGGGATCTGCCCAATTTAGAAACCTAAACCAAAATGATTTTGAATCGGTTACTATTCTAAGAGATGCTCACGCTACCTCAATTTACGGTAACAGAGGAGCAAACGGGGTAATTGTAATTACCACAAAATCAGGTAAATTCAACCAACCTCTTACGGTAAAGTATGAGACAATGTATGGAGCATTTACTTTGCCTTCAAATGACTACAACCTAGCTGATGCTCGCCAGAGCTTAACTCTTCAAAAAAGAGTAAACACTGGATTGGGTAAAACCCTAACAGACGAGGAAATAGCTAACTACCCAATTAACACAAATTGGAGAGACGAGTTCTTTAGTACTGGTATTAACACCCAGCACAACCTATCTTTCCAACAAGGATCTGAAAAAAGCAAGTCTTATTTCAGTCTTGGTTATACCAATGTTGAAGGTATGGTACCAACAACAGATTTCCAGAGATTTAACGTTCGTGCAAATGTTGACGGTAAATCCGCTAACGAAAAATTGACTTACGAAGGAAGTATTGCTACAGCTTACTCCAAGAGACATCAATTGGATAGTGAGACAAATGGTGGTATTAACAACAGCGTTATCCAAAACCCTCTATTCGGCTCGTTGTTAGGATTGCCTTATGTTGCAGCCGGACAGTACTCAAGTGGTATAGAATTGTTTGAGGGTATCGGAACAAACTTCGACGGAGGTAACTCCAACCTTGTACTAGAAGACATTCTAAGACCTGGATACTATCCTAACGAGTTTACCGAGACTAGTATTTTGGCAAACTTCTCAGTTGCATACGAAATTGTTAAAGGATTGAAAGTTAGAAACAAAATGGGTATGGATTATAAGCACCAAACAAGAGGTTTCGCACGTGCTCCCTATTCCTATTTGGCAATTGCTGTAGCTAGAGGAGCTAATTTGGACTTCCCTGGATTGGAAAGAAAGACTAACACTCAAGATGCAACCTTTTCAACTGTTACCAGTTTGAATTATGATGAGACTTTTGGGAATCACCGTATTAAGGCTGGCGCGTATATGGAATACGTAAAAGCTAACTATAGATATTCTTACCTACAAAAATATGGTCTGATTGAAAGAACTTGGGAATTTGGTGCAGGAACTGGTTTTGCTCCAAGAGATGGTGATGATTACATTCCTACTGTTGCTTTGAATAAAATAGATGCTGGTTCTTTCTCTTACTTTGGTACATTCGATTATGAATATGACAAAAAATACGGGATCGGAGCTACCATTAGACGTGACGCTACCAATAAGTTTGTTGATAGCAAAAAATGGGGTACTTTCTGGTCTGCTGCTGCAAGATGGGTAATAAGTGACGAGGAATTTCTTAGCACTAGCACTACTGTAAACCTTTTGAAATTAAGAGCTTCTTACGGTGTGACTGGAAACCAAATTCTTTCTATCCCTGCTCCTGATACCAACCCTCTATATTTGGATTCAGATTTAGTATATGATACTAATGACACCGGTCAAGGATATATGAACCTTCCTACTTACTTCCCTATTATTGGAAACTCTGATGTTCAGTGGGAGGAAACAGCTCAAGCAAACATTGGTTTGGACTGGATTTTGTTTGACAACAGATTATCTGGAAACTTGGATGTTTACCAAAAAATCACTAGCAAATTGTTCAACCAAATGGACCTATCGGCCATTACCGGACAGTACAGTATTAAAGGTAACAATGGTGAAATCACAAATAAAGGTGTGGAACTTAACCTGAGATATCAAATGTTGAGAAATAAGGATTTCAACTTGGCTGTATATGCTAACGGTTCTTACAACCATAACGAGATTACTGCTCTAGAAACAGAAGCTATTGATCCAGGAGGGTCAGGTCAAGCTTTGAATGGTCCAGTAAACCAGTTCTATATGTACGAATACGTTGGTGTAAACCCAGAGAATGGTGAGCTTTTATTTAATGCTGCTGATGGCTCAGTTACTGAAAACCCTGTTCCTGAAGATGCAGTTTATACTGGTAAATCTAACCTTCCAAAATATGTTGGTGGATTTGGTTTGAACGCTGATTACAAAGGTTTCTATCTTGACGTAGCGTTCTCTTTCCAAGCTGATTTCTACAAGTGGGATAACGCATTATTCTGGTTGTATGAAGGTGCTGCTTCTACCGTTGCAAACTACAACGTTTCAGCTGACCTTCTAGATGCTTGGACTCCTGAGAATACAAACGCTAACTTTCCATCTCTAACCGCCAGCAATAAGAACTTCGATGGTTCATCTGATCGATACTTATTTGATGCATCTTTTGTAAGACTACGTAGCACGGTTCTTGGATATAGTTTCCCACAAGAAACATTGGACGGAACCTTTATTAAAGGATTGAATGTATTTGTACAAGGAGAAAATCTCTTGTTATGGACAAAATGGAGAGGATTTGACCCTGAAGGATATGTTAACTATTCATTAGGTCAGTATCCAAACCCACGTACTATTTCCTTTGGTGTAAATCTTGAATTCTAAAAAATGAAGAAAATGAAAAATATAAAATCAATTTTAATTTTGATGGTTGCAAGCGTGTTGTTTGTATCCTGTGAAGATGCTTATGATATAAAGCCCGCTGGGATTTTAGATGATGAGGCAACCTTCCAAACTGTTGAAGATGCAAAAACATTCCTAAATGGAATATACGGTTTAATGGATAATACCACCGAAATCTATTTTACAAGTGTATTTACCGACGAAGTTGCTCCTTCACCTGGTTATAACGGTCAGGACAAGGATCTTCACAGATTTGTACTTGACTTCACTTCTGGTTATGCTTCGGCAATTTGGTTGAAGCATAATAGAGTAATCAATAGAGTTAACCGTCTAGTAAACGGAGCGGATTTGGTTACTGTACAAGAAGGAGAACAGGCTGAGTTAAATGATATAGTAGCTCAAGGAAAAACACTTAGAGCTCTATCTTATCTAACATTATTGAGCTATTTCTCACCTGATATGACAGATGATAACGCTCTTGGTGCAATTTTGTTCACAAATGTACCAACAGTTGATGAGTTACTTCCAAGGTCCACTAATGGCGCTTGCTTCGCTCTTATCGAAGAGGATTTAAATTATGCTGAGGCTAACCTAGATTCTCATGAGTTTATCTATCCAACAAAATCGTTGGTTAATGCAATAAGAGCAAGAATGTATGCTTACAGAGGAAATTATCCTATGGCTAAAACTTATGCTAATAAGGTGATCAATGATTACGGATTGACTTTGACTCCATCAACTCCTTTTGATCTTTCTAACTTCTACAAAAACAGCGTTACCAACCCTTACAGACAAATCTGGGCTGATTCACCTGCAAGACAAGTTCCTTCAGATAGATTGGAGAATATCTATTCATTGCAATCGTATTCAAATGCGAATGATTATGGATTCTCACCTGCTGGCCTGTACTATTTCAACGTAACAAACATTACAGGTTCACCAATTTGGGGAATGAGTCTTAAGCTTTATGACAAATTGGGGCAAATGCCTGATGATGTTCGTGAGTATGCCTTTGTTGATCCAACTACAGATCTAAGTATTAATGCAGTTATGATCGACAAGTATCCTGGTATCCCTGGAGGTCCACTTAGAAACAACTTAAAGTTGTTCCGTTTGTCTGAAATGTATTTAATCTTAGCTGAAGCTCAAGCTGCCGCTGGTCAGATTGATCAAGTTGCTCTTACTCTTAACAGTGTACAGAAAGCAAGATCGACCACTGGTAATGCAGCTGTTCAATCTTACGCAAATGCAACTGAAGCTTGGGGTGCAATTATGGACGAAAGAAGAAAAGAACTTTGTTTTGAAGGACACCGTTATGTTGACATTAAAAGACTTGGAGTGCTAGCTAACAAATCTATCGACCGAAGCGATTTCGATGATGAAGTGCCTGGTATGCCATTGACTATTTCAAATACCGATCACCGTTTTACTCTCCCTATTCCATCGAGTGAATTTTTCGGAAATCCCGGTATTCAACAGAACCCTGGATACTAATCCAAAAAACAATTATAATTCTACAAAGGCCATGCTCAATGCGTGGCCTTTATTTTTTATATTTACACCGTGAATAAGGAAAACTGCATATTTGGAATTTACCCGGTTTTGGAAGCGATTAAGTCCAATACCGTACTTGATAAAGTCTATATTCAAAAAGATTCCGGAAACCATAAGCTAGATGAAATTGTCGCTACTCTTGAAAACAAGCAGATTTCCATCAGTCGGGTTCCAATTGAAAAACTGAATCGGTTAACAAAGGGGAACCATCAAGGAATCGTGGCTCTCACCTCTCCTATTGCATTCCAATCTTTGGAATCGATTGTAGAAGCAGCGTTAGCATCTAATAAAACCCCACTGTTCTTAATTCTTGATCAGATAACCGATGTTCGGAATTTCGGGGCAATACTTAGAACAGCTGAATGTACCGGTGTGGATGCCGTAATTATTCAAAAAACAGGAGGAGCTCCTGTATCTGGAGATACCGTAAAAACCTCTGCCGGAGCTATCTTTAAAATTCCTATCTGCAAAGTAGATCATATTAAAGATGCAATTTTTTACCTTCAAGGTTCAGGTATAACTACGTTGGCCGCCACCGAAAAAACCAAGAACACCATCTATTCGGTCGATTTAAATATCCCTTTGGCCATTATAATGGGTTCGGAAGGAAAAGGTATTTCCCACTCGGTTTTAAATTTGGTAGATGAAAAAGCAGCACTACCCCTATTAGGAGAAATAAATTCATTAAATGTATCGGTAGCCTGTGGAGCTTTTCTTTATGAAGTTGTGCGACAAAGAAGCATTTAAGCGTAGTTATTTCCGCTTTTGGTAATAGTGTAGGTCACTTTTACCTGTGGCGCCCCTTTCGATTCAGAAGAAGCCTCTATTGTCTCTTCTGGTTTAGGCTCGCCAACAAAATTTCCATTTTCATCAAATTGTCTTAAGAAAGGATCGTTATCCTCGTCAAATCCCTCTTTTTCCCATTCATATTTCTTGTTTTCCAAGGGCACTCCTTTGAATATAAAGGCAAATAAAAGCCCTACAAAAAAACCAGATAAATGGCCTTCCCATGATATTTTAGGATCGATGGGAAATACATACCATAACAAACCACCATATAGGAAAACAACAGCCAGCGCTAATGCGGTAAGTTGAAATTGTTTAGAGAATATCCCCTTAAAAAATAAAAAGGCGACCAACATATATAGTACTCCACTAGCCCCAATATGTAGGGAAGGACGCCCAATTACCCAAGTAGCGAGCCCAGTAAAAACTAGCCCGTACAAAAGCACCTTCCATCTAATATTACGATAGAAATAAAAGAGCGCAGTGCTTAAAACAAAAAGAGGTATGGAATTATTGAAAATATGTTTCAGACTTCCATGAATAAAGGGTCCGCTGAAAATTCCAATTAACCCAGCCGGAGTGCGTGGATAAATCCCATATTTATTAAGATTAATTCCAAATCGGGATTCAATCCAAAATACAATCCACAGCAGCATCACGAAAAGTAATGGATACCCTATAACATCAGGGCCAAATTGCAAATGGTCTCTTTTGGACATATCAATATTCAAGCAAAAACAATCCCAAATCCAAATTTATGATAAATTGGCAGAGAAAATAATTATGTCTGTTAATTCTGTAGTTGAGTCACCAATAATGGGTGATTCCAAGGTTAAATTAAAACGCATGGAAATTCATACTGCAAAACCTTAAAGATTTAAAACCATCATCAAATATTCCCATCAGACGCCTCAATCCATATGAGCCAGACCTTATCACGCAATAGAATTTCCATAGGTAAAATTAGAGGCAATTCAATAAAATCGTAATTTTGAAGGCTATGAATACACCTCTTGCCGAAAGAATAAGACCGAAGTCGTTAGAAGAATATCTAAGCCAACAACATTTGATAGGGCCCAAAGGTTCTCTCACCACACAATTAAAAACTGGGATGCTTCCTTCACTTATTTTGTGGGGACCACCCGGTACGGGAAAAACAACTTTGGCCAATATTATTGCCAATCAGAGCGGACGACCGTTTTATGCACTAAGTGCCGTGGATAGCGGTGTGGCCGCAGTTCGCGAGGTAATCGAAAAAGCAAAAAAAAGTGAAAACTTATTTTCCTTAAAAAATCCCATACTATTTATCGATGAAATACATCGCTTTAGCAAATCGCAACAAGATTCTCTTCTTGGAGCTGTTGAAAAGGGATGGGTAACACTTATTGGAGCGACGACGGAAAACCCAAGTTTTGAAGTAATTCCCGCTCTTTTGTCGCGTTGCCAAGTGTATGTTCTGGAACCTTTTAGTAGAGACGATATGGAGGCTCTATTAAAACGTGCGTTGAGGGAGGACGCCATTTTATCCAAAAAAAAAGTAACTCTCAAGGAAACCGAGGCTCTTATACGTCTTTCTGGAGGTGATGCTCGTAAGCTATTAAACATCCTAGAGTTGGTAGTACTTTCAGAACTACCTGACAGCACGACAGAAAAAGATAAAGATTTGGTAATTACAAATGATCTTGTTATGCAAAAAGCACAAAAGAATACCGTGCTTTATGATAAAACAGGTGAACAGCACTACGATATTATTTCGGCATTTATAAAGTCCATTCGGGGTAGCGATCCGAATGCTGCGGTTTATTGGCTTGCCAGAATGATTGAAGGCGGCGAGGATTTGAAATTTATTGCGCGAAGGCTTGTTATTCTGGCTTCCGAAGATATCGGGAATGCCAATCCTAATGCTCTTCTTCTTGCCAACAGCACTTTTCAAGCAGTTAGTACAATTGGATTTCCTGAATCCCGAATCATATTAAGCCAATGTGCCATCTATCTGGCAACTTCACATAAAAGCAATGCTTCATACAAGGCTATTGGAGAAGCGCAACAACTCGTTCGCCAAACTGGCGACCTCTCGGTTCCCTTATCCATAAGGAATGCTCCAACAAAGCTTATGAAACAATTGGGCTACGGGAAAGAATATGAATACGCCCATAATTATGAAGGTAACTTTGTCCCGCACGAATTTTTGCCAGAAGAGATAAAGGGCACAACTTTTTACAAACCCGGCAACAACCCTAAGGAGAATACGTTAAGAAGTTATCTGAAACATCTCTGGAAGGATAAATACGACTTCTAATCTACCAATCGATAGGTATTGGAACTGGAATCATTCTGTATGGTAAGATTTCCGGTGGAATCAAAAATTACGTCAAATACCTTTCCTGTATCATCCATAAACTTTATCAGATTCTTGAGAGTAATTATTTTTCCCACTAATTTAAGTCCGTCCTCAGAGTTTGTATTTTCCTCGTACAAATAATATCCATCCGCTGTTTTTCTAAGCAAATAAGAATTTCCGTCAAGGGAGTAACTAGAAAATTTTGAAGTGGGAAGCAACGGTTCAGAAGAATGGGCAGTTTCTGTTCTTGGCTTAGATTTTTCAATGGAGGAATTTGAAAAAATGGCGGAGTCAGAACTAGTGAGTTCGGAATCGGTCAATAACACCAAATCTTTTTGTTGTACTCCCATTCTTTCAAGGTCCTTAAAGCCCCTTCTTAGTGCATCCTGAAATCCTACTTCATAATCTTTAACTTTACTCCGGCCCACTTCACTCCTATAAACTTCATTTCCTTTACAATCTCGCAACACCACCTGTACTCTGGCTCCCAAAATACTAGTAAGTTTTTCCACATCAGCATAAAGGCCGTCGCATCGATTGGCATTAGGGGCATTGCTCTCAAAAAAAGGATGGAAACCACTTTTTTCAAGATAGAACATAGTCATAGAATTCAGTTTATACTGATCAGGTTCTTTTAAAAAATCAAAACTATCCGGAACAATTACATAGCTGTAATTGCTGAGTTCAGCCTTTTGTGAAAAAGCCATTGAAAAGATAAAAAGCATAAGAAACACAACTCCCAATTGTTTCATAATGGAATAATTTAATTTAAAATATTTATCAAAGATAGACTTTTTGCCTCGACGCAAATTTAGACAGCGAAGCATTCCAAGTTAATACTATAAGAAATCCTTAATCTGCAAGAGATTATTTATAACGGGACCAGTTCCTTGATACGATTCGTTATTATAGTTAAAAAAGATTGAATTCATTCCCACCTTCAATGCTCCCTCTATATCTGCCTCATAGTTGTCGCCAATCATTATGCTGTGGCCGGGAAGAGCAGAAGCTTTTTTCATCGCAGTCTCAAAGATAATTGGATTCGGTTTTTTCACACCAACTTCTTCAGAGGTGGTAACGGTATTAAAATAATCTTCAATTCTACTATTCTTAAGTTTCATTTGTTGAACCTCCCCAAAACCATTGGTAATAATGTGAAGTTTATATTTGGAAAAGAGATAATCCAATATTTCAATGGTCCCTGAGAAAAGATGATTGTCAAAAGGAAGTTCTTGTATATAACTCTCTGCCAGAAGATCGATAGATGCAGGTGGCACATCCATTTTAAAAATCTGGAAAGTCTCCCTTAATCTTCCTCTACGCATTTCCTGCTTAGTTATTCCTTCTTCTCTGAACAATTTCCAATATCGAAGATTGATCGGCTCATATTCCAGGATAAACTCTGAAACTTTCAAGTCTATTTTATGTCTTTGAAAAACTCTGGCAAAAGCAAGTGCGGAGTTTCTATCAAAATCCCAGAGAGTATGGTCCAGATCGAAAAATACATCAGTTATTCCTTCAATCTGCATAATTTGGGAGCCTTTCCGAAAAGATACTTCGCCATACCTTGTTATCTTCATTCGAGGTAAAATCGCTGTTGGAAAAAATTAGTGTAAAAGTGCCATTGACCTTTTCTACTTCGGCCAAAAAGCCGTTTACCGTTTTTTCAATATCCGCTGAATATCTCTTATTAAAAGCCTGGCTCGTCATTGTGGCAGGTTGTATGACCAACGGGGTTTTAACTTCGTAATCCAAATCATAAAAAAGGAAAGGTGTGCACGTACCGGCCCTAAAACCTACGGTATCCCGAAAAACCATGGTAAAATCCCTTTTTACCTGAAGCTCTACCAAATTGCGATAAATATCGGGCAGGTGCACCAAAAATTCGGCATTCATTGAACTTAAAACAGCCCGGTTGGTTATGTGCTCCATCCGCCGTTTTTCGGATTTTAATTTTTCGTAATCCGTAAGGACATCATAGGAGAAGATGAGTCCAACTTCTTTATAATCGGAAACATACTTTAAAAGGAGCTTAAATTTTTTACGATGCGTATTCATTCCTTCCTGAAAATTCAGAGCATTTCCCAATAGGAAAAATACGGTAAGTTTAAAATTGCTATGCCGCGCATTATTGATCAACCACTTAAAGTTATCAACTGGATCCCTTTTAAGGGATAGGATCACTTTGGACCGTTCCCCAACATTTCTGAATTTGCCTCTAAAAAGATCATTAGCATAACCCAAAGCAGAACGCAGAAGACCTTTATATTTAAAAACAAAAGGTTCCGTTGCCGCGACCACTGGATGTATAATCATCTTTTTCTTAGGGAAAGGCAATCCAGGGAAAGCCTCTTTAAGTTTATCCTTAAATTTGTAGGCCCAAATATCAACCACAGGCTGGTTAAGAAATCCGTATTTGAATGCAAGACTTTCTGAGGCCATAAAGCGCCCCATTTCGTCCTTCACGTGGGGAAGGTATTCCTCATAGCGCGTTATCATATAAAAACTAGCAGCAAAAATATCGAAGGGTAAAGCACTTGTATTGGAAACTGGAAAGAAGCCCACCGTATCACCCCACTTTTTCACGCTTATCTCCAAAGTATCAAATCCTTGCTGCTCCAAAAGCCCAAAACTCTGGAAAAAGATCTCATTTCCCATTGCTTTTTTCCCATATGACATCTTTGGACCCTTATGGGCTATGAAGGGCTCTAGGGCAGTAGAGAAGGAAATATCGATTCCCAAAATTCTAAGACAGATATGCTTAAAAATATAGGAAATTCGGGGAGTAATTTTATCAATATGGATCAATAACATAAGTACTACAACATGTTTTCGTCAGCAAAGCTAAAATACGCTTTTTCGGTAACGATAAGATGATCTAGTACTTTTATATCCAAACTATCCCCGGCAGTTTTTAATTTTTTGGTCAATTGAATATCGGCATGGCTGGGCTTGAGTGTGCCCGAAGGATGGTTATGGGCCAATATGATTCCCACCGCTCCAAGCTGTACTGCTTCCTTAAAAACCAATCTCACGTCAACAATAGTTCCCGTAATACCGCCTTTACTAAGCTGAACATTTTTTATTACCTTATTGGAATTATTTAAATAAAGTATCCAAAATTCTTCGTGGGGAAGCTCTCCGATAAAAGGTTGGATAAATTCGAAAACGGTATTGCTGGAGGTAATTTTCTTGCGCTGCAGCGCTTCAGCAGTGCGTCGGCGCCGACCTAACTCCATAGCGGCGACGATTGCAATCGCTTTAGCCTGACCAATACCTTTAAAATGCATTAGGTCAATGACAGATGCCTTACCCAATTCACTCAGACTATTCCCATAAGAGGAAAGGATTCGCTGGCTAAGTGAAACCGCACTTTCATTCCTGCTTCCCGAGGCTATGAGAATTGCAATAAGTTCGGAATCGCTCAGGGCCACCTGCCCCTTTTGCAGCAGTTTTTCACGCGGCCGATCGTCCTCGTTCCATTGCTTTATCGAAAAATGATTTGTCTCCTCCAAAATCCTAAATTTACACGCGACTAAAGATAAGAAGGAATTTGAAATAAAATAAAAATTACAGAATAAATAATAATATTTTTGTTATAATCTTACGAATATCTCTATTAATACTTATAGCTGATGAATTTGTGGAATATAATTAAGTATATAAATTTTTACAAGGACTAGCATTTATCCTTAGAGTTGAGGGAAAGGCGGAATAAGACTAAGCCAATTCAAGAGTTTCAGCAATTTCCGATGAAGAGTTAGGTTGAAAATCAAAAAGGCGCTCAACATTCAAAATGTCTGGGATTCCCTCCAGTTCACAAAGAAATGCCACAACAGCACAAAGTCCATTGAAAAGAACATCATTTGAAACGCGATTTAAAGGCCTCTTGGATTTGGACCGATATGGAAGAGTATATCCACAACCCCTGAGAAAGACCGCCTCAATTTGCAGTAATTCTGAAGGTTTATACCCGTGTATTTTTCTACCAAAATTCTCGTTCACAAGTCCAACATAGTTCAATTTCAGCGATCCATGCGCTTCTGTGAGATTTTTCCACGTATCTGTATTATCACAAATATTCCCTACAGCACAATGATTACAACATTCGGGATTAAGCTTCCCGGAATGGAAGGCTTTGTATAGTTTTTCTATTGAACTGTCGAATCTTTTTGAAGTTACCATGATAAGAATTTTATAACACCCATAAAGTTATCGAATATTTGACGGAATTAAAATGACAGATTGGGAATTTGTAAATTTTTAACGCCGGAGAGTGATAAGTGGCCCATGTTCATTGGTCGGTAGTGGATAATCGATGATTTAAAGCATTTATCACAATTTGCTAAATAGAAATCAAGCCACCTTAGGAGCCAACTTTCAAATTAGAAAATAAAAAAAGGTCTAGAAAAAGCGAAACCTTTTTTTGTGATTTTTTCCCGATTTCTAGCTCCTTTTCTTGTCTCAAACTCTTTATAATAAACCAATTTCCGTGGTAAAAAGCCTTTCGTAGATAAATTCTGTATAAGATAACGTTGTCCTAAGCGCTTTTCTAAATCATCCGTTAGACCTTATATAATCTCCCGTCCTTTTCGCTCCTTAATACCTAGATATAAAACATAGTACAAAAGCAAAAAAGTCTTGAAAAACAAGACTTTTTAGTTTGTGACCCCGGCAGGATTCAAACCTGCAACCCTCAGAGCCGAAATCTGATGCGCTATTCAGTTGCGCCACGGGGCCATTGTATGTGCTCTTTTCTCCATCTTCTTCCTGCTGCACTCTTTAAATATTTTTCTCTTATTCTAGCATCACCTCTGGTCAAATAATTTTCAGTGTGGATAAGTACCCAAGGGACAAAAGCCCTTGTTGAAGGCGTTTTTCCAGAGTTATGTTCTTTTAATCTAACCTCACAGTTTACGGTCATCCCAACGTACATCCTATTAAAACTTACGCTATAGAGAACATAAACATAATACATTTCTAACTATTTTTTCAAACCTGCAACCCTCAGAGCCGAAATCTGATGCGCCCCGACCGAACGTGCCGAACGGCAGTTCGGTACGGGCGGGTATTCAGTTGCGCCACGGGGCCATTGTATGTGCTCTTTTCTCCATCTTCTTCCTGCTGCACTCTTTAAATATTTTTCTCTTATTCTAGCATCACCTCTGGTCAAATAATTTTCAGTGTGGATAAGTACCCAAGGGACAAAAGCCCTTGTTGAAGGCGTTTTTCCAGAGTTATGTTCTTTTAATCTAACTTCACAGTTTACGGTCATCCCAACGTACATCCTATTAAAACTTACGCTATAGAGAACATAAACATAATACATTTCTAACTATTTTTTCAAACCTGCAACCCTCAGAGCCGAAATCTGATGCGCCCCGCCCGAACGTGCCGAACGGCAGTTCGGTACGGGCGGGTATTCAGTTGCGCCACGGGGCCATTGTATTCAGTGTTCAAAAGTATTTCTTTTTGAAATGGTTAAAAGGAAATAAATAAAAATTTATTAACCTTTCTTATTAAATATTTTCTAAGAAAGTCGGGATTTTACGATTGTGGATATAGTTTTACCGTCCGCTTTTCCTGCAAGTTCAGTGCTAACTGCACCCATTACCTTACCCATATCTGCCATCCCGCTGGCCTCTGTTTCCGCAATAATTCTATCCACGATTACAATTATGTCCTCTTCACTCATTTGCTGGGGTAGGAACTGCTCTATTATCTTCGCCTGGGCCATCTCGGGTTCGGCGAGATCAGAACGACCTTGCTCTTGGTAGATAGCTGCACTGTCCTTTCGTTGCTTTACCTGCTTCTGAAGTAACTTCATCTCCTCTGCTTCACTAAGTTCCTTTTTGGAACCTGTTTCAGTCTGTGCCAATAGAAGAGCTGATTTTACCGCACGCAACGCTTCTAAAGATTGGGTATCCTTTGACTTCATTGCGACTTTCATCGCCTCCATTACCTTTTCCTGTAAGCTCATTTCACGTTTTTAATAGAGTGCGAATATACTCAATAAACACGAAATCGAGAACAGTATTATTTAGAAAATTAATTATTATTGGCCGATTTAAGGAACAAAAATATCCCAAAATCCCAAGATTGAAATTCTATATGGACCCTGTAAAATCTTGACGCTTGCACTAAAAATCCATATTTAAACAACCTCAAAAAAAAACCCGTAAACCATTAAAGATATACGGGTCTCACTTAAATCAAGAATCAATTAATCAACATTATCGTGCAAGTAGGAGTTGTTTTTTCGCAATTCAATTCCGTCATCTTCACTATTTACCGAAGTTCTGGAAATTTTGGAATCCTGCTGAGGTTCGCTCAGGTCGATACCCATCCTTTTATACGCTGGTTGCTTCTCAATCTCATCAATGCGAGAAGGGCTATTTTTAAATTTATAATTGAACTCTTTCATTTTTCGCTTTCTTTCCTCGGTCCGATCCCGAAGTAATTGCGAAATTGGAGAATTCATAGGATCAGCATCCTTTTGGTTCACATCTCGTGTAGGTTCTGCCACCGTCCTCTTTTCAAAAACGATATCCTCGTCTTCAGGAACATTTTTGGGTTTTGGTTTGGCAGAATTCAAAAAATTTTCAACTTCCTGATAATCATCCAAACTATAACGCTTTATGCCATCTCCGGAAACTTCAGTAATAGGTATAATCTCCACGTGGCTGTGGACTTCAATTTCATTTGGATTATCATAATTTGAAGCCGATCTTTTTTCTGATTCAGCCACTTTCTTATTGTGGTTTATTGGAAGGTCAAACATCAAAATCTGATCTTCTTCCCCCTTCTCTACTTCATCAGAAATCTGAAATACTTCCTCACGTTTGGGCGCTTCAACAATTATGAATTCATTTACATTAACTTTATTAATTTCAACTTGATCGAATTCCTCGATTTTTTTTACCTGCACCTCTTCATACGAAATATCTAAATTCCGAAGTAGTTCCGTAGTTTCAATATACCCTTCAAATGGTAAAGGTTTTTCAATTTCAACCTCGTCAAAAAGGGTGTGTCGGATTATCGGTTGTCCGTGTGGCTTAGGCTGTTCCCCATTATTTTTTTTGGGAAGGAAAACAGCACCTCCTGTGGATTTGGGAGTGAGGGTTTGTTCCGCCCTTTGGTCATCCTCCAGCGTATGGATTATTTTTTTTGATTCGGTATTGACGATTTCGTTTTGCTGTTCTACATCAAAGCCCGTAGCAATCACTGTAATAGAGATGGAACCATCCAGCTCTTCGTCTTCGCCCACGCCCATAATAATATTTGCACTGTGCCCAGCTTCATCCTGAATATGATCACTGATTTCTCCAATTTCATCAATGGTAATTTCATCGGAACCTGAAACAATTAACAGCAAGACATTTTTAGCGCCTCTTATTTTGTTATCGTTCAACAAAGGCGAATCGAGCGCTTTGGTAATGGCCTCTTTTGCTCTGTTTCCTCCTGAAGCTGTAGAACTTCCCATTATGGCTGTTCCACTATTGGAAAGAACCGTTTTGGCATCGCGAAGGTCTATGTTCTGTGTATAGTGATGGGTTATAACTTCGGCAATTCCACGAGCAGCCGTGGCCAGAACCTCATCGGCCTTGGAAAATCCAGCTTTAAAGCCCAGATTTCCATATACATCACGTAATTTATTATTATTGATAATTACCAATGAATCCACATTCTGGCGCAGCTTTTCCACACCAAGCAAGGCTTGTTCATTTCTGGTTTTCCCCTCAAAGGAAAAAGGTATTGTGACGATACCCACAGTAAGAATATCCATATCCTTTGCCATTTTGGCTATAATGGGCGCAGCACCTGTACCAGTTCCCCCACCCATACCCGCAGTGATGAAAATCATTTTGGTATTGGTGGTTAGCATACTTTGTATCTCTTCTATACTCTCCACCGCGGACTGTTCCCCCACTTTTGGGTTTGCTCCCGCGCCCATTCCTTCAGTTAAGGAAACTCCAAGTTGTATTTTTACGGGAACCGGGCTGTTTTCCAGCGCCTGGGAATCAGTATTACAAATTACGAAATCAACCCCTTTTATGCCCTGTTTAAACATGTGATTGATAGCGTTGCTTCCACCGCCCCCCACACCTATCACCTTGATAACGTGCGATTGGTTTTTGGGCAGATCGAATGAAATGTTGTCAAATTCTGTTGTGCTGCTCATAATTCTATTTTTTAATGCAATTTTTATTTTTTATTCCTCCTATTCCTAAAACCGCTCTTAGCATCGTGGCACGATGAATCGCGGTACTCATCTTAAAGTCTACTCGGCGTTATCTAGAAATTCTTTAAACTTCTCCGCCCATTTGTCAAAAAATCGTTTTCGGTTTTTTGGCTCTGCATCTTTTTCCTTTTCCTCTTCATGCTCCATACTCTCCTGAGGAATTTCATGTTCACTTCCTTCCTCCGTATCGGGGTAGTGGTGTGGAAACCGCTTCATAAGAGAGGATTTCTCCTTGCTTTCCAAACTGTTAAGCACTAACCCTACGGCAGTTGCATAAGCAGGACTGGTAGTCTCCTCATCACTGTCCCCAGCCAAATGCTCATTTGGATACCCAATGCGCGTGTCCATACCGGTTATGTATTCAACAAGTTGTTTAATATGTTGCAATTGTGCCCCGCCACCGGTTAATACTATGCCCGCAATAAGTTTCTTTTTCTGCTCTTCGTGACCGTAATTCTTAATTTCCATATACGCTTGCTCGATAATTTCTATCACGCGCGCATGGATAATCTTTGAAAGATTTTTTAAACTTATTTCTTTGGGTTCTCTGCCTCTTAAACCTGGAATGGAAACAATTTCATTGTCTTTATTCTCTCCTGGCCACGCAGAACCAAATTTTATTTTAAGTAACTCCGCCTGTTTTTCTATAATTGAACAGCCCTCTTTAATATCTTCGGTGATTACATTTCCACCAAATGGAATGACTGCTGTATGTCTAATAATACCATCCTTAAATATGGCTAGATCTGTGGTTCCACCTCCTATATCTATCAAAGCTACTCCTGCTTCCTTTTCTTCTTGACTGAGCACAGCTTTTGCAGATGCCAAGGGTTCCAAGGTTATTGCAGAAAGTTCCAGACCAGCACTCTTAATACATCTGCCCACATTTCTAATGGAGGCTACCTGACCTACAACTACGTGAAAATTAGCTTCCAATCTCGCACCGTACATTCCGATGGGCTCCTTTATTTCGGCCTGTCCATCCACCTTGTAATCCTGTGGCAATACGTGTAAAATCTCTTCTCCCGGGAGCATTACCAGTTTATGGACCTGATTGCACAGACGATCGATATCATCTTCACTAATTACCTCTTCACCGTCTGCACGGGTAATATAATCGCTATGCTGAAGACTTCTTATGTGCTGGCCGGCAATACCAACCACCACTTCCTTTATTTTCATTCCTGAAGCCGTTTCTGCATCTTGTACCGCTTGCTGTATGGATTGAATGGTTTGGGTAATATTATTCACTACACCTCGGTGTACGCCCAAACTTTTGGCTTTACCGATTCCCAAAACCTCCATTTTGCCATAATCGTTTTTTCGTCCGATCATGGCCACAATCTTGGTTGTTCCAATATCAAGTCCTACCGCAATATTATCTTTTTCCATGGCCTATCTTTTTTGTGGCTATTACCTGATTATCGAACTTCAGGTTCACCTTTTCATACCCATAAAGAGTACTATCTTGTTGTGTTTTTTTATAAAATGCTTTAAAATTCTGAAACTTATTTTCAATAGCCACTGGCTTTCCGAAAAGCACCTTTAGATCGGTTTTCCGCAGCTCCAATTCAATCTCTCCATTTTCCCTTCCATTTAACCCTACCACGATCTTCTCCATAAAATCGTCCTGCCTAATATGAAGCAACAGGGGGGTTATTTCCTCTAAATCATTTTCTGAAATTCCGGTAATTATCGGCACTCGGGCGGAATACACATCGGACAGTGGCATCATTTTTCCGTCCGCGTCTAAATAATAATCCTGTCCCAGCCGCTGGGAGGATACTCTTCCAATGGGGTCACGTTGTTCTATCCTGGCTCCAAGGACTCCATCTATGGTAAGAAACACTTCTGCCTGGCGAATCATGGGATTTTCTCGTAACCGTTTTTCCATTTCTTTCAAAACTAAAGTTTCTTTCCCTACGTCCGTAACCTCCACTTCTTTTTGTATCAACAATTTATTAACTGTTTCGTAGGTGATAAAAGGAGCATTTCCGTTAATGAATTCCACCTCCAGCTTGGCCAGGTTCCTCTTGTCATTCCGTTTTTGACCGAAGCTATAAAGAAATACCAACAGCCCCAGAAGAACTACGAATTTTAATATTTCAATTGCCCGTTTCATACCGCAATTTTTTAGTTATTGAACTTACTTCAGCTCCAATATCTCCAGCACCTACCAGTAATTTTATTCTACATTTAGACTTTAATAAAATCTCTGGCAGTGCCGACTTAAAAACCAATCGCTTACTATAAGCCTCCACTTGATCCAAAAGCCACTGTGAGGTAATTCCGTCAATTGGTTCTTCTCTGGCAGGATAAATATCCAAAAGAACCACCTCGTCAAACTGGGAAAGACTTTTTGCGAATGCTTGTCCAAAATCTCGAGTCCGACTGAACAAATGTGGCTGGAAAACAATCTGCTTGCAATCTTCAGGATACATTTCATCAACTGCCTGAAAAAGAGCATCAAGCTCAGTGGGATGGTGTGCGTAATCGTCTATTAAAACAAGATTATCTGTTCTAATTTTATATGAAAACCTTCTTTTAACACCGCGGAAACTGGCTAGAGCTTCGGGCAGACAATCTTTTGATGCGCCAGCTCTTAATGCCATTCCCAAAGCCATAACGGCATTTAAAAGATTATGTCGTCCAGGTAAAAGATAAGTGAGATTATTCAACCTTAGATTTGGAGTTTTTAAATCGAAACAATAAGCCCCATCTACAATCCGAATATTTTGTGCCTCATAATCGGCAGCCTCCTCAACGGCAACGGTCATCCCCAATAATGGCAAGTCATTTTTAATAAATACATTCTCCTCCTTATCCACTAATCTCGAAAAAGTCAAGAAGGCATTATTAACTTCCATAGCATCTCCATAAATATCCAAATGGTCCGCGTCCATTGAAGTAACGCAGGCGATATCCGGCGTTAGCTGAAGAAAGGATCTATCAAATTCATCCGCTTCTACAACCATAATTTGACTTCCACGGAATATGAAGTTGGAATTATAATTTTCTGCAATTCCACCCAAAAAAGCGGTAACGGGCATATTACATTCAGCCATTAGATGACCCAAAATAGCAGAAGTTGTGGTTTTACCATGAGTACCTGCCACGGCTAAGCAAAGACTGTTTTTTGAAATGATGCCTAACAGTTCTGCGCGTTTAACAATTTCGAACCCTTCGGAATAGAAAAATTTCAAAATTGAATTATTCTGTGACACAGCAGGGGTGCGAACGACCAAAACATTTTCCTTTGAAAGTACACCTTTTGGAATTTCAGAAACAGCATCCAAAAATACTACTGGAATTCCTTCTGAAATTAATTCATCGGTTAACTCGGTGGAGGTTTTGTCATAGCCATAAACATTTTTACCCAGCATTTTGAAATATCGCGCAAGAGCACTCATTCCAATGCCACCGATTCCAACGAAATAAAGGGTTTCTATGTTTTCTAGGTTAGTCAAAGTTTATAAATGTTTGTTGTTTATGGTTTGTGGCTTTTAAAGTTTTTATTCTGAAGCGATTTCTAGAAAATTGTTCATTCACTTCTCAATTGCTTTTCATTAATTTCTCGATCTCTACTATAATATCTCTGGTCGCGTTGGGTTTTGCCAGCTCCTTAATATTCCCCGACAAAATTTTTTGTTGCTCTTCGGAAGAAAGCAAATCCGAAAATTTTGTATCAAAACTGTCATCCAATTCATTTTCTCTTATCAATATGGCAGCTTCTTTTTCTGCCACAGAAAGCGCATTTTTCGTTTGGTGATCTTCAGCGACATTGGGCGAGGGAATAAAAATTACTGGTTTTCCTACCAAACAAAGTTCCGATACAGATAAAGCCCCTGCCCTAGAAATTATAAAATCCCCGGCTGCGTAGGCCAGATCCATTCTATTTAAAAACGCGTGTATTTTCACATTGGCATTCTCTATGTCCTTATACACAAGTTCGTAATATTTACCACATTGCCAGATTACCTGTAAATTGTGTTTTTCAAAAAGAGGCAATGACTTTTCTATCAATTCGTTTATTCTCTTCGCGCCCAGGCTCCCACCCAATACAAGGAGTGTTTTTTTGTCTTTGTCCAATTTGAAAAATTGAAGCGCTTCCTCTTTCTTTTCAGAAATATCCAACAAATCCTGCCTAACCGGATTTCCTGTAAATCGAATTTTTTCAGCGGGAAAAAATTTCTCCATCCCTTCATAAGCAACACAAATGCTCTTGGCACTGCCACTAAGCCACTTATTTGTGATGCCTGCGTAGCTGTTCTGTTCTTGGATCAAACAGGGAATTTTTTTTAATGATGCCATTCGCAATAATGGAGCGCTGGCGTACCCCCCGGTTCCAATAGCGACATCTGCTCTAAAATTCTTTAAAATAGTATTGGATTTTGCCAAGCTTGAAACCAACTTTAAAGGAAATGCGAGATTTTGAATTGAAAGACTACGCTGTAACCCTGAAATCCAAAGTCCTTTGATGCGATAACCTGCTTGGGGAACTTTTTCCATTTCCATCCTATCCTTTGATCCCACGAACAAAAATTCGGCTTCAGGATACCGAGATTTCAATTCGTCCGCAATGGCAATAGCGGGATAGATATGTCCTCCCGTTCCGCCGCCTGATATGATGAATTTTGGTTTCAATTATTTACTTATTTTCAGATTCTTCTTTTAAATCTCGTATTAATATTCCTAAGACGAAAAATTTACGTCAATGCTAGATCGCTTCACTTAAAACATCCAAAGGATTCTCTTCTGCTTCTTCCTTGTGGACTACCTCCCGTTTTGCACTAACGCTCAAAATCATTCCCAATGCCAGACACGTCATCCATATTGAGGTTCCCCCACTACTTATTAACGGTAAATTTTGACCGGTTACCGGAAAGAGTTCTACTGCCACTGCCATATTTATCATTGCCCGAAAAATTATGGGCATTCCTACCCCGATGACCAGTAATTTTCCAAAAACGGAGGTCGATTTGTGGGCCACCACTAGGATTCTGAACAGCAGAAACAAATAAAGAAGCATCAGAAACATTCCGCCCACAAGTCCGAATTCCTCTACAATAATGGCATAGATAAAATCGGAAGATGATTGAGGCAAAAAGTTCTTCTGAACACTTTTTCCAGGTCCAAGTCCCGTAATCCCACCGGAAGCAATCGCAATCTTAGCTTTTTCTATTTGGTAGTCCGCTTCTGTATCCTGTTTATCAGCAAAATTGTCTATTCGGCTCATCCATGTATCTACCCGATTCGGGAAAATATCGGGAAAAGCTTTCGCGGTGAGAATGAAAATTGTCAGGAATACTAAACCTGTGCCTAAAATAATTCCTAAGTATTTTAAAGGATACCCGCCTACAAATACCAACATCACAACCATAGTAAAAATAATTCCTGCCGTAGAAAAGTTAGCTGGAAGAATTAATGCCAATACTATAAAAACCGGCGTCCAAAGTGGTAGGATAGTTTCTTTGAAAATAACCGTTTTATCCTTAATCCTGGATAAATATCTGGCCACATAAGTCATTAATACAACCCCTGCCAAGGTAGAAGTCTGAAAAGTTATACCTACAAAAGGTATTCTAATCCATCGGCTAGCATTAGCTCCGTCTATTGTCCTTCCTTCGGCCATGGTAAGTCCCAATAAAATGACAACTACCGGTAAGGCAATAATGGATAGACCTCGGAAATAATTATAGGGAATCTTATGGATACCATATAAAATTCCAAACCCTAAAACCAAATGAGCAAAATGCCTAAGCAGGTAAGGTAGTGTACTACCATCACCAAAAAGATAAGCCAAATTGCTACTGGCACTGTAAACAGGCATAAAGGACAATAGTGCCAAAAGACTTACTATTCCCCAGATAACCTTATCTCCTTGTATGTAATGGAAGATGTTTTTCACTTTAAAAGTTTGTTGTTTGTCGTTTATTATTTGTTGTCAGAATGATTTTTTTTTACAATTTTCTTACTGCCTCTTTAAATTGTCTGCCACGGTCTTCGTAATTTTCAAACAAATCGAAGCTCGCACAAGCAGGAGAAAGGAGAACAGAGTTATTCTTTTCTGCAAGTTTATAAGCCGCCTTTACTGCCATCGCCATAGAATCGGTTTCCAGAATAGTGTCCACAATGTTGCCAAAGGCTTCAACAATTTTTTGGTTGTCCACGCCCAAACAGATTATCGCCTTTACCTTTTCATTCACCAATGGCAAAAGTTCACTATAATCATTTCCTTTATCCACACCACCAACAATCCATATTGTAGGATTCTGCATACTTCCCAAGGCATAAAAAGTGGCGTTGACATTCGTTGCCTTTGAATCGTTTATATACTGGACATTATTGATTTTTAAAACTTTTTCCAATCTGTGCTCCACCCCTGGAAAGCCTTCCAAACTCTGGCGGATAGTCTGTTTTCTAATTTTCAATAAGGTGGCTACGGTTGTGGCAGCCATAGCGTTTTTCACATTGTGATCTCCTTGTATTGCAATTTCTGGTATCGGCATACTAAATTTATTATTATCTATATTTATTACTATTTCGTTATTTTTTTTAAAAGCTCCCCTACTCAATTCCTGTTTCAATGAAAATGGCAGCAATTGCGATTTAATAGGATTTTCAGAAAGCCATTTCATTATTTCTTCATCATCTGCGTCATAAATGAAATAATCCTCCGAGGTTTGGTTCATTACAACTCGAAATTTTGAGGCGATATAATTTTCATATTTGTAATCATATCTGTCTAAATGGTCCGGACTTAAATTGGTCAAAATCGCGATATGTGGTGAAAAAGACTCAATTCCGTCAAGCTGAAAGCTGCTAAGCTCCAAGACAAAATTTTCGTATTTCGCCTCTGAAACCAATTCGGCAAAGCTTTCTCCGATGTTACCTCCAAGAGCCACATTTAAACCACCCACCTTCAATATTTCGAAGGTTAAACTGGCCGTCGTCGTTTTTCCGTTACTTCCGGTAATTCCCACTATTGTCGCTTTCGTATATTTGCTGGCAAACTCGATTTCAGAAATTATTTTTATTCCGTTTTCCTTCAGTTTACGAACAATTGGAGCTTTATCAGGAATTCCCGGGCTTTTCATAACCACATCGGCGCGAAGGATTTTTTCTTCTGAATGCCCTTCTTCCTCCCATTCAATCTCATTATTTATAAGAACTTGTTTATACTTGTCTTTTATCTTTCCGAAGTCTGAGACAAACACATCAAACTTCTTTTTCTTTGCCAAGAGGGCCGTTCCGACTCCGCTTTCACCCGCTCCGAGAATTACAATCCTTGATTTACGATTTACGATTGACGATTGACGATTTGGACTCATTTCGCATTTAATCTTTTACGCACTGTATTTATTGGTGCAATTGTAATTGACAGTAATTCATTAGCCTCCTTGTGTAATCGATCAATTTCATCGTGATGTGTTTCACTCATTTCCGTTAATATTTCCAGGAAATACATACTTTCATCTGCTTCTTCTTCCACGATTTTTAACTACTTTCCCGCATCAACCGCAAATCGCAACATTCTATGTTTAATCACTTCCCTCATAGTCGTAAATCGAAAATCCTACTTCGTAAATCCCAAACCATCTTCTTTTATTTCCATTCTCCTATTCATAAATCTAAAATCATACTTCCTAAATCGTATATCGCAAATCCCCTAACGTATTTTCAAGGTTACAATAGTGATAATGGCCAGAAAAATCCCTACAATCCAAAACCGGGTTACGATTTTACTTTCGTGAAAACCCTTTATTTGATAATGGTGGTGAAGTGGCGCCATTCTGAAAATTCGACGTCCCTCCCCGTATTTCCGCCGAGAATATTTAAACCAACTTACTTGTAATACAACTGATAGATTTTCCATCAGAAAAATGCCGCAAAGGATGGGAATCAACAATTCCTTTCTTACGGCAATCGCGATAACTGCAATAATCCCACCTATGGTAAGGCTGCCCGTATCGCCCATAAAAACTTGCGCCGGATAAGCATTATACCATAAAAATCCTACCAATGCCCCAACAAATGCCATAATAAAAATTGTCATTTCGCCCGTATTTGGGATGTACATAATGTTTAGGTAATCGGAAAAAATAACGTTACCCGAAACCCAGGCAAACAATGCTAAGGTTACCCCAATAATGGCGGAACTTCCCGCGGCGAGTCCGTCAATTCCGTCGGTAAGATTTGCGCCATTGGAAACTGCGGTGATAATAAAAATGACGATTGGAATAAAAATTAGCCATACATAGCTTTTATAATTTCCTCCCATCCAACTAATGATTTCAGAATAATTGAATTCATTTTCCTTCACAAAGGGAATGGTGGTAAGGAGCGCCTTATCCTTTACATAAAATGTGTTTTCATTTTTTTGAGAAATAACCTGGGCCTGCGCGCTAGGCGATTCCACATTTCGCTGCACTACAATATCCGGATGGAGATACATGGTGGCTCCGACAAATAATCCAAGACCGATCTGACCAATAACCTTGAACTTACCTGGTAGGCCTTGCTTGTCATTTTTAAATTTTTTTATGTAATCGTCCATAAACCCGATTATTCCCATCCAAATGGTGGTAACAATAAGGAGGATTACATAAATATTTTCAAGCTTGGCGAAAAGGATAACTGGTATAAGAGTTGCCAGAATTATAATAATGCCACCCATTGTAGGAGTGCCCGCCTTTTCATTCTGACCTTCCAATCCTAATTCGCGTACAGTCTCCCCTATTTGTTTTTTCCGAAGAAATTCAATAATCTTTTTACCATAAACTGTGGCAATGACCAACGATAAAATAAGCGCCATGGCAGCACGGAAAGTAATGAACCCAAACAAACCCGTTCCGGGAATCTCGTAGGTCTTATCCAAATAGTCGAATAGATAATAGAGCATTGGCTATTTGTTTAGGTTGGTTAAAAGTTCATTTACAATTTTAAAATCGTCAAAATCAAAGCGTTTGCCGTTTATTTCTTGATATGTTTCATGTCCCTTACCGGCAATTAAAATAATGTCGTTTTCATTTGCCATTTGGCAGGCAGCCTTAATTGCCTCTTTTCTATTAGTAATAGAGAGGGTCCGATTATAATATTCCGCAGGAACCCCTGTTTCCATTTGCTCGATAATTTTCTCTGGATCTTCCGAACGGGGATTATCACTGGTAAATACAGCCTTGGTGCTTAAAGATGCGGCAATCTTGGCCATTTCTGGACGTTTTGTGGTGTCCCTATCTCCGCCGCAACCAACTACGGTTATCAAATCTTCATTGCCCGACCGAATGCTGTTTATACTGTCCAATACATTTTTCAGTGCGTCTGGGGTATGGGCATAATCGACAATCACTGTAATCTTATTCCTTGAAATTGAATATTGAAATCTGCCCGCAACACTATCCAAAACGCTCATTAAGCGAAGGATTTCAGCAGTTTCTAATCCTAACAGTTCTGCGGTAGCATAAATAGCGAGTAGATTGTATGCGTTAAATCCTCCAATCAATTTCACCCAGAGTTCCTGATTGTTGATCTTGAGCAATTGGCCATTAAACTGGCTTTCCAAAACACTTGCTTTGAAATCGGCATAAGTTTTAAGAGCGTAGGTATATTTTTTTGCCTTGGTGTTTTGAAGCATCACTACTCCGTTTCTGTCGTCAACATTTACGAGTGCAAAAGCGGATTTTGACAGGTTATCAAAAAATGATTTTTTTACATCCCGATATTCCGCAAAATCTTTATGGTAGTCCAAATGGTCGTGGGAGAGATTTGTAAACACCCCGCCAATAAAATTCAAAGCCTCTGTACGTTTCTGATGGATTCCGTGTGAACTCACTTCCATAAAACAAAACTCGACACCAGCATCTACCATTTTACGTAAATACTTGTTTATTGTAAGGGAATCTGGAGTAGTATGTGTGGTTTTAAACTCCTTGTCCCCAACCATAATTTTTACGGTGGAAAGCAACCCTGCTTCCATTCCAGCTTTTTTAAAAAGTTGGTATAAAAGTGAGGCGATAGTGGTTTTTCCATTAGTACCAGTTATGCCCACCAATTTTAATTGCTCGGATGGATTGTGGTAGAAATTGGCAGCCATTATAGCTAATGCCTTATGGGAATCGTTTACCTGCACATAGGTAATCCCATTGATGATATTATTGGGTAAAGTTTCGCATATAATCGCCAGAGCCCCTTGATCGGTGGCCCTGTTGATAAACTCATGACCATCAGAAATAGTTCCTTTTACTGCAACAAAAACATCATTCAAAGAAATTTTTCGAGAATCAAAATGTATATCGTGAATGGCCACAGAAGTACTGCCCACAACTTTCTCTAGGGTAACCTTATATAATATGTCTTTTAGAAAGATCACGATAGATTTAAAACAATTTGTTGTCCCTTTTTTAATACTTCTCCTGAGGGTAAGGATTGTTTAATGACCGTACCATTTCCGATAACCTGGACTTTTAATCCAAGATTCTCCAGTAATGAAACGGCGTCCATTCCTGCCATTCCCTGAACATTAGGTATAATATCCTTTGCTTCTTGTAACTTTGAGTAATAGCTTTGAAAATCCATTTTAATAAGGGGATTCTCTATGGATTCCACATCTTCTACAGAATCCATACTTCGCGAATCGGTAAAGATTTTTTGCGCTATTCTCTTAAATACAGGTCCTGAAACATCTCCTCCATAGAACCCTTTTTTTGTGCTTGGTTTATGGATAATTACAATACAGGAATATTTAGGATTCTCGACAGGAAAAAACCCCGCGAAAGAAGATATGTAACGACGATTACTGGCCCAGTCGGCCATCCAATATTCAGCCTGTGCGGTTCCCGTCTTACCAGCCATTGAAAAATCAGGGGAATAAAGGGAACGTCCTGTCCCTCGTTTTACGGTATTTTCAAGTATGGTCTTGATTTGGGCCAAGGTTTCGTCTGAACAAATTTTTGGATTAATGACTTGAGTATCATACACGGTAACCTTTTCGTTCCATACCCGTACTTCCTTTAGGAATCTTGGTTTGACCATGACCCCGTTGTTTGCAATGGCATTGTAGAAGGTAAGGGTTTGCAATGGAGTAAGACTTAAATTATATCCATAGGACATAGAAGGGAGAGCGTTCTTGCTCCACTTTTTACCGCCTGGTTCTGGTATCATAGGCTCACCTTCCCCTTTAATGGCTACCCCTGTTTTTTCATTGAGATGCCAACTTTTAAGCCTATTGATAAATTTGTTTGGGTTTTTGGAATAGTTGTCGTCAATAATAGTGGCCAGGCCTATATTGGAAGAGACTTCCAATGCGCGGGCAGCAGAGATTTTTCCAAAACCACCTCTATGGGAATCCCGGATTGTTCTACCATAAAACATTTTAACACCATTTCCCGTATCGATTACGGTACTGGTATCAATAACCTTATCTTCCAGCGCCGCCATTAGGGCCATCACCTTAAAAGTGGATCCTGGCTCGTGGGATTCACCAATAGCATAGTTCAGTTTTTCGTAATACATACCATTTGAAGTGCGGCCCAAATTTGAAATTGCCTTTATTTCGCCGGTGGAAACCTCCATCACGATTACCGAACCATGTTCAGCTTCGTAATACTCCATCTGCTTTAATAATGCATGGTGGGCGATGTCCTGTATATTTACATTTATTGTAGAAACAATATCGTACCCATCCTGAGGCTCTACTTCATTATCATCGTAAACGGGCTTCCATTGTCCAGCTGCAATTTTTTGCTTTAAACGATGCCCTTCTTTTCCGGTTAAAAGATCATTAAATGCACCTTCCAATCCCACGGAATAATAGCCTGGACGATCAAAAGATTCATCTCCAACCGTGCGTTGTGCAATCTTTCCAATCGGGTGTTCTCTAACGGTGCGCTGCTCTACGATAATCCCTCCGCGATATGGTCCCTTTTTGAAAAGCGGTAGGTTTTTAACAGCTATATAATCTGAGTAACCCAGATTTTTTACAATTAACAAATAGCGGTTTTTATCGGCTCGAGCTCTTCTCAGCATATCCTGATAATAGGTAACCGATTTTCCAAACATTTTGTTCAGACCCTCTGCAAGTGGAAGTAAATTTTCTTTGAAGTCTTCTTCGGAAACGGTTACGGCATCAAAACGGATATCGTATTTTGGGACAGAGGTAGCCAATAGGCTGCCATCGTCAGCATAGACATTTCCGCGACTAGCGGGAATAACAAAATTTTTAACGGTATTTTTTTCGGCAAGCTCCCGGTATTTATCGCCATCAATAAACTGTATGTTCATCAACTTGACACTTATACCCAGAGCGAAGATGAACATACATCCTGCTATGATGTATAACCTGTTCATTATGTTTTTTTCTTCAATGGCCATTTGGTTGATTGTCAGTTGTGGTTTATTATTTTATTAATTTGATGCTATCCGTTTTTCTTCACTTCCCTTTTCTCCTATTATTCTTATTCTTTTTGGAGGCGTAGAGGATGGCTGCAAACCCTTGCTTTCCAAAGCAGAAATAATTCGACTTTCCATTTTGGATTGCATTAACCGCATCCGGATATCGACATACTCACTTTTTAATTCTTTCACTTGTGCATTTAGTTTTGATATCTGATGCACTTTCTTATCCGCAGTATGAGAGCTGCCTATCATTATCAAAGCCAGTAGCGACAGAAAAACGATAAAACGCCAATTCTTAAGGGCGTCATCGCTTACCAAAAATTTTCCTTTTATAATATTGTAAAAGCTATCCTTCATTTCTACAAAAACAACAATTCGGAAATTTTAATTCCCAATTAGTAATTCTATATTTTTTCGGCAATTCGAAGTTTGGCACTCCGCGCCCGATTATTCTGCTTTATTTCCTCATCAGAAGGAATAATAAATTTTCCTACCGCTTTAAATGGTACGTCCACTCTTCCAAAGACATCTTTTTCGGCCTCTCCCTCAAACAATCCATTCCGTATATAGCGCTTTACCAACCTATCCTCAAGCGAATGGTAACTTATCAAACTAATTCTTCCGCCAGGCTCGAGCACATCATTCGTCTGGAGCAAGAATTCCTTTAAAGCCTCTAGTTCCTGATTAACTTCAATTCGAATGGCCTGATATATTTGGGCCAATATTTTATTCTCTTTATGCGCGGGCAAAAACCTACTGAGAACTTTTTTAAGCTGTTCGCTAGTCTTGATTTTCCCATCACTTCTCGCCTCAACTATAACCCTTGCCATAGCGGGTGCACTTCTCAGTTCTCCATAATTGGCCAGCACGTTTTTTAGCTCCTCTTCATCATATTTATTGACCACGGTAAATGCCGAAAAATTACTGTCCCGGTTCATCCGCATATCCAAATCAGCCTCAAAGCGTGTGGAAAACCCTCTTTCTGCAACGTCAAATTGATGTGACGAAACACCGAAATCCCCCAAAATGCCATCAACAGTCTTATACCCGTGAAACCTGAGAAAGCGCTTCATCAACCTGAAATTCTGATTGATCAATAAAAATCTTGAATCCTCGATAGTGTTCGCTAAGGCATCTTTATCTTGATCAAATGCAATCAATTTTCCTTCCGGCCCCAATCGTTTTAGAATTTCTCGAGAGTGGCCCCCTCCACCGAAGGTGACATCTACATAAATACCGTTCGGTATTATATTGAGGCCATCTACAGACTCCTTTAACAAAACTGGATTATGATATTCCATTACCAATGATGTTTTTGGTTCCCATCACTTCCTCTGCTAAATCGGCAAAATCGTCTGAAGCGTCGTCGATTGCCTTTTCATATCTATCCTTATCCCAAATCTCAACAATGTTTATTGCCGAAGAGATTACCAACTCCTTATTGATTCCCGCAAACGAAAGCAAGTCCTTTGGAATCAATAACCTACCGGAGGAATCCAGCTCTACAATCCGAACGCCAGCGGTAAACCTTCTTATAAAATCATTGTTCTTTCGGTCGAAACGGTTGAGTTCGCTCATTTTTTGCATAAGCAAATTCCACTCATCCATCACGTACATCTCAAGACAGGGTTGAAAAACAGCACGCTTTACCACAAAACCCTCGGACATGGCGGGCGCGAGTTGTTTTTTCAAAGGAGCGGGGAGCATAACCCGTCCTTTTACATCCGCCTTGCATTCGTATGTGCCTATGAGATTGAGCATTGTGAAACTTCCTTGTTTGCAAATTATAGTTTCAAATATATATAACTTTCCCCACTTTTTACCATTTTTTCCCACTTTGTTGATAAGTTTTACCACCAACTTCCACTTGCAGGTTTAGCGGCTGTGAAAACAAAGGCATATTTTAAATAGACCTTATGAAATAAATTTGTTTACTTTTGTTTTCTTAATCGCACCAATCAAAGGATGTCGGAGAAAATAAAGAAAGAGGGAAAATTCTCATATTTAGAAATTGGCGAAGGGACCCCCATTATTGTCCTGCACGGTTTAATGGGTGGGTTGAGCAATTTTGATGGAGTGGCCAACTTCTTTCCACAAAAAGGTTATAAAGTTCTTATTCCCGAACTACCGATCTACAAGATGTCCATCCTGAAAACCACTGTGAAAAATTTTGCCAAATATGTGGCACAATTTATCGAACATTTGGGCTATGAAGAGGTGATTCTCTTGGGAAATTCCTTAGGTGGCCATATAGCATTACTCTGTACAAAGCTCTATCCTGAACATATAAAAGCCATGGTAATTACGGGCAGCTCGGGGCTTTATGAAAGTGCCATGGGCGAAAGTTACCCCAAACGTGGCAATTACGATTACATAAAGCAAAAAGCAGAAAATGTTTTCTACGATCCTGCAATCGCGACGAAAGAAATAGTGGATGAGGTTTATCAGAGTGTAAACGACAGAAATAAGCTTATCCGGACACTGGCAATTGCCAAGAGCGCCATACGCCACAATATGGCGAAGGATTTGCCGAAGATGCATACCCCAACATGTATAATCTGGGGAAGGGATGATCACGTTACTCCTCCCGATGTGGCAATAGAATTTGATAAACTCTTACCCGATTCCGAGCTTTTTTGGATAGACAAGTGTGGGCATGCCGCGATGATGGAACATCCAGACGAGTTTAACGAAATACTATATGCTTGGCTGGTAAAGCGAGGGTTTTAGATTTCAAGTTTCAAGTTTCTAAAAAATGTGTTTTTTCCACTCAACTGCTACCTCCTACCACCGATAACTCGATAAAAAAATGCAGATAAAATCGGCAGAATTTGTGATGAGCAACAGCAAGGTAGACAAATGTCCCAAAGACCGGCTACCTGAATATGCATTTATTGGCCGTAGTAATGTGGGTAAGTCTTCGCTCATCAATATGTTGATGGACCGTAAGAATCTGGCGAAAACTTCAGGAAGACCCGGAAAGACACAACTTATAAACCATTTCCTGATCAATAAAAATTGGTATTTGGTGGATCTACCAGGTTATGGATATGCTCGGGTTTCAAAAAGCGTAAAAAAGACTTTTCAACAATTTATCACGGATTATTTTCGTGAACGGGAACAAATGATTTTGGCCTTTGTCCTGGTAGACTCCAGATTGGAGCCACAACCAATCGATCTCGAATTTATGGCATGGCTGGGTGAAAATGGTGTTCCCTTTAATATTATCTTCACTAAAGCAGACAAACTTAGGCCAATGGCTTTAGACCGAAATATCAAGGCCTATTCAGAAAAGATGTTGGAATCATGGGAGGAAATGCCCAAATATTTTATCACCTCCGCCAGCAATTATATAGGAAGGGATGAGGTCCTGAATTATATAGAAACATTGAATACACAAATGTCCAATTCAGATTTTCATTAATTTCCCATCTATCATGAGATTTTATCTGTTTTCTATTCTGTTATTCCTATTGTCCTCTTGTGCCCAATCCGAAAAGTCAGAAGAATTCTTACAGCCTGCTTTTCAGAAATATACCGAAGAGCAAGAGCGAATAATTGAAGAATATAGCAAGCAATGTGCAAATCGACATTTCTATACCTTTGAAATGAATGGATATCAGGAATGTCTGGATAGAGGTTTAGAAAAGGATAGTACCATTTCTTATTTATGGCAACAGAAGGCAATGCCTTATTTCAAAGCCAGGAAATATGAAGTTGGAATGCCTTTTTTAGATAAGGCAGTTAAATACAACAGACGAAAATATTTAGCGTATAGAGGATTTATCAAATGTATTTTCTCAAAGAGATATGTAGAAGCCATTGAAGATTTTGAAGCGGCAATTGAGATGGATGGAAATAGTTATGAGATGGACCATACCTACAAATTTTATATTGCTCTTTCCTATCTACAATTAAACGAATTTGAAAAAGCGGAAAAATTATTTGCCGAAGATATTCGAGATCAAGAGAGCAAATTTGAGGATGGTGCCCATTTTCTGGATTTGTTCTACTACGGAATTACAAAATATGAATTGGGAAAATGGGAAGAGGCCGTTGAACAATTTGATAAAGCTCTAGAAACCTACCCCACTTTTGCGGAAGTCCTCTTATATAAAGGAATATGTTTAGCCCGATTGGACAGAGAAGAGGAGGCGGAAGCAGCTGTAAGACTTGCTAAAGAGGAGGGAGATAAAGGAAACACTTTTAATGAGGACAACGCTATTTATGAGATGTATCCTTACCAGTTTAAATGGAAAAAACACAACCATTAAGGTAGTCATACCTCTTATAAAATATTCAAAGGGAACTTAAATAATAAAGCCGATCCTGAAAACACTTCAGAACCGGCTTTCTTTTTACCCGCGTTTCAATTCCAATTTTTCTGCAAAATAATCGCAAAAATCGCGCATAGTGTCACTCATTTTATCATCGTTGGTGGCACGTTGAAAAGTATCTGCCATCGCAGTTAAAGTCTGGTGGAAAAAAACCTTCATTTCATCAAGAGGCATATCCTTTGTCCACAGATCTATACGCAGAGATTCCTTATTTTTGTGGTCCCAAACCGATAGCATTACTGCTTTGGTTGCTTCATCCGTTACGCCACCATCTTCGGCGGTCCATTGAATGGAATTTGGGATTTTATTTTCGTCAAGAGCTACCTTGAGTTTTATTTCAGATGTATGTTTCGTCGCCATTACTTTTTAGGTTTGTATTTTGAATTTTTAAATATTTCATCAGCATCGGTTATCATGAGTCTTTGAACTTCTACTGAATTGTTTTTCATATAAGACCTTACTATTTTCCAACCCAGATAGCGGCCTAACATTCCAGGAGATTCGTTATCTATTTCCAAATAGAATTTCGAAAATGGTGCAGGATTGATAAAACGCGCCCCCAACTTTGGATTGGTATCGTAGAGCAATTCATTTTCAATAAAATATCGCCACATATATAGTTCGTTTTCTTCTGCCCACTTGTATTCCTCTTCACTGTAACCAATCTTATCAGCATCCGAAGTATTTGGCAGCCACAGGTCTTTTAGATATAGCTCTTTTCCATAATAGATTATCTGGCTTAAAAATGCAGCATTTTTTGGCGGTTTTATATAATTCATCGCATATGCTTCAGCTACATCTGGACCAATTCTCGAGGGTTTCATTTCCTTACTGATGTACAGATCGATTCCGGAATAAAATCGGTGCTCACTTCCCAAATAATTGTCTAGGGCAATAACCAAGATGCTGTCTGCCAAAAGCACTTTATTCCTATAATCAACATCAGATGTGGCGGTAACTACTTTCGGAGTATCAAACTTTGGGAAATAGTATTTTATATGCTGAAACAAGGGCACAAGAATATCTTCCAATTTATCATTGTTGGGAAATTTTAGGATTACCTCTTGTTCCAATTCCTCCTGAAGAGTATCAGTCATCTTTTCAATCCACAAACTATCTTTATACTGTCTTGGAAAGAAAAGAGGATATTGCGACTTTAACTTAGGAAGATCTTCCGGCTTCGTAGCAGCAAAAATTTTATCAAAGCGGATTATTTCAACATTCATCGGGATTTTTTCAATCTCCCTCTCCACCTCACTTTGATTATTGCACGAAAAAAAGACTGTCGCGAGAACCAATAAAAAGGAACATCCCAAAACCGTCATTCGGTTCTTTTTCCAATAACCAAAACCTGAAATAAAAATTTTCATCAATATATTTTGTTGTGGTAATATCCCTTCCCGAAGAAAATTCAAGGGTTGGCAAGGATTCCTTTTTTTAATTTTATCTTTAAACTTTATTGTTGCGCAAAGGTACTTCTTAGTTTTGAAAATAGCCATGGCGAGCGGAGCTAAAACTCTAGTAAGTTACACGTGAATTCAAAAAATAACGAATTAAAAACCAAAGCATATTAAAATCAAAAAAATGCAGACCAAAAAAGTAATCGATTATATTGTTAACTGGCTCAACTCTTATGCTAAAAACGCGGGAGTAGAGGGTTTTGTTGTGGGAATTAGCGGCGGAATAGATTCCGCCGTGGTTTCTACTCTCTGTGCAAAAACTGGATTACCCACACTTTGCGTAGAAATGCCAATTCACCAAGCTGAAAGCCAAGTAAGTCGTGGCCGCGAACATATTGATTTTTTGATGAGTGGATATCCCAATGTTCAAAAAACCGAAATAGATCTGGGTTCCGTCTTTGATGAATTCCAAGCTCAAGTACCGCAAGATGCGAATGAAAAATCATTGCATCTTTCTCTTGCCAATTCCCGTGCACGTTTACGGATGACAGCCCTTTATTTCCTTGCAGGGATAAAGCATTATTTGGTTGTGGGAACCGGCAATAAAATAGAGGATTTTGGGGTAGGATTTTTCACTAAATACGGTGATGGGGGTGTGGATATAAGTCCGATTGCGGATTTGGTGAAAAGTGAAGTATTTGAATTAGGACGAGTCCTAAATATTCCTGAATCTATTTTAAAAGCGCAACCTACCGATGGACTTTTTGGTGACAGCCGTTCAGACGAAGATCAGCTTGGGGCCAATTACGACGAATTGGAATGGGCGATGAAAGAAAAGGAAAAAGGTAGTTCAAGTTCGGGTTTTTCCGGACGGGAAAAAGTGGTATTTGAAATTTATTCCCATCTTAATAAAATAAATCAGCACAAAATCAAGCCTATTCCTATTTGTGAAATTCCTGAAAATTTAAAATAAAAGCTAAGATTTGTATTTTGAATTTGAGAAATTAAAGAACGCGATTCAATTTGTTTGACAGGAGTTTTTTAAGTCCAATATATGCAACTATTTCTTGAAGGCTTGCCTCCTTATCCTCTTCTACATCTTGTTTTAATGTCTCAGACAGCTCATCAATCTTTTTGGTAACTAGAAATCTGCGAAGACTCAGAATTGTTTCGCTTACAATCTGCGCGATCGTTTTATCCTTTTCCTTGACATAAATTTGCATCCTATCCCACTGATGCAAAGTATAGCGTTCATCTTCCATTAAAATATGGGTTACTCCCGAAGCAATTTCGGGATCTAATTGGTTTACAAACGACTCCGATTTCGAATCCGGATTTTCAACAAACCGCTTAATGATTTCTGAATAGATTTTCTGGAATTCTGGATTTGTGAATTCAATTTCATCTTCTTGAAGATCTAAATAAATCTTCTCAAATACCCGCGAACGATAGATTTCAGGTGTAAGATCCAGTCCGCCCCGTTCGTCGCTCTCTATTACCATTTCTTCAAATTCTTCCTCCATATCCCCATAGAGCACCAATAATTCAATCAGCTTTTGTTCCAATTGAAATTGAACATCCACTTTTTTAGCTGGCATTTTTTCCGAGGAAACAACTTCAAAGGGTTCAGAAGCTTTTTCTTCCTTCACATTTCTATCCTTACGTTCTTTTCGCAGCAGTTGGGCTATGGAATTGAAAAGTACCTGTTCGGAAATATCCATAATATGTGAACATTCCTTTAGGTAAACCTCCCTCTTAATAGCATCGGGTATTTTGGCGATACTGGCCACCATATCGTGAATGGTTTCCGACTTTTTTATGGGATCGTTTTTAGCATCAGCAGCGAGGAGCGAAGCTTTGAAAGTGATAAAATCCTTGGAATTCTCTTGTAAATAATGTGTTAGCTCCTCTAAAGAATTCTTTCTTGAAAAGCTATCGGGATCCTCACCTTCAGGAAAAGAACAAATCTTTACGTTCATTCCTTGTTCTAGGATAAGATCGATACCGCGCAGAGATGCTCTAAGCCCCGCCGCATCTCCATCAAAAAGAACGGTAATGTTTTTTGTAAGTCGGTTAATAAGCCGAATCTGCTCTGGTGTAAGCGCGGTTCCCGATGAAGAAACCACGTTGTGGATTCCGGTTTGATGAAATTGGATAACGTCTGTATATCCCTCTACCAAATAGCAATTATCCTCTTTGGAAATACTTTGCTTGGCATGAAAAATACCGTAAAGCACTTTACTTTTATGGTAGATATCACTTTCGGGCGAGTTCAGATATTTGGCCGCCTTTTTATCTGAAGTAAGAATCCGGCCACCAAAACCGAGGGTGCGCCCGCTCATACTTCGGATTGGAAACATCACTCTTCCCTTAAAGCGATCAAACATTTTTGTTGGCGAACCTGTTGAAGTATCTTCTTTTACAATAGATAGTCCCGTTTTCTCGAGGAACTCTAGCTTATAGCCTTTTTTGATGGCGTGCGTGGTAAAAGCATCCCAAGAATCTGGAGAATAACCAAGTTCGAATTTTTTTATGGTATCATCCGTAAATCCCCGTTCCTTAAAGTAGGAGAGCCCTATTGCCTTTCCTTCCTCAGTCTTTAATAAGATATTATGAAAATATTCCTTGGCAAAATCGCTGACCAAATATAAACTTTCACGCGAATCGGCTTCTTCCTTTTGCTCTGTAGTTTGTTCAGTCTCCTCTATTTCAATTCCGTACTTTTTGGCTAAAAACCGAATTGCTTCCGGATAGGTGAAATGTTCATGCTCCATTAAAAATGAAACTACATTTCCACCTTTTCCACTACTAAAATCCTTCCAAATCTGTTTAACGGGTGAAACCATAAAACTAGGAGAACGCTCATCTGTAAATGGACTTAACCCTTTATAATTGCTCCCAGATTTTTTTAACTGAACAAAATCACCTATTACCTCCTCCACTCGGGCAGTTTCAAAAACGTTGTCTATTGTGGTTCTGGAAATCACGGGGTTCTGGGTTTTTGTGATTCGGGGTTTGGGAATCGGGATTTGTTTCGGTAAAAATAGGAATATAAAAAGGAAACCTACGGTTAGATATTATGAGTTATGAATAATGAGTTTAATGATTATATGAGTTTGAGTTTTGTACATTTCTTTTTTCTCTTTTATATTTTTCTATTCCATTTTCTTGTTTCTTGTTTTTCGTCCATTATTTATAATCCATAATTCTGAATTCCTAATTCTGAATTGTTTCCCGTCTAATCAAAATCTAATCGGAAGCCAAGAGATAAAAGATTTTTATCAATGGGCTGGTTTTCAAACAGAGGCGATAACTCATATTTGGCAAAAAGACTAAAGGAGCCATAGCCTACATAGGCTCCTACGCCATATACGAAATCAGTTGTGTTATAATCTCTTTTTATTTTTTGCTTTACCTTTCTACCATCCTCCCTGTACTTCAATTTTTGCATTGTTTCAATATTCAATCCACCATAACCTCCAAAACCGATTTTAAATTGTTTTTGAGTGGAAAACCGTATATAATTCTGACTTTCAATTTTCTTTGATGGTCCTAATTCAAAATATACTGGAATCACGATATTTGTAAATCGCACTTCGCTTTTTCGGAGTTCGGATGGAAATTGTTCCATAGTATTGATACCGTTGTTATCCACTAAATACGTATTATCTCGAGGAGTTAATTTATTCCATTCAAAACCCAAACCATATTTTATTCTCAGGAAATTGGACTTTTTAAAAACCCGGGTTGTTTGGCTTATCCCAACTTCAAATGAAGTGGATCTTCCTACGGAAACATCCGTATTTCCATAAGAATTATCATCATCAACCAGATCCAATAATCCCCAAGTGAGGTAGACACCAGTTTTAGTACGAAAATCATATACTTCTTTCTTTTCCTTTTTTCTTTTAACCGAGGTTTTTATTACAAAGTCATTCGCATCTTCATCCCAACCCACGTAAATACCGGTTTTGGATTCCTTTTCCTGATCTCCATTTCTATCTGCCAGTTCAAGCGTGTTCTTCAAAATAATTAAACGATTTTCAATGTTCTTGGCGTGTTTTTCGGCAGCCTTATTTTTTAAGGTATCAGCTTCAGTTTTTGAAATTGAACCATTCTGCAAACGGTTGTTTATTTCTTCCACCTCAACTTTTAGCGCCTCTCTTTCATCTTGGATAATTGTCTCCTTGGCTTCCGTAAATTGTTGATCTTTAATTTGATCAGTGGTCTGTTGGGCGTATGAATACATACTAGAAATAAGGTAAAATGTAACGGTCGTGATTAATATGGATAGAGATTTCATAGTATTGATTTTTATACGGTTAGTAGTAAATTTATTTGATTTTAGGATTTATAAAAATTGAGGTTAATCGTTTCGCTGTGAAATAGCGGTTCGTAGTTTTTGATAGCCTTCGCCGAAAGCTTCGAAAACCTTATCTCGAAAACTTTTTTCTAATTCCCATTCTGCCTCATCCAACAAGGCAGCAGCGTCAATCCTTGGGCTATTAAGGATTTGATGGGTCTGAATATTCCGACGTGCATTATGTAAAAGTCTATCTACTTCTTCGGAAGATGTTTCCTCATTTTCAACTATAAGTGTACCTGAAGAGACAATTTCGTCAACCTTCGTAATGATGACAATATCTTTTTGCTTTACGGTTTCTTCCGTTGATTTTTCTCTCTTTAATCGATCTTCTTGTGAAATAGCTAATGCTTCAATCTTTTTAATTTTTTTATCTATTGCAGATTGCTTAATATGAGGGGAAGGTTTCAATTCCTTGTTTCGTATAGAATCGGATTTGCTTTCAGCTTTATCCTTCTTCGTATTGCTTTTACCTTCTATCCTCTCCTCTGAGCTTGGGATTATTAAGGTATTTGTAACCGTTGGAAGTTCAGATTTGTGTGGATCATTTTCTATTACCAGACTGTTTTCCCCCTCAAATGAATTCTGATTAAAGAAAATGGAAACCGCAACGAGCAAACCAGCCAAACTGGCAGCAATATAATACCAGGTTTTTGATTTCTTTTTAGGTTGTTTTTTGTCCAACTGGGATTCTAGTTTTTTCCAAGCATCATGAGAAGGCTTTATCTCCCTATTTTCCAACTTCTCACGGATGTTATTTTCTAGGTTATAGGCTGCCATAATTAATACTGTTTTGATTATTCAATTTTTTCTGAAGCATTTTCCGTGCTTTAAAGAGCTGCGTTTTTGATGTGCTTTCACTTATTTGAAGAAGCTCGGCAATTTCGCTGTGTTTATAACCCTCAACGCCGTAAAGAACAAAAACCGTTTTATAACCCTCGGGAAGTGCATCTATCAAACTTTGAATCTCAGCTTCTTCCAATTCAGTTTCGATATAGGTGGAATAGTCACAAGTATTTTCAATAGTTTCATTGGATATAAAGTTCAATTTCTTTTCCTTCCGAAGTTGGGAAATACTTTCATTGACCATTATACGTCTAATCCATCCCTCAAAACTTCCCTCATTTTTAAAATCGGATAGATGTGTAAACATTTTTAAAAAACCCGCCAACATAACTTCTTCCGCCAGATCGGTATTTTTTATATACTGTCGGCAAACTCCCAGCATCTTTGGCGAGAATATATTGAAAAGCTGATGTTGCGCCTGACGGTCGCCCCTGGAGGCCTTTTCAATCAATTTGGAATAGTTTTTATGCAAGTTGATAATTTTCAAAACACACTTCGTTGTTTGGGTCTCTATTTTAATAGACGCTCGGTTTCGGAAAAAGGTTGCCTGTTGAGAAAAAAGTTTCTGGTTTCAGGTTTCAGGTTGAGATTTACGTGGTAAGTGGTCAGTAATGGGTAAAATTCAGAATTGAGAAATATTTACTTTTTTCTGGAGATTACGTAGTTTACCATAACTTCAAGGGATTCCTTGTATGGCGAATCGGGATAGGTGGCAAGGAGCTGGAGAGCTTCCTGTTGGTATTCTTTCATTTTTCCTACGGCATATTCTAGACCGCCATTCTCTTTTACGTATGCAATGACTTCTTTTACGCGCTTCTTATCCTTGTTATGATTTTTAACCGAATTTATAAGCCATTTATTTTTTTCTGGAGAAGCGTGATTGAGGGCATATATTAAAGGAAGGGTCATCTTTTGTTCCTTGATATCAATACCGGTTGGTTTTCCGATATGTTCATTTCCGTAATCAAAAAGGTCGTCCTTAATTTGAAAAGCGGTACCAATAAGTTCCCCGAACTTTCGCATTTTTTCAACCTCTTCATCCGATGCCATAACAGATTGAGCGCCCATAGCACAACACGCGGCAATAAGGGTGGCGGTTTTTTGTCGGATGATCTCAAAATATACTTCTTCGGTAATGTCTAGTCTTCTAGCTTTTTCAATCTGAAGTAGCTCACCCTCGCTCATTTCCCGAACAGCGACGGAAATAATCCGTAATAAATCGAAATCACCATTGTCAATAGAAAGCAAAAGACCTTTCGACAATAAATAATCGCCCACTAGAACAGCGATCTTGTTTTTCCAAAGCGCATTTAAGGAGAAGAAACCACGTCGGCGGTCACTATCGTCCACCACATCGTCATGAACTAAGGTTGCTGTATGGATAAGTTCGATTACAGAAGCCCCCCGATAAGTCCGTTCATTAACCTCTCCATTTCCCGTCATTTTTGCAATAAGAAAAACAAACATGGGCCGCATCTGTTTCCCTTTTCTATTTACAACATAATGTGTAATTCTATTAAGTAGCGAAACCTTGGAAGACATGGAGTCGGAGAACTTTCTTTCAAAAAGCTCCATCTCTTTTTCAATTGGAAGTTTGATGCGTGAAACTATCTTCATAAAGAAATCAAAGATAAGTAAATTGGCCTAGTGATTTTTGTAATCTAATTAGGATGATCCAAAAGAAATGACCCTCGGGTTATAAGAGTAAACTTTAAATTATTTCTGCTTATTCGCCAACTGCCCGCAGGCGGCATCAATATCCTTTCCTCTGCTTCTACGCACGGTAACCGGAATATGGTAATATTCTAGCCTATCAATATACTGTTGGGTTATTTCTGGAGCCGCTTGTTGAAAATGGCCATCGTCTATAGGATTATATTCGATAAGATTGACCTTGCAAGGAACGTATTTGCAAAACGCTACCAGAGCCTCAATATCTTCTGGTTTGTCGTTTATATCCTTCCAAACTATATATTCATATCGAATTTTTCTTTTGGTTTTGCTGTACCAATACTCCAATGCTTCCCGAAGATCGGTAAGCGTAAAGTTCTTGGCAAAGGGCATAATCTGCTCTCTCTTCTCCTGAATGGCAGAATGCAGGGAAACGGCTAAATGGAACTTAACCTGATCATCAGCTAATTTCTTGATCATTTTTGGAACCCCAGAGGTCGAAACAGTAATCCGTTTGGGCGACATTCCCAATCCTTCCTCAGAGGTTATCTTTTCGATGGATTCCAATACATTTTTGTAATTCATCAAAGGTTCGCCCATTCCCATATATACAATATTCGAAAGGGGCTTGTCGTGATATAATCTACTTTCGCGATCTATGGCAACCACTTGATCGTATATTTCATCTGCATTGAGATTCCGCATTCTTTTTAAGCGGGCAGTTGCACAAAAAGAACAGTCCAAACTACAACCCACTTGGGAAGAAACACAGGCAGTGGTTCTTTTATTGGTAGGAATTAATACAGATTCAACTATGAGATCGTCGTGTAATCTTACAGCATTTTTAATTGTACCATCGGAGCTTTTTTGAAGATGATCCACCTTGATGTGGTTAATTACAAAATTCTTGTCCAAATGTGCCCGGGTTTCCTTGGAAATGTTGGTCATTTCGTCAAAGCTATGCGCTCCCTTACTCCATAACCATTCGTAAACCTGAGTGCCCCGAAAAGCCTTGTCTCCAATACTTTCAAAAAAATCCTGAAGTTCCTTTTTTGAAAGTGCTCGTATATCCTTTTTTGCTGTAATCATGCTGCAAAATTACGGGATTTTATAAGAATAGCGATTAAGCAAAAGGAATCTTGTAAAAGACAACAGAAGAATTCAAGAGTTATGAAAAATATCGCAGAACCAGAATCAACGTTTAACGACTATTTTTTTGGTTATGGAATCACTACTGTCCTCATCCGTTAAGCGCAGAAGATATATACCTTCGTCAAGGTTTTCTACGGAAATAGAATTGACACTATTGTATAGTGTTCCCGCCTGCATTTGCTGTCCTATTATAGTGAAGAATTGGTAGGTAAGATGTGGATAGCTTGCATTTTTCACCGTAATGGTTGAACTGACGGGATTGGGGAATATCTCCAGTTCGCCCATAGGTGTAAAAACTGGTACGTTCAAGATATTCTGAAGGGTTTCAATAGAAGTCTGACCTGAATTTCCTGGATCCAACCAATCTTTTAATCTTGTTTCAGGACTGTAGCCAGAATCCCAGGATACTCCAAAACGTCCATAAATATCGTAGTTTTGGTTGTTTTCCGTTCCTACGCAGGAAGATTCGCCTGCATATAATTGTCCGATAATTTTTCCGCGTTCATTAAAAAGAGGAGAACCAGAAGAACCACTTTCGGTTGTTCCTAATTCCCACCCGTTTCCAGTACCGTGCTGACCGCCACCTATCAACCAGACTTTTACACCGTTGGCATTTATTTTTTCTGCGCCCGAGTCGTCCCGACAAATTTTCATTATATCTCCATTTGGATGGTGAATGCCCACTTCAAACAAAGGATCGGTATCGGAGTTATCCCATCCGGCAAATGCAACATCCCAAGAATCAGGGATATCATCATACAATTTAACCAGCGCAAAATCGCTTAAACCATTATTGGCCATGAGTTTGGCCCCACTTACCGTAAAATTATTGCGAAGGTCGCCACTATCCTCACCGGTACCACATACAGGCCTAGGACTCACCCAATTAAAACGGATAGACCAAAAAGAAGGATCGCTATTTTCTAAACAATGATTGGCAGTTAAGATATACGGAGTTTTATCAGCTTTGGTATTATTGACCAAAACCGCAGAACAGAGATAACCGTTCCCAAGATTTACAAAAGCAACGGATTTTTTTAATATATCCTTTTGCGAATCGAAATCGGGCCCGATAGGACAGTTTACATCATAATTGCAAGGGCCCGAGCCATTCATCCTGTTTCCCAGAGGATTTGTGGGGTTAATTTCGCCCATTCTATATCCGTGGATAATACTACCTATTTCCAACCGTGGTTTTGCAGAAGTTCCAGCCGCCTGAAAGTACTCTATCCAAACAGTATCCCCATTTATAAACCAGGTACCTAACCGATTGGATTCCCGATTTTGGGCGTTGGTGAAAGTTTGGGCCACGGTGGTTCTTTCATTATTAAATAATTGAAGTCTAGAACCTGGGGGAAGGAAAAAATCAGTGAAATTAATGCTTATGTTGAGCGCATTTTGAGATTGAATAACCACCTGCCAGATTTTCCCACCGTTTGGTAGGTCTGTCCAAAGCCCATCTTCATCCATATTCAACTGCAAGGAACGTTGAATGCCATAACGCCATGGAATACTTTTATCCAAATCGTTTATGCTATCCTGAGCCATAACCACACCCATATCCAATGGGTTTAGCTGAATAAGTCTCGGACTTTTGGACAAGGTGGTGCTCCAACTTTCAGGCATAGGATTACCCACCTCTTGGGAAAAGAGATTAAAAACAAAAAATAAAGAAAAGAAGAAAAGTATAATTTCTCTCATTATCTGTTGCTAAATAGGATACTAAGATAATTGATTATTTTCATAATTCGCAATCAGACGTCCAAAAATGAAAAATCCCGACTTTCATCGGGATTCTCATAAGTTGTAGTAATTAAAAATTAAATAATAAACATGGCATCGCCATAAGTATAGAAATTATATTTTTCTTTAATCGCCTCTGCATACGCCTCTTTCATAAAATCATGCCCAGCAAAAGCTGAAACCATCATCATTAAAGTTGATTTTGGCGTGTGGAAATTGGTCACCATGGCATTGGCAATACTAAAATCATAAGGAGGGAAAATAAATTTATTGGTCCATCCAGAATAGGCATTAAGACGGTGGTCTGTAGAAACAGCACTCTCCAAAGCTCTCATCGCGGTTGTTCCAACTGCACAAACTCTTCTTTTATTTTCGATTCCCTTATTTACGATATCTGCTGCCTCCTGATCGATGCGCATCTCTTCAGAATCCATTTTATGCTTAGATAAATCTTCTACCTCTACACTGCTAAAAGTTCCCAATCCTACGTGAAGAGTAACTTCTGCCATCTTTACACCTTTTATTTCCATTCGTTTTAATAGATGTTTTGAGAAATGAAGACCTGCAGTCGGTGCTGCGACGGCGCCTTCATTTTTAGCGAAAATAGTTTGGTAGCGCTCTGCATCTTCCGGTTCTACACTACGCTTTATATATTTTGGCAATGGAGTTTCACCCAACTCAGTTAATTTATTACGGAATTCCTGATACGAACCATCAAAAAGAAATCGTAAAGTCCGGCCTCTGGAAGTAGTGTTATCGATAACCTCGGCTACCAAAGACTCATCCTCTCCGAAATACAATTTGTTCCCGATTCGAATCTTACGTGCTGGATCTACCAATACATCCCAAAGTCTGGTCTCGGCATTGAGTTCTCTTAAAAGAAAAACCTCAATTCGGGCACCTGTTTTTTCCTTATTTCCGTATAAACGTGCTGGGAAAACTTTCGTATTGTTGGTGATAAGGACATCGTCCTCCTCAAAGTAATCTATTAGATCTTTAAAGATTTTGTGCTCGATGGTCTTATCCTTTCGGTTAAGAACCATTAACCTGGCCTCATCTCTATTTGGGGCCGGATATTCGGCCAATAATTCTTCTGGTAAATTAAAATTAAAGTGTGAAAGCTTCATTCCCTATTGCGTTTAGAACATTGTTTAAAAAGTGTGCAAAGATACGCTCTCGAACTAGGCGTTGTCAAGTAAATGCCTATTTATTATTTAATTCGGTCCATAAGCCTTACTGCATCTATGTTTGATAAAGTCACTTATTTGGACAAATCCTTTAAATCACAGTTTATACCTGTCATTTTTAGATCTTTCCAAAATTCAGGATAGGATTTTGAAACAACCTGGGCATCCTCGATAATAAGATCGGTCTTAACTGCCAGTGGGGCAAAAGCCATTGCCATTCTGTGATCTTCGTAGGTTTCTATAGAAGGGTTTGGAAGAATTCCGGAAGATCTCTCCAATTGTAAAGAATTATCATCTATTGTGATGACTGCTCCAAGTTTCGAAAGTTCTTTTTTTAAGGCTGAAAGTCTATCAGTCTCCTTTATTTTTAGTGTTTGCAGGCCTGTTAAATTACAAGCTATCCCCATCCCAAAACACGTTACTGCAATAGTTTGAGCCAAATCGGGTGTATTGGATAAATCGAGTGTTACTCTATTTGGAAGAATAACTTCTTGTTTGTAAAGATTTATAGAGTTTTCAGCCGTGTTGAAATCAGTCTGGACACCAAAAACCTTGTAGATTTCCGGCAAAAATGAATCTCCCTGTAAACTATCCTTGGAAAAGTGGCTTAAGGTAATCTTCAAATTTTCCGACAGTGCAACCAAACTGTAGAAATAAGACGCAGAACTCCAATCTGATTCCACAGCAATTTCGACCTCTTCAACTTTTTCAACGGGAGAAATAGTAATCTGATTGTTGTTTAAACTGGCCTTTACTCCAATTCGCCTCAAGAGAGACAAGGTCATCTGTATGTAAGCTTCAGAAACGGTGTCGCCATCTAAGTAAATTTTAAGTCCATTCGGAAGTTTCGGGGCAATAAGCATAAGAGCAGAAATATACTGGCTGCTTACATCGGCTGGGATGGTAACCTCATCGACTGTCAGTTTCTTTCCAGTAATTTTTAAGGGAGGAAAACCTTCATTTTCCAGATATTCAATATCGGCACCTAGATTTCTTAAAGCTTCCACCAAAATACCGATGGGTCGTTCGTGCATTCTCTGGCTTCCCTTTAAGGTAATTTCAGCACCTTCCATACTGGCGTAGTAGGCAGTAAGAAATCGCATAGCGGTTCCCGCGTGATGGATGTTTACCGTTCCCTTTAGCGTTTTAAGACTCTTTTCTAGAACTCGAGTATCATCACTTTCTGAAAGACTTTTTATACGAATATTTAAAAATAGAGACTTTAATATCAACAACCTATTAGATTCACTTTTTGAACCTCCGATTATGATTTTTCTATTCTGAACGGGAAAATCCCCAGAATGGAGAATGGCTTTCATCTCCGAGACTCATTTTCTTTTATTTTGGCACGGAATTTCCCGAAGGTCACGAAAAAACCATAAACTAATCCCGCTAATAGCAAACCGAGTATAAAGACCAATGGATCTCTTTCGGTGAAAAATGCAGTTGCAAATCCCTCTATGGCCCATTTTATCAATCCAAAAAGAATTGCAAATGCCAATGCCAATGAAATAACCGATTTCCAAAAACCCTTATGCCCTACTATCTTCTTAAACATCTCCTTTTAGTTTTTCATTATTATGGTGCCTATCGTGGTCGCGCTTTGTTTTGATATCCAATTTTTTCTGAAATGCCTTTTCAAGATCCACTCCCGTTTGATTGGCGAGACAAAGCACGACAAAAATAACATCTGCAAGCTCTTCGCCCAAATCTTTATTCCTGTCGCTTTCCTTTTCACTTTGTTCCCCATATCTACGGGCAATGATGCGTGCGACTTCCCCCACTTCTTCGGTAAGTTGTGCCATATTGGTCAGTTCGTTAAAATAACGAACACCATGGTCCTTTATCCAAGCATCTACTGCCTGTTGTGCGTTCTTTATATCCATTATGCTTTTGAAAGTACTATTTTTTCGTTTTCCTTCGCTATTAACAGCTCGAAAAATTTCTTTAAGCCATCGTAATCATTCGCCCCAATTAATGATTCATTAATCGCAAACTCCACAGAAAGCTGTAAATTATTTCCCGTTTGGGAGATTAGATATCTATAACTTCCTAAGTTTTCACCCCAACTAAAGGCTACATTTTCAGGTATTGATTCAACTTTATATCCTTCGGGTAATGCAATATTCACAATATAGCGATCCCTCAATGGAAATCCAAAATCTATGGGATATTCCCGTTTTTCAGCCTTAAAAGGATTTTCCTGGGTTGCCAAATATAACATAGGTGAAATATATAGTTTTCCAGCAACATTCTCTATTCCATGAGTTGATTCAAAATCGTATTCCAATGAAACGGGCTGACCCAATTTATCCAAATTTTCAAAAGAATGATTTGACAGTTCGGTTTGTTTCAGCTTTTTTTCCAACTCCTTAATTTGCGATTCAGTGTTTAGAATCTTGAATTTGGACCTATACTGAAACGCAAAATTACCCGTAAACCTATTCTGGGTTCTACCTCTTACAGATAGGTCGGGCTGAAGTGTTGCATTTAGCATCGTGCTTCTTACGGCGGGAATGTGGGATCGTAATGATACCCAAGTGGAAAAACCATCCTTTTTTATCAATCTACCATCTCCATTGATAACCGACGATTTTAAAACTCCTATCTCGGCATCCTTTTGCGTAGCATCAAGCAGAATTGTTCCTTTTGGTAATACAACCGATGCTATAACATAATTAAACCCATTAATTGTAGGGAACAACGGAATTCCGTGTGATTTTGTACTAATTAAAACCGGATTGGCATCTAAGTTGGCATATCGTAGCATTGCGACCAACATTAAATTTATATCCCCCACATTTCCAGAACCTTTTTTGTACGCGTTTTTAACACCTTCATTAGTATAGAAACCATTGTAACCATTCCAATTCATTTTATTTAAAACATAATAATATATTTTTTCGATCTTTTCCTCTGGCATGGTTACTCCGCTAAGAAGAGCATCGATATCCTTTTCAAAGTAATTATTCCTTTGCAATTCGGAACCAAATTCACTTCGGTTGTAAATAGTATTTGAAACATCTTCCCAGGTAGTGGCATATGATTTTGACGATCCCGGCATATTTATGTAACTCAACTCGAATTGAAGGGCAGTAGTGTAGTTGCTTAAATTCCCCGAAAAAGCTTCCTCTTTTAATGCAGGAACACTATTCAATTCAATTATGTATGAATTTTCCTTAAACCTTACTTCCCGAGATGATGTTTTTGGAATTCCTATTGCTCCAAACCCTGATAAATCTTGTGATGTCTGGTTAAAAACCATTACTCTTTCTCTGGTTTCTGTATCAATTTTAAAAGGAATCCAACCTCTTTGATGATTTTTAAAAATAAAGTATTCTGGAGATTTAAAAAGAACAGAAACCTTATCCACCGGAATGGTTTCCTGCAATCTAAATTCGTCAATACTCAGAATAAATGGGGAGGAGATGGAATATTTATACTCAATAATACACCCTTCCCGAACATCGGGCATGGTAATCTTTGTTTGGGTCAGATATTTGGTGGTTTTTTCCTCAAAAACACCATCATTTTGAAGTTTCACATCCCTCACCTTTCCGTCTTCGCTTAAATAATAGGTGTATCCCTTTAATCCACGCAATTTGTCCTCACTACTGGTATCTTTAAAAAGATCTACGGTTGCATTAGCATATTCAAAACCCTCTTTGGTATATATCTTTATACGTTCAAAATAGTCCGTGACCAAAGTCCATCCAGAATCTTGGCTGTATTGAAACTCTGACTTAGTTTCACGATAAAGTATTGCAGCATCTGCAGTGGGGTCTGTGGGATGTTCTTTCTGTAGAAGTTCGTCCTTAGAAACTTTTCCAAATTTATAATTCTGGGCATTTAGGACACCAAAGATGGCCAGAAATAGTACGGCGGTAAGGAGTTTGATTTTCATAACATATTAGAATTATTGAGACATCTTTTTTAAGAGAACCTTGGATTTATCCAAACGGGCAATTGTTCGGAGAAAATCACGGTAATTTTCGTATTCTGAAGGAGGATACTCTCCTTTTTCAATTTGAATTTTACGGATATAGCGTAATTTATTTTCAGAAGTTTGGGTAAAAGCTATTTCATATTTCCCAAATTTGGTTTCGATAACGGTAGGATCAGGTACCGCCTCAATTATAAAATTTTCGGGGATTTCTATATCCACAGTATCAATGTCAATATAACCGTAACCAATATAAAGTTTTTGTTTTCTATCTTCTATTCGCGGAGGCACATAGCTTTTCTGATTAAAAACATTCGGGCAAAACAGAAAATCACTACCTACACTATTTGCATAATTCGGGATTTGTAAGCGCATTTTTTCGTTAAAACCTACTATCTTTTTATCATTGACAAATTTGAGATCTGAAATGGAAAATCCGTTAATATAGCGCCACCGTTCTTTATAATATTTGTCAATCTCATCAGCCTTTTTCTTGGCAAGTGGATATTTATCCCCGTACTGCAGTCCTTTTGAAACACTGTTAAATTCAGCAGTAATCTTTCCGTCGGATCCCACGATTATCTTGGCAAAATTTTCTTGGGTATTCTCGGCTGTTTCATAAATCTTGGTGCGCGCAATCTTCCCACCTTCGGGTGTTATAATTAGCGCTTGACGATCATTCGTGAAATTACCAATATACCCATAAGGTACATCTTGATTGGTACATTCCAACCAGGTTATTTCGTCGCCATCCGGCACACCCAGAATCACGTGATTTCCTTGTACCGAAGCAAAGTCTTCCAGAATATCCCACTTTTTGATATCGCCGTATAAAACGGTGTAATAAGAAGGAACCCCAACAGCATCCAACAACGCTTTTGTATAGTTGGTCAATGCTTTACAATCGCCATAGCCCAATTTATCAACCTCTTGGGCGGGCATGGGCTTCCACCCGCCTATACCGATCTGCACACTTATATACCGCACTTTGTCTTGTACAAATTGATATATTTTTCGAGCTTTGCCTTCATTTGTAGTTTCATTAGCAACCAAACTGCTAACCTTTGCTAGAGTTCCTTCGGGAATTTCCCTGACGTCAGCCAAGAGGTCCTGCTCCATCCACTTTCCAAACTGTTCCCAATCTTCAGCAGCTCCAAGGGTTCCTTTTAGGTTAAAACTATTTAATGCTACCAGAACACTAGGGAAAATATCTCTGCCAATTGGGCTATGCTCCTCATAGCGGATAGGCTTGAGATTAGACGCAGAAAAAATCAGCTCTTCAGGATTTTCTTCAATGGAAATATCATATCCATCCAGATTGTTGGCTTTGTAGCGGGGTTTGTTAGACGCGTCATATTTTAACTTATAGACACTCCTTTGTGTTCCCTCGGCATAGTCATTTAATGGCCACCACGAATCGATAAAGGCTGTATCACCAGATTCCGTCTCACTTGTGAAAACGGCAATGTAGGGATAGCTGGTGGGAGTATAATTTAAATATAATACTCGGGCATCTACATACATATTGCCCCCTGTTCTACTCACGTCAGAAAAATCCTTTTTCTTGAAATGACGCATTTCCTTGCCAATGGCATTATATATCCAAGAGTCAATATTTTTTACACGTGAATTACTACTGTAAAATTCATAGAGCTCCAGATTGCTATCGCCAAGTTTGTTTAACACGGCAACAACTCTACGCTTTTTAACCTTCATCTTGGAAATGTTAGATACATCTATTTCAATCAATTCCTCTAAAACGACACTATTGGCATTTGTGGTCAGTTCCTTAGGAATCGACAAAATGGAATAACCAATTTGCGCAAAATAAGATGTTGAATGGAATAGCAAAGCTAAAAAAAGAACACTCCTCATATTCTTGACTTTTTAATACTCAGCTCTGTTCATTTCTTTTGAGAGCAACATTTCCTTATCGAGAAGGCTTAAGGTTTGACCGGAATGCTCAATAGATTGAAACCCATTTAAATAAATAAGCCGTCTTTATCGTAACCAAGATAATAAAAATTGAAAGGTTAAAAAAAAGTTAAGAAGAATTATTCTTTATTTTTCGAATCGATCCAAATAGTGACCGGCCCATCATTGATTAGAGCGACGTCCATCATAGCACCAAAGCTACCTGTCGCGACGGTTTTGCCAGTTTCTTGCTCGAGTTGTCTTACGAAATTTTTGTAGATAGGAATAGCAGTTTCTGGCCGAGCTGCCTTAATAAAGGAAGGTCTATTCCCCTTTTTTGTGTTGGCATGAAGGGTGAATTGACTAACTACCATACAGTTTCCACCTACATCCTGAACAGAAAGATTCATAGCATCATTTTCGTCTGAAAAGATTCGCAAACGGGCAATCTTTCCCGCCAACCAGTCGATATCCTCTTGTGTATCTGCCTCCTCTATTCCTAAAAGAATGAGTAACCCATGGTTTATTTCGGAAAATAAATTTCCGTCAATTGTAACAGATGCGTTTTTTACTCTTTGGATTAATGCTCTCATTGTCCCCCACTAACTCACCCCGAAGGGAAGATTTTATTCAACTTTAAAATTTATTCAATTTGGAAAAAGTCTTGAATTTTGTCAAAGTTTAATCTAATTCATTTTTCATCATAAATATCCTTTCGGAAATGATCTTCTTCTCCTTCCAAAATTTGCAGGTAACTTCTATATCGAGACCATGCTATTTCTTCGTCTTCTAAAGCTTCCTTTACTGCACACTGCGGTTCTTCCAAATGCAGACAATTATTAAATTTACAATTTCCTTTGAGAGCAAAGAATTCAGGAAAATAATCTGCTAGCTCTTCCTTTTCCACATCCACCAGACCAAATCCCTTGATCCCGGGCGTATCTATTATTTGTCCGCCAAATGACAGATCGAACATTTCTGCAAATGTAGTAGTGTGCTGGCCTTGTAAATGTTGATCGGAAATTTTTGAGGTTTTCAAGTCTAGACCTGGCTCAATGGCATTTACCAAAGTAGATTTGCCAGTGCCACTATGGCCAGAAAACATGCTAACCTTGTCCTGCATCAGAGCTTTAACTTTTTCAACATTTTTTCCGGTTACAGCGGAAATACCGATACATTCATATCCAATTTTTCGATATAGGGCGGCGAGCAATTTTATTTCCAATAACTCATCGTCATTATAAGTATCAACCTTATTAAAAAGAATAACTGCTTGTATGTGATAAGCCTCTGCAGTGACCAAAAATCGATCTATAAAACTGGTAAACGTTGGCGGATTATTCAAAGTTACCAACAAAAACGCAGTGTCGATATTGGCTGCAATAATATGGGTCTGTTTTGACAGGTTAACGGATTTTCGAATTATATAGTTTTCTCGAGGTTCAATAGTTGTTATCACTCCTTCGCCTTCAGCTCCCTTTTTGTCTATTTCAAAAATCACTCTATCTCCTACTGCCACGGGATTGGTGCTTTTAATGCCACCAATACGGAACCTGCCCTTTAAACGACAACTATAAAAAGTGCCGTTCTCTGCTTTAACAGAGTACCAACTACCAGTAGATTTATATACGAGGCCTTTCATTGAGGAGGGTTAATAAGAAAGCAAAAAGAAATAACCATATCTTCCATATTCCATAAAATTCAGAATTGCAAAGATACGATTGAAAACTAAAAGATATTACCCTCGTCGCAACTACCTCGAAATAGATAAAAATGTACTGCTTAGAACTAGCATGAATATTCAAAAAAAGGTAACTTAAGGAATTTAACTTATGAAGGCCCTGAATTATTGGGACTATCTCATAAAGTGTGTAAATAATAAAATAGCGGGGGCCGGCCCCCGCTATTTTATTATTTAGTTTTTAATCTTTAACTTTTACACATTATGAAGAAAGACGATTTAATTTCAGATGATTTTCTGAAGCAGTTCAAGACCCACGAGGAGCTCAGCGATTTTTTAAAGCAGATCCAGAAACGTGGGATCGAAAAGATGCTCGAAGGTGAGCTCGACGGCCACCTAGATTACGACAAACACCAGAGGTCCAATGGAGGCAACTCGCGCAACGGGCACTCCCGGAAGAAAATAAAAACCTCCTTTGGCGAATCCGAGATTGCCGTCCCCAGAGACCGTGAGGCCTCGTTCAATCCCATGATCGTACCCAAGCGGGGCAATATGGTCGATGGCCTTGAGAACGTCATCGTGTCACTCTATGCCAAGGGAATGAGCAACAGCGATATTGAGGAGCAGATACGTGAGGTCTATGATTTTGATGTGTCCACCTCGACCATATCCAGGATCACGGAAAAAATATCGGGCGATATAGTTGCCTGGCAGAACCGTCCCTTGGAGCCGGTCTACTTGATTGTCTGGATGGATGGCATCGTATTCAAGGTCCGCGAGAACTCCAAGGTTATTAACAAGACCATCTACATAGCCGTTGGCCTGCGCAGGGACGGTAAAAAAGAGGTCTTGGGGCTATGGCTTGGCAAGAACGAATCAGCAGCTTTCTGGATGAGCGTATTGACCGATATAAGGGCGCGCGGCACAGAAGACATCCTTATCACGGCCACCGATAACCTCAATGGTTTTACGGATACGATCAAGAACGTGTTCCCCGAGTCCAAGACCCAGATATGCGTGGTACACCAGATACGCAATGCCTGCAGGTACGTCGTATGGAAGGATAAAAAAGCCTTTACCGCAGATATGAAGCATATCTATAACGCCCCAAACCAGGAGGCCGCCAAGATGGCCCTAGAGGATTTTGCCCAAAAATGGAACGATAAATATTCCTATGCCATCAAGAGCTGGCGCGACAACTGGGAAGAGCTCACAGTGTTCTATGAGTTCCCGTTGGAGATACGCAAGATCATCTATACCACGAACCTTATCGAGAACCTGAACGGGAAGATAAGAAAGTACACCAAGAACAAACTTTCCTTCCCAACGGACGATGCCGTGATGAAATCCGTATATTTGGCAGTAAGGGAAGCCACCAAAAAATGGACAATGCCCGTCAGGAACTGGGGCATTATATTAAACCAGTTCCTAACGATCTATGAAAAAAGGGTCAGACTCTAAAAAAGTCCAACCCCTGTTATTTTAAACTTACACACTTAACGGGATAGTGTCGAATTATTTCTGGAAAATTTCCGTTTTTTTATAGTATCTAAAGCGAACCAGAGATATTTACCCAATCTTCCCTTTGTTCAAGCTCCATTTTGTTGGAGAATCCTTTAAACTTATAAACCCAGAACTCTTCAACCCATAAACCCATAAACTCATAAACTCATAAAATTTATAAACTTTCAACTCCCCAACTACATTTTGCTGAGGAGTCGATGGGTTTATAAGAGACCCACGATGGAATCTAATCTCTCGGCACCTTCTCAGTAGCTCAGTTTCTCAATTTCTAATTATGGAAATGTGTTTTCTCGCTTTAACCGGACCCTCTAAAGGGAACTAAAGATATTCATTCATCCTTTTGATAGATTTCTTTTTGACGGTTACTCTTTTAAACACATGAACATTTAAACTTTCAACTTTTCAACTGCCGAACTCCTCAACTCCTCAACTCCTCAACTTTTAAATTCTTAAACCCATAAACTCCTCCCTACAAACCTGAAAGCAAAAACAATCCATTACCTTTGCAAAAAACTGTTTAAATGAGCCATACACTTCTTGCCCCATCCGTTCTTGCTGCTGATTTCGCTAATCTCCAGAGGGATATTGAGATGATAAATAATAGCGATGCCGATTGGTTCCATTTGGATGTAATGGACGGACTCTTTGTTCCCAACATCTCTTATGGAATGCCAGTTATAAAAAGTATCGCAAAACATGCCAAAAAACCTTTGGATGTCCATTTAATGATTGTAGATCCAGATAGGTATATAAAGGATTTTGCTGATCTTGGCGCCAATATACTTTCGGTTCATTATGAAGCGTGCAATCACCTCCACCGTACGCTACAAGCAATCAAAAATGAAGGCATGCAAGCAGGGGTTGCCATAAACCCTCATACCAACGTGATATTGTTGGAAGATGTTATAAACGATATTGATTTGGTTTGTTTAATGAGCGTAAATCCCGGTTTTGGAGGACAAAGCTTTATTGAGCATACCTATAAAAAAGTGGAGCAACTTAAAAAAATAATTAAGGCGAACGGAGCACAAACCAAAATCGAAGTGGACGGTGGTGTAACTGATAAAAATGCACGTCAACTAGTAGATGCCGGAGCGGATGTTTTGGTTGCTGGAAGTTATGTTTTTGGCGCGAGCAATCCTCCCAAAATTATTACTGACCTTAAAAATATCTTGAAATAATCATCTCATGTCGCATTCCGATTCAAAACTCAAGTGCCTGGACGTATTGATCATTGGTGCGGGTCCTATAGGGATTGCCTGCGCGCTGGAATGCAAAAAACATGGGTTTGAATACGTTGTAGTTGAAAAAGGTACCCTTACCAATTCTATTTATAATTACCCTTTAAATATGACCTTCTTCTCCACTTCGGAAAAATTGGAGATCGACAACATTCCCTTTATCAGTAATAATCCAAAACCTCACCGAAATGAGGCTTTGGAATACTATAGAAGAGTGGCCACCTCCAACCATCTCAATATCAATTTGTACGAAGAGATAACGGCTATTACAAAAACAGACAACCAATTTCGTATTGTTTCAGATAAAGGAAACTATTGTGCCCTCAATGTAATTGTGAGTACAGGATTTTTTGATATTCCTAATTTGTTGGATATTCCTGGAGAGAATTTGCCTAAAGTGATGCACTATTACAAGGAAGCTCATCCTTTTGTAATGCAAAGAGTGGTAGTAGTGGGAGCTAGCAATTCTTCCGTGGATGCCGCATTGGAAATCTGGCGAAAGGGAGGTGAGGTAACAATGGTTGTTCGGGGTGCCGAAATTGGTGAGCGGGTGAAGTATTGGGTGAAACCGGATATTGAAAATCGTATAAAGGAAGGAAGTATCAAGGCATTATTCAATTCCGAAATCACTGAAATCACGAAAAATGAGGTTGTTGTAAATACGCCCTATGGTATCGAAGTTTTACAGAATGACTTTGTAATTGCCTTAACTGGATATAGACCGAACTTTGAGTTTTTAACAAATCTGGGAGTGCACTTATCGGATGATGGAAAGATGTTGCCAACTTACGACCCAGAAACTATGGAAACAAATGTCGATGGACTGTATTTGGCGGGTGTAATATGCGGAGGAATGGAAACTCACAAATGGTTTATAGAAAATTCCCGAATACATGCAAAAATCATTCTTCAGAGCATCATTCAAAAAGAAAAGATTTAGAACTATAGCTATTCACCCTAAATCTTTCGAATTTCACTTTCACGCGTTAGGATGATTTTCCTTTTATAACGAAGATAATTTAAAAACATTCTTGAAGGTTTTTCCTTAAAAAAAATAAGTAAAAAAAAATCCTCGGCACGAAACCGAGGATTTTTCCCTTTTACAAAGATGATTTTAATTAGAAATCAAAAGTGTAATATTTATCCCAGAACAAACGAGTCTCTGGTGTATCTCCACCAATTGCAGAAGCTGCTGCATTGTAACTGGTAGTATTCAATGTTTGTTCCTGTGCTGGGTATGTATATCTAACTGGGAACCCAGACTCAGCACTTGCAGGTTTGGTTAAAATTGGGTAGTCCAAACGACGTACAGATAACCAAGCAGCGAAGGTTCTGTTATAAAGACCTAACCAAGCTTGCGTTCCAATAACTTCTTTCCATTTTGGATCGGAAGTACTGTTAGCAATTGCAGTATCATAATCAACTAAAGGGTTGGCCAAATAATCGGCTAGCCCCTCAGCACCCCAGAATTCAAACGAAGCAGTAATGGCAGCATCGTAATATTCTTTGGCAGTACCAGCGATATTGTAACCACCTCTTGCTGCTGCTTCAGCCTTTAAAAACTCAACCTCAACGAAAGATAATAAAACTCCTGGTTCAGTTGGATCAGTTAGACGAGGATTTACCTTAACGTTACCAGCGTACGGAGATGGTTTTCCTATTGATCCTCCTTTATAAAGGAATACTGTAACTATATCTTCAACTGCAGGCATTTGGGTGATATTTTCAATATCAATGGTTTTTTCTCCCATTGCAGTAATAACTCCCAAAGAAATACGACCATCAGGGCCTTGCAGGTAAGCTTCGTCCACTCCTACTACCGGTAGCGGGTCTAGTCCAATCTTATCCTTAAAAGTAATGGTTGTCGTTGTACCAGATGTAGTAACAGACACCACTTCTCCCAATTGCAAGTCAACTTTACCGGCGAAATACTTTTCTATCCTTGGATCATCAAGTTCTTTCATTTTTTCGATGATGGTTCTTGCTGCTACATAATCCTTTCTTCCACTTAAAATTAAGTTATCGTTCATAGGATTATTGTTAGGAGCTGCTGCAGAATATTTGTAACTTCCATTATCTGCATTACTTTCAAATACGCCAGCTTCAAGCGCTGAGTTTACAGTGGTTGTAGATAGTCCTGGATCAACATCGGCCAAAACCATACCCATTCTAAACTTAAGAGAATTTGCAAATTTTCTCCATTTATCCACGTCACCACCATAAATAAGGTCTTGACCGGCAGTAAATGAACCGTTGCTAGCGTTAAGCTTCCCTTGAGCCGCGGTTAATCGCACGATTAAATCAGCATATATAGTTTTAGCATCATCATATTTAGGCAAAAGGTTTTCAATGTCCAATGCTTCAGTATAAGGTACATCACCATAAGTTTCTACAAGATTACTATAAGAAAAAACCGTAAGTATCTCTATAATGGCCAGTTTATTTTCATTGGATTCCGAAGTTATCGGATCCTCGTTGGCTGCAATTATTTGAGAAGCTTCGTCCAAATCCTTAAGCACATCTCTATACATCTCTCTCCAGTGATTATCAGGAATCGCTCTTGTTACTTGATCGTAGTTACTTTCATCCGTATAAGTGGTCTCTTGCAGATACTGCACCCAAAGCCTATTGTTGTTTAGGTTAACGTTTGGCGTAACAAATTGATCGGCCAATTGTTTTTGTGCAGACGAGAAGAGACTCTCACCACTTACCGCTGTAGGGTCCTTTATATTTTGGTTCAGTTCCTCTAGGTTATCTGAACACGATACGGCCATAACTGCCGCAGTTAGAATTAAAATCAGTTTCTTCATTTTTCTATAGATTAAAATTGTGCTTTAATATTGAACCCGTAATCTTGGGTAGTTGGCAAAGATCCTGTTACGTATCCTTGAAGGTTACCAGAAGTCAATCCAGCTTCAGGATCAGCATATGGAATATTCTTAGAAATAATCCAAAGGTTAGATCCAATTAGGCTAAACTGTAAACCAGTCATAAAGGTGTTATCCAAAAATCTTGATGGCAAAGTATAAGTAAGCGATACCTGACGAAGTTTAACATAGCTAGCATCGTAAACAAATTCAGACTGAGGATAAGTTGCATAACCAAATGGACTTTCCACGTTGGCATCAACCCTTGTGGTATTTGGGGATCCGTCTTCGTGTACTCCAGGGTTAATAAATCCACCACCTTCAGAAAGTGGGTTTCTTACTGGATTTCCTAAGTCGTTGATATAGGCCGTATTTGCATAAAGTCCGGTATTCTCACCGTAGTATTGGTCAAGAGAGAAAAGACTTCCACCTTGTTGAACATCTATCAAGAAATTAAAAGCCCAGCTCTTATAAGTTAGAGTGTTAGAAAAACCTCCAATCCAATCAGGGTTTACATCTCCAATAATATTGTTTGATGTTGAAGTAGTCATATAATAACCGTCCTCATCTACCAAACGCTGACCATTTTCGTGGTATAAATAATCCTTTCCGTAAATTACACCATAAGGTTGCCCTTTTACGGCATTAATAGAAACACCTCCCTGGAATCTTCCAAGCTGGATTGCTTCTACTCCCTCAGGTAACTCTAACACCAAACTCTTATTCTTGGCAAAGTTTACGGTAAAGCTCCAGTTAAAATCATCCGTTTTGATCGGAGTTGCATTTAAAGAAACCTCTATACCTTTATTTTCAATCTCTCCAGCGTTCAACAATTTTCCAGTATATCCAGTTGCAGCTGATACTGGTGCAGTAACGATCTGATCGATAGAATTAGACTTATAGTATGCTACGTCAAAACCAACGCGGTTATGTGCAAATCGCATTTCAAGACCAGCTTCATAACTCTTGGTTCTTTCAGGCTTCAGATTTGGGTTATTCGCAGTAATCGGCACTGATGTTCCAATGTCATTATTGAAGTTGTATTTTCTATTGGACAATCTGTCAAATGGAGCACCGTTTCCAACTTCCGCATAGTTCAAGCGTAGCTTACCGAATGTAATAGCGTCTACCTCAAGAAGCTTACTAAATACAAAACTGGTAGAAACAGATGGATAATAGAAAGCACTTTCATCAACTGGTAAAGTTGAGAAATGATCTCTTCTAATAGTTCCGTCTAGGTAAACAGTATTGGCAAATCCGAAAGAAGCACTTGCATATACTCCGTCCACTCCAATTTTCTCCGCTTGTTCAACCGGCTTAGGTAGCTCTCCTCTACTATTTTGCAAGGAATATAGATTAGGGAAAATCAACCCTCCAGATGTAGAGGAAGTCAAGGAATTAAACTCACTTCTACGGATGTTTGATCCTAAGATACCTGCAAAACTAAGATTTTCAGAAATGTTGGTATTAAAGTTAAACATCAAATCATAATTGGTTTCGTAAGCAGTAATATCTCTTCTTAAATAACCAGAATCCACATTTCCACGAGCTACACCAAATGGAGTTGCTACTGATCCTATTGCTCTACGCTCTTCTTGGTATTCGTTATAGGCGTCTGTAGATACTCTACCTGTTACACTAACCCAGTCGGCAAGTTTGTAAGTTAAATCGAAGTTTCCGATAAAACGGCTACGTCCATCATTTTGGTAGTTCTCATATCTTGTCCAATAAGGGTTATCCCAGAAAATTGGAGGTGCTCCTGGCTCTGAGGAGGCAGGGTTCCAAGATACGTTTCTTCCTGTAGCAAAATAAATATCTTTTTGCTGCTGAAGGTCGACGTTTGTTTGAAACCATTGTTTCATCATACCCACCACGTTATCGTTATAACCAGTAGAGTTACGTCCTAATGCATCAGTTTTAATGTAATTGGCAAATCCACTTACAGTAAATTTATCATTCACGTCATAAGTTCCGCTAAAAACAAAATTGTGACGGTCCAATTGACTGTTTGGCATTAACCCTTTCTGATCCAATTTGGTGTAAGACATTCTATAAGATCCATTTTCCAGACCATTTGAAATGGAGATAGAATTGGTAAAAGTAACTGGCGAATTAAAGAAGGTAATTGGACCATTCTTAGCAGCTACCCAAGGACTTTTTTGTAAATAATTTGGTGACTCTGGGTCAAAAGATCCTGGCATATACACCATTAAATTTGGATCGAATGGAGCTCCATAAGAAGCATCCTCCGTGTAAGGGTAAACCACATCTGGCACACCATCTCCATTTACGTCATCATCAAAGAAATAGGAATCTTCATTAGCGCCATAAAATGCACCGTAGCCCCCACCATATTGTTGCTGATAGTCGGCAAAGGTACTTTTATCGATAAAACCAACTTGTGCATTCGAGTTGATTGTAACTCCCATACCTTTTGTTTTCTTTCCTTTTTTGGTTGTAATGATAATAACACCGTTTGCAGCGCGAGAACCATAAAGTGCAGATGCAGCAGCACCTTTAAGCACGTTAACAGATTCAATATCATCTGGATTGATATCGGCGGCAGCGTTACCATAATCATAGTATCCTCCGGAAGCTTGACCTTGCGCAGAAGAGTTTGTATTACGGTTACTGATTGGCACACCATCCACAACAAACAAAGCTTGGTTATCTCCTGTTAAAGAAGTGTTACCTCTAATAACCACGTTGGTTGAACCCCCAAAGTTATTATTTCGCCTAATTTGAAGCCCCGAAACTTTTCCGGAAAGGGCATTGGTAAAGTTTCCACTTTTTACGGTAGAAATGTCTTCCCCCTCAACCTCTTGTGTGGAATAACCCAAGGATTGTTTTTCACGAGAAACACCAAGGGCGGTTACCACTACCTCTTCCAAAGCAGAACCTGCCTTCATTGAAACGTTTATAGTATTTGACGTACCAACCGCGACTTCTTGGGTCTCGAAACCTACATAACTATAAACAAGTGTCTGGCCCACGCTTGCATCGATAGAGTAATTCCCATCAAAGTCTGATTGTGTTCCAGTAGTCGTTCCTTTTATAATTATGTTTACTCCAGGAAGCGGCAGACCATTATCATCCGTCACCGCACCTGAAATCGTTTTCTCCTGTGCAAAAGTGAGCTGCACAATGAACACTAGCAAAAGTGTTAAAATTCCATTAAACTTTGTTTTCATTTTTTTGTTTGTTTGAATTAGCATCCCAAATTTGACGATAAAATGTTACAAATCCAATTTTTATCGGAAGTAGATTGATATCCTAGGAAGAAATAAAAGGTGTAAATAAGTCGAAATTTTAGAATTAATTCCCTCTTACATCTTTTAAACACCTGATTTAATAGGACTTCAATCAAAAAAAACCATTAGACCCCAAGGTTTTTTACCATCAAAAAAAAAATAATTTTTTTCAACATTTTATTAACATTTGCAGTTTCAGTCTCCGTTTTGACCAATTTTTCCATTTTTTAGCTTAACCCGCCCCAATCTCACGATTCAGCCAAAATGTTAAAAAATAGCTAAAAAGACAGTTTCGCTTATTACCAATTTGCTTTTTGTTACAACAAACTGGGAATTATTTCTTAGTTGATACTTCACCCTTAAATTGCTGGGAGTTATTTTTAAATAATATGTTAAAAGTTGTCAAACTTCCATAACATCTTGTAATATACTGTTGAAGATCAATTTTATCCTGACTGGCCAAATCTTTACTCGCATTGATCTTCTGTTCCATAACTCTTAACCTATCACGAAGCATTACTATTTTATGAAAAAAGGTATCAATGGGAATTTCTTTGGTAGCTAGATTTTTATCCCCAGGATGTAGAACCATGCTGCCTCCCTTCCACTTATCGGCAATGGGAACAATCTCACTAATCCCATTCCACTTTTTTAAGATGTCACGTAAGCTTTTTTCGACATCATAAAAACTAACAGAATCAACTTCATCCTCGGCAGCCTCTATAACCTCGAATTCCTCATCAACAGGAATGGTTTCCAAGCCTCCTTCAATAAAAGTTACCCAATACATTTTGGAAGTAACGTTGGTAATTACGCCCTTCCCATATTTAGTATGATCGATCCGCGATCCTATTCCTAAGATTTGTTTCATTATTTTAAGTTTTAAAGTTTTAAAATTAGTGGAGGTAAAAATACTGAAACAACTATTGGCTTCTAAGCAAATCTTCAAATTGTAATCTGGGTAGTTTCTTATCGCATGAAAATTCTACAAATAATGGTTTCTAAATTGACGTCAGGAATTTCACAATAAAAGCTATGATATTTTTCAGTAGTGTCCGATAAACATTTTTAAAAGCGGGATTTCCAAGAAGGATTTCCCGCTTTATTTATATCTTAGTTTTTACCACAAAACTCGAGATATGAACAAAAGTAAAAATTTCAGTGGACAACCTATTATCAAACAGGTTTTAAACTTCCTTGACGCCAAAGATATTTATCGGACAGCAAAGAAGCACAACAGCGACAGGTACACCAAAAAGTTCACGACCTATGATCACTTGGTTACGATGATATTCGCCGTTATCAGTGGCTGCAACTCACTTCGCGAAGTAACAAGCATAATGCTGGCGTGCGAGGGCAAGATCAACCATTTAGGGCTACGGGACTTTCCAAAACGCAGTACGTTGTCCGATGCCAACAAAAGAAGAAGTGCAGAGGTCTTTGCTGATATTTACTCTGGTCTCTATAAACGTTACCACCGGTTTTTATCGGACAGCAGAACCAGGGAGCCCGCCATAAAAGGCCTCAAAATAGTCGATTCCTCGACAATAGCGCTCTTTAGCGACATATTGAGGGGTGTTGGCCGGAACCCGCTCAACGGCAAGAAGAAGGGCGGGATAAAAATGCACACGATGATCAACGCCATGGAGGATGTTCCTTGTCTGATAAAATTTTCAGATGCCGCGACGCACGATCATACGTTTTTGAAAGAACTCGATCTAAAGAAGGGTTCCTATGTTGTCTTTGACAAAGGATACGTAGATTATCAGCAATACGAGCAATGGACGTTGGATGGCATCTACTTTGTGACCAGGCAAAAGAGCAATGCACGCTATACGAGCCTTGAAGAGTTTGATATTCCGGACAACGTGGACGATGCTGTCCTAAAGGATGAAAAAATAACGCTTGCCGATAAGGAAGGCAACGAATTCCACCTACGGCGGATAGCCTTTTGGCACCAGGAGAAGGGCAAGGTATATGAGTTCATCACCAACAACTATGAAGTGGAGGCCGACAGGATCACTGATATCTACAAAAATCGCTGGCAGATAGAGACCATGTTCAAACGCCTAAAACAGAACTTTCCCCTCAAATACTTTCTGGGCGACAACCAAAATGCAATAGAGATACAGATCTGGGTCAGTCTGATCATTCAACTCATAATGCTGGTAATACAAAGAAAGGCGCAGAGAAGTTGGGCATATTCAAATATGGTGTCTGTAATACGCTACCATTTGATGACCTACATCGATCTGTTCAAGTTCCTGAAAAACCCAGACTCCAAATGGGAAGAAATCACCACAAAAAACATTGGCCAATTGAGCTTTTTCGATCCTTAGGGGGTTCTGTTTTGAAAATCGGAACACAATCCAGTAAAATATGGCAACGACAATGCTATTTTTGCTACTTTAGATTTTTATCGGACAACAATGGATATTTTTATATAAATATTAAGGTATAAATTCCCACCTTTAAAGCTATAGTATCTCCTTACCAACTAAAACTCCCTAAAAAAAAGACCATCTAAAAATTAAATTCTAGATGGTCTCATCAATCCCAAAAAAGGATCATTTTAAAATACTACTTCTTTTTAGATCCGGTTGAAGACGATTTTTTGTTATCATCTTTTTTACCTGCACTAGGCTTTGAAGGTTGTGCCTTTTTGGTTTTCTTATCCTCTGCCATAACAATTTGGATTTTAAATTAGTACCATAAAGTTAAAACAAGAAACTGCCAAATTATTCACTCATTAATGAAAGTTTAACAAGAAAATTTAAGCAGCATAATTCCTACATTCCTCAGCACATTTTCTGCAAGCTTCTGCACAATCCTTACAGTGCTGTGCATCATGCTTCCCACATTCGTCCGCACACATATCACAGATTTTTGCACAATATTTTACAAGATCGGATACTTCGGAAAAATTCAGAGCCAATAATTGATTTAATGAACTGCATACTTCCGCGCAAGCTCTGTCTGTACGGATGCAAGGAACCATCATTTTTACATTTTCTTCATCTAAACATGCATCAGCACAATAATTACAGTGATTGATGCAATTTCCAAGGGCGTGTATTAGTTTCTCGTTTCTCATAATTTATCTCTTTTTTATTTATGAGACTCAAATTACGAAACGAAACTTTTTTTCGCTATTAAAGAAAATATAAAGGTTTTATAAATTAATGTCCGCCGTCCTTATGATCTTCCACTACTTGCGGATCTCGATATTTACAACAGTCATCAATTCCATTGTAAATCTCATCCTTAGCTTTAATATCCTGAGTGTCGTGGCCGCTATCCGCAATGCTTTGTTGAATTTGAGCTAAATCCGTTCTTCCTTCATTGTAAATCAGCTTTAGTTCGTGCGTTTCCACGTTCCATTCGGCAGACTTTACTCCTTTCGCTTTAATTGAAGCTTTTTCAATGCGCTCTTTGCACATTCCACAAACGCCATCTACCTCAATGGAAGCGTGGGCATTCTTGTTCTGGGAAAATCCAGTGATGCTTAATAGCATTACTCCAATAATTAATAATAAATTTTTCATTTTTGTTCGTTTTTAGAATTTATTTCTTCCTTTTCTTTGCGTTCTTCTGCGTCCCTGCGGTGAATATTACACCGCAAAGGCACTAAGGACGCAGAATTTAATTTAATCTATATCGTAAACCCGCATAATAGGAACTTCCAAATATAGGGCCATAAACGTAGGTAGTATCAAAGTTTGAGCCGAATGGATTCTCGGCACCTATAATAGGATTGTTTTGCTTAACATTTGTAATATTCTCCCCTCCTACATAAATTTCGAAATTAGATGAAAACACTTTAGTAACCTGTGCATTCACGGTAGAAACACTAGGTGAAAACTCGGACAATCCAATAGTATTCAAATAAAGTTCATTAGACGCGAACCGTTGCTCTCCAGTATAATTGAAGGTCGTGTCAAATTTCCAAGTTCCACCTTTTGATCCGGGTTTGGTTTCATAGGAAGCATTTGCAAAGAAACGATGGGTGGGCGTAAGTGGATTTTCTTTTTTTCCGCTCATATAGGTTGTTTCTACATCATAATATTTATACGCCAACCTCAAATCAAATTGTTTAAAAATATTGTAGTTGAACTCTGCCTGAAAACTATTGGAATAACTTTCTCCATCCAAATTATAGAAGCTTATTTCATACGGGTTTTCCCAATCCACAACAATTTGATTTTGGAAATCGGTTCGGTAGAAGTCAAAGGTAATATCTGCTTTTCGTTTGAAGATATTAAATCCTTGCATATAGGAAATTCCATAATTCCAAGCAATTTCAGGATCCAGACCATAATTTTTTCCACCATTTGCAATTATATTGATATTTCTTGAACTGGCGAATAACTTCTGGTTTTCCGCAAAAATATTTGCACTGCGTTTTCCCCTACCCGCAGAAATCCTGATAGCCGATTTTTCCCAAGGCGTATATCTCATATGCATTCTAGGGGTAAGGAAAGCCCCAAGCATATTATGCACATCGCCCCTAATTCCCAGACTAATATTCAGATCATTCAGATTATCGAAATTATATTCAAAAAACGCTCCAGCCGATTTTTCGGTTCTATCAAAATTTTCAGTTAATACCAATTCTTTATAACTATCGTAGGTGCCATCAATTCCAGTTTTAATTTTATGCCGGGAATCGCTGATAATAGAATTATACATCAGATTTAAATAAACACTATTTTGCTCGATGTTGTAATCCCGAAGTCCAAAATAAGACTCTTGGTCGTGATGGCTATAGGCCACTTGAACACCACCTGTTCGCCAAGGAAGATCAGGATTTACGAACCCAAATTTTCCCGAGGCATCGAAACTCCGGGTTTTTATTTCGCTTCCCCAAGCATTCGCTGTTCCACGATCTATTTTAGGATCAAAGCCAATCTGACCGGATTGTTTTTCATCGTTTAAAAACCGAATATTAAAAAAGCCCACATATCCATTTTCCTGATCGGTGTATTGCCAGCGGTTCATTACGTTTATTTGTTTCATTAGTGGTGCATCCAAAAAGGAATCTCCATTTTTATCAAAATCCGTATCGCGCATATTTCCGTGAAGATATAGTCCAGTACTCCATCGATCTGTAACTTTAGTATTTAGATGCGTATTCAGTTCCAATCTGCCATCGCCGGAACCATAGGCATTCACAAACAGACGATCATCAGTAGTTGGCTTTTGTAGTTCGGCGTTGATCTGCCCGGCTATACTTTCATAACCGTTTACCACACTTCCAGCTCCCTTTGTAATCTGGATACTTTCCACCCAAGTTCCTGGAATAAAACTTAACCCATAGGCCTGTGAAGCTCCCCGAATGCTTGGGATATTTTCGGTAGTGATCATAATGTATGGACTTGTTAGACCCAACATTTTAATTTGCTTGGTTCCAGAAATAGCGTCTGAAAAATTCACATCGATAGATGGGTTTGTTTCAAAGCTTTCAGCAAGATTGCAACATGCGGCCTTCAACAATTCGCCACTACTTACATTTATAACATTTTGGGATTGTAAAAAAGAACGTGAACTCGCCTTTTGACGTGCTGTAATTGATACCTCATCCAAATCGGAAGTCGATTTTAAGGAGTGCGTTATTCTTTTAGGTGAATCCACTGAGATGGTATCCGTTTTATATCCAATAAAGCTAATGACCAGTTTTTTGTATTCCGGCTTGTAGGAAATCTCAAAATTCCCTTCAAAATCGGTAACTGCTCCCAGGGAGGTATTGAGCCAATATACGTTAGCGCCACCCAAGGGTTCTTCTTTCATATTGATGGTTTCAGTAATTTTCCCCGAAATTTTTTCCTGGGAAAAAACAACCAACGGAAGTATTAATAATAGTATTAGTATTTTTTTCATATTTCATTTTTTAGACATAGGACTATAGGACGTAGGACATAAGACTAACAGTACCTATTTTAGAATCCGATGTATTTAATTGTGATTCGTGAAATTTTATTTTATCTTTTGCTGTAATGTTATTTTAATTAAAATCTTTGTCACACCGAGCTTGTCGAGGTGCGCTCTAATTCCGAGTCTTCGACTCCCGATAATTATCAGAACAGACTGACATAGGGTGCTAATTTTATTATGGCTAAGTCCTACGTCTTACGTCTTTCCATCCTACGTCCCTTTAAATTTTCGCCCCACGCAATCGCAAGGCATTCGCAATTACCGAAACCGAACTGAAGCTCATAGCCAAGGCTGCAATCATTGGCGAAAGCAATAATCCGAAAACGGGAAATAAAACTCCAGCCGCAATCGGCACGCCCAGTGTATTGTATATGAGTGCGAAAAATAGATTCTGTTTTATGTTGCGCATCACTTTTTCACTTAAATGAAATGCTTTTACAATTCCGTGTAAATCTCCTTTTACCAATGTAATCCCGGCACTTTCAATGGCAACGTCCGTTCCTGTGCCCATTGCAATACCTACATCACTTTGAGCCAGAGCGGGGGCATCATTGATTCCATCACCGGCCATTGCCACTTTTTTTCCTTCGGATTGAAGTTTTTCAACCATTTCCAATTTATCCTGTGGCAACACGTCCGCTTTAAAATCTGAAAGATTTAATTCCGAAGCTACTGCTTTGGCAGTGTCGTGATTATCTCCGGTAAGCATTATTACCTCAATCCCTTTTTCTTGAAGTTCGTTAATGGCTTTCTTGCTGGTACCCTTAATTTTATCTGAAATAACTACGTAACCTTCAACCTTCCCATCAATCGCTAGCATAGGAACCGTCTTTCCTTTTTTCTGTTCTTCCGAAATTTCCTTTTTTATTTCTTCGGAAAGAGAAGCATTTACTTCTTCCATCAACTTTTCATTCCCTAACGCAATGTTCTTTCCGTTGATAATTCCAGTCACACCTTTTCCCGTAACCGAATTAAAATCGGAAGGTTTTATCAGTTCGATATCTTTCTCTTTCCCATATTTCACCGTGGCATCGGCAAGAGGATGTTCACTTGAACTATTTAATGAAGCTATATATTGAAGTATTTCTTCTTCTGAAAAATCCTTGGAGCTACCAACTTTCTCGACCGATGGTTTCCCTTCTGTAATAGTTCCCGTTTTATCAATGATCAGGACATCAATCTTACTTAAGGTTTCAAGAGATTCTGCATTTTTAATAAGAACTCCGTTTTTAGCGCCCTTTCCTACTCCAACCATTACCGACATTGGCGTGGCAAGCCCTAGCGCACAGGGACAGGCAATAATCAAAACCGCGATGGCATTCACAAGAGCATATACATAAGCGGGTTCGGGTCCAAAAATCGCCCATACTATAAAGGTTATTATGGAAATTAAAACCACCATCGGAACAAACCAACCGGAAATTTTATCCGCCAATTTTTGAATGGGGGCACGACTTCTACTGGCCTTGTTGACCATTTCGATGATTTGCGATAACAAAGTATCACTGCCCACCTTTTCCGCATTCATTACAAAAGTCTGATTGCCATTTATGGTTCCTGCACTTACCGAATCCCCCTCACGCTTTGAAACAGGAACCGGTTCCCCAGTAATCATCGACTCATCAATCGATGTTTCTCCTTCCTCGATACTTCCATCTACAGGAACTTTTTCACCGGGTTTTACACGGAGCTTGTCCCCGACTTCTATTTTATCAATAGCAATGGTTTCTTCCTTTCCATCAACTATTCGAACAGCTTTGTTCGGCGCCAATTTCAGTAATTCCTTTACTGCGGAATTGGTTTTGTTGTGAGCTCTGGCTTCCAACACCTGCCCCATTAAAACCAATGTCAAAATCACTGCCGCCGATTCAAAATAAACGTGAACCGTTCCTGATTTTGTTAGGAATTGCTCAGGAAAAAAGCTAGGGAATAAAAGTGCAAAAACACTAAAAATCCACGCCACGCCCGCACCGATTCCGATTAGGGAAAACATATTCAGATTCCAAGTTTTTATGGAGCGATAAGCGCGTTCAAAAAACATCCACGTGGCGTAGAAAACTACGGGAATGGAAAGAGCCAACTGAACCCAATTCCAATATTTTAATGGCATTAATTTGTAAAGGGGATTGTTGGGAATCATATCTGACATCTCAATCAAAAAGATTGGAACAGTAAAAGCCAGGGAAATCCAAAACTTATTCAGCAAGTTTCTGTAGGTTTTATTTTCCTCAGATTCTTCTGGTTCCATAGGAACCAAGTCCATTCCGCATTTAGGACAAGAGCCAGGTTCATCACTTATAACTTCAGGATGCATCGGGCAGGTGTATTTTGTTGGAGTTGATGAAGTTTTCACTTCTTTTACCAAATCCATCCCGCAAACAGGGCAATCACCAGGTTTGTCGTAGGTTTTTTCACCTTCGCAGTGCATCGGACAATAATAGGTGCCCGGTCCACTATTCTTCTTTTTATCCGCTTCCTTTTTAGCCTTATGCTCGGCTTCTGCTTTATTATCGCCAGGCATAGATATGGAATAAGTTCCACCATCTTCCTTAAGCTCCTTTTGTAAATCCTCCAGAGAAACACTTTTATCAGATTCAATTACAGCCTCCTCCTTTTCGAGATTCACGGAAGCTTTTGAAACACCTTTTACAGCACCCAAAACCTTTTCTACATGGTTTCGGCAACCATCACACGTCATTCCGTAGATTTTATATATAGAAGAGTCCCCCAACCCCCGAAGGGGGCTTTTCTCTGCATTACTCCTCCCTATTCCGACAAGCTCAGCAGGGTGCTCGGGGGAGGTTGGGAGCGGACTGTCGGATATGCTATATCTCCCTCCATCATCTTCCAAAGCTTTTTGAAAAACTTCCAAGGGAATATGTTTATCCATTTCAATGGTCGCTTCTGCTTTTTCTAAATTGACCGAGGCATTAGAAACACCTTCAACTTCTGAAAGTGTTTTTTCAACGTGGCTTCGGCAACCGTTGCAGGTCATTCCGTTTATTTTATATGTATGTGTCATTTTCTTTGATGTTAGATTTTGGTTATCTGCCTGAAATGCACAGCAGATATACCCATATAGTTACCTCACAAAATAATCAATTATGGCTGTTTGTTGAAAATACAAAGCAACCGCTTCAATGCGATTTGTCTGAAATTTTAACTGCAATTCCTGAATATCCAGGACATCGTTAAAATCGATAGTGCCCGTTTCATAATTCCTGAGCAAAATTTCATTTGCGTTTTCAGCCTGTTTCAAATTCTTTTCTTGTGTCTGAATACGGATGCGAGCCGCATTCCTACTTCGGACCGCTTTCTGCAACTGCGAAACCAATACGTTCTGCCTTTCTTCCTTTTGAACATTAAGCACCTCGTTCCTTAATTTATTCTGACGGGCTATGGATTTGTATTTGTTGTTGAAAATAGGAATAGATAGCGAAACCATCGGCATAACCATATTGGGAGCTTCGGTATAGAGCATATATTCCATCCCAATACCGAAGGAAGGGGCACTTTCTTTTTTGTTTATCGCATCAGATTGGGAAACTGCCTTGCTCAATTCCTCATATTTTAGTAATTCGGGATGCAGCTGAAGCTTTTCAAAATCTATTTCCAAATCATTTTCCGGAATTGTCAAGGTATCTGCAATCACTATTTCCGAAACTTCCTGACGATTCATCAACTTATTAAAGGTCACCAGCTCCGCGGCAAAATCTTGTTCCAAAATTAATTTCCGTTCGAACAATTCATTCTGTCGCATTTGAAGTCTTAAAACCGAAACGGCAGAGGCTTTTCCCACCTCCACGGAGGTCAAGGCCAATCGTTCATAAGTTTCCAACAGTTGAATATTGGAATCCAATACTTGTTGTTTTTTGGTAATTTCATAAAGACGATAATAAGATTGCGATAAGGCCATCGCCGTTTTTCTTTTGGCAATATTGATTTCCACAAAATCGGCATCTGCCATAGCTTCCGCATATTTTCCACGAGCTGAAATGGTTCCAAACCACGGAAACATTTGCATAACTGAAAATGCACCCTCTTGCATCATTGGCATATCATTCTTTCCCACCGAGTACGCTCCCTCAAACTGAGTGTTGGGAAGTGAATTGGTTTCCGAAATCTTCTCGGAGGATATTTTATACTGAAGCTCAACTGCTTGAATACTGGGATTGTTCTGAATGGCTTCTTCAATATACGAATTGAGTTCCTGGCCCTGAACCGTTGTTCCATACAGCAACAAACAAATAAATACCATTCCGAAAGCAAACGGTTTTAGATTAAGAAAGCGATATTTCCTATTAAGATTTTCAGTCTTCATAACTTAGCTCTGCTTTAAAGTTAGTTTCACATTTTTCAGTTTTGCTTCTTTTCGCCAGCTGTATAAAATTGGCACCACAAAAAGAGTTATCAAAGCAATCAACATTCCTCCAAAACTTGGAATGGCCATTGGAATCATGATATCACTCCCTTTTCCTGTGGAGGTCAAAATTGGAAGGAGTGCCAGAATGGTAGTAGCGGTAGTCATCAAACATGGACGTATTCTTTTTTCACCAGCTTCTACAATGGATGCTCGAATTTCCCTTACAGTATCCGGATCATTTTTATTGAAAGTTTGGGTAAGGTAAGTGGCCATCACCACGCCATCGTCAGTAGCAATTCCGAAAAGGGCTATAAATCCGACCCATACCGCAACGCTTAGATTGATGGGATGGATTTGGAAAAGCTCGCGCAGGTTATGGCCTAAGAAATTAAAGTTGAGGAACCAGTCTTGCCCATAAAACCATATCATCAAGAATCCTCCGGCAAATGCCACGGCAATCCCACTGAATACCATCAAGGAAGTACTCACGGAACGGAACTGAAAATATAAAATCATAAAAATTATGAACAGGGCCAATGGTACAACCACCGATAAAGTTTTTTCGGCTCTAAGCTGGTTCTCATAAGTTCCTGTAAAGCGATAGGTAATTCCCTTGGGAACAATCAGGTCTCCAGAATCAATTCTATCCTGGATAAGTGCTTGCGCTCTTTCTACCACATCCACTTCGGCATAGCCGTCCATTTTGTCAAACAGCACATAGCCTACCAGAAATGTATCCTCACTTTTAATAGCCTGTGGGCCCTGTTCATAACGGATGTTTACCAGTTCACCGAGCGGCACTGGAATTCCTTTTTCTACCGGAACATAAATATCCTTTAAATCTCCAGGGTTTGCGCGAAGTTCTCTAGGGTAACGAACTCTTACTCCATAACGTTCACGTCCTTCGACTGTTTGGGTGAGCACCATCCCGCCCACGGCCACTTCCAGCACGTTCTGAACTTCTTCAATTGAAACCCCGTAACGCGCTATTTTTTCCCGGTCTATATCGATAAGCAAATAGGGTTTCCCCACGATACGATCGGCAAAAACAGCTTCTTGTTTCACTCCTTCGGCCTCTTTTAAAACTGATTCCAATTTTAATCCAAAAGCTTCAATTTGTTTAAGATCTTGGCCTTTCACCTTTATACCCATTGGTGCCCGCATTCCGGTTTGCAGCATTACCAACCGTGTTTCAATGGGCTGGAGTTTTGGAGCGGAAGTTACTCCGGGGATTTTAGTGGCTGCTACAATTTCCTTCCAAATATCATCTGGAGATTTGATTTCTGGGCGCCAATTTCGGTAGTATTCTCCATCATCATCTGCAATGAGGGCGTCACGCGTTATCCCAAAGGGACTTTTGATATCGGAAGCTTTATAAATATGGGCATTGCTAACTTCTCTATTGGGATTGGTGACAAATTTACCGCTCTTCAGTTGAAAAAAGCCATCGTCATTGACCCTATACCGTTGCTGCTTTCCATTTTCATTGAGCATATATTCCGGTTTATACTGAATAATATTCTCATACATAGAAAGTGGTGCAGGATCCAGCGCAGATTCGGTGCGTCCGGCTTTTCCCACCACCATTTCAATCTCGGGAATGCTGGCAACGGCCATATCCAATTGTTGCAATACTCGTTTATTTTCCGCTACACCGGCGTGAGGAAGCGAAGTGGGCATCAACAGAAAAGTTCCCTCATCTAAGGCTGGCATAAATTCCTTGCCTGAATTCTTCATTACCAAAAACCCCAAAATGACGATACACGTTGGAATCGATAGGAAGAGCAATTTATTTCGAAGAGCCCACCGAAGAATTCGGGAATAGTAAATTCGGAAGAGATAGAATATTCCCAAGAGCCCGAAAGCCACGACACTGACAAAGATGAGGTTCCAAAAAATACTTCTGTCCAGTCCCAACGGTCGCCAATACTCAGCCAGAAAGAAGACGATCGCAAAAACAGATATCAGGATATTAATACGGTTTACCTGGGTTTTTGAAAGTTTTCCTTTAAGAGAAAGGATTCCCGTTATTCCAAAGCACATCAAAATCAATCCGAGAAAATGGCCATAGAAAAGCGCGATTGCTCCGATTACAATCAATACGATTTGGAAGATGAATGAAAAATTTATTTTTATCTTCCTCCTTCGGAACAAATAGGCAGCAAACGGTGGTATCAAAAACAAGGAAACCACCAAGGAAGCAGTTAAGGCCATAGTCTTTGTAAACGCCAATGGACGAAATAGTTTTCCTTCGGCACCAATCATTGTAAAAACGGGAATAAAACTGATAATGGTGGTAAGAACAGCAGTTAGAATTGCCCCTGAAACTTCTTCAGTGGCAGTATATACAACTTCGTTTATCGGATGTTTGCCGTCATCTTCATCCAAATGGCGGATGATGTTCTCGGTGAGGATTATTCCCATATCCACCATGGTTCCAATTGCGATAGCAATACCTGAAAGCGCCACGATATTGGCATCCACATTGAAAAGCTTCATCGCAATAAAAACCATGAGCACCGCAACGGGCAATAGACCCGAAATTAAAATGGAAGCTCTTAAATTGAAAACCATAAGCAAAATGACCAAAATGGTAATGAGTATTTCCATACTCAAGGCCTCATCCAACGTATTCAGTGTTTCGTGAATAAGTTCGGTACGGTCATAAAAGGGTACAATGGTAACTTGGGAAACACGACCATCGCTCAGTTTTTTTGAAGGAAGTCCAGCACTAATTTCCTTTATTTTTTCTTTTACATTGTCAATAACTTCCAAAGGATTGGCGCCATAACGAGCTACAACAACACCTCCGGCGACCTCTGCTCCTTCTTTATCGAGAATTCCACGGCGGGCAGCTGGTCCCATTGAGACCTTCGCGATATCTTTTATACGGAGGGATGTGAAATTTTCTGAAGTAACCACAGCATTTTCTATGTCTTCAATGGATTTGACATATCCTAAGCCGCGCACCAGATACTCCACTTGGTTCACTTCCAAAGTTTGGGCACCAATATCGCGGTTGCTCTGTTTTATGGCTTTTACCACCTCACTAAGGCCCACATTGTATTGGCGCATCAGTTCTGGATCCACATCTACCTGATATTGCTTTACATATCCTCCAACTGAAGCAACTTCTGAAACTCCGTTACTTCCGGAAAGAGCGTATTTTACATAGTAATCCTGAATACTCCGAAGCTCCTGCAAGTCCCAACCCCCAGTAACGTTTCCATTTGCATCACGGCCTTCCAAGGTGTACCAAAAAATCTGTCCCAAACCTGTGGCATCAGGTCCTAGAGTTGGATTTACTCCATCCGGCAGTAAACCTACAGGTAGAGAATTGAGCTTTTCCAGAATCCGGCTTCTACTCCAATAAAACTCAACGTTTTCCTCAAAAATGATATAAATGCTTGAAAACCCAAACATAGAGGTACTCCTAATGGTTTTCACACCAGGAATTCCCAAAAGAGAAGTGGTGAGCGGATAGGTAATCTGATCTTCGATATTCTGCGGTGATCTTCCCTCCCAATTGGTAAAAACTATCTGCTGATTTTCGCCTATGTCGGGAATGGCATCCACTGCCACAGGGTTACTCGGAAGAAAACCGGTATCCCAATTAAATGGCGCATTTACAATTCCCCACGCTATAAAAACGAGCAATAGGAGAAGTGCAACCAGCTTGTTTTCGATCAAAAATTTTATACTTCTGTTCAGCATCTCGATTATTTTAAAGTATCGATTACACTTCCACAGCTAAGCATGGCATCGCCGTAATATGGATTATGGACCTCAGGAGAATGACTGAGCCAAATTGCACCCTTGTTGCTATTTGCCATTGGGCATTTAACTACATAGACCGCCTGTGGCAATACCTTAATATTGTTTGCAATGGCCGTTATATTTTCAGAAAGAATGATAAAATGGTCACGCTGATTCTCGATGTTATTGCTCTCTGTAATTGCCACGAGCATATCCTTTATCCTGAAAAGATGGCCTTTCTCCATTTTGTGCAAGGTCTTTGTCTCAATACTTTTCAGTTGTTTCAGCATGGTTTCGGCCTTTGGCTTAACCGCTTTTACTTCAGAGGTTACAAATGCATCTTTTAAATCCATATAGGAGTCGATAATCGGTAAAAATTCCTTCTGAAAAGCTTCGGGTAGGTCCATTTTCATCTGTACTGTCTCTGTAGTACCGCTCGTACTTTCCTTTTCCAACGGTCCTGTATGGTTCATCATTGAGGTCTTGCCCTGTAATTGTGCAGCAGCATCCACGGTAAAGCTGCCATTGGTGACGATTTCCTCACCTGGGCGTAAACCACTAATAATCTCATAACTATCGTTAGTGGTAGCCCCTAAGGAAACTTCCCGCATCTCAAAAATAGGTTCAGCAGAGTCGGGTTTTACATATACCACCGAACGGACTCCTGTCCATAGAACCGCGGATTTGGGGATGAGCATCGCATTTTCCTGTTTTGAACTTACACCTGAAATCTTGCCCTCAACAAACATTCCCGGCTTAAGGATTCCATCTTTATTATTTAGTTCGGCACGAACGCCAACTGTACGCTTCGCTGTTGCCAAGGTGGGTTCTATAAAGGATATTTTGGCATCAAAGTCCTTATTAGGGTAGGCGTTGGTGGTCACTTTTATTTCTTGCCCAACCTTTAATTGGGAAATTTGATTTTCGTAGGCATCAAACATTGCCCAAACGGTATTAAGGTTAGCAATCTTTAGCAAAGGCTGGCCTTGTTTTACATAGTCGCCTTCACTGACCAATTTTTCTGAAACCGTACCCGAGACCGTGGCATAAACGGGGAAATTCTCCTTTACCTTTCCCGAATGTTCGATATCGTCTATCTGCTTTTCCGAAAGTTTCCAAAGTTTTAGTTTATTACGCACCGCTTGATATAGCTTTGGTTGGGATTCTTTTAAAGAGGCAGCGGTAATAAGTTCTTGTTGAGCCGATACCAATTCGGGCGCATAGATGGTGGCAAGCAATTGCCCTCGGTTTACTTTTTCGCCTATGAAATTGATATTCAGTTTTTCTATCCTTCCGGAGAAATAGGAACTTTGTACGGAATTATCCTCTTGGTTTTCCTCAATTTTCCCAGAAAGTTTCAGGACGCCCCCCTCAACTTGCCCATCTCCCACCACCGAAGTTTGCACATTAGCAAGAGCCAAGGCATTTTCGGAAAGTTTAAATTGGTCCACGCTCAACCCGGCAGCATCAGTTTCGGCGGGAATAAGTTCCATCCCGCAGATGGGGCAGTCACCGGGTTCAGGTTGCATAATTTGTGGGTGCATAGAGCAGGTCCACATTTGCACTTGATTTTCATCTTTGTGGTTGTGTACAGTTGCGCTTTCGGCTGTGTGGGTATTTACATCTTTTGTATTTCCGAAAAACAAGTAGCCCAACAAAAGACCTACTAATAATATTGCTATGTAAACGATATATTTTTTCATATCTAAGTTTTTTTTGCACCAGGGATTGCAGCGGCATCCTTTTTTGGTTCTTTTTCTGAACCAAAAAAGATATAGCGGAAAGCCCGCCCGGGTGCCCAAATAAAATTAATCATTCTGGTTCTCCAGCCTTTTTATATAGGCCTTCATCTCAGCGATTTCCTTTTCTTGGGTTTTAATAATTCCGTTTGCCAGTTTTCTAACTTCAGGATCTTTTATGTTGGCTCTTTTGCTGGTTAAAATCGCAATGGAATGATGGGGAATCATGCCCTTCATATACAGAATATCATCAACGGGTTCCTGGATCCTTACTAAAGTGAGCGCGCTAACGAAAAGCACTAGGCTACCTAATAAAATAGCAGCATTCTTCTTTTTATTACGGTACATTTTGTGCATAACGGACCACATTATTACCGCCATTGCAGAAATACCCAAACATGTCATATAAAATCTTGTAAGGCTGAAGTACACATGGTCTATCTCGTAAGTATTGAGATACATCGTGATATACATTGCCACAAAAGATGCCGCAAGCATTAAAATGAATTTGGTATAGGTGTTTTTATTGGTTTGATGTGAACTTGCCATAATTTTATCTTTTTTGTTATGAGTAATTAAACTTGGCTTTGGTTGTACAGCGAACTTTAAAAAGTCGGCATTAACGAAGGCCCCGATAAAAGTTTATCATCACGCTAAAAATAAAATCAGGTATGATTTGAGAAGTAGGAAAAGCTGTATGAAAAAGAACTCCTAAGAAAAAATGGAGTTGTAATCATGAGAATCCTGCCTTCAGTTTATCCCAAGGGGGGCCGAAAGACAGGAATTAATCAAATTAGGAAAGTATCGTACAGAATATTCAAATCCTGTTCGAGCGGTGGCGGACTATAATCCGCGAAGAATATTTTATGGGTGGAAGCTATTTCAACTTCGTGAAGTACAAATACAGATACAAAAGAGGCGATAAATGTTTTCTGAAAACTTATATCAAAAGAAGCTTTCGCAAAATTATCGTCTGTATTAATTTTGGTAATATGATTTTGGCAGCAATGGTCCTCGTGAACATCTTCGGCTTCGCAGGAAGAATCTAAATCCTCTTCCATTCCGCAGGAAAGATGCTTTTCGCCAAGGGTAACTTCAGACATCATTTCCATTCCACTGCAAAAATGCTGGGCATAAGCAATCCCCGAGCTGCTGGCAAGCATAAGAAGGGAAAGGAATATGGAAATGGCTTTTTTCATTTAAACACAAAAATACGAAAATTAATGTGATGTCCGGAAAGATTTCTAGAAACTGGCCTTCCTAAGTGAATAGTAGCCAGTAAATCTTACTTATTGAATTTCAGAATCTACACGCCCACATTTTAGCATTTTATCACCAAAATATGGATTAAGAATATCTTTCCCGCTACTAATCCAATAGGCTCCTTTATTATTAAATGCCATAGGACAAAATTGTTTATAAAGCTTTCCAGATTTTAGAGTTCCCTGGAGCATTTTCTCCATCCCGCTGCTCAATTCCTCAAAATTTTCGCGCTGTACTTTAATATCATTAGATTCTGCCATCTCGGAAACTGCATTTTGGATGGGCTCCTCTACTTGCATTTCCTGAAGCATTGGTAATAATTTAGACGATTCTGAGCTCGTCTTTTCCGCATCTGTATTTATTAAAGCATTTTCAACCTCTAGATACTGATTAAAAATAGCCTCCATTTTCGGGTCATTAAATTCCGCTTCCATTTTGGCAACTTCATAAGCCTCCTTAGGGGCTTCAGCACTATTATCAACAGTTACAACCTCTAGCTCAGTTTCCTTAGTATTGTCTTTACAAGAGATTACTGCCAAACTTAAAAATGCGATAAAAAGAATCGATACGTTTTTCATGTCTATAAAAAATTTAGAATTGCAAATATACCAAAATCATGCGGATTTTTGTTTTTGAAAATAAAAGGCAGGCACTAGGATAAGAAGAAATAACGGCTGAATAAGAAATCTTCTTACATAAAACAAAACCAACAAATTATCGGTTCCTTCCAAGGAATAAATAAGAAGCGTGAAAACTACCATAAACAGGGCGAACAGAACGACATAAAGTAGTACGGAAAGTTTGATTATTCCTCTATCCAAAAAAACCAACCAGAGTATGAATAATGAAATTAAAGTATTTAGAAAATATCTGAATGCCAACCCCATTAAGAGTGATGAAACGTCCATTTCTGGAATGGGCATTCTTGTATAATCCCCTTTAAAAAATTCGAGAAGTGGATCATAAAACAAATTATCCTCAAAACCTCGAACAAGGAGCAGCAGAATACCGCAAATGATAATGCCTACAATTCTAAGAAGCCGTTTCACTTAGAAGGTTTTGCGTTCAACGTCCGTACCCAAATTATCCATAATAAGAAAACCATACCATAGATTACCGCAGGAAATATTACGGAATGTAGCACATCTTGATATTCAGGATATTTATATAGGGCAATTGCCAGCATTGCTATCCTAAATATATTTACCACATAAATTAAAACTGCCCCTGCCAAAAGAAAGAAAAATGTTTTTTTAAACTTTTCGGCAAAAGAAATGACAAAAGCGACAAAAAGAATTATTACGCTCACGGCATTACAGCCTTCCACAATATTAATTGCATAGTTTTTCTCAAGAATTATGAACATCCCTTTATGTTGAGGAACGTACTCCATCCTTGGTTGGTATCCCAGGGCATCTAGGAGAGCGGAACTTTGCCTGGCTACCAGATTGGTAAAGAAATCTGGCGGGTATCCACTGTTTACGGAAATCTTTAAATAATAAGCATATAGTGCGCTAAGCACCAAATAGGTTCCTAAAAACAGAATCACGAACTTGATGACGGATTTGTATTTTATAAAAAGGTCTTTCAAAGCTTTATTTAAAAATTTTTAACAAATATACAGTATTTGAGTTATGCTGAAAGTGTTTGTTTTCAAATACCTTTGAGTAAATAATTCTAAAAATTTATCCCATGCCCTTTACCTCTCTAAGACCAAAGATCAAAACGATTTTAGCCAACGAAAATGACGAAATCGACAGTCGCTTGACCGAGGTTTGTGAATTATTGCAAACTAACATTGGGTATTATGATTGGGTAGGATTCTATTTCGCAAATGAAGCGGAAAAGACTTTGCATCTCCGGGCTTTTGCAGGTGAGCCAACCGATCATACGGTTATCCCTTTCGGAAAAGGTATCTGTGGTCAGGTGGCGATATCAAACTCCAATTTTGTTGTACCCGATGTAAGTGCCCAAAACAATTACATAGCCTGTAGTATTAATGTTAGGTCTGAAATAGTGGTTCCTCTCTTTAAAGATGAAAAAAATATTGGCCAGATAGATATTGACTCCCATATTGCCGATCCATTTTCTGTTGAAGACGAACGATTTTTGGAATGGGTGAACGAAGAAGTTGCGAAGATACTTTAGTTCTGTTCAAAGACATTTTTGGCGCAACTTCTTCGAAAATTCTGAATTCTGAATTCTGAATTCAGAATTAATCACATTCCCGTTCTAATGGCCTCCACAGGATCCAATTTGGATGCTGAGATTGCTGGTAGAATTCCTGATATCAAACCGATAACTGCCGAAATTGCGGTACCGAGAAACATATTCCACGGTGAAAGAATAAACTGGAAATCGCCCGTAAACTGAGAAACGATTATTGAAGCAATATAAACCAAAACCAGCCCAATAAGACCTCCAATTACCGCAAGAATAACCGCTTCAAATAAAAACTGGAAAAGAATAAACTTATTTTTTGCTCCTAAGGATTTCTGAATACCTATTAAATTGGTGCGCTCCTTGACACTTACAAACATAATATTGGCAATCCCGAACCCACCTACCAAAAGAGAAAATCCGCTAATTATTAACCCTATAATATTCATGCTGCGGGTAATATCTTCGATAAAGTCTGCCAGTCCCTGCATTTCGTTAATAAAAAAATTGCTTATTTGATCAGGTTTTAAACCTCTTTTGGTGCGAAGCTGCTGAGTTAAAAGAGCTTTAAATTCTTCAATGTCTATTCCCTTTTTGGGCTTAACAACTATTTGGGCAAAATTCATTTTGTTGTTATCTCCATAAATCCGTCGTACCACATTCACGGGTAGATAAACAGCGGTATCTTTCGAATTTCCGAAAAGCCCAGACCCTTCTTTTTCCAATACACCGATTACCGAAAATTTCCTCCCATAGATTCTCACTTTTTTTCCAATGGCATTTGCTGAACCGCCAAATAGCTTATTTGCAATTTCATTTCCCAAAACCACCACCATAGAGCCACTATTTGATTCCGAAGCATTAAAAAACCGCCCTTCATCAAATTTGAGAGCTTCAATAAAGTAATAACTATCCGTAACGGCGGCAACTGGAACATTATCCACTTGATTGTCCTCATATTTTACGGTTTCAGCAGGCACATTAAGAGCAAAAGTGGCATACTCAAGATTAGGAGTATTCCGCTCCAAATATTGGAATTCATCATAGGTTACATCTGGGAACTGTTGCCACTTCCATTGCGGAATATCGGTAGGCCCAAAGTTAACACGCATAACTACCATGGTATTTTTATCGAGGCCACTAAGGCTCCCCTCTATTTCCTTTTTCAAGGAATCCACAGCCGCTAGAACAGCAATTATGGAAAAAATCCCAATAGTAACACCCACAAGCGAAAGAAAAGTTCGCAGCTTGTTGTTAGTGAGCGCATTAATGGCGAAATTGAAACTTTCTTTTAAAACCCTTAAATAAATTAGCATCTATTCGATTTTCCTGTTAAATCTACCCGAACTTAATCCCTTGTGGCCTCCATTTATTTAGTAGATAAAAGTATGACGTTTTATACGTGCTTACGTTACAAATTTACTAATCAATTATGTACTTTTGCATCTTTCCAAAAAATGACATTCAAATAGTTTCCAAATGAACAATCCGAAAAAAATCACTTCGGCATTAATTTCTGTTTTCAGTAAAGATGGCCTTGAACCGATAGTGAAGAAACTGCACGAACAAAATGTAAAAATCTATTCCACCGGTGGAACCCAAAAGTTCATCAACGACCTCGGAATCGACGTGGTAGCAGTAGAAAATATTACCGATTATCCTTCAATCTTAGGAGGTCGTGTAAAAACCCTTCACCCAAAGGTTTTTGGAGGAATTCTAAACAGACAGGATAATGAAGGTGATATTGCTGAAATGGTGCAATATCAAATACCCCAAATCGATGCGGTGATTGTTGATTTGTATCCGTTTGAAAAAACCGTTGCTTCAGGTGCCTCTGAAAACGACATTATAGAAAAAATAGACATTGGTGGGATATCGCTAATTCGAGCTGCCGCTAAAAATTTTAAAGATACCATTTGTGTTTCTTCAGTAGAAGATTATGCAGAATTTTTGGAATTGATCTCGGAAAATGACGGAATTATTTCTCAGGAAAGCCGTAAAAGGTTTGCCGCAAAATCCTTTCATATTTCTTCAAATTATGATTCAGCAATATTTAATTATTTCAATACGGAAGAAAAACTGCCGGTTTATAAAATAAGCAAAAGTCGGGGACAAGAGCTTCGTTACGGCGAAAACCCACATCAAAAAGGATTTTTCTTTGGAGATTTTGATGCCGTATTCGAAAAACTCCATGGAAAAGAATTGAGCTATAACAACCTTCTGGACGTGGATGCGGCAGTAAACCTAATGGGTGAATTCCAGAATGAAGCGCCCACTTTTGCAATTTTGAAGCACAACAATGCCTGCGGAATTGCACAGCGTCCAACTCTTGAAGAAGCTTATATGGCCGCCTTGGCTGGAGATCCAATCTCAGCTTTTGGAGGTATCCTAATCAGTAACAAGGAAATAGACGAAGCAACAGCCAAGGAAATTCATCACCTATTTTGTGAAGTGGTGATTGCTCCTTCCTATTCCCCGATTGCTCTTAAATTACTTCAAGAAAAAAAGAATCGTATCTTATTGGTTCAGAAGGATGGTATGTTGCCTTCGACTACTGTTAGAACTTGCTTGAACGGTTTGCTTGTTCAGGATAGAGATAATATAACAGATACTCAAGAAATTTTAACGCTAGCTACAAACAATAAACCCAGTACTACCGAGTTAGAGGACCTATTGTTTGCTTCCAAAATTTGTAAACACACTAAAAGCAATACAATTGTTTTGGCAAAAGGAAAGCAGCTTTTTGCTAGCGGTACAGGTCAGACCAGTCGCGTGGACGCCTTAAAACAGGCCATTGAAAAAGCCAAGTCATTTGATTTTGATCTAAGTGGGGCGGTAATGGCAAGCGATGCCTTTTTTCCGTTTCCCGATTGCGTTGAGATTGCAGACCACGCTGGAATAACAGCCGTTATACAACCCGGAGGGTCCATAAAAGATGAACTGAGCATTGACTATTGCAATGCAAATGAAATGGCAATGGTATTTACTGGTGTCCGACATTTCAAGCATTAAAATTTGTTACATTTGATAAATAAAAAACTTAAAACCTTAATTTTCAACACCACGAATTATAGAATATGGGATTTTTTGACTTCCTTACTGAAGAAATAGCAATTGACCTTGGTACCGCAAATACCTTGATCATCCACAATGACAAAGTTGTAGTGGATGCTCCCTCGATCGTTGCCAGGGACCGTACAACGGGAAAAATAATTGCAGTAGGTCGTGAAGCGGCAATGATGCAAGGAAAAACCCACGAAAATATAAAAACCATCCGTCCTCTAAAAGACGGTGTTATCGCAGATTTTGATGCCAGTGAAAAGATGATAAACCTGTTTATCAGTGATATCCCGGCTTTAAAGAAAAAATGGCTAAAACCATCGCTGAGGATGGTAATATGTATTCCAAGCGGAATTACAGAGGTGGAAATGAGAGCTGTTAAGGAAAGTGCCGAACGCGTGAATGCCAAGGAAGTCTATTTAATTCACGAACCTATGGCTGCAGCAATTGGAATTGGAGTTGATATTATGCAGCCCAAGGGGAATATGATCGTGGATATAGGAGGTGGAACTACCGAAATTGCCGTAATCGCACTTGGTGGTATTGTTTGTGACAAATCGGTAAAAATTGCCGGAGACGTATTTACCAATGACATTGTTTATTATATGCGAACCCAGCACAACCTGTATGTAGGTGAAAGAACTGCGGAGAAAATAAAAATTCAAATTGGTGCCGCCACCGAGGATCTAGAAACTCCTCCGGACGAAATGGATGTACAAGGACGGGATTTGCTTACTGGGAAACCTAAACAAGTTCAGACTTCTTATCGCGAGATAGCCAAGGCTCTTGACAAATCCATCCTACGGATCGAGGATGCCGTGATGGAAACTTTATCCCAAACGCCTCCCGAGCTTGCGGCAGACATCTATAACACCGGAATTTATCTTGCTGGAGGAGGATCGATGCTGAGAGGGTTGGATAAACGTCTTTCCTTAAAAACCGATCTCCCTGTCTATATTGCCGAAGATCCACTTCGAGCGGTGGTACGCGGGACGGGAATCTGCCTTAAAAACTTAAGCAAATTTAAGAGTGTCTTGATTAAATAAGGATTTTCCATTTTGACGGGATAAAACCAAGAAAAAGCATGTTAAGCACGAGGGACGATGCAGCAGATTATTTACTTTTTTATTCGAAACAAAAACTTCCTGTTATTTGCAGTGCTCTTTATTGTTTCGATACTGCTAACAATCCAGACACATAATTATCACAACGATAAATTTATCAGTTCGGCAAATGCAATAACGGGGGGAATTTTTAAATTTAAAAATAACCTTACGGATTATTTTTATCTGGGAACAGCTAATGAAAAGCTCCTGGAAGAAAACCTAATGTTGAGGCAACAGTTGGAGAAATTCAGCAATCTTTCCCCAGTTCCCGCACTCGACACCCTTGGAATTCCAAAATTTGAGTACCTTACCTCAACTGTTATTAATAACAACTATTCCAAAACCAAAAACCAGATTACTTTGGATAAAGGAAGTAGAGGTGGAATACAAATAGATATGGGAGTAGTTTCTACCCACGGACTTGTAGGTATAGTCAGTGATGTTTCAAAAAACTATTCCACTGTTCAATCTATTTTAAACACCAAAAGCCGAATTAATGCGAAGCTGAAAAAATCCAATCATTTTGGAACCCTAATTTGGAATACAAAGGAGCCTAATGTCGTGCAACTGATAGATATTCCACGATTGGCTAAAATCGAAAAAGGCGATACAATAATTACTGGCGGAAGATCCACCATATTTCCTGAGGGAATTCTGATTGGGAGTGTTCAGGATTTTCACTTAGATAAAGATGACAATTATTATTATGTCAACATAAAGTTGTTCAATGATATGACCAGCCTTCAATATGTTTATTTAATAAAAAATAACGAAGCTGCGGAAATAATGAAATTAGAGAAGGGGGTGGAAGATGCAGACTAAGGAAATATTAATTAATTGTGCCCGGTTTATAATTCTGGTATTCTTACAAGTATTTTTATTGAACAATATAAATCTATTGGGTTATATCAACCCATATTTATACATTTTGTTCATCCTTTTATATCCTTCAACAGGCAACCAAACCTTATTGATATTCTTAAGTTTCCTATTGGGCCTTTCAGTTGATATCTTTGAGGATTCAGGCGGAGTTCATGCTGCAGCCTGTGCCTTTATTGCATACATCCGGCCTGTAGTTTTAAAATATTCCTTTGGTATAAGCTATGAATACAATAGTGTAAAAATTGAAAGGGCTGCCCCTACTGAGAAATTTATATATGTTGCCTCTATTATCGTCATCCATAATTTCATAATGTTTGCGTTGGAAATTTTTAGCTTTGACCATATACTCTTATTGCTGAAATCTACGTTGTTTTCAGGGATATTCACTTTCATCTTGATTATGGGAAGTTTAATCCTGATAAATAAAAAAGTTAAATGAGAAAAGCTGTACTTATAGTGCTTGTCCTCTTCAGCGGAGTTCTATTTGCCGCCCGGCTTTTCTATTTGCAGGTTTATGATGGCGCATCTGATTCTTTGGATCAAAACAACGCTATTAAAATAATGTACGATTATCCGCAACGTGGGTATATGTTTGATCGAAACGATAAATTAATGGTTTCCAATCAACCGTCATACGATGTGATGGTAATTCCAAGAGATGTAAAACCGTTGGATACATTAGAGTTTTGTGGTCTTTTGAAAATCACCAAAGAGGAACTAATAGAAATTCTTCGGAAAGCTACCGTTTATTCTCCTAGATTGCCATCCGTAGTAGTCCCCCAATTGAACAAGGCAGATTATGCTTCCCTTTCGGAAAAAATGTATAAATACGAGGGCTTTTATATCCAACGCCGTTCATTAAGGGAGTACCAAGTGGATCATTCTGCTAATGTGATGGGCTATATTGCTGAGGTAAATAATGCCATTATCGAAAAAAACCCTTATTACCAGATGGGTGAATTGATAGGTACAGCGGGAGTTGAGAAAGAATATGAGGATGTACTTAGGGGGACAAAGGGAGTTAAATACATTCAAAAAGACAGGTTCAATAGAGATATTGGTCCTTATAAAGAAGGAATATTCGATACCTTACCCATAAGAGGAAACGATATCCAACTCACAATTGACGCCACTTTGCAGAAATACGGGCAAGAATTAATGGCACATAAACGCGGGGGGATTGTAGCCATTGAACCAGCCACTGGCGAAATTTTAGCACTTATCACCGCTCCAAGTTATGATCCTTCATTGTTGGTAGGAAGAGACCGGTCTAAAAACTTCACCAAGCTGTGGTATGACACCATTTCAAAACCACTTTATGACCGAGGGCTTATGGGAGAATATCCACCCGGCTCTCCCTTTAAGACCCTCACCGCTCTCATTGCATTGCAAGAGCACGTGATTACAAGTGAAGAACGTATAAATTGTCCAGGCGGATATTTTTACAATGGACGGAGATTAATGAAATGTCATGGTGCGCATGGACCTTTAGGGATGATTTCGGGCATCGCGCATTCCTGTAATACTTATTTTGCTACACTTTACCGCAAATCCATTGATAAGTATCCTACTATACAAGAAGGAACTGATCATTGGAAGGCTCACCTAGCGAGTTTTGGACTTGGAGATTTCTTAGGATATGACCTGCCAAGCGGAAGAAGAGGGTTCATTCCGGATTCCAAATTTTATGATCGTTTTTATAATTTTCCTAAATACAGATGGTTTTCAACCGCCACAATTTCTAACTCTATCGGTCAAGGAGAAATTTCGCTCACGCCTATGCAAATGGCAAATTTTACGGCTACAATTGCAAATCGTGGCTGGTATTACACTCCACACGTGATCAAAAATATTATAGGCCCAGATACCATTCCAGCAGTATTTAAAGAAAAACATTATACCACTGTTGAACCGCAGTATTTTGAGCCTGTGGTGGAAGGAATGCACCAGGTTTATGAAGGAGGAACGGCTTCCTATTTGCGTATTCCTGGGATTGAAGTATGTGGTAAAACAGGCACAGCTGAAAATTTTACTCGCATCAACGGGAAACGTGTTCAACTTACTGACCACTCAATATTTGTAGCGTTTGCACCTATGGATAATCCAAAAATCGCAATCGCTGTATTTGTAGAAAATGGCTATTGGGGTTCTAGATGGGCAGGCCGGATTGCGGGTCTAATGATTGAGAAATATCTGAAAGGAGAAATTACCCGAAAGGATATGGAAAAATTTGTATTGGAAGGGAGCCTAGAGGCGGAATACGCTAAGCCTTACAGCGGACAACCATTTAGCATTAACCGTTAAATGAGCGGAGGAAGAACATACTTACGCTTCGACTGGCTAATAATATTTATATACATCGCTTTGGTGGCAATGGGTTGGGTAAATATTTATTCCGCCTCGTTAAGTGATACCGCCCACGGATATTTTGACTTCAGCCAGATTTATGGCAAACAAATGACTTGGATTGCCTTGAGCATTCTCCTCATAATTTTTGTTTTGGCTATTGAAGCCAAATTTTACGAACGTTTTGCCAGTGTAATCTATATTGTCTCCATAGCCTCTCTTTTAGGACTTTTTGTTTTCGGAAGAACTATTGCAGGAACCACTGCTTGGTATGATTTTGGAGGATTCAGCATCCAACCAAGCGAATTTGTAAAAGCAACCACTGCGCTGGCTCTTGCAAAATATGTGAGTGATATTCAGACGAATATGCACGAATTTAAATACCAAATTGGTGCGTTTTTGATTCTTGCCATTCCTTCCATTTTAATCTTGTTACAGCCCGATCCAGGTAGTGTTCTGGTTTATGCTGCTTTTATATTTCCGTTATATCGTGAAGGTCTTCATGGCTCATACTTACTTTTGGGACTGTTTGCGGCAATTTTGTTCGTAGCTACCTTAGCCTTTGATCCATTTTGGGTAATTACGGGTCTAGTTTTGATTGCAGGAATTATACTATTTAAAAATCGCAAAAAGCGACCGAATGTCCTTAAGTACTTATTTATAGTGATTGCCTGCGTAGGGTTTTCGCTATCGGTAGATTATATTTTTGACAATGTTTTTAAACAACATCACCGGGACCGTTTCAATATTGTTTTGGGAAAAGAAGTGGATGCACGAGGAATTGGCTATAATACCCATCAAAGTGAAATCGCAATAAGCAATGGAGGCTGGCTTGGAAAAGGCTGGACCCAAGGCACGCAGACAAAAGGTAATTTTGTTCCCGAGCAACATACAGATTATATTTTCAGTACCGTAGGTGAAGAATGGGGTTTCGTAGGAAGCATGATTGTCATTTTACTATTCATGGGTCTAATAACACGCATTATATATAGAGCCGAAAAACAAAAAAACCAGTTCGGGAGGGTTTATGGATACAGTGTAGCAGCCATCTTATTTCTCCACTTTTTCGTGAATATTGGGATGGTTTCGGGAATTTTTCCTACGGTTGGAATTCCACTTCCATTTTTCAGCTATGGCGGCTCGGCACTTTGGGGCTTTACCTTGCTCCTCTTTATTTTTGTAAAATTGGATGCTGCAAATTATCACCATTCTTAGAAAGCTTTTGCAGGAGAAATATTAAGAATAGCGAACGGAAATTGCACCTTATTTGAAAGTAGGTAATCTAATATATAAAGTACAAATATTCCTAAGAAATATTTTTATATTTATGATAAATCTGTAGTTCCTATTGATAATTCTTCTCTTTTTTAATAATCTCTTAGGTACCAATTAACAAATCCCTAAATGTTTCGGATTTTGGAATGGATATATTTGTTCCAGATTTTAAAGTCCAATCTTTCATCACACATTATGAAATATCCGAAATATCTTCTCACCCTAATTATATTCGCCCTAGGGGGGACTCTAACCGCACAAGAAACCAAGTTTAACCGGTTTTCACTGGAACTTACAACTGGTATCGATGCGCCACTTTCCCTTCGCAATGGAAAATCAACTTCCGATTATATCGCATTTAAGCAATTTCAAATTTCGGGTAGATATATGATTTCCCAGACATACGGTATCAAAGGTTTTTATGGATACAACCAATTTAATCCCTCCAACGATTCTAATAATGGGCTAACTTTCCACCGTGTAGGTGCAGAGGCAGTGGTAAATATTAATAGATTGCTTAATATAAATTCCGCTGGCCGCAGACAATTTAATGTATTGGCACATGGAGGAATGGGGCTCTCCTTGGCAAAACCCGACACTCAAAGCAATACGGATAACATAGGAAACGTTCTAATGGGAATGACGGGAGAAATAAAGTTGAGCAACCGTTTTTCGATATTGGGAGATGTAACGTACTTAGCTAATCTAAGGCAACATACCTATTTTGATGGTACCTCGCTTCCGCACAACGATTACAAAACGGGAAGTTTTGTAAATATCAGTGTGGGAATAATGTATAGTTTAGGTCCGAATAAATTTCACGCAGATTGGTATTAAAATGAATTATAGCGAATTAGATTGACGCTGGACTGAATTAATTATTCTCTATCCCCTTACATCCATAGCATCCCTGAGCGCATTGCCAATTAGCATAAATGCGGTTACCAAACTCATAATAGCTAAACCAGGAATTAAAGCCAAATAGGGTTTTCCTAAAATTATATAGGCATAATGATCTTTTATAATCCCTCCCCAGCTGGGAATGGGAGGTTGTGCACCAATTCCTAAAAACGACAGACCACTTTCAATTAGAATAGCACTTGCAAAATTAGCCGCAGAAATAATTATAACGGGAGCCATACTGTTTGGCAGTATATGCCTCAGGATAATTCGATAATCTCTATAGCCAAGGGCACGGGCCGCAGTAACATATTGCATTTGCTTTACGCCCAGTACCTGTCCACGTACCACACGTGCAACTTCAACCCACATAGTTAGTCCAACAGCAATAAAAACCTGCCAAAACCCCTTGCCAAGAGCCAAGGTAATAGCGATTACCAACAGTAGCGTTGGGATAGACCAGGTAACATTTATTAGCCACATAATGGCCGCGTCAATCTTTCCTCCATAATATCCCGCAATAGCTCCGAGAGAAATTCCAATTACCAAAGAAATGAAAACGGCTACAAAACCGATGGCCAAAGAAATTCTTATACCTATCAACATACGGCTCAATAGATCTCGGCCATATTTATCGGTACCGAGCAAAAACCTTTTTTCGGCAATATACTTTGTGGAAATTTCTTTTGCCGATTTAGCCTCAGGGAAAAGTGAAAGTGGATATTCCTTTTGTAGTCCAGCGGTTCCATCCGGGGTGTATTCGGTAATCTCCACGCCCCTATCTCTTATTATATATTTAGAAATGGGGATTTCGGTATCTACGTTTTTTCTGCCAAAGAAGAAAATGGAAAGGGAATTTTGGTTCTGCACCTTTGCAGGAATTGTAAGCATCAAAACGTCAAAACCGGGATTTTTGGAATGTATGGAAAGATGCATTTGATTGGCATTTACCGAATTATCGGGAGCCAAAGCATATGCAAAAATGGCCAAAAGAACGCATACTATTAAAAACCCAAAACTAAAAACGCCCCAAAAGTTTTTTTTAAACTTTTGGAGCGCAATTCCAGTTAATGAAGTAGCGGTTTTCACGTTCCAAATTTACTGAATTTTTTCGGTAGAACATGAAATTACCCTTCTCCCTATTTGATAGCTTAAAGTTTATTTCCCCAAAGCCCGGTATGAAAACGTCCTCTATTCTAAAGGTAAGGTCCCTATAGAATTAGAACTAATTGATTATTGCTTTATATCAGCAACCTTATCAGCTTTAATATGGCTCATTTTTAGATCTTCAAGCACGTGTACGGCTTCTTCTACATAAATATCCTTTCCCAAATTCTTATGCCAACGTTTGCGCTTTTCCATCAAGGTCGTGTCTTTTACCATAAGCTCAATCTCATTAGGTAATGAAACGAATTTAAGGTGATTATTATATTTATCGATAGAATCAAAACGTTTGGTTTCCTCCTTTCTTTGGTCAATCTCCGCACTATATTCGTTGTAATTTAAATTGACCTGTTTTTCATCTCTACGAACCTTGATCCACTTCGCATTATCGTCAATCAGTTGTAATTCCTTGTTTTTTGCCATCCTGGCCTTACTTTTTTTGATAGTTTCCTCATAATCAAGATATCCATTCCAAGGAGAATATTTAGCAGGAGCAATTTTGTCATAAGGCAAAGGATTCTCGTAATCCTTTTCGCCTATGTCTATATAACTGTATCGATCTGGCATTACAACGTCGCTTTTCACTCCTTCTAACTGGGTAGAACCACCGTTGATACGGTAAAACTTTTGAGAAGTAATCTTTAAAGCACCCATATCTCCCATATCGTTGTTTCGAAGCCATTGGTTTAAATCCACAACATTTTGCACGGTACCTTTACCATAAGTTTGTTTGCTTCCTATGATAATAGCTCGATGATAATCTTGCATTGCCGCTGCCAAAATCTCGGAAGCAGATGCTGAAAGTTCGTTGACCAAAATTACTAATGGACCATCCCATACAATTTCATCGCTTTCATCATCAAGAACCTCTTTTCTATCGGTAGAAGCTACCTGAACTACTGGTCCCTTTTTTATAAAAAGACCTGCAATGTCAACTGCAGTACGTAAGGACCCTCCTCCATTATTTCGCAGATCAAGAACAAGTCCCTCCATTCCCTGAGACTTTAAACTAAGTATTTCTTTTTTAACATCGGAAGCTGCATTGCGCTCCTTGTAATTCTGCATATTAAAATAAAATTGGGGCAGATTGATTAAACCAAACTTATGATCTTCTTTCTCAATTAAAGAAGATTTGGCATAGGTCTCCTCAATTTCTACAACATCTCTTGTTAAAACCTTATCTGAAATAGTCCCATCCACATTTTTAATAGTTAGGGTTACTTTAGTACCCTTAGGTCCCTTGATAAGTTTTACTGCATCGTCAATACGCATTCCTACAATGCTGACAGCTTCTGCTTCCTTGTCTTGCTTTACTTTTAAGATAACATCTCCAACTTCAATTTTTTCGCTTCGCCAAGCTGGGCCTCCGCTAATAATTTCAATTACCGTTATATAGTCGTTTTTCTTTTGAAGTTTAGCTCCAATGCCTTCCAGTTTTCCAGACATCTGGAGATCGAATCTATCTTTATCCGGCGGAGCGAAATAATTACTATGTGGATCAAATTCTGTTACAATAGTATTTAAATAAATTGCAAAATAATCCTTGCGCTCCAAATCCTTCGTAAAATCGAAATATTCATCCAAAGACTTTTTAGTATTTTCTCTAGCTTGCTCTTCCAGTTCGGCCAATGTTTTAGGAACAAATGGTTCTGTAGATTTCCTTTCAGACTTTTTCGGACGACTTATGGCCTCATCATTATCAAAATCTTCATCTTCATTGTCAGAAACCTCTTCAGAAGCACTTATTCCCTTCTCCATGTTCTTTTGATCTTCCACGAGATCGTAGTAACCAGATAGAACAGTAAATTTAAGTTGCTTTCTCCAACGTTCGCGTAATTCATTTCGATCTTTTGCATATCCCATCTTGTCATAATCCAAGTCAATAGATTCCTTTTTTGTGAAATCGAAGGGTTTCTCTAAAATTTCAGGATAAAGTTCGGTCACCTCGGCCATCCGCTCTAAAAAACGACTGTGCACTACATTGAAGAAAGAAAGATCTTTTTCCTTAATCTGATCATCAATCTCTGTTCTATATTTACTGAAATCTTGAATATCAGAAGTCAAAAAATACCTTTTTAAGGGATCCAGCCCTTTTATAAAATTATCATACACATCTGCCGAAAAGGCATCGTCCACACTCTTTGGGTCATAATGTCCCTTTTGAATAACATAGGTAACCAGATCCAAGAGCAATTTATCCTTGTCCGGATCTTTAAATTCTTTGGTAGTAAAACTACAAGAAGCCACTGCCACAAATACAGCAAGGAATAATACCTTAAAATTCTTTTTTAAAATATGCATACTATTTTTTTATTCTTAAATTCTAGGAAACGCCTAAATTATACAAAAAACCGTGCCATAAAAATACAATGGTAATAATATTTTGTTAAACAAGATTTTGAAGCGAAGGTTTGACATTCCTAGGATTACAAGAGTTCAGAACATAATTAATAAATGTATTTTTGTAGGTTAAAATAGTATTGAGAATTTGATGATAAAACGCCCCCTTATTTTAGTTACAAATGATGATGGCATCAACGCTCCTGGAATTAGAGCTCTGATAGAAGTAATGAACGAAATTGGCGATGTTTGTGTCGTTGCACCGGACTCTCCCCAGAGCGGAATGGGGCACGCCATTACTATAAACGATGCAGTTTATTGCAACCATATCAAGGTTGGTAGCGATAAGCTCCATCAGGAGTATAGTTGTAGCGGCACACCTGTAGATTGCGTAAAACTGGCCGTAAATGAGGTTTTAAAACGAAAACCTGATCTTTGTGTTAGTGGAATAAATCACGGAAGCAATTCATCAATAAACGTCATTTACAGTGGAACTATGAGTGCTGCGGTAGAAGCTGGCACCTTGGGAATTCCCGCTATCGGCTTTTCACTTTTGGACTTTTCACTAGAAGCAGATTTTAATGCCTCAAAGAAAATTGCGAAAATAATTGCCCTCGAGACCCTTAAAAACGGATTACCAAAGGGAGTGGTCCTCAATGTCAACATTCCAAAACTGAAAAGTTCTGAAATTAGAGGTATAAAGGTTTGTCGCCAGGCGAACGCACATTGGCAAGAAAAATTCGACAAGCGCACAAATCCTTTAGGGCGGGATTATTATTGGCTAACCGGAACCTTCGTAAATGAGGACAAAGGCAAGGATACAGATGAATGGGCCCTCGAACAAGGATATGTTTCCGTGGTTCCAGTACAGTTTGACCTTACCGCTCATCATGCCATCAATGAACTTAATACTTGGGATTTGTAATTTAGATAAGACGGGAGATAGAGGACGGGAGACGGAGGCGGGAGACGGGAGACGGGAGACAAAATCAAAAAAGGGAAAAAAAAGAATTCCTGTCATCCCACGCTTTAGCGAAGATCTAAAAACCTGAAACTTTTAATTTTGAACAGTAAACTTTTTCTTTTGAATTTTTAACGAAAATGAAAGTAGCTGAAACTTGAAACCTGAAAATAACTATAAAACATTATGAAACCACATATCAAGGAAATTTTAATTGGGCTGGTAATAGGACTGGTTGCGAACGTGGCGGGAATATACCTTTACATTTATTTTTTCTCTGAACATAGTTTAGAAACTACCTTACAGGCTGCCGTGGAAGAAGGTTTTTTAGGTAGTTTAATTGCCCTCGGTGCAATTCTCAACCTGTTGGCATTTTTCGTTTTCATAAAGAAAAAACAACTTTATAGAGCTCGCGGCGTATTATTGGCGACACTCATTGCAGCGTTGGCAATAGTTATTTCAAAATTCTTCTGACAAAAAACTGCATTCCCTTAGATGTTGTTATCTTAGTAAGCCAATAAAATCATTAAAATGAAACGAGCAGTATTTCCTGGAACCTTCGATCCGATTACCCTTGGTCATATAGACATTATTGAACGTGCCCTACCACTCTTTGATGAAATCGTGATAGCCATTGGAGTCAATGCTGATAAAAAAACAATGTTTCCGTTAGATGAAAGAATTAAATTTATTACAGAAGCCTTTAAAGAAGAGACCAAGATCAGCGTTAAAAGCTACTCAGGCCTTACAGCACATTTTTGTATTTCGGAACAAGCAGAATATATTGTCCGGGGTTTGCGTAATACTACCGATCTAAACTTTGAACAGCCGATTGCCCAAACTAATTTTAAGATGGCTAAAATAGACAGTCTGTTCTTAATCTGCTCTCCTGAAGTTTCCAACATCTCCTCCACCATCGTCAGGGATATAATGCGAAATGACGGGGACTATTCTAATCTCGTTCCTACTTCAGTAAAAAAATAAGCAATTAACTCCAAAGTGGTTCGGATCTTCCTAAAAGCCCTAAAATGAAAAAACCTTCCAGTTTCCTGAAAGGTTTATATTTCTATACATTTAAAAATCTTATAGAGCAGCTACGTGCTTGGCCATATTCGATTTCAAGTTTGAAGCCTTGTTATCGTGAATAATGTTTTTCTTGGCCAATTTGTCAATCATAGAAACCACAGTTGGGAACATAGTCTCAGCTTCCTTCTTATCTGTAAGCTCTTGGAATTTCTTCATGGCGTTACGAGCCGTTTTATGCTGATAACGATTTCTCAAGCGTTTAGTTTCGTTGCTTCTAATTCTCTTTAATGCTGACTTGTGGTTTGCCATTGTGTACTTGTTAAATTCTAAACTTCTGTAGTCCGTAGGGGAATCGAACCCCTGTTACCAGGATGAAAACCTGGCGTCCTAACCCCTAGACGAACGGACCATTAATTTTCAAATGCGGATGCAAAAATACAACTATTTTTCATTCACGCAAATCTAAAATGAAATTTTATTGTTTTTATTTAATACGCCTTTGCAAAAAGCACTTTCCTTGCTCCTGCTTTCCCAGTCACCATACAGTTTCCGCTCTCATCTTGAGCATCTAAAGGAATACATCGTATGGTCGCTTTGGTCTCATTTTTAATCTTTTCTTCTGTTTCAGGAGTACCGTCCCAATATGCGGAAATAAATCCGCCTTTGGATTCCAGCACTTCCTTAAACTCATCATAGGAAGAAACTTCTGTTGTATGTTCTATTCTATAAGTCAATGCTTTCTCAAAAAGATTGTTTTGTATTTCCGCCATTAAAGAAATTACTTTATCTACCACATCATGCTTAGCCACAAATTCCTTCGTAAGTGTATCTCTTCTTGCCAACTCCACAGTTCCCTTTTCTATGTCCTTAGGACCAATTGCAATTCGAACGGGAACACCTTTTAATTCATATTCATTGAATTTCCAACCTGGCTTCTGAGTGTCGCGATTGTCAAATTTAACTCTAAGTCCCTTTGAACGCAATTGCTTCATTAAGTCATTAGCTACCTCGCTCACCGCTTTCAACTCTTCCTCACTTCTGTAAATAGGCACAATAACCACCTGATCAGGCGCCAGATTTGGTGGAAGAACCAGGCCATTATCATCGCTATGGGTCATTATTAAAGCTCCCACTAGTCGAGTGGAAACACCCCAAGAAGTTGCCCAAACATAATCTAGAGCTCCATCTTTGGCAGCAAACTTAACATCAAAAGCCTTGGCAAAATTTTGTCCCAGAAAGTGGGATGTTCCTGCCTGTAAAGCTTTACCATCTTGCATAAGCGCCTCGATACAATAAGTTTCAAGTGCCCCAGCAAATCGTTCACTTTCTGTTTTGGTACCTTTCACAACTGGAATCGCCATAAAGTTTTCCGCAAAGTCGGAATAAACATTCATCATTTGTTCTGCCTCCGCAATAGCTTCTTCTTTAGTGGCGTGGGCAGTATGTCCCTCCTGCCATAAGAATTCCGCTGTTCGCAAAAACAGACGGGTACGCATTTCCCAGCGGACCACATTGGCCCATTGGTTTATTAACAACGGTAAATCTCTATAAGATTGAATCCATTTGCGGTAAGTATCCCAAATAATTGTTTCAGAAGTTGGCCTAACAATTAATTCCTCCTCCAATTTTGCTTCCGGATCTACGATAATTCCACTTCCGTCCTCTGCATTCTTTAGTCTATAATGTGTAACTACGGCACATTCTTTTGCAAATCCATCAACATGGCTGGCTTCTTTACTGAAATAGGATTTGGGGATAAATAATGGAAAATAGGCATTCTGATGTCCTGTTTCTTTGAACATCCTATCCAACTCGGCCTGCATCCTCTCCCAAATAGCATAGCCATAGGGCTTGATTACCATACAGCCCCTTACGCCCGAATTTTCAGCTAAATCGGCTCTGATTACCAACTCATTATACCATTTAGAATAATCTTCTTCTCGTGTAGTTAGTTTCTTCGCCATAGTATGGGATTTGGCACAAAAGTTGCAACCTTGTTAAAGCATTAGTTATTGTTCGCAAAACTACTTATTTTTATGAATTCAAACAATTATTAAAACTACAGATATGTTCACCCAGAAAATTACCATAAAGTCGTTCACCCTTCCCTTGCTGATTGGGACTTTAGCTATTTTGATGGTTTCGTGCGGAACACAAAATAAAGCTTATAATCAGAATGATGGTATTTATGCTTCCGGGGAAAGATCTTCCCAGGAAAAAAATACTTCTAACGATAATCAGTACGAAAAAGCTAATTATTACAAGCAATATTTCCAAATGAAAAAGAATGACTACGGAGAAATTGCCGAAAATGATGAAGATATAATTTTTACGGATATCGATGCCTATACCACTTCCGAAAGAATTGATGACGAAGGAAATATCATAATTGAAGAAAGCTATGAAGATCCCTATGGTCCCTGGGGGAATAACTCAGAGGATGTTACTGTCAACATTTACAATAATTATGCCTCATATGGCTATGGATACGGTTTCTACAACCGACCTTATGGATGGTATAATAGTTATTGGGGATATCCCTACTATAATTACTACGGACCTTATTGGGGTATGAGCTTTACTTGGGGCTGGGGTTACCCATACTATGGATACGGTTATCCGTATTATGGTTATCCTTATGGATACGGATATCCTTATGGATACAGCTATGGTTATGGTTATGGTTATCCTTATTATGGTAATGCCTCCTATAATCGAGGAAGAAGAAATACCGACTATAGTAGGACAGAAGCAAGAGGGCGTTCAAATAACGCTACAACAAGAAATTCGTATAGCCGATCTGAAACTACACGTAGAATAAATAGAAATAATGTGAATGTTCGCTCAAACGATTCACGTGTGCGATCAAATAATACGAATGTTAGGTCCAATTCAAATAGTACCATTAGAAATAACAGTTCCAACAACACGCGAAACATTCGCAGCAACTCCAACAGTAATATTCGAAGCGCACCTTCAAATAATACCCGTAACAACAGTTCTATCCAGAGTGGTAGCAATAGGAGTTCAACGCCAAGGACCTATTCAGCTCCACCAAGAAGTTCAAGCGGAAGTAGCATTCAAAGCTCGAGTGGAAGTGGGAGAAGTAGTGGTAGAAGCGGAAGCCGCGGAAGAGGTTAATAAAAACACAATTCGAAAAGCAAATAATAAATATGCCATCTCATATTTGGAAAATCCAAAAAGTGGGATGGCATAAATTTTAAATGATTAATACTACAATCTACGGATGAAAACAATACATCTTATATTCTTTTTAATACTTTCAACAGCAGGTATACACGCTCAACAAATAACTGACGGATTAAGATACAGTCTTGATCAAAATATTGGAACTGCGAGGTTCACGGCTCTTAGTGGAGCAATGGGGGCATTGGGCGGTGATTTTTCGGCTATGCGCGAAAATCCGGCAGGAAGTGCTGTTTTTATGAAATCCAATATTACTCTTACAACCTCATTATTGGATATAAAAAATACTTCTTCCTATTACAATCAATTGGAGAAAACATTTTCCGACGATATAATTATTAATCAGATGGGTGGAGTTTTTGTTTTTGACAATTTTGAAGAAGATTCCAGTTTAAAAAAATTCACAGTCGGCTTTAATTACGATATGGTTCGCGGACTTGATGATGAAATATATATTGCGGGAAGAGGTCGAAACTCACTAGGAAATTTCTTTTTGGAACAGGCCCAAGGAATCCCCTTAAATCTTTTGCAATTGCAGGCGGGTGAATCCATTGCAGATTTATACAGCTATCTTGGAAGCGAAATGGGATCAACAGCCCAAAATGCATTTTTGGGATATCAAGCTTATTTATTCGACCCCCTCGATCCTGATAATCCTTTAAATTCCTCTTATGTGTCGAATGTAAGTGGAAATAGCTTTAATCAAGAATACTTGTATAGATCTCGGGGATATAACAGTAAATTTACAATTAATCTGGCTACTCAGATTACTAATGACTTTTATTTTGGAGTTAACCTTAATACGCATGCAATTGATTTTAGCCGGAACACCTACTTTGTAGAAACCAACAACAATCCAGGATCAATTATTACAGGAATAGGATTTGAGAACAACTTATCAGTTACGGGAACTGGAATATCCGCACAATTTGGAGCGATTGCAAAAGTCGCTTATAATTTCCGTTTCGGATTAAATTGGGATACCCCTACTTGGTTTAGGGTTTCAGAAATTACTTCGCAATATCTAGAAAGCCAAAGATTGGTAGATCAGCGAAATGTCACTGCTATTGTCGATCCCCGCGTCATCAATATATATGCTGATTACGATTTAAAGACTCCTGGAAAACTCGGAGTGAGTACAGCTTACATTTTCGGTCAAAAAGGACTACTCAGTTTTGATTACTCTTATAAAGATTATTCAAACATTGAGTTCCAACCTAAAAATAATTCCTATTTCAGAGATTTGAACTACAGCATAAAAAACACTTTAAAAGGAGTTTCCACCTTTAAAGCGGGGGCAGAATATCGAATAAATCAATTGAGTCTTCGTGGTGGTTTCCACTATGAGGAAAGTCCTTATAGAGATGATAAAACATTGGGAGATTTAACCGGCTTTTCCCTCGGTACAGGTTATAGTTTCGGAAATTGGAACCTGGACCTAGCCTATTCTAGATCTGAACAGGATAGAGAACTACAAATGTATTCTCAAGGATTTACGGATAAGGCCAATATAAATTCAGTGTACAGTAATTTTATTCTTTCCCTCGCATTTGATTTTTAAAGATGATTTAAATCTTTCTTAAACCTCGATTTTTCTTAAATTATTTGGTAGACAGTATTCATAAAGGATTTAAGGACAATAAACTATAGTCAAAATTATAGGACAATTGAAGCTACCTATCCAATGCTTTTAATTTTAACCCAAAAGTATCTTCATTTCAACTTATGGAAGGTCACCCTAATAAGAATCAATTTCTAAAAAATTAGAGTCAAGCTATATAGTTTGTATAACTAAAAATATAAGCCAGAAAAGAGGAGTTTTCTTAAGAACCATCTGTAAGATTCTAATAGAAATTTTGCAGAGCTGGGAATTAAAGACAGTAGTTATTATTACCGAAGAGAAGTCTTTAGACCGTTTGAATACGGATTAGGAAATACCTTCACGAACCAAACGATTACTAATCCATATATACCAAAAAGCCCCGCACGATGCAGGGCTTTTTTGTTCTGTTTGGTTCTGCGTTGGTGTTCCACCTAGCGCTTCAGTGCAAAGTGCCCCTTGAACTGGTAGGGGGTGCCGTCCAGCACGTACTCCACGCGGAACCAGTAGTCGCTCGATGGCAGCGGGTTCCCGTTGTAGGTACCGTCCCATCCGGGGCCCAATGGGCTCACCTGCTTGAGCAGCTTCCCGTAGCGGTCGAAGATGTAGATCTTCGCGCTCGGGTCCGCCTGGGCCATCCCGATGATGTTCCAGGTGTCGTGGTAGCCGTCCCCGTTGGGCGTAAAGTACGGCATGTAGTCCAGTACCCCGATGGTGATGGTCACAAGCCCGCAGCCGTTCTTGTCCCGTATGGTTATCGTGTGCGGGCCCGCCGCCACGTTCTCGAAGATGGTCCCGTCCTGGAAGGGGCCGTCGTCAAGCTGGTACTCGTAGATGCCCAGCCCCGTGGCCCAGACCTCGATGCTGTGGCTGTCCGCGAAGGGCAGGGTGGTCACCGATGCGCCGTAGGTGAACGGCGGGGAGGAGAGCACCACCTCCGTGCTCGCCGAGGCATCGCAGCCCGTGGCAAGGGCGGTGACGATCACCGTATAGGTGCCGTCCACCACCGCTACGGTGGAGGGGCCGTCCTCCCCGGGCAGCAGCACCCCGTCCAGCATCCACTCAAAGGAGTAGAGCTCCGGGTCCAGTCCGGTATCGATCACCAGCGCGGGGCCGATCGGGTTGCCGTTGGCGTCCACGCACAGCGTGTACTGCTCCTCCAGTACGATCAGCGGCAGCTCATGCACCTTGAGGATGACCTCGACGATGGCATGGCACTGCGGCTCGTAGAGGTTCTCCTCGTTGGTGACGCGGGCATAGACCACCTGCGGGTTGATGGTGTTCACGAACGGGAACACGATCGGGTCGGTCCCGGCCTCGGCCTCCTCAAGGGTCTCGTAATAGGCCAGTGAGTACACCAGCGGGTCCTGGCCCCCCAGTATCCCGTTGCGCAGGTCCACCACCTTCTGGATGCTGAAGTCCTCAAGGTCGAACTCCGCGAACCCGTCGCTCGGCGGAAGGTTGTCGCATATGGCGAACGGCTCCGCCGGCTCCGTGGCCTCCGCGCCCTCCTGTACGATCAGCTCGAAGTGCTGGAGCCCGCCGATATAGCAGCCGGTAACGCGGTCACGGATGCCCGTATAGATGGTCTGAGGGTTCTCCGTATTGCCCATAAGGTCACGGTTCCAGTGCTGTCCCGGGTTGAGTATGCGGTTGGTACCGGTCTCCGCGAACACGGGGTCCAGGTAGAAGGTTACCTCAAAGTCGAGCTGCGACTGGCCGGGCCCCAGGATCTCGTCTATCTTGGTGGTAAGGTCGAACAGGGCCAGGTCCGTGCCGGACAGGCACTGCATGTAGTTGGACACCGGTGCGCTGGCGTCCGGCAGCGGGTACACGATCAGCTCCAGCTCAACGATCTCGAAGCAGCCGGTCGCGGCATTGGTCGCCCGTACGTAGATGGTCTGCGGGCTGGAGGTGTTGGCATAGCTGGTCGGGTCGGGCACCGCGGTGGCGGGATCGCCCCCAACGGCATCGCCGTAGCTCTCGAAGTAGCCAAGCTCCCAGGTCTCGCCATGCAGGATGGCCGCCGCCCTGAGGGTCAGGTCGAAGAGCTCCACCCCGTCGTCGGGGCCGGGGCCCACCACGATGTTCTCGTCGCAGAGCACCAGGGGCTCGGGCGTGGCGGGCTGCGGGTTGGGCAGCACGCGCAGCAGCAGGTGGGTGTAGGAGACGCAGCCGCTGTTGCCGTCCTCTACCCGTACGTAAACGCGCTGCGGGTTCTCGGTGTTCTCAAAGGCATGGTCCGGGTCGATGCGGTCCACGTTGGCCAGGGCGTCAGCCTCCGTAAGGAAGTAGCCCACCCCGAGCCCGGGGGCACCGCCGGTTATCTCGGCGTTCTTGACGGTAAGGTCGAAGACCGCGCGCATATCGTTGGGCTCGCCCAGGTCGTCGCAGATCTCCAGCGGCCCGGGCTCGTTGATGGGGATACCGTCCGAGACCACAAGGGCAAAGTGGCCCGTGGCAAAGCACAGGTCGCCCTCGGTGTAGGCCAGGCGCACGTAGATCTCCTGGGGGTTCGAGGTATTGGTATAGGCCCCCGGGTTCACGATCGGGTCGTCGCCGGTATCGGCACCGCCCTGGGTGGTATGGTAGGTAAGGCGCAGCACCGTGCGGTCCTGGCCACCGTATATCAGGTCCTCCTGTACGGTAAGGTCGAACACCGCAGTACCGTCACCGTCGGGGTCGCACGCCACAAGGTCGGGAAGGTCCACCGGGACCACCGGGCTCGGGGACACGATAAGCTCCAGGGGCACGATGCTGTAGCAGCCCGAGGTATTGGGCGCAAGGGCGAAGGTGGCCCGCGCATAGATCGTCTGGGAGAAGGCCACGATGTTCTGGAACGGGGAGGCAAGCGGCAGGGTGCCGTTCTGGGCATCCAAAAGGGTCTCGTGGTAGGTCACCACAACCGCGGGGTTGCCGTTGGATATCTGGGCGTCCCTCAGGGCAAGGTCGAACCGGGCAAAGCCGTCGTTGTCGTCATCGCACTTTACCAGCGGGTCGGGCTCGCCCGCCCGCGGTACGGGGAGCACCACAAGGGTCAGCGTGGTGGTGGCCGAGCAGCCGGCGGCACTGGAAACGGTCACCTGCAGGGTGTAGGGGCTGATCCCCTGGCCCGCACCGTCGACCGGGTTGGCATAGGCCGATGGGTCCGCGATGGGATTATCGTTCTGCTGGTCCGCTATGCTCTCGTAGTACCGCACGGTAAGGGCGGCGTTTCCGCCGGTGATGGTGTTGTTGTTGGCGGTCAGGTCGAATATCGAGATCCCATCGGTATCGCTGCCGCTCTCCAGGTCGTCGCAGAGGACCATGTCCGCGGGAGGGGTGATCGCGGGGAAGCCGCCCACCACCAGCCCAAAGCTGCTGATGCGGAAACAGCCGGTCACGTCGTTCTCAAGGCGCACCCAGATGGTCTGTCCGGAGCTGGTGAACGAGGTCGGATCGGTGATGGCATTGGTGGGCACCAGGGCATCGTCCAGGGCCGTGTGATAGGTAAGGATGAAGTCCGGGGACTGGGTGCCGTATATGAACGGCGCGTTGTCGGTAAGGTCGAACTCCGCACTGGTGCCCCCGTCAAGGTCGCAGGCAAGCAGGTCGCCGAAGCCCTCGGTGGGCGCATCGGGCACGGGGCTTACCCACAGCTCCAGCTCACGGATGACGTGGCACCCCGTGGCGGTCTTTTCAACCCGTGCCCAGACGGTATCGAAAAAGGGCGTGTCGTTGGTGTACGGGCCGGTGATCTGGGTAAGGGGATCTCCGAGCTCGGCCAGGATCCGTGTGGTATAGTACTGGATGGCCAGTCCCGGCTCGGCGTTGGCGATCTCATCATCCTTTAGGGTCAGGTCGAACTCGGCAAAGCCGTCGTTGTCGTCATCGCACACCACAAGCGGGGTGGGCGTGATCGCCCTGGGTACGGGAAGTACCACCAGGGTCAGGGTCGTTTTGGACGCGCATCCATCGGTATTGAAGACGCTCACCTGCAGGGTGTGCGGGGTGATCCCATCCCCGTTCGCGTCCACAGGATTGCTATAGGTGGTGGGGTTGGGGACCGGGATGTCGTTCTGTTGGTCGGCCACGGTCTCGTAGTAGCGAACGGTCAGCGACAGGTTGCCGCCGGTGATGGTACTGTTGTTGCTGTTCAGGTTGAAGACCGATACCCCGTCGGTATCGCTGCCGCTGGCAAGGTCGTCGCAGAGCTCCATGTCCGCGGGCGGCAACAGGGCTGGCAGGCCGGAGACTACCAGCTCAAAGCTGCTGATACGGAAGCAGCCCGTACCGTTGTCCTCCAGGCGTACCCAGATGGTCTGGCCGGTGCTGGTGTAGGCAGTGGGGGAACCGATGGCATTGGTGGGCACCATGGCATCGTCCAGGCTGGTGTAAAAGGAAATGAGGAAATCCGGTGACTGGTCCCCGTACACGAACTCCGTGTTCTCGGTGAGGTCAAATTCGGCACCGCTGCCATCCTCCGCGTCACAGGCGAACAGGTTCCCGAAGCCCGGGGCCGGGGCGCCCGGAACGGGGTTTACGATCAGCTGTAGCGGCACCACGGCATAGCAGCCCGTGGTGGTGCGCTCCACGCGCGCCCAGACGGTATCGAAAAAGGGGTTGTCATTGGTGTAGGGGCTAAATATTTGATCCAGCAGCGAGCCGATCTCGGCCAGTGCCCGTGTGGTATAGTAGCGGATGGTCACATCCTGCTCCCCGTTGGTGATCTCGATATCCTTCTCGGTCAGGTCGAACTCGGCAAAGCCGTTGTTGTCGCCATCGCACACCTCCAGTGGGGTGGGCACGGCGGGTACCGGAAGGGGGTTCACCACCAGGGTAAGGGTGATGGTGGCGGAACAGCCGAAATTGTTGGTCACCCGCGCCACGATGGTCATCGGGTTGAGCGGGGCGGGCGGGATCTCCCGGTTCTGGTAGGCACGCGGGTTCGGGATCGGGTTGTCCATCGCCTCGTCGGCGTAGGTCTCGAACCAGGTCACCGAGAGGGAAAGGTCCCCCCCGGTGATCTCCCGGTTGCGCGTGGTCAGGTCGAAGGTGCTGATCTGGTCGCTGTCGCTGCCGCTGGCAAGGTCGTCGCAGAGCTCGTACGGCAGTGGCTGGATGGGCACCGGCAACGGGTCCACGAAGAGCTCCAGCGGCACGATGTCGTAGCAGCCCTCACCCCCGTTGTGCGGAGAGGTGTTCAGGGCGTTGCCCACCGCAAGCACGTAAACGGTCTGGTGGAACGGAACCGTGTTCTGGTAGGCCGCCGGGGTGCCGATGGCGCCCGAGAAATCGGGGGCGGTAAGGGCAAGATCGCCAGCAGCTACAGCGTCCGCCTCGGTCTCGTAGTAGTAAAGGTCGTACTGCGCAGGGTCCATTCCCCCCAGCATCTCAGGCTCTTTTACGGTAAGGTCGAAGATCTGAAGGCCGTCCGTGTCGTCGTCGCAAAGACGCAATGGGGTCGGGACAGTCAAAGTGGGACTGTTGCGGACATATAAATAAAGTCTTATTATAGCGTTACAGCCACTCAAACCTTCAATGCGTGCAAAAACAACATCAACAAACGGGTCATCGTTAATGTACGGGTCGATAAGTTCGTTTAGGTTATTTTGGGCATCAAGCTCTGTGGGATGGTAGGTTACAACCAATGTGGCATCGCCCATTGTAATATCATCATCCGCATCGTGTAGGTTAAAAGGAGCATAACCGTCATTATCAGTATCACAAACAATTAGAGGAGCAGGATTGGGATTCGCATTGGGAGGAAACTCCATTATAATTTCAAAATCAGTAACCGCATAACAGTCCGGATTAATACGATTTTCAACTCTTGCATATAATGTGATGGGAGTAGATGTGACAATATAAGGTTGGGGAAGTGGATTATTTCCGGTATCGGCATCCCCTGGATTATCATGATAGGTAAGGTTAAGAAGATTTGGATTCTGCCCGTTTAAAATGGCAGATGAAAAAATAGCCTGCAGGTTAATAGGCTCCTCACCGTTATTATCTTGGTCGCATATATAATAAGGACTAGGTGGCGCAGTGGCAAGGGCTGTAACCAAGGAAATCTCAAATGAATCTATAACATAACAGGTACCATTGTCATTTTCAACCCGGACCCAGATAGTTTCAATACTTCCAACAATTGGATAAGCATTCGCTGGTATTATCGGGTTCACATCGTTATTGGCATCCTGTTGAGAATGGTGGTAAGTAATAACAAAGTTAGGATCTTGACCTCCTAATACGACAGCATCATTTTCCGTAAGGTCAAAAAGTCCCGTGGAACTACCATCATCACAAATACCTAAATCTTCAGGAGGACTAGCAATGAACGGCTGTGGATCTATTATAATTTCAAAATCTACAACCGCGTAACAATCCGTATCAAGACGATTTTCAACTCTTGCATAAATGATCATCGGAGAAGTGGTAACCACATAAGGATTGGGTAAGGCGTTTGTCCCATTATCCGCATCTCCAGGATTATCATGGAAAGTCAGTGCTACATCGGCCAAACTTTGTCCGTCCAAAATGGCAGCAGAGAAAAGCGCTTGTAGATCCAAAGTTTCTTCTCCATCACTGCCCTCATCACATAGACGATAAGGACTTGGCGGCGGGGTTGCAAATGCCGTCACCAATGAAATTTCGAAAGAATCTATAGCATAACAGGTACCATTTGCATTCTCGATCCGTACCCAAATGATTTCGCTGTTTCCAACAATAGGGTAAGCATTTGCGGGAATGATTGGACTTGCATCATTCTCGGCATCCGGTTGGGTATGGTGATAGGTAATGACAAAGTTGGGATCTTGAGTTCCCAGAACTACTGCATCATTTTGCGTTAGGTCAAAAAGCCCTGATGAACTACCATCATCGCAAATACCGAGATCTTCTGCCGGGCTTGCAATCTCTGGCTGCGGGTTAAAGAGAATGATAACGCTATCCGTTACGTCGCAAAGGGGGCTAGAAACTGTCACCGAGTATTCACCCGAATTTGGAGCAGTTACAGTATAGGTATCACCGGTAGCTCCAGGTATTACAACCCCATCTAAAAACCATTCATATGCCAATCCGGTTTCTCCTCCTGTATCTGCAAACAATACTATATCGTCTTCGCTACAGGTTTCAACGTCATCACCCAAATCAACCTCTAAATCGGAGTCTAGGAATACTGTAACCGTATCTTCGTCAGTTATCATTACCCCACTACAGTTCGTATATTCTGCTTGAGCTGTAAAAGTTGTCGTTTCGGTAACACAAACATCCAAAGTTGTACCGCTTCCAACTTGGATTCCATTGGCATACCATTTAATTTCAACATTAGGATCTCCATTGGGAGTAAAACGCCAGGCTTCATCATGAGCCGACCAGCTGCCAGTGTTTCTTCCTGGTGGGGTGTATCCTACTGTTGCGTCGGCATTTTGAATACCAATAACGCCATTACCATTCTGCCAACTATTACAAGGGGTCCTATCTTTTACATAAACCTCAATAACATTGGTAGTTTCATAAAGGATCATTTGATAAGTCTGTTCCCCTACACCCATATTACATTGAAATTGACCCAATTTATAAATGTTAAAGACCAACATCCTACAGGGATAACTTCCCACAAGTTCGTAGTTAATAGACCATCCGGGGAAAGAATATCCAGCTCCCGGGCGAGTGTCTTGCAATACTCCAAAAATTCCAAGTACGGACCGTGAGTCTGAGCTTATTCCTGTATACGTTCCGTTGTTACCAGGGACGGGGCCGTTTAATGGATATCCTGCAGAAGTCCCCGGAGTATATCGGCCATTTGGAACCTCTCCTACAATACTAAAAGATAGGGCACCATTGGAACTAATTATGGCCCTTTCATAAGGCTCACCAAAAAAACAAAACTCAAAACCTAAATCTATTCGCTGGGACCATTCATCATCCACGGCAATACTAGTAGAGCCTGTCCCTCCAGTAAAGGGAAAGGGAGGGGCAAAAGGTATAGCCGAAACCTCATAGCTCGTGGTTTCACCGGTATGTAGATATTCAGCAGTGAGTGTAGTACAAGGATCTGAACAAGTTACTTCTACATCTTCACCGGCATCCACATTGGGACAACCAGATACCTGAGAATAAAGGGGAAATGATAAAAGTAATACTAGAAACCCTAGATATTTTTTGGGGCAGAAGTTTGTCATAATTTAGGAAAATGTAATTGCGTGGGGGAAATTAAGAAAATTTTGTGAATACGGTCAAAGTACACACGGAAAATATGAACTTAAGACCATCTTTAACAATTGTGATTCCGTATCTTTGCACCTTATCTAAATTAAGAAAAGTTTTGAAATTGATGGATTTAGAAAAAACACTTAAAACCATAGACGCAATGGGCGATGACCATATAAGTGGCTCTTCGGAAACACCCTTGCGCCCCGACGCTTTTGAACTCAGCGACATTGAAAAGATTGCTTCGATCAAAAATGACGTTCAACATATAATGGAAACTTTGGGCTTAGATCTAAATGACGATAGCCTCAAGGGCACGCCTAACAGAGTGGCTAAAATGTTTGTACAGGAAATTTTTGGCGGACTTCATCCAAATAGAAAGCCGAAAGCTTCCACCTTCAGCAATAAATATAAATATAATGAAATGCTGGTAGAGAAAAACATTACGCTTTATTCTACTTGTGAGCACCATTTACTTCCCATAGTAGGAAAAGCACACATCGCTTATATCTCTAACGGAACCGTGGTTGGACTTTCGAAAATGAATAGAATTGTGGACTACTACGCCAAAAGACCACAAGTACAAGAACGCTTAACGATGCAGATTGTAAAGGAATTGCAACAAGTGCTAAATACTGATGATGTTGCGTGTATAATCGATGCAAAACACCTCTGCGTTAACTCAAGAGGTATACGGGATATTGATAGCAGTACCGTAACTGCCGAATTTGGCGGGGCTTTCAAAAATCCAGAAACAAAAAGAGAATTTTTGGATTATATTAAATTGGAGACGGAGTTTTGAGGATTGACGGGTGCTGGATGAAAGATGACAGATGTTGGATGACGGATGATGAGTGAGGAAAAACAAACACACATTTATTTGAATATAATTATGGAGGCTAAATTCAAATTTGAAAAGTTGCATATTTGAAATATGGCTTTTTGGAGATGAGATTGATAAACTTTCGGAAAGGTTTCCAAAAAGAGATTTACAATTTAACTTCCCAAATTTGCAGAGCTGGGGATTCTATAGCCTTAAACATTTCAGAAGGTTCAATCCTTCAGTATAATCCAGAACAAAAAAAGTTTATAGGGTATGCAAGTCGGTCCTTAGGAGAAGTAGTTACTTGTATTCATAAAGTTAAAAGAAGAAAATATATTTTAGAAACGGAATTTGAAAAACAATACAACGAAGCTTTCCATATAATGAACATGATGGCTGCGTTTAGAAATCAAATAAATTAAAAAACAAGGTGATCACTTCGGTCATCGGTCATCCGTCATCAAGCATCAACCATGAACAACCTTCACATTTATAACTCGCTTACTAAAACCAAAGAAAAATTCGTCCCTATACACGAAGGCGCTGTGGGAATGTATGTATGCGGCCCTACGGTTTACAGTAATGTTCATTTAGGAAATTGCAGAACCTTTCTTTCGTTCGATCTTGTATTTAGATATTTAAAGCATCTGGGATATAAAGTGCGCTATGTTAGAAATATTACCGATGCGGGACATCTGGAGAATGATGGGGAAAGTGGGGAGGATCCTATTCTGAAAAAAGCGCGGATTGAGCAATTGGAGCCTATGGAGGTTGTTCAGAAATATACTGTCGATTTCCACACGGTTTTATCAAAATTCAATGCGCTACCGCCGAGTATTGAGCCAACCGCGACGGGCCATATTATCGAACAGATTGAGATAATAGAAAAAATAATTGCCGAAGGATTTGCCTACGAAAATAATGGTTCAGTTTATTTTGATGTTCTCAAGTTCAACGAATCTCACCAATATGGAAAACTGAGCGGTCGGAACATTGAGGATATGATCGCGAATACCCGTGAATTATCTGCTCAAACCGACAAAAAGAATCTGCAGGATTTTGCTCTTTGGAAAAAAGCGGAACCTCAGCATATAATGAGATGGCCTTCACCTTGGAGTGTCGGATTTCCAGGATGGCATTTGGAATGTACGGCCATGAGCACAAAATATCTGGGCGACAATTTTGACATTCACGGAGGCGGAATGGATCTAAAATTCCCACACCATGAATGTGAGATTGCCCAAGCGGAGGCATGTAATGATATTTCGCCGGTCAATTATTGGATGCATGCCAATATGCTTACATTAAACGGAAGAAAGATGTCCAAATCTACCGGCAACTTTATTCTTCCCAATGAAATGTTTACCGGAGAAAATGATATTCTAAAGAAGCCCTTTTCCCCTACAGTGACTAAGTTCTTTATGTATCAGGCACACTATCGGAGCATTTTGGATTTCAGCAGCGAAGCTTTGGAAGCTTCCGAAAAAGGATTCAACAGATTAATGGATGCCTACCGAATGTTGAACGGTTTGGAAACTTCAGAAAAATCTAGTCTTGATATAGAAAGTTGGAAAAAAGCGTGTTATGATGCGATGGATGACGATTTTAATAGTCCAATCCTTATCGCTCATCTTTTTGAAGGGGTTAAGTTCATTAACGCTCTTAAGGAGGGAAAGGAAACTATTACCAAGGAAGATCTGGAAAACCTGAAAACCACGATGCACAACTTTTTATTTGAGGTAATGGGATTACAGGATCTTTCTTCAGAAAATTCTGGTGATAGCGAAAAACTTTCAGCTGCGGTTGAGCTTCTTATTGAACTACGAAACCAGGCACGTGCAAACAAGGATTTTGCAACCAGCGATAGAATACGGGACCGACTTTCGGATAAGGGAATTCAATTGAAGGATGGGAAAGAGGGAACTACTTTCAAGTTATGAGTTAAGAGTTATGAGTTATGAGTTGTGATTGCTAAAATGAATAATGAAGAACTAAAATAGGGTTTATCCCCCGCCCTAAAGGAAGCTAGTTTATGAGTTGTGAGTTGTGAGGCTGAAATGAATAATGAGAAATAACTAAACTCGGGATTTACCCTCCGCCCTAAAGGGAACTAGTTATGAGTTATGATGCTAAAATGAATAACGAAGAACTAAACTAGGATTTATACCCTGTCCTAAAGGGAACTAGTTATGAGTTATGAGTTATGATGCTAAAATGTAATGAGAAATAACTAAACTCGGGATTTACCCTCCGCCCTAAAGGGAACTAGTTTATGAGTTATGAGTTATGATGCTAAAATGAATAATGAAGAACCAAACTAGGATTTATCCCCGCCCCTAAAGGGAGCTTGTGTAGCTTAATGGGTTTATAACCTGGCATCGAAAATTGATATACTGCTTACCTATTTGCGGATTTACTGATTACCGATCCCTGAACACTGAAAATATGAATTATGAATTAAAAAAGATTCTGGTGTTCCCATTTGTCCTTTTGATACGTGGATATCAAAAATTCATTTCTCCATTTACTCCAAGCAGCTGTCGCTACTCTCCTACTTGTTCATCTTATGCTAAAGAGGCTCTTGAAAAACATGGCTTGTTAAAAGGTGGATGGATGGCGGCAAAACGAATTCTTAGCTGTAATCCTTGGGGTGGATCGGGTTATGATCCGGTTCCTCCTAAAAAGAAATAAGTTCAATATCCACAATACTTTTTGGCTTTTGCTATCTTTACGCAGCGCAAAATAAATCTCCAATATGCACTATCTTACAATTACCTGGAATCCTTCTGAAGGCATCGATTTGGGCTTCTTTATGATTCGTTATTACAGCCTTATGTTTGTGGTCGCCTTTACTTTAGGGTGGATTTTGACCAAGAAAATTTACGAACGTGAAGGACAGCCACAAGAAATGCTCGATAAGCTTTTTATATACATGGTGATTGCTACCTTGCTTGGAGCACGATTGGGACATGTTATTTTCTATCAGCCAGAACTATTTGTTCAGGATCCACTTGCAGTCTTTCTCCCTATTAGTACTGTTCCAGAATTTGAATTTACAGGATTTCAGGGATTAGCAAGTCATGGAGCGGCAATTGCCTATGTTTTGGCGATGTTATATTACAGTAAAAAGGTTATCAAAAAACCATTTTTATGGGTTATGGACCGTATCGTTATTGCCGTGGCCGCCGGTGGAATTTTTGTGCGTATCGGAAATTTCATGAATTCAGAAATTATAGGAAAGCCATCAGGCGATTTTCCTTTGGGTGTCCGCTTTGTCCATGAAGACATTCGCCCATACCAGGCCGTAGAAGCCACGGGAATCCAGAATCCATCAAAAGCTTATGATGCCATTGTACATAATCCGCAATTTTCGGAGTTGCTGAACAGCGTTCCTTTTAGACATCCCGCGCAACTTTATGAGGCTGGAGGCTATCTGATTGTTTTTCTTGTTTGTTGGTATCTCTATTGGAAAACTGAACGAAGAAAACAGATTGGCTATATTTTTGGAGTGTTTTTGATCCTTCTCTTTATGGTTCGTTTTCTAGTTGAATTTGTAAAGGAAAGTCAAGGCGGATTCTTGGAAGATGTTCTGGGAGTCTTTTCTACTGGGCAGTGGCTGAGTGTTCCTTTTATAATTGCGGGAATATATATAATGTGGAGAGCTTCAAAAAAGAATCCTTATGTTGATGACTTAACGTCCCAGCCCCCTAAAGGGGCAGAATAATCGTCCTTTTTTTTATTAAAGTAAATCTTTCAACGATTTCTAAAAAGATTTCCTTAGCTCAATAATTTTACTTTTAATATGAAAAAAATACTTGTTTTTATAGCCCTGGTGGGCTCGCTTCTTACTTTTTACAATTGTAAGGATACATCCAATCCTGAAAACAAAAGTCTTACTAAAGAAATAACTTTTAAAAAGGATGGGGAACTAACTTTAATGAAAGCAGAAAACGATTCCCTATTGGTTAAACTAAATATTGAGATTGCCGATGATGACTATAAGACCCAAACAGGTTTGATGTATCGCCACTCCATGGATAAGGATCAAGGAATGCTGTTTATTTTTCCTGATTCGGAGCCCCGGTCTTTTTATATGAAGAATACAGAATTTGGATTGGATATCATTTATTTCAACTCGTCTCAAGAAGTGGTAAGCATTCAGAAAAATGCAAAACCTTATAATGAGTCTTCTCTTCCTTCCGAAGGTCCCGCCCAATATGTTCTGGAAGTAAACGCGGGCCTTTCTGATACTTGGAATCTTGAAAAAGGAGATAAATTCCAGTTCAGTAAAAATTAGTCAATATCGAATTTTCATAGTCAGCTTTCGAGAATACGGTAATTACTTCTTCTAAATTTAAACTCACTAAGATTGCCTCAATGCGAATTCAATCTTTCATAATCCAAATCTTTGGACAGGTATTGGACTGATGACGGACTTTTGCATCTGCTTCGGGAAAATCGTATGTTTTCAGAACAGAGTACAGATTACCAGGAATGCAAGAAATTTCATAAAACATATTCTTGAATTCGTGGTAAAAGTAACCTAATCAAATTTATCTCCTCACTGAAACTCTGAGATAAACCACGAAATTTTGATCACCAAATTTGAAACAACTTATAAATAAAAAAGCTCGCCATTTCTGACGAGCTTTTTTGTTCTATTTATTAGATTCCGGATTAGGCTTCTAGAACCACTTCTTCCTCCTTCTTTTTGTCAATTAAATCTTCAACTCTTTTACGTTTTACCGTATCATACATAATCGGCGTTGCGATAAACAATGAAGAATATGTACCTACCACAATACCCACGATAATTGCGAAAAGCAGGCCTCTAATGGATTCTGCCCCGAAAAGGAACATAGACAACAATACGATAAGGGTTGTAAAGGACGTATTCAATGTTCTACCCAGAGTACTGTTCAAAGCCACATCAATAACACGGTTCAATTTCCACCCTGGATGTTCCCCAAAATACTCACGGATACGGTCAAATATAATTACCGTATCATTCAGGGAGTAACCAACCACAGTAAGTATCGCCGCAATAAACGATTGGTCGATTTCCATATTAAACGGCATAAAGCTGTACGTTAATGAGAATACTCCGAGCACAATAAGCACGTCATGGAAAATCGCCACAACCGCACCTAAACCAAATTGCCATCTTCTAAATCGTAACAATATGTACAGGAACATTACTAACAAAGCTCCAAGCACCGCCCAGAATGAGTCTCTCTTAATGTTATCCGCAATTGTTGGACTTACCTTGTAATACTCCATCCTACCAAAGGATTTACCTTCTTCGTCACCCACAAATTTCTCGTAAGTCATATCTGCTGGAAGATCAGTTTTAAGAGTATTATAAAGCATGTGCTCTATTTCCTCATCTACTTCGGTTCCGGTTTCCTCAACTTTGTATTTTGTGGTAATCTTCAATTGATTATCACCACCATAAGTTTTTGCTTCCGCACTTCCAAAAGTGGCAATCAGTTCATCTTGAATTTTAGCTGAATTTACATCTTTGGCAAATCGAACCGTATAAGTTCGACCACCCACAAAATCCACTCCTTGGTTCAGACCTTTTGTGAATAGGGAAATAACGCTTATTAAGATTAATACACTTGAAAGGATATAAGCTACTTTCCTCTTTTTCAAGAATTCAATATTCACATTGGTGAAAAGATTCTTCGTAATCGGAGTAGAACACGCAAGAGGTCTTCCTTTATGAGTATAAGCCTCAATGAATAACCTTGTTACGAAAATTGCAGTAAACAAAGCAGTTGCAATACCTATTAATAAGGTTGTTGCGAAACCTTGGATGGGTCCAGTTCCAAAAACCAAAAGAATTAATCCCGTGAGACCGGTGGTTATGTTGGCATCCAAAATGGATGAAAGAGCATTGCTAAAACCATCCTTAATGGCATCTTTCTGCGCTTTTCCTTTGGCGAGCTCTTCCTTGATCCTTTCAAATATAAGTACGTTAGCATCCACCGACATACCAATGGTAAGTACAATACCCGCAATACCAGGAAGCGTAAGTACAGCCCCTAATCCTGCCAAAATTCCAAAGATGAACAGAAGGTTTACCAACAATGCGATATCGGCAAAAACTCCCGCTCTTCCATAGTATCCAATCATCCACAAAAGAACTACTATAAGGGCAATTCCAAAGGACATCATACCACTATTTATTGCCTCGTGACCCAGAGTTGGTCCTACTACCTCCGCTTGAACAATCTCTGCAGAAGCTGGAAGTTTACCGGCACGAAGTACGTTGGCCAAATCCTGACCTTGATTTACGGTAAAGTCACCTGAAATTTGGCTTCTTCCACCCGCAATAGGCCCTGAAGTAACACCTGGAGCAGAATATACGATATCATCAAGTACAATTGCAATCTGACTTTGGTTCTGATAAGCATCGCCTGTCATTTGTTCCCAAATCTTGGCGCCTTGACCATTCATTTGCATCGATACCACTACTCTACTCATCTGGTCGTATTCCTGTCTGGCATCAACCACTACACTCCCACCAAGTGGTGGAACATCATCTCTATTGCTTTTTAAAGCATATAAACCTGTAGTTTCCTCACCTTTCAATTGTGGGGCTGCTACTGGTAATCCCCAAACGAATTTGGCATAACGCATATCTGTGGGCAACAGAGAACGAATTTGAGGCATACGTAGATACCCATTGATTGTAGCGGTGTCCTTTAATCTAAAAGTGGCGATTACTGGTCCGCCTTGGTTTCCAAGTGCAACCATTCTTGAAAGAATTGGATTGGCTTTGTTATCCTCTACAATTGTATCTTTAACATCCTGTCCACCCAAAAGCTTACTAACGTCATCTTCCTCAACTTCGGTAGTATCTGCTTTCGTGCTTACCGTATCTAAAACAGCCACGTTGTCCTTTTTGGCAGTTTCAATCTCTCCAGCTCTGCTATCCGCAGCTTGAAGGAAACCAGCCATTTCATCAAATTTATATACGTCCCAGAATTCAAGTTGGGCGGTACTTTGAAGAAGTTTTCTAACTCGGCTTACATCCTTCGCTCCCGGAAGTTCAACCAAAATTCGGGCAGATTTACCCAAACGTTGGATATTAGGCTGGGTAACTCCGAATTTATCAATACGCTTTCTAAGAACTTCAAAAGCAGAAGTAATGGATTCATCAATTTTTCTTTCAATAATAGGCTTTACTTGAGCATTGGTCATCGTTGGATTGATGGCATCTTCCAAATTCTTATTGAAGAAAATATCAGGAGACGCAAGATTATTTTCTCCCGGAAGGGCCTCAAAAGCCTTGAAAAAGGATTCTAAATAAGTATCCTGACTGGTTTTTTGAAGTTCTGTTGCTTGTTCCAACGCTTGGTTGAAAGCAGCATCCTTGGTGTGATTAGCCAATCCTTTCAAGATGTCCTTTACAGAAACCTCAAGAATTACGTTTATACCTCCTTTAAGGTCGAGCCCTTTGTTAAGTTCCTTTTCCTTTGCCGTATTGTAATCAATCCCTAAAAAAACAGGATCCACTCCAACTGAATCGAGATAACGTGCTTCGGCAGCTTCTCTTAAATGTGGTTCATTTTCAGAATATTTGCTTCTTGCAAAATCCTTTGCGTTGCTTTCTACCTTGCTGGCAACAAACGTAAAAGAAAGCTGATAAATACTTACCAATCCGAAGAGGACGGCAAATACGGTAATTAATCCTTTATTTTGCATGTTTATATTTTTTGGTCAGGTTTAAACCCAGTTCCGATTTTTTTTTTCGGAACAAGAGCGCAAATATATGATTTGCGCCAAAACTGACAATTAAGATTATTTAATAAAATTAAATTTGGAAAAACAAAAAAACGGAACAGACAATGTTTATTAATATGAATCAATAAATCTGCATTTTCCGTCGATTGGAGTTAACTTTTTTGGAAAGTAGTTAGAAACCAAATTACGGCTCCTATCCAAAAAAGATATTTAGCAATAAGGACCCGCCCGTACTTGGGGTACTTTATAATCTAAATGAGTTATTAATCCAGGAAGAGAGGCATAAATAACTGGATTTATATTTTCGAAATTATCTCTTGGAACGTAAATAATTTCAGAAGAGACCAAAGCGAATCTTGGCTTTAAATATTGATCTCCAAAGAACTTTGCTTCAACCAGAACACCTTGAAAACCTACACCAGATCCCGAATCTGTATGAATCTTAACAACCTCTAATTGATATTGTTTGGAATTATTGCCATAAGGAACTTCTGGGATGTTGTTTTTTTCATTGAAAGCGGAATTGCCTAAATCAATTTTATTTTGCCTGTAGAGCAGACTTTTAATTACTCCCACTTCCAAAGCACTGTAGTAGGAAACTTTTAACTTCCCATCAATTAGATCGGATACCTGAACATGCTCAACCCCTATTGCTTCTAATTGAGAGGTAATTTCAGAAATAGCAATATCTACTTGCTCACTGGAAATGGAATGTGCATTGAAACGAACTACTATCTCCTGGTTGGAGTTCAATATAGTTTGTTCCGTACCTGCTCCATAAAAGACTAGAACAGTGAATAATCCAAGAATGTACCATTTCCAATTCACGCGCCAAATATAAAAAAATAAAGACTGTATCGCTACAGTCTTTACACAAATCTAAAAATCGGGGAAAATCTAAAACTCCAGTTCGAAATAAAGAGAGCTTTCGGGATGGTTTTCTGTAACTTCTTCCCCCTTTAAAACATCGCCGTTTTCATTAAGAAGCTGCATGTTTATTCTCCAGTACCCCGTCATTGTAAAAGACAGTTTTCCCTCATACATCTTGGTAATCGAATTGTAAACCATATCCTGATTGTTTGGGGAAGAATGATTTCCCATTGAAGTCATTCGCGGATCAACAGTAATCTTATAGTTTTCAACCAGAGGGAAGGTCATCATATCCTGCATTTTATAAAGTACTGCCTGAAAATCGTTGATAGCAACTTTTGGCTCTTTTGGATTTACAAATGCCAGAACATAACGAACATCATCAGCGCCGGTGAACACCTGTGTTTTCTTCATCCCATCTGCAGGTTGATCAACAGAAAGTTTCTGGGTTACGGTTACTTCTTGTCCGTTAAAGTTATATTTTAAAGTCAAGTCCCAATATTCCATATCGTTACCAGCCATTTGGAAAACAATATGTCCTTTATATAGTGTATTGTCCACCACATTTTTCAATATGCTATGTGGTCCAGAATGGCTCATAGATTCCATATGCATCATTGGCATCCAAGTAAGTGCGGCATTAGTTATATAAATATTGCTAGCCTTATCCAAAATTCGAATAGCAAATTCATTATAACCTACCGTAAGTGTGGATTTTTCAGAATATATTTCAACCGTATGATCGGCTTCGGAGATTTCGTAAATTTTAAAAAGTCCTTCAACTGGATTGATTTCTAGAGATTCATCATCATTTTGGTCTGTACACGCAAGAAATGAGCCCGTAAGAAATAGTATTGCGATAATATATTTTAATGTTTTCATATTTATATAAGATTTGATTTTTCGTTATTTAATTGAATAAGCAATAGTTAAATAAATGTTTCTTCCCATTCTAGGAATGTTTTTCCAGTCGGTATAGGAAGAATAATAAGTATCAAGAATATTCTCAATTCCAGCTTTTACAAAGAGATCATCATTACCTAAGAAGAAACGTTTTCCGAAGCTTGCCGAAAGAGTAGCATATGAAGCCGTTTTAGTTTCTCCATACGCGGGATTATAATTAACCTGCTCTCCAGCTCCACTTACAGTTAGAGAAGCTGAATATTGGTTTTTATAAAAATCCAGACCACTTTGGTAAGAAATGGGACTAATTAATGGAAGGTTTTCACCCTCATTATCTATACCTCGATGATATGAAATTCGCGCGGATAATTTAAAGGCATTGGAAAGAGCATAACGCCCTAAAAGTGAAGTATTGAATAATTGGGCGTAATCCAAATTTCCATAAACCTTTACCCCATCAGCTCCAATTGCCATTGGACGAAGCGAAGGATCTATCGTTCCAATTATATAATTAAAAACTTGAAAATAATTAGCCTCTGCCGTTATCTGGAAAATTGGTCTCTCATAGCTGAGAGATACATTTGCTTCGGCGGAACTTTCAGTTTTCAAGTTTGGATCGCCAATATAATCGTGGTTGTCGAAACTGTTGAACAGATAAAAACCATAACCTTCAGATACGGACGGAGCTCTTTCGCCATAAGATAAACCCCCATTAAAATGAAAATCATCCAACATTTTATGGTATTGTGCGGAAAAACTTTTCAGGAATCTAGTGTTAGTCCTATCCATATCGGGATAGAATATCTTTAAACTGTTCAGGCCAAAATCATCTGCTACCGTATTTGAATGATAAGTTAACCGAGTGGAAAGCTTTAACGAGGATTCTTTAAAGGAAATATTGTCCTCCCCATAAATCCCAAAATCCATTGTATGCACATCGGGCCAGGTAAGCATAAACATTAAAGCTTCATTGCTGTTTTCCGGATACATGGTCATCTCGGCGAGCGATTTATTGAGGTAACCATCTACCTTAAAAAAGAAGCGATTATTATTCTTTCTCATATTGGCTTGCGAGTAAAATCCAACAGTTTCGCTCCACCCAGGCATATCCATATGAATAGGTACATCTGGCCTTTTGGTATCATCCATCACGTGCTTTATTGTATTATAATACAGCTTGGACTCCCACCTACCCAGACGTCCAAATAGGCTGTCCTGATTAAAACTGACCGAACCGATAACAGCTCGAGCCAGAGAAACGTCCATAGTCAAAGCTGGATATCCTACATTCTTGGCTTCATCATATATTAAAGTGGCAGAAATAGATTTATCTGCTGCAAGTATATAGCCTGAATTCAAGGAAAAGTTATATTTCTCAAACTGAGAATAAAGGATTTCTCTATCACCTCCTGCCTTATAATTATCAGACTTTCTATAGATTATATCAGAATTTAGGTAGAATTTTTCGTCTGAATAATTCAACTCGCCACCGAATACGCGCAATTTGTTATTGCTCTCAAAAGCGCTTTCTAAGGAACCCGTCCAACCAGTGGGTTTAAAATTACTCCTATCCAATTTCAGGTTAATAGATCCGCCTATGGAATTTCCGAAAGCAGCACCTTGTTGCCCTGATCCAATTTCCGCCTCCGAAAGATTCGAAACATCTACATAAGAAGTCACTGGATCCATTTTATCTGTGCACGCTCCAAAGATTTGCATTCCATCTATGGTAACCGCTAGACGTTCAGAACCCATATCATTCATGGTAGGTTCCCAAGCATAGGCGCCGCGTTTAACCATATTGATACTTCTGGAAGATTCCAAAAACTCGTCCAAGGAGGACATGGGTTTATGTTGCTTATTATGGTTCAATTGCTTGCCAGCAGAAATAACCACAACCTCATTTAGATTTATAAGCTTTAAGGTATCGGCGGTTTCTTCCTGAGCGTATAATTTTCCTCCAAAAGAACCAAAGAACAGGATATATAAAAGACATCCTAATAGTATCCCTTTAGATGGAGATACACGATTAAATGATTTCATCTTGATATTATTTTAGATAATGTAAATAAGAATGATCCCTTAGAATTTCCTATATAAGAAAATTCCAATCACGATCTCTAGATAAATTATCCTAATCGGGGCGGATGAAGAATTTTAGAAGAAAAGAGGGAATTGCGAAAAACCGGTTTATAACCAATAGCTTGGGTGCTGACAATTTCAATTTCAGTAGAAAAAAGAAATTCGGAAATGGTTTCTGAAATTATTATTTGCGGTATCTCCGTTTTTGTGGTTTTACTGTTGAATGGATTTTTACTATCCTCGCCAGCCTCATGTGCCAACTCCTTACTCAGGTGACATTTTCCGTTACAATGCATTTCAGGATTGTCCTTATTTTCACAAAGAACGTTGACTATATAATCGTAGTTAATCATATAATCCATTATCGGCCAAAAAGGCTTTGCCAACATAATGAAAGTAGCTAATAAAAGGATTACATTTTTCACGCTACAAAGATATATTGAGTTCCCTTTTTATAAAATGATTATTGTCATTTTGTATAAAACCACTGCATAAATTTCTCATGAAACCCAACAACTTCAATACATTACCGCAGTTGAACGAATTTAAATTATTTGTAAACTTTTTTGTGTTGATAATTCGCAATAGGCTGTTTTCTAGATTATTAACAATCATTATTGACAACTTTTAATTTTTGATTTCAAAATCAAATTTCTATTTCACTATATTTACCTAATAAAATTATGAATTATTTAACTACCAAAAATCCCTGCACACATGCCAGTAAAAACAATTGAACCTGCTCGTCAAACTTTTACCCAAGATGAAGCTTTTAACGCTTCCGTTGAATACTTTAAAGGTGATGACCTTGCGGCCCGCGTTTGGGTTAATAAATATGCCTTAAAAGATTCTGACGGGAATATTTATGAAAAGACCCCTGACGATATGCACCGTCGAATAGCAAGAGAAATTGCCCGCATTGAACAGCGTTATGCCAATCCTTTGAGTGAAGAAGAGGTCTACGACGCCATAAAGGATTTTAAATATATCGTACCTCAAGGTAGCCCAATGGCAGGAATTGGCAACCCTTTCCAAATCGCATCTCTTTCAAATTGCTTTGTAATCGGTAATCAAGGTGATTCCGATTCGTACGGAGGAATCATGAAAATTGATCAAGAACAAGTACAACTTATGAAACGTCGCGGTGGGGTAGGCCATGATCTTTCCCACATACGACCCAAAGGATCACCTGTTAAAAACAGCGCCTTGACTTCTACGGGAATTGTTCCTTTTATGGAGCGATATTCAAATTCTACTCGCGAAGTTGCCCAAGACGGACGTCGGGGCGCTTTGATGTTATCCGTTTCCATAAACCATCCAGATTCCGAAGATTTCATTGATGCCAAAATGGAACAAGGCAAAGTTACCGGTGCAAATGTCTCCGTGAGAATTGATGACGCCTTTATGAAGGCAGTAAGAGATGGTGAAAATTACACCCAAAAATATCCTGTTTTCAGTGAAAATCCGAAGAACGTGAAGGATATAAATGCAGGCAAATTGTGGAAAAAGATCGTTCACAATGCCTGGAAATCTGCCGAACCTGGAATTTTATTTTGGGATACAATAATTAAAGAATCCGTTCCGGATTGTTATGCAGACTTGGGCTATAAAACAGTTTCGACAAATCCTTGTGGTGAAATTCCTCTATGTCCTTATGATTCATGCCGCTTGTTGGCAATCAACTTATTTTCCTATGTTGACAAGCCGTTTAAAAAAGATGCTTCCTTCAATTTCGAACTGTTTAAAAAGCATTTAAATATCGCCCAGAGAATTATGGATGACATAATTGACCTCGAGCTTGAAAAAGTGGATGCTATTATCGCCAAAATCGATGCCGATCCACAATCTGAAGAAATTAAAGCGGTAGAACGAAATTTATGGCTCAACATTCAAAGAAAAGCATTGGAAGGCCGTAGAACGGGAATAGGCATTACTGCGGAAGGCGATATGCTCGCTGCATTGGGAATTAAATATGGCAGTGAGGCGGGAATTGAGTTTTCGGTAGAAATCCATAAAACATTAGCTCTTGAAGCATATAGAGCTTCTGTAAACACTGCAAAGGAACGTGGAGCATTCCAAATCTTTGATTCCGAACGCGAGAAAAACAATCCTTTTATTCTTCGATTGAAAGAAGCAGATGAAAAATTATATTTTGACATGTTGGAATACGGCCGCAGAAATATTGCGCTGTTGACTATTGCCCCTACCGGCACAACAAGTTTAATGACACAGACCACTTCCGGTATCGAACCGGTCTTCCTTCCCGTATATAAAAGAAGAAGAAAAGTGAATCCGAATGACAAAAATGTTCGCGTGGATTTTGTAGACGAAGTGGGCGACAGCTGGGAGGAATATGTAGTTTTCCACCACCGCTTTAAGGAATGGATGGAAGCGAATGGGATTTCGACTGATAAAAATTATTCTCAAGAAGAGCTGAACAAATTCGTAAAGAAGTCTCCTTATTATAAAGCAACTTCAAACGATGTCGATTGGATGAGCAAGGTAAAAATGCAGGGAGCAGTTCAAAAATGGGTAGATCATTCCATATCAGTAACCATCAATCTTCCAAATGATGCTACAGAGGAATTGGTAGGCAAATTATATATGGAAGCTTGGCAGGCAGGATGCAAAGGAGTTACCGTGTATCGCGATGGTTCACGTTCGGGAGTTTTGATTGCTAACGATGAAAAAGATGAGGAACAAGAAACAATGCTTACTCCTTTTCCCACAAAACGTCCTGAAATTTTGGATGCTGATGTAGTTCGTTTTCAAAATAGCAAGGATAAATGGATTGCCTTTATCGGATTGATTGATGGAAAACCTTACGAAATATTTACTGGTTTTGCCGATGATGAGGATGGAATCCTTATACCACGATGGGTAAATGAAGGGTATATTATCAAAGCCAGAAATGATGATGGAAGTTCCAGATACGATTTCCAATATAAAAATAAAAGAGGCTACAAAACCACTATTGAAGGACTTTCACATAAATTCAACCCAGAGTTCTGGAATTATGCGAAACTAATTTCCAGCACTCTTCGCCACGGGATGCCTATTGAAAAAGCTGTTGAATTGATCAATAGTCTGCAATTGGATAGCGAAAGCATCAATACCTGGAAAAATGGAGTCGCTCGCGCCTTGAAAAGATATGTTGCCGATGGTACAGAGGCCAAAAAACAAAAGTGTGAGAATTGTAATAGCACTTCACTTATTTATCAAGAAGGTTGTTTGACCTGTAAAGATTGCGGTTCATCCAAATGTGGATAAAAGCGGATATGGTCTATTGCTCCAACGGAGTTTAAACATTCTCTTTATTAGCAAAAGCCTCAAGGATTTGAAATCCCTGAGGCTTTTTTGCAATGAATTTCCAAGGGTCCTAGAGAAACTCCGAGTTTTATTAAATAAGCCCAACTCTCGAATTAGATTGCTTCGATCTTCGCAATTTACATCCCAGAAATTACCTTATCCTTAGGAAGTTTTACGGAATAGGAAATTCTAACTTTCTTGGTTTCTCCCGCGTTTAAATGAAGGTTCCAAGTTAATTCTCCCTTATCATTATTTACTTTGGCATTTGAAGTTTCAAGTAACTTGATTTCAATATCCTTTTCAGTAGATAACGGAAATTGTTCTTTCACATCTATATCAATTGCTTCTTTACGAGAATTTCGCACGGAAATTTCATAAGTGTAAACCCGTTTTTGAGAGCCTCCAAAAAAAGAAGTACTTCCTTCTTCATTGATTCTTTCTCGTTTTGTAATTATCCGCTCGTCTCTTCCCAAACTCAATGTCAAAGTATCCTCCGTGGAATTTGGATTGATATAGGAATTTCCGGCAAAATTGTTATCAATTATCAAATTTGCATTTCCGGGCAAAAGATTGTACTGCTGCCAGTTCGAAACTTTTGCTACCAAAAAGGCACCTTCATCCAAACGCGGCGCAGTAAAATAAGAATATTTCGCAGGTAACTGATATTCTTTTAACTCCACAGCTTGTGGTTTTTGGTTTGAATAGATGTCATAAGGCGTATTGACAACGAAAGATGTGGATAATTGATTTTCTTGTACTATCACCATCTCGTCCAATTCCGCACTACTGCCATTCATGCTTTCCTTTTGAATCCCCGCTTGACGATTTGACGTTCTTTGATTGTACACCACTGGTTGGCGAAAACCCACCCACCACGGATTTAATTCGGGAGCATTATTGTTGCGTTGGGGGTTTCCACTGGAAAAAGCCAACTTAACCTGTTTCCAATCGATTCCTGTATTCTGGGAAACATTTGCTTTGTAAATAAGCTGCGCCGGTTCATTCAAATTATCAACATTTATTTCGTAAAAAGGCGTCCAAGAAACATTGTTGGAAAAGTAATTGATTTCAAAATCGGTTTTTACAGCTGTGTTGGAATTTATCCGCACTACCAGCTGGCCAGCATTATTCCCGCTACCCCCTGCTTCTTGCATTTGTTTTTGTAGTTTGTCTACTATTTTTTGTTGCTTCGCTTCTTGTTCCTTCAACTTAATAATATTGGACGATAAAATTTTATATTCCTCCCGATAAAACTTGATCATTGCAGCCACACTTGTTGGAGAAACGCCACTCTCCCCTCCAAATTTTCTGTTTTCCTCAAGCAACGCCAGACTGCCTTCCTCAGCCTTTCTAGCATTTGTCAAACCATCAAGAATTTCTTTGGCATCCTCATATTTATTTTTGACCGCTATATATTGCGAACTTTGGTTTTCTCCCTTTACCAAATAATCCCTTTCATAAGAAACGGAAAGAATGGTAAGCTGTTTGTTGTCACTGCTTATCCGAATACTTTGTGGATCGATATTCTGGGCGATTTGACTAATTACCAATTCAGAATTTCCACTGGGGATTGATACCTGCTTGGCTATATGATGCAGGCTCGCACCTTGGGAAAAGATTGTGGCATCAATTAAATTGGCATTTGTCTCAACAACATTTTGTCCCGAAAGAGAAGGAACAGTCAAAAAAAAGAGTAGAAGTAATGTTAAGATGGATAAATGGATCGAAGAAGTCTTCATACGAATTTGGCTTTAATTTTAAAAAGACAGTCAATTTTTATGCCGTTGTGGAAAAAGAGCCTCCTTTGAGCTGTCCTAGATAGAGAATAGAAAACAAACTTAACACTGTTAAAAGGATCATCCCAATAGAAAATGCTTAAATTTAAAAATCCTTCAATTTCGGGATTTTATCAAGACTATGGAGCACATCGTAATTATCGGAAACGGTATTGCAGGCATAACAGCCGCACGACATATTCGAAAACTATCAGATAAAAAGATTACGATCATTTCGGCAGAAACTGATTATTTTTTCTCGCGTACAGCGCTAATGTATGTTTATATGGGGCATATGAGATGGGAAGATATCAAACCTTATGAAGACTGGTTTTGGAAAAAAAATAGTCTGGAATTGAAGAAGGGGTATGTAGAATCCATTAATACAGACTTAAAAACGCTATATTTTAGAGAAGGCGATTCCATTACTTATAACAAATTGATAATTGCCAGTGGTTCTACAACAACCACTTTTGGTTGGCAAGGTTTGGAGTTAAAAGGTGTCCAGGGATTGGTTTCCAAACAGGATTTGGAAATGCTGGAGGAAAACGCACCCAATAATAAAGAATGCCCAAGCGCCGTAATTGTTGGGGGCGGATTGATTGGGATTGAAATGGCTGAAATGCTACGAACACGAGATATTCAGGTTACTATGATAATTCGCGAGCCCGCTTTTTGGGAAAACGCACTTCCACTCCTCAATTCTGAAATGCTATCACGTCATATCCAATCACACGGGGTGGATTTGCGACATAATTCCCAACTGGATAAAATCCTAGGAGATGATCAAGGAAATGTTCGCGCCGTATTGACGACTTCAGGAGAAGAAATTCCTTGTAAAGTTGTTGGAATTGCTACCGGTGTAAAACCTAATATTTCATTTCTGAAAAATTCGAAAATCGAAACCGATAGAGGGATTCTTGTTAACCGAAAACTACAAACCAATATTGAAGAGGTATTCGCCATTGGGGATTGCGCCCAGCAACGTGAGCCTATTGGATTAAGACCATCTGTTGAAGCGGTTTGGTACACAGGCAGAATGATGGGCGAGGCCCTTGCTCAAACCATCTGTGGAAATCCCTTTGAGTACAGGCCAGGCCATTGGTTCAATAGCGCCAAGTTTTTTGATATCGAATACCAAACCTACGGATGGGTATTCCCAAAAGGAAGAAGAAAAGATTATGAGGAACAATTCCATTGGAAATGCGAAAGCGACCTAAGAGCAATTACCGTTTCTTATAACAAAGAAAGTGGCGAATTTTTAGGAATAAACACCTTTGGAATCCGAATGAAACACGAGGTTTTTAATAGGTGGTTAAATCAAAAACGAAGCGTTGACTATGTGATAGAGAATTTAAGAGAAGCGAATTTTGATCCGGAGTTTTTTAAAAAATATGAAAAAGAGATTTTGAAGGAATATTTGTCCAAAATAAAAATATTGAAGGTTTAATAAACCCCAAAGGTGTTTGAAACCTTTGGGGTTTGAAAATCAAACTAAAATCTGTTAGGGATTAATTTACCAAAACACTTAAAGAATCCTCAAGTTTCTTAGCTTCCAAAAACAGTATGTTGTTTTCTAGATGTATGTGTAAGTGCAAATCATCTTGGAAATCTCTCAACATTTCAAAGGCCACTTTATAGGTGTTGCAACCGTCCTCCGGCGTGGTAAAGTTGTTAGATAATTTAGCAATTTCTCTATGGCGAACGCCTTCGTCATCGTGCTCTTCCATCAGTTTGGCAATGGGTCTTTCGACAGTTTCCAATCCTTCTGGTTTTGCGGGAGCAGTTCCATTTTCCTTGGCTTCCAGCATTCGTTTGATATAAGGGAAAAACATTCCTTCTTCCTCCACCATATGGCTGCCCAGATTTTCAGCGGACTCTCGAAACAATTCTTTAATTTCAAATAGTTCAGGGTGCCTTTCTCCGTGAACTCTAGCGATTTTATCCAAATAGAAGTTGATTACGGGAGATTTTTCAGTTACATATCGGTGATGTTTCTTCTCAATAAAATCTATTAATAAATCTAGAGGCCAAGATTTATAATCGATGCTTTGAGCTGATGAAGTTTGAGAAATAGAAGCCAAATCATTCAACAGGGCATCTTTATCAATTTGTTCTTGCTCACAAACATCTTCGATGGAGCGATTTCCACGGCAGCAAAAATCAATTCCATATTTAGAGAATACTGCAGCGGTTTTGTAGTCATCGGCTACAAATTCCTGAATTAATTTCTTGGGGTTTACTGTATTTATCATAATTGAGAATTTATTTTTTTAATTTCCATAATCCCTGGAAGGGGATTCCTTTTAATGAAGCAAATATATACATTAAAACAATTACGGACAAAATTGTCTTAATTATATTTTGTTAAAAGTTAAGGGAATACATATAGGAGTTGTTTATCAAGTTTAAGAAAGGATATATTTACGGTGGTATGAAGATACTTTATAAAGAATATTAGCGTCGGCTTTTATGTCCGTTACCACACCTCACAGGTCTCAAAGACTGTGAGGTTTTACTATAAGTGATATTTTTAATGCGAATAAAAAGGTTTAACTTGGTAAACCCAAAAGTTTTAACTTTTCCGCTGGAGGAAGAAAATCTTAAGGGTTTAAAGCCGTGCTGAATATGGAATACGAACCTATAGCATCAGAAAAATATTATCATATTTTCAATCGCGGAAACAACCGAGAAGATATCTTTATGGAAGAACAGATTTATTCATATTTCTTAGAATTATTAAAGAAACATATTCTTACAGGGGCGCAAATCTTGACCTAGTATTTATTGAAAAATCATTTTCATCTCCTGATAAAGGCAAAAAACGTTGAAGATAAGAAAACAAATCAAGGCTTCTCCAACTTGTTTAACGCTTATGCAAAAGCAGTAAATAAAAAATACAATCGCAAGGGTAATTTATTTCGAAGGAGATTTCAGCGGAAAAGAATTGAAGCAGAAGACTATTTGAAAAGATTAATAGTTTATATTAACCTAAATCCCGTGATTCTTGGATTCTGACTTCTTTGGAAAGGAAATTTGTACTTAATTTATTTGATGATAAAGAAAATACCAAATACAATTTAGATTCCAATAAATACAAAATTGATTATGATAATTATTATTTAGAGTAAAGTTGTTGCAAAACCCAATAGGTCTTTGAGGCTTTTGGGGTTTGGATCCAATAAATCACAAACAAACAATGAACACATTCCAAAGAAATATGTCTCTCGCGGGAGAACCACCAAAAGCAATAAACACCCAACAGAAACTATCATCCGGACTGGGATTGCTGGGGTTGACGGTATTAGTTCTGGCTATTTTTAATGTTGATTTTCCCAATAGAGGGTTATGGCTCACAATGGCATTAAGTGCAATTGCGGTGGGAACTATTTGGTTTTCTATTGCAGCATACTCGGATAAGCACCCAGGAATTAAAAATGACGGAGTTTATTTTAAATCGCTTACTTCTCACGGGTTTTGGGCGTGGATTCTTGGGATTGGCCTGACTCTTTTTTACGTTCTTCTTTATTGGTTTCCTGCTTATTTGGGACTATCGGAAAATGGAAACAACACAGGCATTGTAGCGCTCTTTGATCCTTTAAGCAGATTTATCAGTGGTAATCCCGCAAGTCAGTGGTTTGTATATGGAACGCTTTACACCTTAGCGATTCTAGCATTTGGAGTAAAGTTTCTTATGAAATATCGGCATAACAGGTATGAAAGGCTTCGAACATTTTCTGTAATGTTTTTCCAATTGGGATTTGCATTTCTCATTCCCGAACTAATGCTTCGCCTGAACCGAGAAACCTTTTCTCTTCCCTATTACGATCTTAAAAATATATAGCCTCTTAACTATTATAATTTTGAGCAATATAGAGTTGACGAATTTATTTCCGCAGGAGATATTGGAATTGGATTACTGATATTCGGAGTGGCTTCTATTTTAATTATAACTCCAATTCTTACGTACAAGTACGGAAAACGTTGGTATTGTAGTTGGGTTTGTGGTTGCGGTGGATTGGCGGAAACCGCTGGAGATCCATTTAGACATTTAAGTGATAAACGAGTCGTCGCGTGGAAAATTGAACGTTGGGTAGTTCACAGCGTTTTGGTTTTTGTTGTGTTGATGACAACTGCCGTGGTCTATAGTTATTTGGGTGAGGACTCTTCAAAATATTGGCTTACAAAAACTACCTTTCTTATAAGTGTAGCCATGCTTTTAACAGTAGTTTTTCTTTGGATTTGGATTTATAAAAGAAAAGAATTGCAAAAAGATGCCCAACTCGGTGCAATTGGTTATTTCGTTATCATAATCGCTCTTATCCTTCTTCACCTTAGTACTGGATACAAACTATTTCTCTTTGATGCCGAAACCTTGCGTGCTTCCTATGGCTTTTTGATTGGTGCGGTTTTTAGCGGCGTAATTGGCGTGGGCTTTTATCCTATTTTCGGAAATAGGGTTTGGTGCAGGTTTGGGTGCCCAATGGCTGCAATCCTGGGAATCCAACAAAGGCTCTTTTCAAAATTTAGAATTACCACCAATGGCGGACAGTGCATCAGTTGCGGGAATTGTTCTACCTATTGCGAAATGGGTATCGACGTACGTGCATATGCCCAGAAAGGCGAAAATATAGTTCGTGCGAGTTGTGTAGGTTGTGGCATCTGTTCTGCCGTTTGTCCTCGTGGAGTTTTAAAACTTGAAAATGGACCTTTAGAAAATCGTATAAGTCCGAACGAAATTTTGCTTGGGAATGATGTGGATTTGATGAAATTTGTAAATAAGTAAAAACGGTATAAGACCCCAAAGGTTTTCCTCCTCCGGCGGTCAAGTTAAAACCTTTGAGGTCTGAAACTTAGAGATTGCTTTCCTCGCAATATAAAAATAAAACGGAGTGGATTACTTCGTTCCTCGCAATGAATATCAAAGTAATAATCCCCGCTTTTAACGAAGAACAATCCATTGGCAAAGTAATTTCTGATATTCCTAGAATAGTTTCAGAGATTATCTTGGTGGATAATAATTCCACGGATACCACTTCTGAAGTTGCTAGGAAAGCCGGTGCCACAGTTCTTTTGGAAAAGCAAAAAGGCTATGGATATGCGTGTTTAAAGGGAATGGAATATATTTCGCATTTCGACTCCGCTCACCGACCGGATATTATAGTATTTCTTGATGGAGATTATAGCGACTACCCTGAAGAATTGACAAATATAGTCGCTCCAATTATTCAAGAAGATATTGATTTTGTAGTTGGCGCTCGCGTGATGGAATTAAGGGAAAATGGCTCTATGACGATGCCTCAAATTTTTGGAAATTGGCTGGCGACTTCTTTGATGAAACTTTTTTTCAATTCTACATTTACGGACTTGGGACCATTCCGCGCAATTAAATACAATAAGTTGTTGGCCCTTGATATGGAAGACAAAACCTATGGCTGGACGGTGGAAATGCAACTCAAAGCTCTAAAGAGAAACTATAGTTATAGAGAAATTCCCGTTCCTTATCGCAACCGAATTGGCGTTTCAAAAGTATCAGGAACTGTAAAAGGTGCTATCTTTGCCGGCGGAAAAATCCTAGGCTGGATTTTTAAATACAGCGTTAAAAAATGATTGTTGAGACCATAATTATCTTTATTTATTCCATTGCGCTCATTTTCATTTTTCTATACGCTTTGGCGCAGTTAAACTTACTCTTCAATTATTTAAAAGCCAGAAAAAAGCATCCTGGCACACTTGTTTTTGATTTTTCAAAACCAGAGGAAATTCCTTTTGTGACCATTCAATTACCTGTTTATAATGAATTGTATGTAATGGAAAGGCTTTTGGATAATATTTCAGAAATAGACTATCCTAAGCAAAAATTAGAAATACAAGTCTTGGATGACAGTACGGATGAATCATTTGGAGAAACAGCGAAACACATTGAAAGACTTCAACAATCCGGACTTGATATTAAACACATTACTCGTGCCAACCGCAATGGTTTTAAAGCAGGCGCGCTGAAAGAAGGATTGAAAACTGCCAAAGGTGAATATATAGCCATTTTTGATGCGGACTTCCTTCCGAAGAAAGATTGGTTATTGAAAACTATTCCTTATTTCAAAGATGCGGAAATTGGTGTGGTGCAAACCCGTTGGGGGCATTTGAACAGAGATTATTCTATTCTTACCCGCGTACAAGCTTTTGCGCTGGATGCACATTTCACTTTGGAACAAGTGGGCCGAAATAGCAAGGGACATTTTATCAACTTCAACGGGACTGCTGGAGTCTGGCGAAAAGAATGTATTCTGGAT